>JBJHBZ010000066.1:0-2046 GCA_050485765.1 Phycisphaerales bacterium | reverse complement strand
TGGAGAGCGGGGGCAACACCGAGCTCGCCATCTCCCGACGGAGCAGCGCATGCACCAGGCTCCGTCCGACACGGCCGTTGCCGTCGTGATGCGGGTGGATCGACTCGAACTGGGCATGCGCGATCGCAGCCACCACCACAGGCGAGAGGTCGCGCCTGGTGTTCACGAAGGCGACCAGATCCTCCAGCAGCCCCGTCAACTCCTGATGGGGAGGACCCACGTACTCGGCGTTGGCCGGGTTCGACCCACCGATGAACACCGGTCCATCGCGAACCTGCCCGGCACATGCGCGATCCTCCTCGACGTTGGAGGTCGACATCAGCGCACCGTGCATGGACAACAACTCGTCGACGGTGATCGGATCGGTGCGTGCGCCGATGTCCGCCGCCGCATCCAGCGCCCGTACGTTGCCCAGCACCCTCCGGGCCTCGTCGTAGCGGCCGCCCGGCACCCCCTGCTCCGCCTCGGCCAGACGTCGGTGCGACACCTGCAGTGCCTCGATCCACGAGGAGGCGATCGCTTCCGAGCGCAACAGGCGTCGGGCCAGCGCCTCCAGGCTCGGGAACGCGACCGAGTTATGGGTGAGCCGCGACAGTGCGGCCTCGGCATCAGCCACGTCCGCGGCCGCGATCCCGGACAGGCGCACCTCGATGTCCACGATCGGCGCCGGCACGAACGCCTCGTAGGACAGATCCGCCTTGGCCGCCCGACCGCCGAATGCATCGAGCTGCGCCGACCGGTGCTGCGTCACGTACCGACCGCGCGTGAACTGCATCTCGAATCCTCTACCGCACCCGCATGAGTAGAAGGATAGTGCATTACCCTTCTATAATCGCTCTTCTCGTGTTGCCCCTTCGACCGCGCGTTCCCCAGCGCGGGCGGTCAGGCCCAGGCCGTTCCCGCCCGCGCGTAGGTCCAGGCTCACAGTTGGCGGACACAGCTCAGCGGTTGCGACTCCCGCGGGAGTAGGGCGAACGCGCTGTTTGGCGGATGGATGCGTGAGCGCGGCTTTGTGATGCCGGCGGGCCGGTAGCAGCCTGCGAAACAGGCTCCGGTGCGGTTCATGCCTCGGGCTGGCCACGCCCGGTGTCAACCCGCGTGCGGGGCGCGGAGGAAACCGCCGTAGGGGCTGGGCGGGAGGCCTTGGCTCGTATGGGCGTTGTAGTGCTCGGTGTGGATCCGTGCGGCGAGCTCCGCCCGGCTGCTCACCCGCAGCGTGGTGTAGATCGCCTTGCGGTGGTCGTTCGCGGTGTGTTCGGAGATCCCCAGGTGCGAGGCGATCTGGCCCATGGATCGACCGAGAAGGAGCAGGCTGAGGACGTCGCGCTGCCGGGGCGTCAACCCGTAGGCATCGACGAGCATCGCACCGAGTTGTGCCGGCCGTGCCCGGTCGACGATGACCGCGACCGTGCCATCACGGGCGTTGATACTCGAGGCGTTGAGCGAGAGCACACGACCGTCGGGCAACCTGAGCCGAGAGCTCGCGCCACGCCAGTCCGGACGTCCACGGATCGCGGCCGCCACGATGTTGGCTGCGGTGACGATTGCTGAACCTGCCAGCTCGAGCCACGAGCTGGCCGCGTCGGTCATGGCGACGATCTGCCCGTCAGCGTGGGCTTCGAGGATCCCCGGTGGCTCGTCCACTGCCTCGGGACTGGTCACGGCCGCACGCAACAGCGTCAAGCGCACGCCGGAGGCGACGTACGGGGCGAGTGCTGCAACCCGATCGGCCTCCGCCGCAGTGAAGCGGCCCTCCGTCCGATAGATCGTGGCGCTTGCCCATGCGGTCTGCCCAGCCCAACAGATGGCCCGAAGCTCGTCGCTCACCCCGAACCCGGCGAGCAGATGCCGGTAACGGCTGGCCCTATCCAGATCGCCACCGGTGACCTCGCTGAGCACCGCGGTCGTACGCCCATCGCCGATGAGCGAAAGAAAGCTCGAAGGTTCGCCGTCCAGGAACTCGTGCCGGTACAGCTCCGCCTCGCGGGCCGGGTCCTTGGGCAGGCCGATCATCGTGCACGAGGTGTTCAGCCCCGACGCCGGGTC
>JBJHBZ010000065.1:0-2161 GCA_050485765.1 Phycisphaerales bacterium | reverse complement strand
CCGCACGACGCGCCTGCTCCTGATCGTCGGCGGCGCGATCGCGGTCTTCATCGCGCTCCTCCCGCCCAGCCGCAGCGCCTGAGGGCGGCCGCGCGCGTCCCCTACGCTCCCCGCATGACCCGCGTCGTCGCCGTGCGTTATCTCAACACCGCCCCGCTCATCGAGGGGCTGCGCGACGTCCGCGGGCTCGAACTGATCCCCGCCGCCCCCAGCGGCATCGCCGACATGGTGCGCACAGGACGGGCCGACATCGGGCTCTGCAGCCTCATCGACGCCGCCGGCGACCTCGAACCGACTCCCAGCGACCCCGCGCCGCTCACCCTCCTGCCCGTCGGCATGATCGGGTGCGACGGGCCCACCCTCACCGTCCGCCTCTACAGCACCACCCCCATCGAGCGCATCACCCGCGTCCACGCCGACACCGACAGCCACACCTCCGTCGCACTCACCCGCGTCCTCCTCGCCGAACGCTTCGGCATCACGCCCGAGCTCATCGACTTCGACGCCCGCGAACGCGTCGAACGCACCGGGGGACGCGGCGTCGAATGGCCCGAAGCCCTGCTCATGATCGGCGACAAGGTCGTCACCGACTCCCCACCCGCCGTCCGCTACCCCCACCAGCTCGACCTCGGCGAAGCGTGGCACGCCTGGACCGGGCTCCCCTTCGTCTACGCGATGTGGGCCTGCCGCACCGAGCGTGCCGAGGCGCGCGAGATCCGCACCGCCGCCCTCCTGCTGGACCGACAGCGACGACACAACCAGACCCGCATCGACTGGATCGTGCGCACGCGCGCCCCCGAGCACCGCTGGCCGACCGACCTCGCCAAGCAGTACCTCGGGCGGCTCCTCCGCTACGACGTCGGCCCGCGCGAGATCGAAGCCGCACGACGGTTCGCCAACCTCGCCCACAAGCACGGCTTCGCCCCGGGCCTCCACCTCCGCATCGCCGACCGACGCGCCGATCACCCTTAATCGACCAGCCCTCTCCCCCCTCGGTGGGACGGGCGTCCCGCCCGTCGCTCTCTCGCTCCTCCACGCCGTTCCTTCCAATCCCCGCCGACCCATCGCTCGAACACGCCACCGATTACGCTCCCCCCGTGCCCCGCCTCCCCGCCATCCGCGTCGGCGTGCTCGACGAGCTCGCCCGCCAGGTGCGCCACGCGACGCCCGCGGTCCTGCGCCGCCAGATCGAGCGCCTCGACGAGCTCGCCGCCGAACTCGACCCCGAACGCTGGTACCCCGCCGAGTGGATCGTCTTCCGCATCACCGGCTACCGCCCGGACACGGGCGACCTCGCGCCGGGGGTCGTGCTCGGGCGCGCCCTGCTCGCGGGCCTGAGCGCGCTGGGCGAGCACCTCAGCGAAGCCGCCGGGCTCACGCCCGACGAGTGCCCGGATTGGCCGGGGCTCGACGAGCTGGCCTCGCGCTGGGGCGTGAGCCGACGGACCGTCGAACGCCGTCGCGAGCTCGGGCTCGTCGCCCGGCGTGTGCGCACGAGCCCGACCATCGCGCGCGTGGTCTTCAAGCCCGAAGCCGTCGACGCCTTCGAGCGCACGCACGCCCACCGCCTGAGCACGACCGCCCCCGCCGCGCTGAGCGAGCGCGAGACCGCGCGCATCCTGCGGGACGCCCGGCGCTACCGCGCCCGCCTCGCCTGGGCGCGAACGCGCGTCGCCGAGCGCCTCGCCGAACGCCTCGGGCGCAGCCCGGGCGCGGTCCGGCGGGTGCTGCTCGACCACGACGCCCGCGCCGAGCGCCCGATCTTCCCCACGGCGCCCCGCCTCGCCTCGCGCCAGGACGCCGTCTGCGCCCGCGTCGAGGGCCTGGGCGAGCTCGTCGAGGTTCGTGACCTCCACCTCCACCCGCACCATGTGGTGGACCTCGGACCGCACCCGCGCCACGGCCGTGGGGATGCCGCCGCAGGCCGCGATGTGGTTGTCCTTGATCAGGACGCCGTCGAAGAGGCCGAACCGGTGGTTGTGGCCCCCCCCGTGACGCACGGCCGCCTTCTCCAGATCCCGCCAAAGGGGCGTGGTCTTGCGGGTGTCGACGGCCCGGAAGGTGGCGGGGCCGACCTCCTGCAGGGTGCGGCGCACGTGGCTCGCCACGCCGCACAGGCGCATGAGGAGGTTGAGGGCCAGGCGCTCCCCCACCAGGATGG
>JBJHBZ010000064.1:0-2909 GCA_050485765.1 Phycisphaerales bacterium | reverse complement strand
CCCGCCGGACCCCCTCCGTCGGCTGCGCCGACACCTCCCCCGCTGGGGCGGGGGAGGGCCGATAGGGAGGCGGCGTCTGGTGGGGTGGGTGTCAGGCGGCTTGGCGTTGTTGGGCGGCTTGGAGCTTGCCGCAGATCGCTTGGTCCACGAGGTCGATGAGCTGGCGCATCTCGGGCTTGGCGACCTGGATGGTGGCGCCGACCTGGTGGCCCTTCTTGCGGTTGTCGTCGCTGATGAGCGAGCTGAAGAGGATGATCGGGCAGTCGCGGGTCGCCGAGAGCTCGCGGACGCGCTTGGTCAAGTGGAGCCCGTCCATCTGCGGCATCTCGATATCGCTCACCAGGCAGTGCATCGCCTTGCCCTCGCGGGCGCTCGCCTCGATCGCGTGCCAGGCTTCGGCGCCGTTCTGGTAGGCCTCGACGCAGGCGTACCCGGCTTCGCGCAGGGTCTTCGCCAGCAGGTCGCGCATGAACGGGGAGTCCTCCGCGACCACGACGCGGCAGGTCGAGCGGTCGACCTGGTGCGGGTTGTCGACCGGCTCGGTCAAATGCAGGCGGTCTTCCTGCAGGATCGAATCGCAGACGGATTCGAAGTCGACCATGAGCACCAGGCGGTCGTGGAGCTCGAGCACGCCGGTGCAGGTGCTGGCGGCGACGGTGCTGAGCTTGGCGTCGCGGCTGGTCTGGAGGTCCGGCGCAGGCTTGACCTGGTTCCAGTTGATGCGGTGGATCTGCTCGACGCCGTCGACAACGAAACCGGCCTGGATGCCGTTGAACTCGGTGACGATGACGCGGAGGTCCTGGTCGGCGGTGTCGAGGCGTTCGAGGGCGAGGTGCCCGCAGAGGTCGACGAGTGGGAGGACGGAGCCGCGGATGTTGATCATGCCGAGGACGGAGGGGTGCATGTGGGGGCTGGCGGTGGGCGGCTGGCGTCGGATGACCTCGCGGACCTTGGCGACGTTGACGCCGAAGAGCCCGTGGGAGAGTCGGAAGACGAGGACCTCGAGCTCGTTGGTGCCGGCGTCGAGGAGGATCTCGTTGGAGCCTTTGCTGTTCATGCCATTGCCTCCCCGGTCTGGGCGGTGGTTGGTTTGCGGGACGGGCCGAGGGGCCCGCGCTCCCGGGCTCATCGGCCGAGAACGGGGGTGGGTCCAGCAGAACCCGGCGCGCGGCGCGGACGCGATCGCTCCACGAGGCGGATCGAACCCTGTTCCGGGCCCGGTGGTAGGGTTCTGGGAATCAGACCTGAAGCGGAGGGTGCTCTATGCGTCGTCGTGGTGTGTCGGTGGTGTTGGCGGCTTTGCTCGTGGCGGGTGCGCCGCTCTCGGTCGCGTCGGGGCGGGAGGAGCCGAGCCCCGCGGAGCGGGCGCGGGCGCACGCCCGGGATCTCTCGGCGGCATTCAAAGAGGCGGCCCGGGCGATCGAGCCGAGCGTGGTCCACATCACGACCGTCGCCGAGCGGACGGTGCAGCGCCGGGACGTCTTCGGGCGGAGCCTGGGCCCGCAGCGGTTCAGCCGCCAGGGCCTGGGCTCGGGGGTGATCCTCTCCGAGGACGGGCTGATCGTGACCAATCACCACGTGGTGGACGGGGCGACGCGCCTGGTGGTGCGTCTGAACGATGGGAGCGAGCACCCGGCGGAGGTGCTGGGCTCGGATCCGCTGCGGGATCTGGCGCTGCTGCGCGTGCGTGCGACTGGGCTGAAGGCGGCGTCGTTCGGGGTGAGCGAGCGTCTGGAGCCGGGGGAGTGGGTGCTGGCGGTGGGCTCGCCGTTCGGGTTCAGCTCGAGCTTTACGGCCGGGATCGTGAGCGCGACGGGGCGTGGGCTTGGGATCCGGAACAACGAGTTCCGTGATTTTGAGGACTTCATCCAGACGGACGCGGCGATCAATCCGGGGAACTCGGGCGGGCCGCTGATCGATCTGGACGGGCGGGTGGTCGGGATCAACACGGCGATTTTCAGCCGGAGCGGGGGGAACGTGGGCCTGGGGTTCGCGATCCCGGCGCACGTGGTGCAGCCGGTGCTGGCGCAGCTGGAGACGCGCGGGCGCGTGGACGCGGGGTATCTCGGCGTGCGCTTTCAGTCCGTGCCGGAGGGGCTGCGGATCGTGGACGTGATCGAGGCGGGCCCGGCGGCGCGGGCCGGGCTGCGGACGGGGGACGTGGTGATCGGGTTCAACGATCGTCGCCTGAGCGACGACACGGCGTTGCTTCGCGCGATCCAGTTTGCGCCGCCGGGGACGCGGGCGGGGGTGCGGGTGCTTCGGAACGGGGCCGAGCTCGTGGTGCCGGTGGACGTGGGCAGTCGTGCGGACATGCTGCGTGCGATGCTTCACCCGGTGGAACTCCAAGAGCTGGGCGTGGAGGGCGTGTCGCTGGACCGGGAGGCGAGCGAGATCACGGGGCTGCGCGGGCCGGGGGTGCTGCTGCTGTCGGTGCGTCCGGGTTCGGCGGCGGACCGCGCGGGGCTGGTGCCGTACGACGTGGTGCTGGGCTTGGCGCGGATCCGGACCGAGACGCCGCGGGAGCTGGAGGACCTGCTCCGGCGTGTGCCGGAGGGGCAGGGCGTGCGCGTGGACCTGATCCGCGATGGGCGCGAGGCGGTGGCGGAGCTGGTGCGGTGAGGTAGGGGGAGGGATGGGAGCCGGACCCCCTCCGTCGGCTTTGCCGACACCTCCCCCGCCGGGGCGGGAGAGGGCAGGGGATCGGTGTGGGTGAGTTGATGTGCCACTGACCTTGTCTGCAAGGTCAGTGCTTTCAGGCCCGGAGCACTGACCTCTCGGAAGAGGTCAGTGGCACATCCGGAGCTGCGCCTCTGGATCTGGGCCTTTGGCGTTTTGTGGTTTTGGTGATTTTCCCCCCGGGCCCCCACCCGCGGGGGGGCCCCCCCCCCCCCCCCCCCGGCGGGGGG
>JBJHBZ010000063.1:0-3163 GCA_050485765.1 Phycisphaerales bacterium | reverse complement strand
GCGAGACGGAGCGGGGGACCCCCTCCGTCGGCTTTGCCGACACCTCCCCCGCCGGGGCGGGGGAGGGCAGAGGGAGGGGGATCGAGTGAGTCGGTGTGCCACTGACCTTGTCTGCAAGGTCAGTGCTTGGAGGGTGGGGAGCACTGACCTCTCGGAAGAGGTCAGTGGCACATAGGATCGCGTCATGATCAGTCAGGGTTGGTCGGGTGAGGAGCCCTCGATTCGTCCGGAGCACGGGTCGCCGGCGCGTGGGCCGCGTCTGGTGGTGGTGGTGACCGGGACGCGGGCGGAGTTCGGGTTGCTGGCGCCGGTGATGCGGGCGATCGAGGCGGACCCGCGCCTGGAGCTGGCGATCGTGGCGTCGGGGACGCACCTGCTCCCGCCGGCGTTGACCTACCGCGAGATCAAAGAGGCGTTCCCGGCTCGCGTCGCCGACGCGGTGCCGATGCAGACCCCGGGCAAGCGGACGCGGGGGGACGACGTGCGGGCCGTCGGCGTGGGGATCGCGCGGTTCGGGCGGTCGTTCGAGCGTCTGCGTCCGGATTGGGTGCTGGTGCTGGGGGATCGGATCGAGGCGTTCGCGGCGGCGAGTGCGGCTTCGATCGGGGGCTTCGCGGTGGCGCACATCCACGGCGGGGACCGGGCCGAGGGCGTCGCCGACGAGGCGATGCGCCACGCGATCACCAAGCTGAGCCACCTGCACCTGGCGGCGACCGAGACCAGCGCCGATCGCCTCCGGCGCATGGGCGAGCGGGCGGAGGACGTCCACACCGTCGGGAGCCCGGCCGCCGACGGGCTGGCGGGGATCGAGCCCGCGAGCGAGGCGGCCTATGACGAGCTGGGACGCCCGGAAATCGTCGTCCTCTTCCACCCGATCGGGCGGCACGACGAGGAAGAAGAGCTCAGCGCGTCGAACGTGCTTGAGGCGGCGTGCGCGGCTTCCGATCGCGTCCTCGCGCTCATGCCGAATCACGATCCCGGTCGGACCGGCGTGGCGCGGGCGCTCGAGGCGAGCGGCGCGCCGGAGGCCTCGCCCCGGGTGCGCCTGGTGGAGCATCTGCCGCGGGGGCAGTTCGTCGCGCTGCTGAAGCGCCTGGCGGGCGATCCGCGGGGGGTGCTGGTGGGCAACAGCTCGAGCGGGCTGATCGAGGCGGCGGTGCTCGGGCTCCCGGCGGTCGACGTCGGGCCGCGACAGGGCGGGCGGGAGCGCCCGTCGTCGGTCGTGCACACGCCGAGCGATCACCCGGAGCGGGTCGGGGCGGCGATCGCGGCGGCACGGGGGCTGAGCCGCGGGCGCGGGGGGCATCCCTACGGCGACGGGCGGGCGGGCGAGCGGATCGCGGCGCTGCTCGCGACGGCCGATCCGCGGGATTCGGCCCGTCTGCGCAAACGGTGCGCGTACTAGGGCCTGCGCGACGGATCGCGGTGCGGGCGGGATCACCCGCGTCCGGAGCGCCGTACAGTGGGCCCATGCGCACACGCTCACACGCCGCCCGGATGCTTTGCCCCGCCTTGTTGCTCGCGTCGGCGCTGCCGCTGGGGCTGAGCGGGTGCTCTCCCACCTATTCGGTCGAGGTCCGCAACAGCACCCAGGCGACACTCGACGTCCAGCTCGTCCGCGATCGGCTCGTGGATGACCCGGTGGTGCTGGAGCAGGGCTCGGTCGAGCCGGGGCGCAGCGCCCTGTTCGGGCCGGTCCGCAGCCCGTGGACCGACGGCGTCCGGCTCGAAGTCCTCGAACGGCACGAACGCGGGCTCCCCCCCACCCGGCGATGGCTCACCCGGGGGTACAACATCCTCGACGTCTCCCGCGCCCAGGACGGGTGGGGCCCCATCCGGTTCACCGAAGTCCGCGACCGCTGACCCCTCTCGGCGAGGGACGCTGGGCGCAAAAGAAAACCGCCCGCGAAGCCGGAAGCCCCGCGGACGGTGAGGGAGGGGGAAATCTGTGTGAAAATATACGCGATCTGGGGTCATGAGGTTCACTGGTTCAACAGTGAAAACCTGCGGATATCGACCCATTTTTGCGCAGATTGACGGGCAGCCTGTCGGTTACGAGCCAGAAACCGGAGTTTACCATGGCGTCGCGTCGCGCTCAACCCCGGCGGCGACGGGCGGCTGCGAGGCCGAGAAAGGCGAAGACGCCGGCCGTACCGGGCGCCGGGATGATTCGCACCAAGTCGAGGTCGAACCGGACGGTGACGTCCTGGCCCGCGAGGCTCTGGGGCACGTTCGCGCCGATCTGGATGTTGCCGACATTGGTGAAGGTCGCCTCAAACGGCTGGTTGCTGAAGCTGAGCCACCGCGGGTCGTTTTCGTCGATCGCGATGGTGATCGTGGTCCAGACGCCTGGTTCGACGAAGAAATCGGTTTCAAAGCTCGCGCCCGGGAAATTGAGCGGGGTCGCGATGCGCCCCGTGACCTCCAGCGGCACGGGCGCGTCGTGGCGGATGCTGAAGCTGAACTCGGTCACGCCCGCGGCGAGCCAGTCGCCGACGAATGCGCCCCCCGAGGCATTGCTGGCGCTCTGCCCGCGTAGGATGATCGGGGGGAAGCCGCCCGGGGCGCTGTTGGCGTAGTTGAATGTGCCGGAGGCGTACCCGGCGCCGTCGGCGCCGCCGGTGGGGAAGAAGTCGAGTTCGGCCGAGTTGTTGGCGTTGCGCCAGTTGTTGGCGGCGTTGTCGAAGGACTCGACGAAGGGGACGACGACGGCGGAGGCCGCCGCGGCCGATGCCGACACTGCGACCAGGCCCACGATCCGGTTCCATGTGCTCTGCATGCGCTCGCTCCTGTGCTGCACGCCTCTTGGAAAGAGGCGGGATGGTTGAGAAGCCGTCGCCCGGAAACGATGCCGGGCATCCGGCGATTATGAATGAGACTGAGTCTCATTCGCAAACAAGGGCGACTGTAGCCTGTCCCGTCTAACAGGATCAAGTGCTGCGGTACAGGAAAAATGGTTGAGGGTGGAGCGGGTGGGGGGCGGACCCCCTCCGTGGTCGGGGCCGGACCCCCTCCGTCGGCTGCGCCGACACCTCCCCCGCTGGGGCGGGGGAGGGAAGGGGATCGGAGTCTCGGTGGATTTGATGTGCCCCTGACCTTGTCTGCAAGGTCAGTGCTTTCGGGTCCGGAGCACTGACCTCTCGGAAGAGGTCAGTGGCACCGG
>JBJHBZ010000062.1:0-3803 GCA_050485765.1 Phycisphaerales bacterium | reverse complement strand
AATCTCTGCGGGTGGTCGGTGGCCGGGTTGGGGCGGGGTGCGGATACTCCTGAATCGCCACGCGGGCGGGGCCGAGCCCCCGCGGCGGTGGCTTGCGCCGAAGGGCGGGCGCGGTGGGTGCCGTTGGGCACGCCGCGTGCTGCTCCGGACCTGGTCGCGGGGTTTCCTCCGCGTCCGGTCTGGTCGGAGGGGTGCGGCGCAGGCTTGGAAGGCTCATTCCCCGGACGTGCGGCCCGCGCGCCCGGTTGTCCAGTTTCTAGGAGAGGCGCCAATGTCATATGAAGCAGCCGTGCACGCCCAGGCGATCGAGCTCGACCGTCTGAGTCTGGAGATGGCCGCCGCGGCCGGCAGCGGTCACCCGACGACGGCGATGAGCCTCGGTCACCTGGTGACGGTGCTGATGTTCAGCAGCATGCGCTGGAGCCCGGACTACCCGGACTACCCGACGAGTGACCGCCTGGTGCTGAGCGAGGGGCACGGCGTGCCGATCGTGTACGCGGCGGCGGCGAAGCTGGGCACCGTGGTGATCGACAAGGGCGAGCGACGCAAGCTGACGCTGGACGACCTGAAAACGCTCCGCGAGAAGAACAGCGTCCTCGACGGGCACCCGAACCCGATGGAGGGCTTCCCCTTCTTCGACGCGGCGACGGGCTCGCTGGGCCAGGGGCTCAGCGTGGCGGCGGGCGTGGCGGAGGCGGCGCGCCTCGACGGGCTGGACCGGCGGGTGTACTGCATCATCGGCGACGGCGAGAGCCGCGAGGGGCAGATCGCCGAGGCGCTGGACCACGTCGTGGACCGGAAGCTGACCAACGTGCTGGCGATCTTCAACTGCAACGAGTACGGGCAGGCGGACCGCGTGAGCGGGCAGCAGTCGAGCGAGCGGATCGCGGCGAAGCTGGAGGCGTACGGGTACGAGGTCAAGACGATCGACGGGCACGACCCGAAGCAGATCAAGGCGGCGTTCGACGCGTTCGCGACGCGGTCGAGCCAGCGCGACGCCAAGCCGATGGCGCTGGTGGCGAAGACGGTCAAGGGCTGGGGCGCGCCGTCGCTGCACGGCTCGGGCTGGCACGGCAAGCCGCCGACGGGCGAGGGGCTGCAGCGTGCGTACGCGGAGCTGGACGAGCGCCGCGTGGAGCTGACGAGCACGCTGGTGAGCAGCGATCAGTTCATGATCCAGCCGCCGACGGAGTTTGTGCCGCCGGAGGACGAGGGCGGCGAGGTGCCGACGCTGGCCGAGGCGATGAAGAGCTTCGACATGGAGTCGGCGTTGCACACGGGCAAGATGGCGACGCGGAAGGCGTACGGCATCGCGCTGCGGGTGCTGGGGCAGGTCTCGCGCCGCGTGGTGGCGCTCGACGCGGACGTGAGCAACTCGACGCACGCGGACATGTTCGCCAAGGACCCGGCGCTGAGCGAGCGGTTCGTCGAGTGCAAGATCGGCGAGCAGAATATGTTCAGCGTGGCGGCGGGCCTGAGCGCGGCCGGGAAGATCCCGTTCTGCTCGACGTTCGCCAAGTTTGTCACCCGCGGGTACGACCAGATCGAGATGGCGATCAACAGCGGGGCGAACATCAAGATCGTGGGCAGCCACGCGGGGATCACGCTCGCGAGCGACGGGCCGAGCCAGATGGCGCTCCCGGACGTGGCGTGGTTCCGGAGCTTCAGCACGGTGCGGGATCACCGCGGGAACCCGTCGTGCTACGTGCTGCAGCCGGCGGACGCGTACGCGGCGTACGCGCTGGCGGGCGTGATGGCCGAGTACGAGGGCGCGTGCTACATGCGGACGCTGCGGGCCGAGACGGAGTTCATCTATTCCGACGACGTGGTGTTCAACCTCGGCGGGTTCGAGGTGCTGACCCAGGGCCGGGACCTGGTGCTCGCGGCGAGCGGGTACATGGTGCATGAGGGGAACAAGGCGGTCGAGCTGCTCGACAAGGCCGGGATCAGCGCGACGCTGGTCGACCTCTACAGCCTGCCGTTCGATGAAGAGAAGCTGCTGGACGTCATCGGGGCGAACAACGGGTACGTGATCAGCCTCGAGGACAACTACGGCGGGGGCATCGGCTCGGCGATCGCCGACGCGCTGGTCCGCTCGGGCGACGCGTTCACGCTGGAGCAGATGCACGTGACGCGGATCCCCAAGAGCGCCAAGACGCCCGAGGAGATGCTGCAGATGTGCGGGCTGACGGCCGAGGACGTCGTCAAGCGAGCCATGAAGCTGCTGCAGGTCGTGTAAACGCGAGGCTCTCGCGACCGGGCATAGACAGGCATCGATCCGCGGCCCCGATCGGGGCCGCTTTTTTTATCAGCGCAGCTTCACAAGGACCAGCCCGATCACTACGCACAGCACGGCGACGATCCACAGGCGGCTGACGACCTGGCTCTCGGTCCAGCCGCCCATGTGCAGGTGGTGGTGGTAGGGCGCGACGCGGAAGATGCGCTGCCCGGTGCCGGTGCGGATGCGGGTGTACTTGAACCACCCGACCTGGAGCGTGACGCTGGCGATCTCCAGCAGGAAGACGCCGCACATGACCAGGACGACGAACTCCTGGCGCGTCACGACGGCGATGTAGCCCAGCATGCCGCCGAGGCTGAGCGAGCCGGTGTCGCCCATGAAGACCTGGGCGGGCGCGCAGTTCCACCACAGGAAGCCCAGGCACGCGCCGACGATCGCCGCGAGCACGACGCCGAGCTCCCCGGCGCCCGGCACGTGCGGGACCAGCAGCTCCTGCGCCCAGCGCAGGTCCCCCGCGACGAAGGCGAGGATGAGCAGCCCGAGCGCGGCCGCGACGGTCGTCCCGCTCGCGAGCCCGTCCATCCCGTCGGTGATGTTCGCCGCGTTGCTCAGCCCCGTCACCATCAGCGTCATGATGACGACAAAGACCGGGAGGGAGAGATAGATCAGCCCGTCGGCGATCGCGCCGCCCTTGTTCTCGTAGGTTTTCTGGAAGGGGAGGTTGAGCACGTGCGGCAGGTCTCGCCCGCCGTCGGTCGCGCCGTGCTGATAGGCGAAGTAGCCGACCAGCAGCCCCACGCCGAGCTGAAAGACGAGTTTTTCCCAGGCGTAGAGGCCCTGTCGGGAGCCCGCGCCGCGTTGGGCCGCCGTGAGCTTGAGGTAATCGTCCACCCCGCCGAGCGCCGCAAGCCAGAGGAGCACGACGATCCCGAGCTGGACGTAAAACTGTCGCACGTCGGCGAGCAGGAGGGTCGCCACGAGGATCGCGAAGACGATTAGCGCCCCGCCCATCGTCGGGATGTTGCTCTTGCCGGCGGCGACGGCGCGGAGCGCCTCGGCGTCGGTGATGCCCGAGTCGCCCACCTTCTTCGACACCAGCCACCGGATGAAACGACGCCCGAACAGCACCACGATCGCGAATGCGACCGCCAGCGCCCCCAGCGCGCGCACCTCGAGCTGGTCCAGCACCGCCAGCGGCCAGACCAGGCCCCGGTCAAAGAGCCACTCGCGCAGGATGTCGTAGATCGCGTACAGCATGCCTCGGCGTCCGTGCCTCCCAAGCCGCGTGCCCTCGCAGCGATCATTCACCCCCGGCGCGTCGCGGGCCTCATGCCCGCGCGATTCAACCCTGGCCTCGCTCCGGTTTGCCGAGAGCCTCGACCACGCGCTCCAGCCCCACGCCGCGGGAGGCCTTGATGAGCACCACGTCGCCCGCGCGCAGCATCGCGGCGGCCTCGGCGCACGCCGCGTCGCTCGGGCGCGCGTCGCGCTCGCGCTCGAGCGTCGCAACGTCGCCGAGCCCGCCCGCCGACGCCGCCAGCGCCGGGCGACGCCCGAGCGTGAT
>JBJHBZ010000061.1:0-6417 GCA_050485765.1 Phycisphaerales bacterium | reverse complement strand
CGCCAACGCGCCCCCCTGCCCTCCCCCGCCCCGGCGGGGGAGGTGTCGGCGCAGCCGACGGAGGGGGTCCGGGAGGAAATCGCCAAAACCACAAATCGCCAAAACCCCAAATCCGCTGTGCCACGGACCTCTTCCGAGAGGTCCGTGCTCCCCCCGAAAGCACCGACCTTGCAGACAAGGTCAGTGGCACAGGTCCTCACCCAACGCTCGCCCGCGAGAGCCGTTCGTGGATCGCTCGCCACAAGGCCGTCTCTTCGTCCCGCTGCCCGCTCGTCGGCGGGCGGCAGACCAGGATCCGCGACGGGCGGGCCGCGTCCGCCTCGCGCAGGGCCGCGTAGAGCCGGGCCGCGTACGCCGACGCCTCCCCCGGCATCGAGATCACCCCGTGCGGCGGCTCCACCTCCACCGTCAGCCCCGGCGGCGTCAGCACCACGCACCCACCACCGTCCGACATCAACGCCTCGTCCAGCGACGCCAGCGAGTCCACCAACACCACCGGCGACGACGGGCGGTAGTGGGGCCCCAAGCGCCCCGGCGACCCCGCCGCCCCGCTCGCCTTGCCGGCTTCGACGACCGGAACCCCCAGCACCTCCGCGATCGCCGCCGCCCCGATCAGCCCCGGGCGCAGGATCACCGGGTGCGCCGGGTCCATCAGCGAGAGCACCGTCGACTCCACGCCCACGCGGCACGCCCCGCCGTCGAGCACCAACACTTCCTCCGGGTCGAACGCCTCGCGCACGTGCGACGCCAGCGTCGGGCTGACCCCGCCCGAGCGGTTCGCGCTCGGCCCGACCAGCGGCTCGCCCACCGCCCGAAGCAGCGCGAGCGCCACCGGGTGGTCCGGGCTCCGCACCGCGACCCCAGGGCCGCCCGACGTCACCGAAAGCGGCACGTCCGCGCTCGCCGGGAGCACCAGCGTCAACGGCCCCGGCCAGAACGCCGACGCCAGCGCCCGCGCCGACATCGTCCACGACGCCACCACGCGCCGAGCCATCGACTCGTCCAGCACGTGCACAATCAGCGGGTTGCTGGGCGGACGCCCCTTGGCGGCGAACACCCGCGACACCGCGGCCGCATCCAGCGCCAGCGCCCCCAGCCCGTACACCGTCTCGGTCGGAAACGCGACCAGCCCCCCCGACCGCAGGCGGCGCACCGCGTCGTCAAGCTCAGGCGGGGCGTGGTTCATCGCGTGTCGCGCGGTCTTCGGGCGGCCTCTCACGCACAGCATCAACGCGACGAACGCACGCGACCCTGCTCATCGATCACCATCCCCGGGTCCGGCACGTCGAACTGGATCCCGTTCCGCTCCAGCGTCAGGCCCAGGGCGGCGTAGTAGTTCCCCAGCGCCGTGTTGTAGTCCACCAGCGCCTGCAACTCCTCACGCTCGCTCGCCGCCAGCGACTCCTGGCGGTTCAGCTCCAGGTCGAGAAACTCGATCGTGAACCCGCGGAGCAATTGCTTCTCGATCTGGAGCGCGCGCAGCACCTCCGCCGCCGCCAGGCGCGACACCCGCGTCTGCTCGATCAGGCGGTAGTTCAGTCGCACCGTGTCCAGCGCCGTCTTCAGCTCCAGCACGACCTGCTGGATCGTGTTCCGGTAGCTGATCACCGCCTGCATCCGCTCGAGGCGGCGCTGGCGGGCCACGGCCTCCGCACCGCGGTTGCCGATCGGCTGCTCAAAAAACAGGCCCACCAGGTAGCTGATGAACTGCCCGTCGATGATGTCGCCGTACGCGTCGCCCAGGTTGTCCTGCAGCTCCTCGAACCGGCCCTGCAGGCGCAGGTCCAGCTGCGGCAGGCGCTGGTTGTCCGCCACGGTCTGGCGGATGCTCGTGTCGTCGATCGACAGGATCGCACGCGCCACCTCCGGGCGCTTCTCGATCGCCGTCGTGATCGCGTCCAGCAGGCTGAACTCGATCGCCTCGTCCACCGCCTCGTCGGCCGGGATCAAGAGCGCCTCGGACCCGATCGGGAACGCGTCGTCGTTGATCAGCACCTTGAGCCGGTCGCTCGCCCGGCGCAGCGTCGTCTGCGCCCGCAGCACGTCGGCCCGGCGGCTCTCCACGCGAGCCACCGCGTTGGCGATCTGCGCCCGGCTCACATCGATCCGCCGACGCTCGATCACCTGATCCCGGACCTGCACACCACGATCAAACAGACGCTGCAGGATCATCAGGTCCCGGTGCGCCCGGTACAGCTCCCAGTACGCCGCCTCGGTCTCGGTCACCGTCCGGATCAGCTCGCTCTGCAGCCCCGCGACCGTGCTCCGCTCCGCGTTCCGCGCCAGGCGCACCTGCGCCATCGACACGCCCGAGCCCGCGTTCCGAAGCAGCGGCTGATCGAACTGAGCCGTCAGCCCCAAACGCCACGACGCGTTCGGCTGGAGCTGACGCCCCGGGCTCTGATCGTCCAGGTACGTGATCGCCTGCTGCAGCGTCAGCGTCCCGCCCGAGAGCAACTGACGACGGATCCCCGTCGTGTTGGTGATCGAGTTCTGATCCGTCACCGCCGGGCTCGGCACGCCGAAGCTCGCGACCGACGCCTGCGGGCTGTCCGTCCGCGTGTACTCCAGGTTGCTGAAGAGCACCCAGTCGAACGCCGCCTCGGCCGCGACGATCTGGCTCTCGGCGATCGCCGGCGCCAGACGCGCAAACTGCAGCTCCAGGTTCCGCTCCACCGCCGACCGGACCGCGCGCTCCAGGCTCACCGCGACCACACGCTGCGACCGTCCCAGCAGGTCCTCGGCCAGCGGCAGGTCGTCCGGCTCCAACGCGTACGACCCCGGGCCAGCCATCGTCTCCAGCTCCGGCATCACCCGCTCGTCGATCTGCAACGCCGGGGCCGTGCTCTCACGCTCGGTCACCCGACGCTCGGGCGCCTGCGAAGGCTCGGCCAGCTCGCGACGGATCGTGTCGACCAGCGACCGGTGCATCGCCGCCTCGGCCCCGCGCGTGATCGTCCGGTTCCCCTCGCAACCGCCCAGCGACGACAGCACCGTCGCCGCCGCGAGACACGCCCCGGCCGCGCGAGCCAGGGCACCGGGGAGAGAGACACGCCGGGATCCCCCGGGCCGACGATGTTGGACGGAATGCATGGGTCGGTAAAGCTAGGTCCACCCGCGCAACCCGGCAAGGGCACGAACCAACCCGAGACCCCCCGCGCACGCCAAGCCCGGTTTCTTGCCCGGGGCCAGACCCCAGCGCCGAAACCGAAGCCCACCGCCCCCGGACCGGTAGAATGTGCGCAGTCCGGGCGCTCTGGCGTGCCCCATACCCCGCCGGATCGCGAAATATCCGCCGGGGCGACCGGTCTGGCCGACGGTGATCCGGGGCGACCCGCGCCGGCACGCCGACCCCGAACGCCCCGGCGCAGGGGGCGCGTGAGGGGTTCGCCCGATGGATGCAGCCTCGCCGAGGGCCGACCTCGCACGCCGAGGCCGACCCGATTGAGGACGTCGACGCAGACCCGAGCGTCTGCCCAGGAGCCCGAGCGATGACGCATGACGCTGCCGCCGACCCGATCCGCACGACCCACCGCCGCGCCGGCATCGCGCCCGTCGCCCTCCTTTTCTGGGCCTGCCTGCTCATCGCGACCCTCGCCCCGCGCGCCCACGCCCAGGGCATGCAGGACGTCGAGCCCTACGTCGCCGTCGTCACCAGCGAACGTGTCCCCCTCCGTTCCGGGGATATGCGACAGTTCTACCAGGTCGCCGAGCTGGAGCGGGGCAAGATGCTCTTGGTCGTCGCCGAGAGCGGCGAGTGGGCCCGTGTCCGCTACCCCGCCGGGCTCCGGGCGTACCTTGCCCAGGAAGACGGCGTCGTCGACGGGCAGACCCTGACGCTCATCCGCCCGAGCCGCCTCCGCGCGGTCAACTCGGCCAACCCCGACCCGACCGCGAGCTGGAAGCCCCTCCTCGCCGAGCCGCTACCGACCAACACCCGCCTCCCGCTGGTCGGTCGGATCCCGAGCCGCACCAACCGCGAGTTTTATCTGGTCGAAGCGCCCGCGCAGTCGGTGGGCTACGTGACCCGCTCGGCCCTGCGTCGCGCCACCGACGCCGAGGCCGCCGCCTTCCAGGCCCGACGCATGTCCGACGCCGACCGGGCCCAGGATCGCACCCCGGATCGCACCCCGGACCGCGCTCAGCCCGCGCCCACCACCACCGAGCAGCCCCGCGAGCCGGCGGCCCGCCCCGCCGAGCCCGCGCCGACCCGTGAGCCCGAGCGCGCCCCGGCCCCCGTCCCAGAGCCGACGCCCGCCGTCGAGCCCGAGGACGACGACGAGGACCTCCTCGAGCCCATGGTCCGCCCGGGCGACGAGCCCGCCCCCAGCGACGACCCGGCCCACCGCCCCGTCACCGGCGACCTCCCCCGCGAGCGCCCCCGGGCGACGCCCGAGACCGAGCCCGAGGTCATCGAGCAGCGGGCCCCCAGCGCCCTCGAGCGAGCCGCCGAACCCAGCGAGCCCGCCGAGCCCGCGATGATGTCGGTCGACGACCTCGAAGCCGCCTTCCAGGCCGTCCTCGCCCAGCCCGTCCTCGAAGCCGAGGTCGACGAGCTCCTCACCGAGTTCCGTCGCGTCCGCGGCTCCATCGAAGAATCACCGCTCACCGAGCGCCTCCGCGCCGGCCTCGACCGGCGCATCGCGATGCTCGAGCTCCGACGCGACTACCGCGCCACCCTCCGACAGAGCGAGTCCACCTCGATCGATCTCGAAGCCGCCGAGGCCCGCATCGCACGACGCATCGACGACCTCGCACGCACCGACGTCTACGTCGCGGTCGGCACGCTCCAGCCCAGCAGCGTCTACGACGGACGCCGACTCCCCTTGCTCTACCGCGTCCGCTCGGTCGGCGACGGGCCCACGCGCACCCTCGGCTACATCGCCCCCACCGAAGACCTCGACATGCTCCCCAAGCTCGGACGCATCGTCGGCGTTGTCGGCTTCTCCGAGCGCGACCCCCAGCGCAACATCCTCATGCTCCGCGCCCGACGCGTCAACGTCATCGACCCCGCCGACCTCGGCCTCGAACAAGACTAAACGCACCCCATCCCGCGCTCACCCCCGCAGCCCGCCCGCGAGAAACGTGTCGAGCGCCGCGTGGACTTCGCGCCCGCTCCCGGCCGTGCGGATCGCTTCCTTGAACGCCTTGATCGATTCCGGGCGGCCGTCGGCCCGCACACCGCCGAGGCGCTTGCCGAACCACGCGATCCGCGCCCGGATCTGGTGCAGCGCGTACCGCTCGTCCCGGTGCTCGCACATCAGGTCGAAGTACGTGCGCACGGTCTCGATCTTCTGACGCTCGCTCGGCTCGGGCGGGATCACGCCCGTCGTGAGATAGGCCCACGTATCCCGGAAGATCCACGGCGATCCGAGCGCCCCGCGCCCGATCATCACGCCGTCGCACCCGCTGATCTCGATCAGCCGCCGCGCGTCCTCGGGGGATTTGACGTCCCCGTTGCCGATCACCGGGAGCGGGCCGCCGGGCCAATCCGCGGTTTTTGTGCGCACGCCTTCGACCACGCGCCCGATCGCGTGCCAGTCGGCCTCGCCCTTGAATTTCTGCTCGGTCGTCCGCCCGTGGACGGTGAAGCCCACGACGCCGACGTCCGCCAGCGCGCACGCCAGCTTCGGCGCGTCGTCCGCGCACGACCAGCCCAGGCGCATCTTCGCGGTCAGCGGGACGTGCGCCGGCAGCGCGGCCCGCACGCGCTCGGCGATCCGCAGCGCCAGCGAAAAGCTCCGGCACGCGCTCGCCGCCGTCCCCTCGTCCGGCACCATCAGCTTCGATCCGCCGTCCTTCTTGGTCACCTTGTCGACCGGGCACCCCATGTTGATGTCGACCACGGTCGCGCCGTGGTCGGCCGCCCACTTGGCGCCCTCGCCCATGAGCTCGGCGTCCCCGCCGTAGAGCTGCATGCCGACGGGTTTGTCCTCGTCGTTGGTCCGAGCTAGGTCGAGGCTGCGTGCGGTGCCGCGGAGCAGCCCGACGGGCGAGAGCAGGTCCGTGCAGGCGAGCCCGAGCCCCGCGGGCTCGCCGGAGCGTCCCGGGGCCGCGTGCGGATCGTCGTTGAACCGGCGGCAGACGGTGCGGAACGCGAGATCGCAGTAGCCGGCGATGGGGGCGAGGAGCAGGTTGGTCTCGAGCGCTACCGCCCCAAGCCGCAGCGCCCGCACCGCGGGGCGCGAGCTTGTCACAGGCTGGGGCAGCAGGGCGGACATCAGAACGAATGCTAGGTTGAAAACGCCCTCCCCCGCCCCAGCGGGGGAGGAGATCGCCAGAGCCGCAGAGGGCCAAAGGGCCAGATCCGGAGCGCGAGCTCCCGTGCCACGGACCTCTTCCGAGAGGTCAGTGCTCCCCACGCAAAAAGCACTGACCTTGCAGACAAGGTCAGTGGCACATCCAAATCACGCCCTG
>JBJHBZ010000060.1:0-6519 GCA_050485765.1 Phycisphaerales bacterium | reverse complement strand
CCGCCCCCCGCGGGGGGGGGGGCCCCAACCCCCACCCCCCCCCCCCCCCCGGGGGGGTTGGGGCCGACCCCGCCGCGGCGGGGGGGGCCCCCGCTCTCCCCCCGGGAGAGGGCCGGGGTGAAGGCTCCCCATCTCCTCTCCCTCCAACTCCTGCCTCCCCTCTCTCCGCCCCCTCCCCACCCGCCGCGGACGGCTCCGTCGCCCATCACACCCCCTACGACCCCCCTCAAGGCCCGATCGAGGTCGTCTTCGCCAACGAGCACTTCGTCGTGCTCAACAAGCCCAGCGGGTTGCTCAGCGTCCCGGGCCGCGGCGAAGAAAAAGCCGACTGCCTCGCGAGCCGAGCACAGGCGATGTTCCCGAGCGCCACCGGCCCGCTGACGGTCCACCGCCTCGACATGGAAACCAGCGGGCTCACCGTCCTGGCGCTCGACGCGGTCACCCACGCCAAGCTGAGCCGCCAGTTCATCCAGCGCAAGGTCAAGAAGAACTACGTCGCCCTGCTCGCCGGCGAGCTCGACCCCGCGCTCCCCGACGAGGGCTGCATCGAGCTCCCGCTCATCGTCGATTGGCCCAACCGCCCGCGCCACATGGTCGACTTCGACCGCGGCAAGCCCGCGAAGACCTACTACACCGTCCTCGAACGGATCGACCGGCACCCGGACTACCCCGACGCCGGCCCGCTGACGCGCGTCCGCTTCCGCCCCATCACCGGGCGCACGCACCAACTCCGCCTCCACGCCGCCCACCAGCCGGAGCTCACCCCCGCCGGCAACCGCGGCGGGCTCGGGCGACCCATCCTCGCCGACCCGCTCTACAGCGATACCCGGCGCCTCGCCCCGAGGCTCATGCTCCACGCGACCCTGCTCTGCTTCTGGAACCCACGCGGCAACGAATGGCTCCGCTTCGAGAGCCCCGAGCCCTTCTGAGCGCACGCCGCGCCCGGCGCGCGCTCACTCGACGTTCTGCACCTGTTCTTTGATGCGGTCGATCGCGCCCTTGACCTCCACGATCAGGCGGCTCATGTCCGCGTCCGGCGTCTTGCTCGCGATCGTGTTCGCCTCGCGAAGCATCTCCTGCGCCAGAAAGTCCAGCGTCCGACCGATCGGGCGCTCGTCGCGGCTCTCGATCAGCTCGCTGAACTGCTCGATGTGCCCGCCCAGGCGGCTCAGCTCCTCCGCGACGTCGGTCCGCTCCGCGTACCCCGCGATCTCGCGGATCAGGTCCATCGCCTCCACCTGCACGCCCGCGTCCTTCAGCATCGCGTCGATCCGCCCGCGCAGGCGCGCCTCGTAGTCCGCCACGACCCGCGGCGCCAGCTCGCGCATCTTCTCCAGACGCTCGGCGATGTACGTCCGGTGCCCGAGCAGCTCCTCCAGCAGGAGCATCCCCTCGCGCTGGCGCATGCTGATCAGGTGCTTGCAGCTCTCGTCCAGCAGCGATCGGAACGCCACGCGCGCGCGCTCGATCCGCGCCACGTCATCGGTCGGCGGCTGGAGCACGCCCGGCAGGTTGAGCAGCGCCGCAAAATCCAGCGCGACCGCGCCCCCCGTGACGGCGGCCGCCTCGCGGGCCTGGCTCACGTAGCGGTCCAGCGCCTGGTGGTTGATCTCCAGAGCCGCCGACGCGCCCTCGTCGGTGGACTTGCCCGTCAGCGTCACGGTCCCGCGGGTGATGCGCTTGCGGAGCTCGGATTCGAGCTCGGCCTCGAGGCCCTGGAACTCTTCCGGCATGCGGATATTGGCTTTAAAGTACTTGCTGTTGAGGCTGCGGACCTCAACAAAGTAATGCACGCCGTCCACCGAAGTGGACGCGTCCCCGAAGCCGGTCATGCTGCGGATCACGGGGGATTCTCCTGCGCAGGCGGGCGCACGCCCCGGCCGATCCGGCCGACCGCGCCCGCCGCGGGCTCAACGGTCGTCCGAATCCTCGGGATCCGGGATCGGCTCTTCATTCGGCTCGGGGGTGTCCCGGTCGGCGTCATCATCATCGCGCGGCGGGATCTGCAGGCGGATCCGCTCCTCGCCGTCTCCAGCGCCGTCGCCAGTCGGCGGGGTGGTCGCGGGATCGGTCTCCGGGTCGAGATCACCGATCACCGCCGGGCGCTCCGGGCCCGTCTCCGCCGTCGCCGCCGAACGGGTGGCAAAGACGAGCGCAACCGCGACGCAGAGCCAGATCACGAACGTCACGACGGTGGTGATCGTCAGGGCGTCGCCGGTCTTGGCCCCGAAGGCGGTCTGCCCGCTCCCGGCCCCGCCGGCGCCGAACGCTCCGCTCAGCCCGCCGCCCTGCGGGCGCTGGATCAGCACCGCGAGGATCAGCAGCAGCGACACCAGCAAGAACAGGGCGACCAGGAGCCCCGTCACCCACATGCTCACACCGAGCGTCAGCACCATGCTGCAAAGACTCCTCGTCGTCGACACGCGACCGCGAACATGGGCGGCTGCCCGCCCGGAGAGCGAGGGGCGCAGCCGCCCCTAGGCGGGCATCCTAGGCCGACCCCGACGCGCTGTCGGCCCATCGGCGCGGGCCCGAGCTCGGTCCGGGCTCAATCCGGCCCGTCGGCGCCTTCCGTCTCGGTCCCACCGGAGCCGCCGAACTCCCCGCGGAAGCCCAGACGCTCGCTCGAGACCGTGACCGACCCATCGAGATTCCGCGTGACGGTCATGAGGATGTCGTCGTCGGTGCCGAACCGCCCGTCTTCGCCGAGCGTGCCGAAGGTCGCCGTCCGCCCGTCGTCGCTGACGACGTAGTGGTACGGGTTGCCCCAACGGTCGCGGAGGAGCTCCGAATCCGCGACGCCCAGCGTCTCGAGGCTCGAGGGGAAGCGGTCGTTCTGCTGGATGTACCGCTCGACGGCCGGGGCGAGCTGGCGGAAGTCCTGCCCCATCTGGATCCCGCCCGCCAGGTTCTCCATCCCGATCACGCCGAGCACCAGCGCGAACAAACCCGCACCGAGCACCGCCATCGCGATCAGCCAGCCCCCGATCGCGACCAGGCTGATCACCAGCCCCGCGATCGCAAAGCCCCGCGGCTCCTTGAACACCCCGATGAACGACAGCACCAGCGCGATCGGCGACAAGCACCCGCCGGTGAACAGACCCACGATCGCCAGGATGAACCCGGCCAGCCCCAGCCCGTTGCTTTCCGCTCTCGATGACACGTCGCGGCCCTCCCGATTGGGTAAACCGTCATTGTGCCACACCCGGGCGAGCTCTGCACGCAGGCCCCCGAGCGCCCCGCGTTCACGGATCAATGACGACCCGGATCTGCGCCGGCTCGGTCGCCGCACGCAGCGCCGCGACCCCGTCCGCCAGGCGGCAGCGGCGCGTGATCAGCCCCGCCGTGTCGACCGCGCCGGAGGCGATCTCGTGCAGCGCCTCCGCGACCGACCCCCGTCGAGCGCCCAGCATCCGCAGCTCCCCGCGCACCACCGGCGAAAGGTCGAGCCCCGGGCCCGCGTCGTCGCCCTCCGGCGCGGCGCAGAGCACGACCGAGCCCCGCGGGCGGACCATCCCGAGAGCGGCCGCAAAGTCCGCCGGGTCCGTCCCCGTCACAACCACCACGTCCTGGTCGGCCCATCGCCCGGCCTCGTCGACGTGCCGATGGCGCACGCCCCACTTCTCGCACAGCTCGAATCGCGCCGGATCGCGCCCGAGCACGCGGACGCTGGCGTTCAAGGGGGCCAGGCGCTGCGCCGCGAGGAGCGAAGCCGCCGAGTCGCCCAGCACCGTGATATACGGCTTGTGCTCCACCCGCACCATCTGCGGGAGGTGGACGACCCCCGCGAGCGTCGAGGCGAGCACCGCCGCGTCGTCGTCCACGCCCTCGGGCACCCGGACGAGGTTCCGGACGGGGATCGTGAAGCGGTCGGCGAAGACCCCGTCGCGGGCGTCCAGGCCGAGGACGGTCCGCTCGCGGCAGTGCCCGCCGAGCCCCCCGCGGCAAAGGTCGCACTTCCCGCACGCGACGTCGGCCGAGCCGACGACCCGCGCCCCGAGCCAGCGTTCCCGCTCGGCCGGGGCGATCTCGGGGCTGAGCTCGGTCACCGTCGCGACGAACTGGTGCCCGAGGACGCCGGAGAACCCCGACCCCGCGCGGGCCGCCCGGAGGTCGCTCTCGTCGACAGCGCACCGGATCGGCGTGCAGAGCGCCTCGCCCGGGCGCACGCTCGGCTCCGAGTACGACGACTCCAGCCGAACGCCTCGCTCATCGCCCACGATCGCGCGCACGCACACCCTCCCGCCAGGAACAGACCGGCTTCGGGCTCATCGTCGGCCCGATCGTGGGACCGGTTCAGAAAGCGCCGCCAACCCGCGTCCGCCGAGTGGTTATCGATGCCCCCGTGTTCCGGGCGGTCACGCACCGGCTCCATCGCGCCGGCGCTCACCTCGGCGGGCGGTCGTTGGAGAAGCGGTCGCTGGTCAGCGGGGGGAAGCCCACCGGCGTGGAGGCCGCCTCGTTGGGCGGCGGGGGCACCAGCGGCAGGCGCTCCACCAATCGCGGCTCGCGGAAAAAGACCGGGAAGATGTACCGCTGTCGCCGCTCGAACATGCGCGCCGAAGACAGCTGGTCGGTCCAGTGGGCCCACGCGCGCCGGTCGTAGCCGAAGTCCTCGCCGGTCAGCGTTCGTAACGCCTTGGCCGCGTTGCGGTTGACCGTAAGGTCCGGGTCCGCCAGGGCTTCGATCAGGCCGAAGACGACGCGGCTCTCGGCGTACTGCCCGAGGGCGTGGGCAGCCTCGGCGCGGACGTCGGACTCCCCCTCGTTGCCGCGTTGCAGGATCGCCGTCGTCAGCAGCGGCTCGATCGCCGCCGGGTTGTGCAGGCGTTGGAGGGCGCGGGCCGCCTCGAGCCGCACGGCTCGGGACTCATCCCCCAGCCGCTCGACGACCATCGGGACGTGCCCTGGGTTGCCGTGGTTTGCGAGCCCGCGGACGCCGGCCGCACGGACGTTGGGGTTGGTGTCCGACGCGCGTTCTTCGTAGAGGCGGACGTAGACGTCCTCCCCGCCGAAGGGGCTGTTGGCGAGCAGGAGCGTGCCCTCGTACCGCCGGTCGGGGTCGTAAGGATCCAGGGCCCAGCGGGCCGCGGTCGCGGGATCGGGCGCGGCGAAGACCGCGAGGAGCGAATCGGCGCCTCGGGCACGCTCGGCCATCTCCCCGCACCCGGTCCCGACCCCGCACGCGAGCGTCGCGAGCCCGAGAGCCGCACCGATCGCGCAAGCACGGTTCCGACGAGATGGCGCGGACGAACGGGTCATCCCGAGAGTGTACCCCCCGCCTCCGAGCCTGCGCCGGCGCGGGTATTGTCCGCTCATGCGGGCTCGGCGACGGATCGGCATCCGAACCACTGGGGCGGCAAGCGGCGCCTTCGTCTTGACCGGCATCTGGGCCGGCGTTCTGGGCGGGTGCGCCGGCACGCCCACACCCCCCGAGCTTGCGCCCGTCGCACGCCTGGCCCCCGACGCCCAATCCGGGCTGACCGGCGAGGAGGTCTATCTCCGCCAACCCGACGGCGGCGCGATCTTCCGCACCGATGGGGGCGAGCGCCTCCGACGACGCGTCGCAGCGAGCGAGCACGGGTGGACGGTCACCCTGAGCACGCTCCCGACTTCCGGGGGTTCGGCCTCCGACGACGAGGCCCCCGTCCGCACCGTCGAGCTCGAACGCGGCGCGGACGGCGGGCTCGCGATGCGGACCCTGACCGATCACGCCGGCGTCGGGCCCGCCCGGTCCCGACGCGGGTCGCGGATCGGGTTCGAGCCCGCCCTGGCCCTTCTCCCGGCGGTGCTTTCAGAGGATGCGTTCGAGAGCCACGCCGCGGCCACCCTCCACCTCGGGACGCGGGCGCGCGGCGAACGCGGCGATGCGACACGCTCGGCGCGGCTTCTCGCCTCCGAGCGGATCGAGCTCCCCACACGCCGACCCGACGGCTCGCCCGGGCCCGCCCGCGCGGTCGAGGCCCGCGTGCTCGAGGGCGAGCTCGACCTGCGATTCGGCCCGACCCGCGTCCAACGGAGCGAACGCCTGTGGGTGCATGACGAGCTTGGGATCGTCGCCGAGTCCGCCGCGGTGCGTGTGACGTTCGCGGGCGTGCGTGTGGACGATCGGCGCGAGCTCAGCCGCCTGGAGCTTCCGCACCCATCGGATGACTAGAGCCGATCAGCCCGGGAAGTGATGCCCGAGGTTGCCCGGTGGGCGGACCGCGACCGGGGGCTGCAGGATCTCGCTCATCACGATGGCTTTGCGGAGGTCCGCACGCGTCACCGCGCCCAGAACCGGGGTCCGGGCGACCACGCCGGCTTTGGGGAAGGCCTCGCGCTGGCTGAGCGCGATCCGGTCGCCGACCTCGGTCGCGTTCACGGGCTGGGCCGTTACTGGCGCCGGCGGCTGCGCCTGACGCGAGCGTTGGCCTTGTCGCTGCTGCTGCTGGCGCTGGGCGCGTTCCATCAGCTCGCGCTGGCGCTGGAGCAGGCGGTCGCGTTGGTTGGCGGGGGAGGGCTGGGACGGGGCTGGGC
>JBJHBZ010000059.1:0-6765 GCA_050485765.1 Phycisphaerales bacterium | reverse complement strand
ACAATCCTTTGTCCGTTTTTCACACTCCACCTCTAAACAACACTCCCCCCCCCCTCCCCTCTCTGGCCCCCCCGCGGCGGGGGGGGGTTGGGGTGGGCGGCCCGGCGGGGGGGGGGGGGCGCCCCAAACCACCAAACCCGCAGAAAGACCCAACCCCCCCCAACGAGCTCCCGTGCCACCACACCAAGCCCCGTCGCTCCGCGTGCGACCGACGCCCCTGTCGCCCATAGACTCCCCGCGTGTACCAAGCCCTGCTCACCCGTCGCTACCTGTTCAGCAAGATCATGCCGCTCCTGGCGGCGGTCGCGGTCGCGCTCTGCTCGGCGATGGTGCTGATCGTCTGGTCGGTGATGGGGGGGTTTCTCGCGATGCTGGTCGACAGCGGGCGGACGCTCACCGGCGACGTCGCCGTGAACTGGCCGACCGCGGGCTTCGCGTATTACGAAGATCTGATCGAGCGTCTCGAGGCCGATCCGATGGTCGAGGCGGCGGCCCCGATGATCGAGACCTTCGGCGTGCTCAGCCTCCCGAGCGGGCGTCAGGAGACCGTGATCGTGCGTGCCGTCGAAGGTGCGAGCTACGCGCGTGTGACCGATTACGAGGACACGCTGTACTGGGTTCCGCGGGATCGCCCGATGCCCCAGGATCGCGAGCAGGAGGACTGGCGCCTGCGTTCGCACGAGTCGTGGGCGATGCATCTTGAGCACGGGCTCGCGCTGGCCGAGCCCGGGAACGACGGCGTGCTGCGCCCGGCGATCGTTCCGGGCATCGCGGTCGCCGATGCGCACGTCCGCAAGCCGTGGGGCGGGTTTGTGCCCGGGGCGCCGCTGGTCGTCTCGCCCGACGGGCAGACGCGTTTGCTCGATCGCGCGATCTTCGACGACGAGGTCACCCTGTACGTCGCGCCGCAGGACGACCAGGGGCGCGTGCTCGACATGGTCGCCCGCGTTTTCCCGGTCGCGAACGAGTTCCAGAGCGGGCTCTACGAGATCGACCGGCGCACGGTGCTGGTCGAGCTCGGCGCGATCCAGGCGATGCTGAACATGAACGAGGGGCGGCGGTTGGCCGACACCCGCGCCTTCGACCCCTTCGACATCGGCTTCGACCCCGAGACCGGCGAAGAACGCATCGCAGCGCCGAGGGAGTTCGTCCGCGACCCGGCCCGGGTGACGACCGTCCTGGTCCGCGGCATCGGCGACGGGCGCGACCCGCGCCCGCTCGCGCGCCGCGTCCGCGAGATCTACCGCGAGTTCGCCGACGCCCACGCCGGGCGCGTCCCTCCCGAGGGCGACGGCATGGGCACGATCCGCATCCAGACATGGGAGGATCAGAACCGCACGCTGATCGAAGCGGTGAAGAAGGAGACGGCGCTGGTGCTGATCCTGTTCAGCATCATCAGCTTCACGGCCGTCTTCCTCGTGCTCGCGATCTTCTGGGCGATGGTCAGCGAGAAGACCCGCGACATCGGGATCCTCCGCTCGATCGGCGCGAGCCGCGGGGGGGTGGCGTGGCTCTGGCTCCGCTACGGCACCGCGATCGGGCTGCTCGGCACCGTCCTCGGCATGGCGATCGCCTTCAGCGTCATCCTCAACATCAACGCGATCCACGACGCGATCGGCGCGATCGGCGCGTTCTTCGGGCGGAACACCGTCATTTGGGACCCAAGCATCTACGTCTTCTCACGCATCCCCACCGAGATCGTGCCGTGGAAGGTCGCGGTGGTCTTCGCCGGCGGGCTGCTGAGCTCGGTGGTGGGGGCGCTGATCCCGGCGATCCGGGCGGCGTGGATGCACCCGGTGCGCGCGCTGGGCTTTGAATAAAGCGAAACGAGGTTGTCGAGCGTGTCGATCCTGCGCGTCGAGCATCTGAGCAAGACCTATCGCCTCCGGCGCGAGCCGGTGCCGGTGCTGCGCGACCTCTCGCTCGAGGTCCGCGCGGGGGAGTGGCTCGCGGTCCTCGGCTCCAGCGGGTCGGGCAAGTCCACGCTCCTCCACCTGCTCGGCGGGCTCGACCGCCCGGACAAGCGCTCCGCCGACGGACGCGCCCCGGTCATCGAGTTCCAGAACCAGCGCCTCGAGCACCTGAGCCAGGCGGCCCTCGACCGCTACCGCTCCCGCGACGTCGGCTTCGTCTTCCAGTTCTACCACCTGATCCCGGAGCTGACGGTGCTGGAGAACGTCCTGCTCGGGCCGATGATCCGGCGCGGGCGGTTCGCCTACGCCGCCCACAAGGCCGAAGCCCGCGACCGCGCCCGCGGGCTCCTCGAAACGGTCGGCCTGAGCCACCGCCTCGGGCACCGCCCGGCCGAGCTCTCGGGCGGCGAGCGACAGCGGGTCGCGATCGCGCGGGCCCTGATCAACGGGCCCAAGCTGCTCCTGGCCGACGAGCCCACCGGCAACCTCGACCGGGCGACGGGGCAAAAGATCCTGGACGCGGTCGCGTCGTTGCGGGCCGAGCACGGGCTCACGATGGTCATGGTCACGCACGACCCGATCCTCGCCGAGCGGGCCGACCGGATCCTGCGACTGGATCAGGGGCGATTGGCTCAGGGCCGCCCGGGCGCGCCATCATCCGGGGAGAGGTCGAGTCCCGGGAGCGCACCCCCCGGTTTAGGAACCGGGTTGGGAGTCGTCTGAAAACGGCGCGTAGGATGGGTTCGGAAGGGGCGGGGTGTTCTGTCCTTGACCGACAACAACGGGGGTTCGCGGGCGCGGCTTGTTCGGGCGGGCCCGCGTGTGTGGAGTCAGCAGCATTGACCCGAGCGTCCACCAGTGAGCGCAACACGACGACCGCCGCCCACGGCGTGCGCGCCCTCCCCGGCGCCCGCGCCATGCCGCTCGATCTCAAAGGGCTCGCGGCCCCCGTGCCCGCGACCCTTGTCGAAGTCGGCGCAGGCCCCCCGGTCGTCTTTCTCCACGGGCTCGTCGGGCTCAACGAGCACTGGGAGGGCGTCGTCGCCATCACCCGCGCCCGCGCCCGATGCCTCCTCCTCCAGATCCCCCTGCTCGATCTCCGCGGCGACGATTGCTCCATCGGCGGCGTCACGCGCCTCACCACCCAGTACCTCCGCGATCACCTCCGCGAACCGGCCGTCCTCGTCGGCAACAGCTTCGGAGGGCACGTCGCCCTCCGCGTCGCCCTCGAGCAGCCCGAACTCGTCAAAGGTCTCGTCCTCGCCGGCTCCAGCGGGCTCATCGAGCGGTCCATGGTTCGCGAGGTCCAGATCAAGCCCAGCAAGAGCTGGCTCCGCGAAAAAATCGGCGAGCTCTTCTACGACCCCAGCCACATGCGCGAGGCCGACCTCGAACGCGCGTACAAAGAACTCAGCGACCGGCACGGCGCGCGAGCCATGGTCCGCCTCAGCCGCACAGCCCGGCGCAACCACCTCGGCGATAAGATCCGCAACATCCACGCCCCCACGCTTCTCGTCTGGGGACGCGAGGACGTCGTCACGCCCCCCTCGGCCGCCGAGACGTTTATGAACCTGCTCCCCAACGCCCGCATCGAGTGGTTCGAGCGGTGCGGGCACGTCCCGATGCTCGAGGCGACCGAGGGCTTCGCTGAGGCGCTCGGCTCGTTCGTCGACGAGCTCGCCGGCATCGGAGCCGAGGAGCGCCGGCGGTGAGCGAGCCGCCGCCCCTGCGATGGACCGCGGCTGTCGGGCTCGGGCTTCAAGCCCGCGTCGCGTACCGGGCTGAGCGACTGAGCAATCACGACTACTGGCGCGACCAGACCGGTCGCATCCAGCGCGCCACGCTCCGCAAGCTCCTGCGATCCGCCGCCCGCACCGAGTTCGGGCGCGCCCACGGGTTCGCGGGGCTCCTGGGCATCCGGGACGATCGCGAGCTGCTCCGGGCGTACCGGCAGGCCGTCCCCGTCCAGGACTGGTACGCCTTCCAGCAGCCCATCGTGCGCATGCGCGAGCACGCCGAACGCGACGTGCTCTGGCCCGGACGCGTCACCGACTATGCCCAGACCAGCGGCACCACCGCCGGCGACAAGTACATCCCCGTCTCCAAGGCGATGTTCCGCTCCAACTACCTCGCCAGCCTCGACATCTTCGCCAACCTCATCCGATTCGAAGAATCTCTCCCGCGCATCATGTCCGGGCGAGCCCTCTTCCTCGGCGGGTCCTCCAACGTCGAGACCAACGCCCACGGCTCACGCACCGGCGACCTCTCCGGGCTCGTCACCAAGCTCATCCGCTGGCCGCTCAGCGAGGTCTACTCACCCGGGCCCGAGATCGCCCTCGAGAGCCACTGGCAGACCAAGATCGAGAAGATGTCCCGGCTCTGCGCCGAGCAGGACATCCGCTTCATCAGCGGGATCCCGAGCTGGGCGATCGTCCTCATGGAGCGCGTGCTGGAGCACACCGGCGCCTCCTGCATCCGCGAGGTCTGGCCCAACCTCCGCGTCTTCGTCCACGGCGGGGCCAAGTACACCCCCTTTATCCCGCGCATCAACAAGCTCTGGTCCGGCGACGTCCAGGAAGACCTCCCCCAGCGGCTCGAGCTTTACCCCGCGAGCGAAGGCTTCCTCGCGATACAGGACACGCCCCGGGACCCCGGCCTGCGCGTGCTCGTCGACATCGGCAACGTCATCGAGTTCGTCCCGCTCGACCGCATCGCCGAGGCCCATCCCCCCGCCTGCCTCGCCGACGAGGTCGAGCCCGGGCGGCCCTACGTCGTCGTGCTCACGACCTGCGCGGGCCTGTGGCGGTACGTGCTGGGCGACCTGGTCGAGTTCGACACCGTCCCCAGGGCCGGCGAGGTCGCCCCCGGCTTCGGCCCGGCGCGCATCCGCATCATCGGGCGCCACAAGCACTTCATCAACGCCTTCGGCGAGAACATCATCGTCGAGCACATCGAGCAGAGCGTCATCCGGGCCGCCGCGGAGACGGGCCTGACCATCGGTGAGTTCACCGCCGCCCCGGTCTACCCGGGCGAGGCCGACGGACGCCGCACCCGGGCCGGGCTGGAACTGGCGGTCGAGCTCGCGGACAAGCCGGACCCGGCGCGCCTCGCCGCCTTCCGCGACGCCTTCGACCGCGCCCTGAGGGCGCAGAACGTCGACTACACCACCAAGCGCAAGGACGACCTGAGCATGGTCCCGCCGCGACTCTCGGCGCTCCCCGTCGGCGCGTTCCACCGCTGGCTCGACCATCACGGCAAGCTCGGCGGGCAGCACAAGTGCCCACGCTGCGCCAACCACCGCGACATCCTCGAAGCCGTCAACCAGGCCGGCCCCCCCTTCGCCGTCATCGAGCCCTTCGCGAACGCCTGACCCCGCGAGGACAAACGCCCCGCCGGGCTGCTACAGTCCGCGACCATGGCAGACGACTCCTTCCTGCGCGGGCTCCTGCCCGAGGCCATCCCCGCCCAGCTCCTCGTCAGCGCCCTGACGTTCATCCTCGTTGTGCACGTCATCCTGCTGACCGTCGCCTATCTCATCTACCTCGAACGCAAGATCTCCGCCTACATCCAGGACCGCATCGGGCCCAACCGCGTCGGGTTCGACTTCGGACTCCCCTGGCTCGCCTTCCTCAAGGGCTTCTGGGGGCTCGGGCAGCCCCTCGCCGACGGGCTCAAGTTCCTCCTCAAAGAGGACTACGCCCCCTCCGGCGTCGACAAGGCTCTCTTCACACTCGCACCCGTCGTCGCGATCATCCCGGCCCTGATCGGTTTCGCGATCATCCCCTGGGGTGGCGTCGTCTACGTCCCCGACTTCGACATCCTCGGCATCCACGTCATCGGCGGCGACGTCACCATCGCCGCGCTCGCGGTCAACGTCGGCGTCGTCTATCTCCTCGCCGTCGCCAGCATCGGCGTCTACGGCGTCACCCTCGGCGGGTGGGCCTCCAACAGCAAGTTCTCATTCCTCGGCGGGCTCCGATGCACCGCACAGATGATCTCCTACGAGCTCCCGCTCGGCATGAGCCTCCTCGCCGTTCTGCTCCTCACCGGCACGCTGATCCCGATGGAGATCATCCAGCACCAGTTCGAGCAGGGCTGGCTGATCCTCGCGCAGCCGATCGCGGCCGTCGTCTTCTTTATCGCGATCCTCGCCGAGGCCAACCGCGCCCCCTTCGACAACGCCGAGGCCGAGCAGGAACTCGTCGGCGGCTACCACACCGAGTACAGCTCGATGCGGTTCGCCCTGTTTTTCCTCGCCGAGTACGCGCACATGATCACGAGCTGCGCCTTCTTCACCCTGCTCTTCCTCGGCGGGTTCCAGGCGATCCCGTTCGTGAACGACCCGCTCACCAGCCCCGAGGCGACCGGCATCCTCGCGATGCTCGCCAAGTTCGCCGTCTTCTTCGGCAAGGTCGTCTTCCTCATCTGCTTCATGATGGTCATCCGCTGGAGCCTCCCGCGACTCCGCTACGACCAAGTCATGATGCTCGGATGGCAGAACGTCATCCCCCTCAGCCTCGCGATCATCGTCATGACCAGCGTCATGGTCTACCTCGGACAGACCGGGCTCGTCCCCATGCTGCTCGCCAACCTCGGGCTCTTCGCGGTCCTGATGCTGATCCAGCCGCTGCTCCCCTCGACCACCGTCAACAAGCGCATCCCCCTCTACGGCTCCCGCTTCAACCCCATCAACCCCGCCGACGTCCAGACCGCCCCCAGCGACCCCCTCGCCCGCGAAGACCGCCCCGTCCAAGGCACCTCGCCCACCGCCAACTAACCCGCCATACGCCCAGTCTTCTCCTTTCCCTCCCCCGCCCCGGCGGGGGAGGTGTCGGCGCAGCCGACGGAGGGG
>JBJHBZ010000058.1:0-7125 GCA_050485765.1 Phycisphaerales bacterium | reverse complement strand
GCCCTGACCAGGTTCACGGGCCACCCGTGCACCGGGCCCAGCCGCCGACCTCGACGACGGGACCGCGCGGGGACGATTCCCCGCGCAGAAGTCATCATAGACACCGCCCCGGCTCGCCCTCCCGATCGAATAGACTCGCTCCGACATGAGCGAACGACCCGGACAGCACGCCGACCGATCCCACGCCCCGACGCCCGAGCTGAGCCCGGCCGAGATCGCCCGTCGTCAGCGCCAGGCCCTGGTCCGCGTCCTCCGCCTCTCGTTCATCGTCATTCTCGCGACCGTCACGCTCCTGACGATCTACCGCGGGGTGGACGCGGGCGTGACCGACGTGCTCACGACCCGGTGGCCGATCACCCTCGCGGTCGCGGCGATCGCCGGGCTGCTCGCGATCCTGATCGACATCTTCACCCCGCAGAAGAAGATCTCGACCCTGTTCAGCATCCTCTTCGGCCTGCTCGGGGCGATGCTCGTTACCGCCGCCATCGGCGTCGTCGTCGACGTCCTCGCCCGCAGCTACGAGTTTGAGCGCACGGAAGTGGTCGCGGCCCTCAAGCTGCTGATCGGCATCTGCCTCGCTTACCTCGGCATCTCGACGGTGCTCCAGACGCAGGACGATTTCCGACTGGTCATCCCCTATGTCGAGTTCGCGAAGCAGATCCGCGGGACGCGCCCGCTGGTGCTGGATTCCTCGGCCCTGATCGACGCGCGGATCGTCGAGCTCGCCCAGACCGGGCTCATCCAGAGCCAGCTCGTGATCCCGACGTTCGTGGTCGCCGAGCTGCAGACGCTCGCCGACTCGGGGGACCGGCTCAAACGCCAGCGCGGGCGTCGCGGGCTGGACGTGGTCTCCAAGCTCCAGCGCACGGCCGGGCTGGACGTGGCGCTCGATGAGCGCACCGTCCCGGGAACGGGCGTGGACCAGAAGCTGGTCTCGCTGGCGAAAGAGATGCCCGGGGTGATCGTGACGACCGACGCGGGGCTGGTGCGCGTCGCGGGGATCCAGGGGGCCGAGGTGCTCAACATGCACGACGTGGCGTCGTCGATGCGGAGCCCGGTCGCGCCGGGCGAGCCGATGCGCCTGCGCCTGGTGCGGGTGGGGGAGCAGCCGGACCAGGGCGTGGGGTATCTGGAAGACGGCACGATGGTGGTCGCCGAGCGGTGCGCCGAGCGCGTGGGTGAGACGGTGGATCTGGTGGTGGTGAGCGCGATCCAGACGTCGGCGGGTCGGATGGTGTTCGCGAGGACGCCGGAGGACGACGCGGCCGAGCGTACGCGCCGCGAGAGCGATCGCGTGGCGGACGGGCCGGAAGGCCCGGAGGGGTACGAGGCGCCGGGCTCGGGGGATGAGGTGGGGCGGGGCCCGATGGAGCCGTACCGCCCGGGGGCGGGCCCGCGCCGCCCGAGGCCGACGGGTCGGAACCCGCGCCGGTAAAGCCCGCGGCAGACGCGTCCCGCTCGCGCGGTGCGCGCCGGTGCATCGCCAGGGGTAACGGTGCGGGAGGGATTCGAACCCCCGAGACTCTTTCGAGCCTGCGCGATTTCAAGTCGCGTGCCTTCAACCGCTCGGCCACCGCACCTGGGAGCGTATCGGCTCATGCTAGCGGTGGGCGGGCGGCTTGGCCGGGCGTTCAGGCGAGCAGGCTCGCGCCGACGACGCCCACCCAGCTCAGCCCGGCGCCGACGAGCGGGGCGAGGCTGAGCAGGCGGAGGCGGGTGCGCTCGAGCCCGACGGTGCGTCGGAGGCGGCTCCGGCTGGTCAGGGCGAGCATGGTCGCCCCGATCGCGACGCCGGAGAGCGCCAAGAGCATGCCGAGCAGGGCGACGGCCGGCGCGTCTCCCCGCGCGACGCCCGTGTGCGTGCGCACCAGCCATGTGGTGAAGGCGAGCAGCGCGAGCCAGGCGAGGGCCCCGCCGGCGAGCGAGCCCACGATCGGCCAGACGGGCAGGCCGAATGCCGCCCACCGGCGTTCCACGATCGCATCGGTCCCGCACTCGGGGCAGATCGCCCCGAGCACGTCGTCGAGGCTGTAGCGACAGGAGGGGCATCGTTCTCGGGCGTGCTCGGGCATCCGGGGATCAACCATGCCACGGGTTCGGCGTCCGGGCCAGCGGATCCGGTGGCGTTCTGCTCTACTATGGGCGTGATCCGACGACTCACCGGACGATGCGAATCGGTCGAGGGCCTCGAAGCCCTCATCCAGCCCGAGGGGCACCCCTTCGCCTACGGCGTGCTGCTCCCGAGCCATCTCGCGCAGCAACTGCTCGGCGTGGTCGCGGTCGAGGGCCCGCCGGTGCTGACGCTGCACACGATCGAGCAGTACGAGGCGCAGGGGCAGTCCACCAGCCTGACGCCGCGGCTCATCGGGTTCACCAGCCCGACCGAGCAGAAGTTCTTCGAGCTGCTGACCAAGGTTCGCGGACTCGGGCACCGCAAGGCGCTCAAGGCGATGGCCCGCCCGCCGGCGTGGATCGCCGGCGCGATCCAGCGACGGGACGTCAAGGCGCTGACCGAGCTGCCCGAGATCGGCAAACGCCTCGCCGAGACGATCGTGACCGACCTGCACGGGAAGGTGGAGCTGTTTCTCGACGCGAGCGAGGCGTCGGCGGGCGTCGGGCGCGGGTCGGGCGTGGAGGCGTTCGCGCCGGAGCCCACGGGCCCGGCCGAGGCGGCGGTCGCGGCGCTGGTGGCGCTGGGGGAGACGCGGGGCGATGCCGAGCGTCTGGTGGCGCGAGCCGTGCGCGTCTCGGGGGATGCCGAGTTGGACGCGGACGCGCTGGTTGCGGCGGCATATGCGTTGCGCTGATCGCGCCCCCGTTCGCCACATTTTGTGACCCGGCGATTCACCCAGAACTCATGCGCAAGGTTTTCAAGGGTCATTCCTTGCGCACCCGATAACGCCTGCGGAGCACGAGGAAGAGCAGGGGAAGGTCCGGCCTGATCCGGGGGGTTTTTCGTCACCCTCGGGTTGGGATCGGGAAACCGGGTCAATCGGGGACCGAACCTGTGCGCACGATCGCGATTGTCAATCAGAAGGGCGGGTGCGGGAAGACGACCTCGGCGATCAATCTCGCCGGGACGTTCGCCGCCCGCGGGCTCCGCACGCTGCTGGTCGATACCGACCCGCAGGCGCACTGCTGCGCGGGGCTGGCGATCCCGGAGAACCGGATCGACCTCGATATCGCCGATGCGATGCTCGCGCCGGATCCGGGGGCGATCGACCTGGAGCGTCTGCTCTGGCGGGTGCGTCGGAACCTGGACCTGGCGCCGAGCCGGATGAAGGTCGCGGGGATCGAGGCCGCCCGGTCGTCGATCGCGGATCGCGCCGACCGTGACCGTCGCCTGAAGGGCGTGCTGGCGCAGTTCAAGGACCGGTACGACGTCTGCCTGATCGATTGCTCTCCCTCGATCGGGTTGTTGACTTACAACGCGATCGCGGCGGCGGATGCCGTGCTCGTGCCGGTCGAAACGTCTTTCTTCAGCCTGCAGGGCGCGGAGCGCCAGATGCAGACGGTCAAGAGCCTCGGCAAGCGCCTGGGCGTGACGCCCGGGGCGTGGCTGGTCGGGACGATCCACGATCCGACGTCCCCCCTGGCTCGGGACCTGCTCGAGGAGCTGCGTCGGCGTCACGAGCACCGCGTGATCCCGGTGGTCGTGCGTCAGGACGATCGGCTGCGGGAAGCCGCGAGCTTCGGGCAGCCGGTGATCGAGTACGCCTCCGAGGCGGTGGGCGCTCGGGATTACCTGGCGCTCGCGGCGTGGCTGGTGCTGGAGAGCGGGCTGAACATCGCCGGGAGCGCCGACGAGGGCTGGCAGGCGGCGCTCGACGCGTACGACCCAGGGGAGTCGTGCTCACGCGTCGCGCCGCCGGTCGCGCCCGCGGTCGAGATCGAAGCCAAGCAGGGCGAACGGGGCGTGGCACAGGGCTCGGAACAGGGCTCGGAACGGGGTTCGGAACGGGGCGATGGCGCGAGCGGCGCGGTGCGCGAGCTCCTGGCGGCCCGGATGCGCCAGCACCCGGGGCATGAGGCGATCGAGGCGGCTCTGCCCGCGCCGGGCGGCGCGGGCGAGGCGTCGCCCGGTGCGGAGCCTGCGCCAGCGAGCGGGGAGGCGGAATCGCCCTCGCGTTCGCGGGCCGAGGAGCTGGCGGCCCGGGCGGCGACGCTCGCCGACCGGCTCCAGAGCTTGGGCGAGCGGACGTCGGCGCGGCTGGAGGGCGAGCTGGAGGCGAAGCCCGTCGGGGCTGGGGTGCGCGGGATGGCGTCGCTGCTGCGCCCGGAGGGCGTGCAGCGGGCGTCGGCGGTGGCGCGTCTGTTTGGCGCGCGGGCGACGAGCCGTGGCGTGGTGTTCATCCAGCCGCTGGGACTCGGGGCGGTGGTCTCGATCGCCGGGGACTTCAACGGTTGGGACGCGTCGGCGCACACGCTGACGCGGAACGACGAGCTCGGGGTGCATGAGCTGGCGATCGACCTGGAGCCGGGGCGGTACCGCTACCGCCTGGTGGTGGACGGTCGCTGGATCGCGGACCCGTACAACCCGACGACGGTGAGCAACCCGTTCGGGGAGCGTGACAGCTTGCTGACGCTGGCGCCGCGTGGCGCGCACGCCGCGAGCGCTTGAGCGGATGGATTGTTGAACGATTCACGGCGCGAGGCGGAGCCCTCGGCCGCGCCCGGGAACGCAGGAGCGACCCACCATGTCCGGACGCACGCCCGACTACGCCTTTTCAGGCATGAACGAGCCCCCGCACGAGACGGAGTTCGACGCGCTGGCCGAGCTGTTCCTCGGCGACCAGGACGACGCGGACCTGCCGCCGCGGGCTTCGGCGATCCCGGACGAGCTGGCGTTGCCCGTGACGCACGCGGTGGAGCTGAAGGCGGTGCGCCCGCCGAGCGCCACGGCGCGCCCGCGCTTGCACGTCGAGGCGGTGCTGCTCGGGCACCTGCCGGTGCGGGCGGGGCTGTGGGTGAACCAGTACGCGCGCCAGCTCGCGGCGCGTCTGGGCGGGCCGGTCGCGGTGCTGCGGGTGCGCGAGGGGGCGATGACCGTCTCGCTCGTGGGCGACCGCGAAGCGTGGGACGAGGATGACGCGACCATGTCGCCCCGGGCCGCGGTGTCGGCGGCGGTCGCGCGGTCGGTCGCGGCGATCGTGGAAGTCGGCGAGCTTGATGAGCCGGGGCTCGTGGAGCTGGCGCTCTCCGGGCGACGCCTACTCGACGCGGTGACGGTGCTGAGCGGCGCGGACGACGCGGCGGCGGTCGCGGCGTACCGCGCGGCGAAGCGATTGGCCGAGGCGATCGATGCGGCTTCGGGTGACGGGGCGCTCGCGCCCGCGCCGACGCTGCGGGCCGCGGTCTTCGGGGCCGACCCGGTGCGGGCGCAGGCGGCGGCGACGAAGCTCGTGAAGGCGTCGGGCTCGTTCCTGGGCGGGGCGATTGAGGCGGAGGCGTGCGCGAGCCGCATCGGCGGGCCCCGTGTGCGCGAGCTGTGCCACGCCGAGCTCGAGGCCGACCCCGCGACGGTGCTGGAATGGGTGCGTGCAGGGGAGACCGCGCCGTCGCGCCGCCCCTCGCCGGGCGTCGGCGGTCCCACGCTGCGCCTCTCGACCGAAACCGCCGATGAGAGCCTGCACGAGCCGATGGACGACGCCTTCACGGCTCAGGCGACCCCGCCCCGGGGCGAGGGCGCGAGGCCGGAGGCGGGCGAGTCACGGGAGCCGGGCGCGGCGCCCTCACCGAGCGCCGGGCCGGCGGTCGCGGGGCTGCGCCTGCTGGAGCTCTCGTGCCCGGCCGCGCCGGGCGTGCATCTGGCGGGGGACGCGGGCGGCGCGTTACACCTGATCGCGATCGAGCGCGGCGAGGACGTGGCGCACGGCGTCGCGGGCGTGGCGCGCGGGACGGCGGCGCAGCACCTGGCGGCGGCGGAGGCGTGGGCACGCACCAACGCCGCTCTCCTTCAGGCCGCGGCCCGGGTCGACGCGACCAGCCCCACGATGCACCTGCTCACCGACGAGCCGAAGCGTGTCCGCGGGCTGTTGGATTCGGCGATCCGCGTTCACCTCGCGGTGGAAGTCGCGGTCGAGGGCGAATCCCGGCGCGTGTGGGTCTGCCGGAGCTTGAACTGAGCGTGGGCGTGGCTCAGGCGCGTTCGATCTTGGCGTCGGTCCAGTCGCCGTCGACCAGGCGTCGGAGCGCGAGGGGGTTGGCGCTCTTGAGTTCGGGGGGGAGCATCGCCTCGGGCGCGTTCTGATAGCAGACGGGGCGGGCCCAGCGTTCGATGGCTTTCGGGCCGACGGCGGTGGTGTGCGGGGCGTTGGTCGCGGGGAAGGGGCCGCCGTGAACCATCGCGTGGGCGACCTCGACGCCCGTGGGGACGCCGTTGTAGACGATCCGCCCGACGCGCTGCTCGAGGATGGTGGTGAGCTGCCGGACGGCGGCGGCGTCGTACCCGCCGGCGAAGATGCTCGCGGTCAGGCTGCCCTGGAAGCGGGCGGCGGCTTCGGCGAGCTGTTCGTCGGCGTCGCAGATGACCACGACCGCCGCCGGGCCGAAGACCTCTTCGAGTAGCGTGGGGTTCTTGACGAACACGTCGTAGGTCACGCGGAAGATCGCGGGCGAGGCGAGGACGGGGTGCTTGGCGCCGCCGCCCGCGCCGCCGGGGGGGATGTGCCCGGCCTGCGGGCCGCCGGCGCGGGCCTCGGCCCCCTCGATCTTCGCGACCTCGTTCACCCGACCCAGAAAATTGGTCCGCGTGCGCCCGCCCAGCATCGGCGCGGGCTCGGCCGCTTCGACACGCTCGCTCATCGCCCGGATCAACGCCTCGGCCCCGTCCGACCGCGACGCGAAAATCAGCCCCGGGCACGTGCACATCTGCCCGTTGCTGTTCACCAGCGAGGCGTACAGCTTTTCCGCGATGCTCTTGGCTTGTCCCTCGAGCGCGTGGCGCAGGACGAAGACGGGGTTGGTTGAGCCCATCTCGGCGTAGACGGGGATCGGGTCCGGCCGCTCGCGCGCGATCTTGTCCAGTGCCAGCCCGCCGCCGAGGCTCCCGGTGAACCCCACCGCGCGCACGCACGGGTGACGCACGAGGGACGAGCCGATCGGTTTCTCACGCTCGCCCCCGCT
>JBJHBZ010000057.1:0-7897 GCA_050485765.1 Phycisphaerales bacterium | reverse complement strand
CCGACTCCTCCCCCGCTGGGGCGGGGGAGGGCATTCAGGGGAGGAGGTCGGCTGCGGGGGAGTGGGATTGAGGACGGCGGGGGCGTTGACGTAAAAAAGGCGGCCGCAATTGCTTGCAGCCGCCCGGAGGGAGAAAGAGAGAGCTTGGGGGGCGGGAATCGGGGGCTCTTTTCAGGGCCCGTGTTTCCCGCTGAACATGCATTCGGTTTGCTACGCCCGGGAACTCGATAATTCGAACGGGTCTTCGAGAAAATTTTTGAAATCCCCTGGAACCGGTGATTTTGGGCCTCGGTGCGGGGTCAGGCGAGGAGTTGCTCGAGGTTTTCCAGTGCGGCGGGGAGTGCGGCGCGGATGGTTTGGAGCTTGTCGTGGTTGAGCCCGAGGTTTTCGAGGACTTCGGGGTCGATGTCGATGGATTTGAGGTCGATGCGGAAGCCGTCGATCTCGGGGAGCTCGGCGACCAGCCGGTCGGCGACGTAGATGATGGCGGGGAGGGTGCGGTTCTCCATCGCGAGATCGAGCGGGCGGTGGTGGAAGCCGGTGACGGTCTGGAAGCTCTTGGGGAACTTCCACTTCTCGCAGAGTGCGGCGCCGAAGTCCTGGTGGTTGGCGCCGAAGACTTGTTCTTCGATGGTGAGCATGTCGGCGGCGGGGATGCCGTTGTTGTCGACGCCGAGCTGCTCGAGGACCTCGATGAGCTTGTTCCGGTCGAACTGCATCTCGACCATGATGCCGATGTCGTGCATGAGCCCGGCGAGGAAGGCCTCGTCGCCGAGCCCGCACTTCATGGCGTCGGCGATGAGCTTGCTGGCGGCGGCGACGGCGTTGGAGTGTCGCCAGAGGTCCTTGGCGCCGAAGCCCCCGGTGAGGTCGCCGCCGCGGAAGAGCTTGGCGAGGCTGGCGGCGATCGCGATGTTCTTGACAGCGTTGAGCCCGAGGAGGACGATCGCGCGGTTGATCGATCCGATCTGCCCGGGGAGCCCGTAGAAGGAGCTGTTGACGACCTTGAGGATGCGGCTGCATAGAGCCGGGTCGTTGGAGATGATGTTGTGGAGATCCTGCGCGGTGGACTTGGGATCCTCCACGAGCTCGATGATCTTGAGCGTGATCTCCGGCAGCGTCGCGATGTGGCTGATCTCGCGGATCGCCCCGGTCACGATCTGGTCACGTTGCTCTGTGGTCGTGCTCATGCGCCGGCTCCAGCTAGGCGTTGGGTTCCAAGGCTGAACATCGGCGTGGTCGCGTCGCTACTTTGTTCTCAGCGCACGATTCCTGATCGGACATTCACCCTATTTGGGCTTTCCCAGTCCGCAAAGAACCCCGATCGGGGCGGGGATGCCGCACAGACCGCGAGCAAGCGCACGGCGCGGATCGGCTTACCGGACTTGAACCGGGCGCAGGGCGTGGTCAGGATCGATCCAGGAGACTGGTGAGGCGCTCGATGCGCACGACGCGCCAGAACCCGCCGGGCTCGCGCCGCCAGTCGACGCGCCACCAGGCGAGGTCCATGTAGTTCGGGTCCTGCACGCGGACGCGGAGCTGGGTCCGCCCGACGTTGGGCCCGTCCAGCACGGCCTGGTTGTCGAGCACGGCCGCCCGCAGCTCGGCGTTGCGGAGCAACGCGTTCACCCGGCTGATGATCCCGTGGCGACCCAGATTCCCCCAAAACTGGCGGTTGGCGACCAGGTCGACCTCCGGGTGCAGGACGCGTTCGAGGTATTTCGTGTCGGCCTCGGCGACGGCGCGGACCAGGCGCACGCTCTCGCGTTGCAGCACCTCGCGCTCGGTCACCACCGCTCGGGAGAGGGCGTAGGCGCCGCCGGCGAGGAGGAGGCACCCGCCCGCGACGATCAGCCCCGTGCGGAGCTGGGCCCGGCGCTGAAAGACGACCACCGCCACGAGCGCGACGACGCCGAGCAGGATCATGCTCGGCAGGGGCTGTTCAAAGAGGTATCGCTCGAGGGGGGGCGGCTTGGGCAGGGGCGTGACGCCGCCGCCGGTGAGGATGCCCGGGAGGAGGACGCCGAGGTGCTCCGCGAGGACACCGACCCCCTCGGTGATCCGTTGGATGCCTGTCGAGAGGGGCATGGGTCGAACTCCGTCGGGTCGGCGGTCGTGTGATGCGTGCTCGTGGAGCGGGCCCAGCGGGGCTGGAACGGGAGGTTGTTCGGATTCGTGCAGCCGCGAGTTGCGGGCGACCGATCCAGACTCGGGCGGGGGCCCTCGCTTGGGGGGATATTCAACGCATGGGCGGTGCGTGTGTCGGAATGGGGTGTGCCTGAGATGTCGACCGATGGAACGGGTTCGGGCGTGGGCGGAGGGGCGTTGCCGGCTTCGGAGGCGGTGTTCGAGCGGAACTGCCGGCTGCTGGAGCGGACGAGCCCGGAGACGGTGCGCCGGGTCCGGGCGACGGCGTCGCGGGCGGACGCCGAGTTTGTGATGACCGACGACGGTGTGCCGACGTGCCTGCTCCGGACCTCGGAGGGGACGCGGACGCTGGCGAGCCGTCGTCGCCCGCTGGCAGAGGCCGAGCGTCTGGTGTCGGACCTGGACGTTCGGACGCACGCGGGCGTGGTGCTGCTGGGCTTCGGGCTGGGGTATCACGCGCGTCTGGCGGCGGCGAAGCTGCGGAAGACGGGCGTGATGATCGCGATCGAGCCGGACGTGGCGCTGCTGCGGGCGGTGCTGGAGCGGGTGGACCTCTCGGGGTGGCTCGAGGGGACAAACCTGGCGATCCTGACCGACCCGGACGACGCGCCGGCGATCTCGCGGGTGACCCGCGGGGTCGAGGGCATCCTGGGGCTCGGCGTGCGGTTCATCGAGACGACGCCGGACCGCCAGCGCCTGGGCGAGGCGCTCGACCGGTTCGCGGAGAAGTTCAACGGCGTGATGCGGGCGATCCGCAGCCAGCTCATGACGACGATGGTGCAGGTGGAGACGACGCTGCGCAACAGCTTCATGAACCTGGACCGGTACGCGACGAGCGCGAAGCTGTCGGACCTGGCGGGCGCGTGCCACGGTCGCCCGGCGGTGGTGGTCAGCGCGGGCCCGAGCCTGCAGCGGAACCTGGACCTGCTCGCCGAGCCGGGCGTGCGGGAGCGGGTGGTGATCGTCGCGGTGCAGACGGTGCTGAAGCCGATGCTGGCGCGCGGGATCCGCCCGCATTTTGTGACGGCGCTGGACCATCACGAGATCAGCCGCCGGTTTTATGAGGGGTTGAAGCCCGAGGACGTCGAGGGCGTGACGCTGGTGCTGGAGGCGAAGGCGAACCCGGCGATCGCGGAGGCGTTCCCGGGCGAGGTGCGGTTTGTCGCGAGCGAGCTGCTCGACACGCTGCTGGGCGCGGAGCTGGCGGGCAAGGCGGATGAGCGGGACCGTGTGCATCCCGGCGCGACGGTGGCGCACCTGGCGTACGAGCTGGCGCGCCACATGGGGGCCGACCCGGTGATGCTGATCGGGCAGGACCTGGGCTTCACCGACGGGCAGTACTACGCGGGCGGGGCGGCGATCCACGAGACGTGGGGCCCGGAGCTCAACCCCTTCCGCACGCTGGAGATGATGGAGTGGGAGCGGATCGCGCGGATGCGCACGACGCTGATCCGCACCACCGACGTGCTCGGGCGACCGATCTACACCGACGAGCAGATGCACAGCTACCTCGTGCAGTTCGAGGAGCACTTCGCGCGCGACGCGGCCCGCGGGCTCACGACGATCGACGCGACCGAGGGCGGCGTCGCCAAGCGCGGCACCTCGACGATGGCGCTCGGCGAGGCGCTGGTGCAGTATGCGAGCGACGCGGCGATGCCGGCGCTCTCGCCCACGTTCGGCGTGCCGACGACCGGCGCAGGCGAGGACCGCAAGCGTCTGGCGCGGGTGCGCGATCGCGTGGCGCGGGTGCGTCAGGACGTGGGTCGCGTGTCGGCGCTGAGCCGCGAGACGTCGGCGCTGCTCGGCAGGATGCTCGGAGCGGACCAGCCGACGATCAACAAGCTGATCGGGCAGGTGAACACGATCCGGGACGAGGTGATCTCGCTCGACCCGGCGTACGGGCTGGTGCATGATCTGAACCAGACGGGGACGCTGCGCCGGTTCCGGGCGGACCGGTTGCTGGCGCTCGAGGAAGGGCTCGACCCGTACGAGCGCCAGCGCCGCCAGATCGAGCGCGACCGGGACAACGTCGCGTGGCTCGCCGACGCGGGCGAGCAGCTCGGTCGCCTGCTGGACGCGACGCTCAAGGCGCTCGACGGGGGCGCGAAGCTGACGCGGGACATGCCGCCGAGCAAGAGGATCCGCGAGGAGGTCGAACGCGGCGGTGCCGTGCGCGCGGGCGACGGTGACAAAACGGGTGAAAAGGCGGGCGTGAAGCGGTCGCGTCGCCAGGTCGCGGCCGTGGTCCCGGTCGACCCGGAGCGGAGCGGGCTTGGCATCCCGCGTGACCTGGGCGAGACGGTCGCGCTCGGACGGAACGCGCTGCGTCTGATGCTCGAGCGCCTCGGGCGGTGCAAGAAGATCGACCGGGTGATCCTGCTCGCGACGGATCCGGAGCGCGTGCGCGCGCTCACGGGGGGCACGGATCGGACGGGCGAGCTGCCGATCGAGATCCTGCGTGTGCAGCGCGTGCGGAGCGCGGCGCACCGGTCGATCGCGGCGAGCCGCGTGTTCGCGCCGCTGTCGTGGCGCGGGTCGCTGGGGGGGCTGACGGCGTGGGACGAGGTGTTCGACGCGTCGGTCTTCGCGGAGGTCTTCGAGCGCACGGGGATCGACGCGGCGGTGCCGGTCGGCGACGACTGGGCGCTGGCGAGCGCGGAGCTGATCGACGCGGCGGCGCAGCGTCACCGCGAGCAGCCCAAGGGGCACCCCTACGCGTTCGCGCCCGGGCCGGTGGGGCTCGGGGCGCTGGTGATCAGCCGCGAGTTGACGCTGAGCATCGCGCAGCAGGCGGCGCAGGCGGGTGCGTTCGGGTCGATCGGGGGGATCCTGGGGTACGTGCCGTCGATGCCACGGGGCGACGCGCTGGGGCGCGGGCCGTGCGTGCAGACAGAGGCGTCGCTGCGGAAGCTGGCGGTTCGTCTGACGGCCGACACGCCGATCGGTCGGGCGCTGATCGCGGGTGCGATCGAGGAGTACGAGGACCGATGGGTATCGGTGAGCGCGGAGAAGGTCGCCCGTCACGCGAGCAAGCGGGACCGCGTGCTCGCGGGGACGGTGCCGCAGCACGTGATCCTGGAGCTGAACACGGGGCGTCGCACGAGCGGGCAGCGGGCGAGCTGGAACCGGGACGGCGGCGACGTCGCGGAGCGCACGCCGATGGACGTGGAGCTGGCGGGCAAGCTCTTCCGCGAGCTCGGCGCGGAGCGCCCGGACGCGGTGGTGAGCCTCGAAGGCGCAGGAGATCCGCTGCTCCACCCGGCGTGGCACGAGATCGTCGCGGCGGCGAAAGAGAGCGGCGTCCGCGCCGTCCATATCCGTACCGACCTGCTCTGTGAAGAAGACCGGCTGCGCGATCTGCTCGCGGGCGAGGTCGACATCGTCAGCGTGGACCTGATGGGCGAGCACGCCGAGACGTACCGGCGGCTCATGGGCGTGGATGCGCTGGAGCATGCGCGGACGGGCGTGCTGAAGCTGCTGAGCGCGCGCCGGCGCGAGGGGACGTTCCCGTTCCCGTGGGTGGCGCCGCGCCTGACGCGGTGCGACGCGGTGTACGAGGAGGTCGAGGCGTTCTACGACCGGTGGCTGTCGCTCGCGGGGGCGTGCGTGATCGATCCGTTGCCGTCGGCGTTGCGCGGGCAGCGGATCTCGCCGCTGCCGGAGCCCGGGTTCGTGCGCACGCGGATGGAGCGTCTGCGTTGCCGCGTCTTGAGTGACGGCGACGTGCCGATCCGCTTCGGCGGGTGGCGCTCGGGGCGGACGATGGGCTCGCTGCGGAACGAGTCGCTGGAGTCCATCTGGAAGCGCGTGCTGGCGCGCCGGCGCGAGCGGGCGTTCCGTCGCGAGCGGGCGGCGCGACAGCCGCGGCTCAGCCCGACGGCGGCGGCCTGACCCGTGGCGCGCGACGCGGTCGCCATCGTGCTCGGACGCGCCGGGAGCAAGGGCGTCCCCGGCAAAAACCTCGCGCCCGTCGCGGGCAAGCCCTGCGCGCAGTGGACGATCGAGCACGCGATCGCGAGCGAATGCGTCGCGCGCGTCGTCGTCTCCAGCGACAGCGAGGCGCTGCTCGCGCTCGCGGCTTCGCTCGGCGCGGAATCACACGCGCGGCCGCCGGCGCTGGCGACCGACTCGGCCCGCGTCGATGACGCCGCCCGCGCAGCGCTCAACGCGGCCCGCGGGCTCGCGCCCGGCGCGCCCGTGGTCATCCTCTACGCGAACGTGCCCGTGCGCCCCCCGGGGCTTGTCGATCGGGCGTTGGTGCTGCTGGAGGAAAGCGGGTGCGACAGCGTGCAGAGCTATGCGCGCGTGGGCAAGCATCACCCGTGGTGGACGGCCCGCCTCGACGACGCCGGGCGCGTGCGCGCGTGGGAAGGGGACGTGCTCAACCACGGCGTGTTCCGTCGCCAGGACCTGCCGCCGGCGTTTATGCCGGACGGGGGCGTGATCGCGCTGACGCAGCGGGCGTTGCGCCTGGAGATCCCCGGCGTGGGGGCGGGGCCGCACGCGTTCTTCGGGCTCGATCGGCGCGGGATCGAGACGCGCGAGGGGGACGTGATCGACATCGACACGCCGACGGATCTCTTGGTCGCGGACGCGGTGCTGCGCGGGCGTGCGCCCGGGGAGGGGTTGTCGCGTGCGGATCGGTGATCGGTCGATCGGCGCGGGGGAGTCGGCGTACGTGATCGCCGAGATCGGCGTGAACCACGACGGGGACGCGTCGCGCGCGCTGGCGCTCACCGAAGCCGCCGCGGGCGCGGGGGCGGACGCGGTGAAGCTCCAGCTCTTTGAGACCGATCGCCTGATGAGCCGAGCGGCGCGTCTTGCGGCGTACCAGCGCGACGCCGGGGAGACGGACCCGTTCGCGATGCTTCGTCGTCTGGAGCTTCCGATCGGGGCGATGGGCGAGGTCGTGGATCGTGCGCACGCGCTGGGGATGCACGCGATCGTGACGGTGTTCAGCACGGAGCTGGTGCCGATCGCCGAGGGACTGGCGTGGGACGCGTATAAGAGCGCGTCGCCGGACGTGATCCATCGCCCGCTGCTGGAGGCGATGGGCGCGACGGGGCGCCCGCTGATCGTGAGCACCGGGGCGGCGGAGGCGGAGGAGATCGCGCGCGCGCGGTCGTGGCTCGATGGCGCGGCCGATCGGCTCGCGTTTTTGCATTGCGTGAGCAGCTACCCGACGGCGCCGGGCGAGGCGTCGCTGCGCGGGTGCGAGGCGGTGGCGGAGATCGTGCATCCGTGCGTGACGGGGTACAGCGATCACACGGTGCTGGTGGAGACGGGGGCGGTCGCGGTGGCGCACGCGGGGGCGTGCATCCTCGAGAAGCACCTGACCGACGATCGCACGCGGGCGGGGCCGGATCACGCGGCTTCGCTCGAGCCCGAGGGTTTCGCGGCGTACGTGCGGCTGGCGAAAGCGGCGCGCGAGGGCGTGTCGGGCGTGGAAGGGACGCTCGCGGCGACGCTGCTCGGGCGCGGGGGGAAGCTGGTCGCGGGGGTGGAGGCAGACGTGCGACGGGTGAGCCGCCAGTCGGTGGTGCCGACGCGGGACGTGCGCGCGGGGGAGGTCATCGGGGCGGGGGACGTGACGTGCAAGCGCCCCGGGCTGGGCACGCCGGCGTGGCGGCTGGGGGCGATGATCGGGCGGCGGGCGCTGCGCGACCTGGCGGCGGACATGCCGGTGCCGGAGGACGCGGTGGGGTGGTGAGGGAAGGGGGAGGAGAGAAGGAGAGGGGGACCCCCTCCG
>JBJHBZ010000056.1:0-7973 GCA_050485765.1 Phycisphaerales bacterium | reverse complement strand
AAACAGGGCCTTGAAGTTCCCCTTCCCGAAGCTCTGGCTCCCGCGGCGGCAGATGATTTCGAAGAACAGGGTCGGGCGGTCCTGCAGCGGTTTGGTGAAGAGCTGGAGGAGGTAGCCCTCGTCGTCGGCGTCGACGAGGATGCCGAGGTCGCGGATCTTTTCGTGGTCTTCCTTGACTTCCCAGCCCAGGCTCTCGACGCGCTTCCAGACGGATTCGTAGTAGGTTTCGGGGATCTGGAGGAAGTCGACGCCGCGGTTGCGGAGGGCGGCGACGGAGTGGAGCTCGTCGTCGGTGCGGAGGGCGAGGTGCTGGACGCCGGGGGTCATGTTGTGCCACTCGAGGTATTCGAGGATCTGGCTCTTCTTCTTGCCCTCGGCGGGCTCGTTGATGGGCATCTTGATGAGGTGGTTGCCCGAGGCCATGACCTTGGACATGAGCGCGGAATAGTCGGTGGAGATGTCGGCGTCGTCGAAGTGCTTGAACATCTTGAACTCGAGGACGTTCTCGTACCACTCGACCCAGTGGTTCATCTTGCCCTCTTCGACGTTGCCGACGCAGTGGTCGACGAACTTGAGCCCGCAGGGGTTCTTGCGGTTGTAGTCGTTGAGGGCGAAGTTGCCCATGGGCTTAAAGCCGGGGGCGAAGGCGCCGCCCTGCTTGAGCTTGGGCAGGTCGTAGTCGCCGGTTCGTGAGACGAAGGAGTGGACGGCACGGCCGTAGGTCTGGATGCCGGCCATGGTGACGGTGCCGCGGTCGTCCTTGAACGTGCGGGGCTCGTAGGCGGACTTGCCGCCGTTGGCGAGGGCTCGTTCGTAGGCGGCCTCGGCGTCGGCGACGGTCATCGCGACGTCCTTGACGCCGTCGCCGTAGAGGCGGACTTCCTCGTTGGCGGGGTGGTCGGGTGTGAGCCCGGTGGTGAGGAGGAGGCGGATGTTGCCCTGGGTGAGGAGGTAGTTGGCTTCGGTGCGGGAGCCGGTGGTGAGGTCGGCGTACTGCTCGACCTGGAAGCCGAAGGTGTGGGCGTAGAAGGTGGCGGCCTGCTTGGCGTTGCCGACATAGAAGCGGACGTGGTCGACGTCGATCAGGCTGAGCGGATCGGCAGCGGTGGCGGCACCCGGGTTGGTCGACGCGGTGGTCATGATCACGATCTCCAGTGTCTTGGGCAGGAATTCGGGGCCCAGGCCCGTGCCCACATTCTACCGCCGAGCCGGGCCGGGGCTGGCGCGGGGAGGTCTGCAGGGCCGGGTTTCGTGCGGATCGGGCGGGCGAATCCGGGGGTCGAACCCGCCTGATTGTGGTGGATCTGGGCAAGTTTTGCGGACGCGGGGGTGTGGTGTCCGATCTCTGAAGCTGCGGTCATGGGCGTGGAGCTCGCGTTGTGCATAGACTCACGCCGTGTTTGGGAGGCAGTCCGCGGCCTCCGGGGTTTCGGCGTTTTCAGGAATTGTCCTGGGGTCTGCCGTCTCGGTCCGCGTTGGGGTAACTGCACGGATGAGTATGGATCCGGGGTCGTTCGGGCCGTTCGAGCTAGTCCAGACGCTGCAGGCGCACCCGCTGGCGGGGCGCTGGCTGGCGCTCGATCGTCGCGATCACACATCGCACGTGGTGTACCGGTTCGGGCCGTTTTTTGACGGGACGGATCGGCGCCGCTTCTTGGGCGCGGCCTCCGCTTGGGCTGGGGTGCAGCATCTGCACGTCCAGCGTTTGGAGCACTACGGGCTGGATAGCGCCGGGTACGGCTGGCTCGTCGCGCCCTACGCCGGCAACCAGCACGGGCTTGTCACGCTCGCCGACCTGCTCGAGGTCAAGGGCGGGCGTCTCGGGACGCTGGAAGCCGAGCGGTGCGTTCGTCACCTGCTGGAGGCTTATGAAGCCGGGCACGCGCGGGGACTGTCGCACGGACCGATCTCGGCCGGCGACGCGATGGTGGACACCCGCGGGTGCGTGACGATCGAGCTCTTCGGCTTCGCGCGCGGGCTGGAAGGGCTTGGGCGCGGCAACGCCGAGTTGATCGGGGATGAGATCCGCAGCGTGGCGTCGCTGGCGTACACGATGCTGACGGGTCTGGCGGCGGACGAGCCGCGGATCCCTGCGAGCCGTCTGGTCAAGCGTCTGGACCGTCGCTGGGACGATTGGCTCCAGCAAGGCCTGGAGCCGACCGGCGGGTTTGCATCGGCGAGCGAGGCCCTCGCGGCCCTCCCGAGCGCCCGGCGCGACGCCGATTCGCCCGTCGTCCAGTCCACCCCCCGTGTGCGAGCCGTGCTGAGCCGCCTCGGACGGACGATGACCTCGGGCTGAGCTCGGCACGCTCGGATTGAGTCTCGCCCCGAGCCATTTCTTGGATATACGTCAGATCGGGCCGTACCCCGGAAGATCCGGAGGCGCGGGCGCTCGGCTCGGCGATGCACGCCGGCCTTCGTTATCTTCAGGCGGCAACGCCACGCCGGGTGAGCGGTCCGGTTCTTCGAGGGCCTCGGCCTCTTCCGGCTCCTCGCGGGGCAAGCGGGCCGCGAGTTGATTCAAACGCTCGCGTTCGGTCGGGGTGAGCAGGTTGTCGAACCGCTCGCGGATGCGTTCGACGACATCGGGCGCGTGCGGCTCGCGGATCGCACGCTCCAGCCCCGCGAGCCAGGTCGTCGCCGGCGCGTCGATCTCCTCCGCCAGCGCGAGGCGGTTGGACCAGATCAACGCGATGACACGGAGCCGCTCGGCCCGCTCGGTGCGTGCGCTCGAGCCGTTGCCGGGAGCCGGTGGGCTCAGGGCTTGGATCGCCTGCAGCGCCGCCTCGGGTCGGGCCGCGTCGAGGCGGAGAGTCGCGAGGCGGAGCAGGGCCTCGTCCCTGGCCCGGGCCTGGTCGGGATCGAGCGCCGGGGCGTCGGGCGAGCGGGCAATCAGGGCCGCGAGCAGCGCGTCCAGGTCGTCGGCGGGCCCGTTGGTCTGTCCAGCGGGCTGGCCCGCGATCTCGCGTTCGAGCGCCGCGGCCGCGACGAGCACCTCCGACGGCGCCAGCGCGCCCGCGACGCGGGCGAGCGAGCCGTTGCGATCCCCGGTGGACACATACCCGAGCGTGCGCACGCGGGCGTAGCTCACGGCGTCCGGGCGGTGACGCGCGATCGCGTCGGCGGCGTACGGGCTCAGCAGTGCGTCTCCGTCGGCGGCCGTCAGCAGCACGTCGACGTGCGCCGGGCTCACCGCGAGCGACTCGCCGGCCGCCGCACGCGTGGATTGGCTCGGGGAACTCAGCAGCTCTGTCAGCAGCGCCCGGTCGGCCGGTGTGCCGTATCGGGAGAGGAAACGGACGCCCGCGACGGTGAGCTCCGCGGGCGGGGCCGTGCGGAGCGCCGCGAGCACGCGGGCGCGGTCGGCGTTGCCGAGCACCTGAGCGCGTTCGAGGCTCCAGGCGGTCTCGGTCGCGCTGGCGCGGACGCGGGGCTCGCGCTCCATCCAGTCCAGCACGGGGCCGACGGCTTCGGGTCTCGGCCAGCGGGCGACGGCTCGCAGCAGCTCGTTCGCCGCGTGCGGGTCCGTTTCGTGCTGGAGCGCGACAAGGACGGCGGGCGCGACCGCCGGGTCGGCGAGCTGGTTGAGCAGCGAAGCCGCCCGGGCGCGGAGCACGGGGTCCGCGTCGGCGAGCATCTTTCGGGCCGCCTCCAGCACCGCCGGTCCGGGGCGCCGGGCCTCGGCCAGCTCGATCTGCACCAACTCGAACCCCAGGCGACGCAGCTCCGGCTCTTGGTCTTCCAAGAGCTCGGCCAGCAAATCCGTCCGCGCGTCCGCCGGCGTCCGACGCACCAGACGCCGGTACGTCTCCACCAAGCGACGCGTGAGCAGGTCGGCCCGAGTCGGGATCGGCACCGCCGTCTCGGCGGCCGAGGCGCCGTTGGGCGACGCGCTCCGGACGCCGTTCCCATTCCCGTTGCTATTGGTGCGGACGTCCTCCGCGGGGGTTTGAGGGGTGGGTGGGGCGGACGGCTCGGCCCCGAGGGCCCCGCCGCTCAACGCCAGCACGACCCATGCCGCCAGCCACGCCTGGGGGGCGCGTCGGACGGCGTTCGGGTTCGTGTCGGGGCGTGCTCGCACGGCGGGATGGCTCCGGCGGTCTGTCGTCGTGGGGCTGGGGGTTTCGGGGGTCTTTGGGGTCGGTCTGTCGGACGATCATTGATGGTAGGGGGCGGGGTCCGTACGATGCATCGGGCAGGGCGGCGCGACGGCTGTAGAAGGCTGTACCCGCGCCTTGGGTGGTGGGTTCACCCTGAGTGCCGGGCGGAGGCTCGGGCGCGGGGTCGGAGAAGCAGGTCGATGAACGACTGGCACGAGGCCGAGGAACACGTCGAACGGGCGCACGAGCTCTATGAAGCCGGGCGTTGGGACGAGGCCGAGAGCGAGCTCCGGACGGCTTTGCGTCTGAACCCGTATCAGGCGGAGTGGCACTTCAACCTGGGGCTGACGCTGGAAGCCGCCGGGCGTCACGCCGACGCGGCCGGCGCGTTCCGCGACGCGCACGAGCTCCGCCCCGAGGACGCGCCGACGGCTCTCGCGATCGGCATCAACGAGCTGCGATCCGAAAAACCCACCGAGGCGCTGGTCTGGCTGGAAAAAGCCTCGGCCCTCGATCCCAAGTCCCTCGAGGCGTTCGTGCATCGTGTGGAGGCCCACGCGGCCCTCGGCGATCACGAGCAGGCCGAGACGGTCTTCTACCTCGGGCAACAGGTCGAGGGCGAGCACGCGGAGTTGTACGTCGCGATGGCCGACAGCCTGATGGACCGTCGCCTGTTCGACAAGGCCGTCTGGTGCCTGCGCGAGGCGGCGCGGTTCGATCCCGAGCTTCCCGGCGTGCAGGCGCGTCTCGCCGAGGCGTACGCCGAGACCGGGCGGCAGGAACGCGCCCGCCAGCTCTACCTCCGCGAGCTCCGCCAGGACCCGGGCGATATCGACACGCTGCTGGATCTCGGCGAGCTGCTCGTCGAGATGCACCGCCACGACGAAGCGGGCGAGAAGTTCCGGCGCGTGCTGGAGATCGAGCCGGACAACGCCGACGCGCACTTCCAGCTCGCCGACCTCGCCGAGCGGACCGGACGTTTCGACGACGCGCTGACGCACTTCGACGTCGTGCTCCGCCTCGACCCGGAATACCCGCAGGCCCGGCGTCGCCTCGCCGCGTTGCTGGTCGAGCGCGTCCGCGCTCAGGATCTCACCCAGGCCCGCCGACTGCTCCGGGCCGATCTTCGCGAACTCGGCGACCATCCGGAGAAGTTCACGCCCGAGGACATGGAAGAGCTCGGGCAGTTGCTGCTCGACGCGGAGCTGCCCAGCGACGCGGCCGGCGTCTTCCGGCGTGTCCTTGCCGAGCGACCCAACGACGCCAAGGCGCACCACCACCTCTCGGTCGCCCTCTGCCACATGGGTGACCTGGACACGGGCATGGAGCACGGCCGCACGGCCGTCCAGCTCGACCCCTCGCTCGTCGCCGCGATGCACAACCTCGCGCTGGCCAACCTCCGCCAAGGCCGTCCGGCCCGCGCGAAATACTGGGTCGATCGCGGGCTGACGGTGGACCGCGAGGACGTCATGCTCCGGCGACTGCGCGTGCGCCTGCGCCTGGGCGCGGTGCTCGCGATCGGGGCGTGGGTGCTCGGGCGGTTCCGGAAGCGGTAGCCCTTCCGCGTCCTGAAACCGGCGGAGCTCCGCGGGCCCGTCGCTTCATGAGGCATCACGCTTGCCGGCTACTCGCCATCGCCCAGCCGCAGCGATCGCGTTCGGTCCACGGCTCGCTCGCTCGTAAAACGCAGCGTGAGCTCCTCGCCCTCCCGCCCTTCGACCAGGAACCGCACCGTGCGCACGCCGCGGCTCGGAACGCCTTCGTCCAGCAGCAGGCGCCCGGGCTCCCGGGGCTGCTCGCGTTCGAGCTGGCGGTCCTGCCAATGTCGGAGGACGCCGCCGACGAGAACGCGCCCGCGTACCGGCTCGCACTCGACCAGGTCCGGCATTCCGATGCCCCGGTTTTGCTGCAGGGCGGAGCGCGTCGGGATCAGCTTCTCGTTGCGCAGTTCGGCCGTCACTTCCCAGAGCCCGCCGCCGAGCGATCGCGTCGCGACGCGATCGAAATCCACCTTCGGCATCTGATCCGCGTGATAGAACGTGAACGCCGCGTTGCGGTGGGCCTCTTCCTCCAGCATGAACGTAGGCGTCAGACGGCTCGACCACTTGTTCAGCCCGCCGATCAGCACGCGCCCGTGCTGCGGGTGGTCGAACCACTCGTGTTCCTTGAAGCTGAGCCCGAATTCCAAACGGTCGCGGAAGAGCCACATCGCCCGCTCATCGGGGCGGGTTTCGCTCCAGAAGTAATGGCGGAAGGTCATCAGCTCGTTGGTGAACGCGAACGCGCCCAATCCTTCGGCGGCCCAGTTCACGAACCCGCCGTGCACGATGTACAGGTCCTCGTGGATGATCCAGTAGTTGTAGTGCGGGAGGATCTGCTCGCCGATCCGCCCCATCTCGTCGTACACGCGCAGGTCCTCGCGCGGGTAGAACTCGCCCCGGTGCGGCGCGCCCGGCCCGCGCAGGATCATGCCGCCGGTGTTGTGGTACGCCTGGGCCGTCGTGATATTCGGGTGCGCGATCATGAACTCCGCGACGACGCGCGTTTCGGGCGCTTCCAGCGGGTACAGCCCGGCCCCGCGCTGCACGTAGTCCGGCTTCCAGCCCGCGGGCCATGCGCGGTTCATGTCGTCCCCGAACGGCCCGTCCTCGTTCGCGCGTCCGTCGGCGTCACGGTCGAGCCCTTCCTGCCCGAGGAACGACCACGACCCCCGCTGACCCTCTTCCACGCGGTAAAAGCGGCGCGGGTCGTGCTTGTCGCGTTCCCACTGCCCGTTCGGGTCCGGGCGCCACATCTGCGTGATGGAGCCGTCGCCGTCGAGGTCGTCCAGCGGGTCTTCATCCACCAGCCCGTCACGATCCAGGTCGCGCGGGCGGATGCTCTGCCTGCCCGTGTGCGGCGTCGCCGGCTCCTCGAACCAGTACGCCCGACCCTCCGGGTTCACCAGCGGCATCAGATAAAACGTGTAGTCCTCCAGCAGCGTGGTGATCGCCGGGATCCGCCCGTGCGCCTCGGTCAGGTACCACATCGTGTAGAGCACGACCTCCGAGGCCTGAAGCTCGTTGCCGTGGATGCTCCCGTCGATCCAGATCGCCGGCTTCTCGCTGTGATCCAGCTCGCCCGGCGCGGTCACGATCGCCAGCGTCAGCGGGCGACCGTTCCGGCTCTCACCCAGCGATCGAAGCTCCACCAGCTCCGGGTGCGCCTCGGCGATCTTTGCCATCCACGCCTCGAGCTCCGCCCCCGTGTAATACCGGTTGAACGGGATCTCGACCTTGCGCTCCGGGCTGGCCGAAGCGAGCGCCTGCGCCCTTGCCTCAGGCTGCGGCATAAGCCCGTACACCCCGAGCAGCATCGCGCCCGCAACAACGAACGGGCGTGTTCGGATCTGACAGAGCAGGTTCATTGCCGCGCCTCCTTCGGGCTTGCCGACCAGCGCCCGGTGGCGGGGTCGATCTCGAGATCCATCCAGCCGAAGACCGGCTCGCGCAGCTCGACGCGGATCGGCCCGTCCTGTCGCACCAGCCACTCGGCCTGCGCGTGCCCGCCGGGCTCGATCGACTCGAACCGCACGATGCGCGAGCCGCTGACGACATCCTCCGGCTCGGTCGCGATCGCGAGCACGGTCGGCGCGAGCCGTCGCGATTTGCTCGCGATCGCCGAGCGTGTCGCGAAGCGGCCCTCATTCACCAGTCGCACACGAACGCGGACAAGCCCGGAGCCCAGCCGCTCGCTCGACACGTCCGCGACCGCCAGGCTCGGCAGGCGCTCCAGCAGCGCGCCGACCAACTCGTGTTGCTGCTCGAACAGCGCGTCTCGCATTGATTCGGGTGGGTTCTGCATGAAGCCCGGCTCGAACCCGCCGATCTCGAC
>JBJHBZ010000055.1:0-8014 GCA_050485765.1 Phycisphaerales bacterium | reverse complement strand
CCTCGTTCATCTACCGGGTCACCGGCTTGGAGAAGATCGAGGCCTACTTCGCGCGCAACACCCCCGAGGGCCCGATTTCGTTCGAGCCGGTGCGGGTGTAGGTGGTGCGTTGACGGTGGGTGGGAGAGTGGCGTCTCGCCCGTCGGAGAGCGTCTGGAGGGACGGGTCAGAGGCTCATCCCGCCGAGTTTGAAACAGGCCGGTTCGTGACGCGCCCGCGGTTATTGGCCGCGGGTTTTGCTTTGGCTTTTCCTGGCGGTTGATCGCGCCAGGTCCGAGTTGTGGGCCGCGCGGGCGTCAGATGGTTCCTAACCCGCGCACTCGGCCCGCATTGCCGCGAGGGGATGGGCCTCGGCTTCTTGTGATTGGCATGGTCTCCGATGTGTGTGCAGGTCCCGTGATCCGGTTGGGCCGGTCGCGGGGTGTTGGACGGCGGGGCTTCGGCATTGGGGCCGGGGCTCCGGGGAAGGCAGGCCCCGGGCCCGCCGAGTGAGGCATGCACGCGAACGTTCGCAACGTTGCAAGGAGCAGTGAGTTATGAAGGCGCGTCGTTTGAACCGGGCCCGGAAGGGCTTCACCCTCGTCGAAATCCTGATCGTGGTCGTGATCCTCGGGATCCTAGCCGCGGTCGTCGTGCCGCAGTTCACCAATGCGGCCGACGACGCCCGCTCGGGCAACATCCGGGCGCAGCTCTCCACGCTGCAGAACCAGATCGAGCTGGTCCGCGCCCGCACCGGCGCGTACCCGACGCTCGATCAGATGACCGCGGCCCCGACCATCGCGACCGCGAGCGGCACCAGCTTCGGCTTCATGGTGGACAACGGGTACCTGAAGGATTCGCCCAGCAACCCGGCGAACCCGACCGCCGCCAACCGTCAGGCCGTCGGCGCCACCGCCAGCGCGGACGTCGGCTGGGTCTATGACGCCGCCACCGGCCAGATCTCGGCGACCTACTTCGACGAGGCGACCGGCGCCATCACCACGACCCCGTAATCTCGGGCCGCGTGTGATCGGATGAAGGCTTCACGCGGCGTCCTCGACAGGGGACGCCGTGTCTTTGCAAAAGGGGAACACCGGCGGCACCGCGGATGTGTGCGGCGTGCGCCGGGGTCTGGATCGGGGAGGCGAGCGATGCGGGAACGGGCCAGTCGCGGGTTCACGCTGATCGAGATCCTGGTGGTCGTGGTGATCCTTGGGATCCTCGCGATCGTGGTCGTCCCGCAGTTCGTGAACGCGACCGACGACGCGGCACGCACCACAACCTCCAGCGAGCTCGAGAAGCTCCGACGCGCGATTGAGGTCTACACCATCCGTAACGGCTCGCCCCCGGCGATCCTCGCGGGCGCCGGCACATGGGGGCCCCTGGTCGGCGATGGGGAGTACCTGCGTTCCGGTCCGGTGAACCCCTGGGTCGGCGGCGCGAACAACAACGTGATCATCCACCGGGCGACGCCGGACACAGCCTATCAGACCACGCACGCCTGGATCTACGACCCGGCGACGGGGCGGATCTGGGCCGGCGGGTTCGACGAGGAGGACCGCCCCTTCCCGAGGTGAGCCGGTAGAGGGATTGGTTTTCGCACGGGCGGGACGCCCGTGCTACGGGGGTGGGGGGCACCTGGGGGTGCTTTCTGGTGTGGATTGTGAGGCGGATTCGCAGGATCGGGTGATGGGGAGGCGGCCTCAGGCCGATAGCGACGACATGAGCGCGAACACGGACCATCGGATCAACGGGCGTCGGACCACCCACATGCTGCTCGCGGCGATCGCGGGCCTGCTGGCGTTCCAGGTCGCCGACCGGATGTCGATCTTCGAGCCCGCCGCGGCCCACGCCGCCCAGGACCGCCAGACCGGCGGGCTGGTCTCCGCCGCGGCGCAGCGCCTGGAGATGATCCGCGAGCTCAAGGCGATGTCGGCCCGCCTGACCGCGATCGAGAAGCAGCTCCAGGGCGAGCTCCGCGTCCGCGTGACGGACATGCCGGAGATCAAGATCCCCAAGGACAAGGACGACAACTGAGCCCGCGCCACGGGTGAGCGCGGCTTCAGCCCAAGCGGGTTTCGGGAGGGTGTCCCATGCGTGAGTGCGTCGCTGGCGGGCGGGTGGTTGTCGCTCGGCGTGGGTACACGCTGGTCGAGATCCTGGTCGTCGTGGTGGTGCTGGGGATCGCGGGGTCTCTGGTGGTGCCGACGATGGGGCAGGCGGGCGTGCTGCGTTCGCAGGCCGGCGTGCGCACGGTCGTGTCGGACATCACCTTTGCGCAGAGCGACGCGATCGCGGCCCAGGAGCGCCGGGCCGTGCTTTTTGACGTCCCGGGCAACCGCTACTGGATCGTCACGACCGACGGCGGGATCCTCGACCCCATCAACGCGATCTACGACCCCTTCCGCGCGGGGCGCACGTACGAGGTGCGCCTCAGCGACGGGAATTTCGGCGGCACGCGCATCAGCAGCGTCGTCGGGGGCACCAACACGCCCTTCGCGATCGTGTTCGACGAGTTTGGCGCCCCGGTCGACGGCCCGATGAGCACGGCGCCGATCCCGAACGCGACCGTCCTCATCGACAGCGAGATGAACACGTTCAATATCACTGTCAACGGGATGACCGGGCTGATCCAGACCGTGCGGACCGATAAGTAAGCGTCCTGCGCGGGCGTGTTCTCCGAGGAGCCGAGTGTTTTGCAGCACCACCGGTCGCGAATCCGTCGTTTGGCGCGTCCGGGGTGGGTGCTGCTGCTGATCGGCTCGGCGGTGATCTGGTCGAAGCTGCGCCTGGTGGGGGACGTCCCGCGCCGGGCGTTCGCGGAGCCGGAGGCGATCGAGCCGTCGGAGCCCCCGCACGATCGCCCGTCGATCGAGCCCGTCCACCCGCTCGAGCCGTGGCGCGAGAGCCTGGACGAGATCATCGAGCCGAGCGATGCGTCCCGCGTGACGTGATCGCTGGTCGAGCCCCCTGACATGTCAGGCTGCTTGAGAATGCCGCCCCGAGCCGGGGCGATGGTGTTTGTGTGCGATCGCCGCGAACGGGGTTGAGGGTGTGTGGAGCGTGCGGGCGGGTGGGTCTGTGCGGGTTGTGCGGTGTGGGCGCGCGGCGTTGGCTCTGCGGGGCTGTCGGCGGCTGAAGTCCCCCCGAAGTTCCGAGGCGGAACGGTCGACAGAACAGACCGAAGTCTCCACGCACCGCCCGGAGATCGTGCCCCAGGCCGAGCCCACTCGGCCGCCCCGGGGCGACCGGGCCCGCCGGAGTAGGGACCAAGGACCGATGCTGAACCAAAACGCCCGAGTGAAGGAGCGCCCGATGGAGTTCAACCGGCTGATGCGTTGCGCGTTGCCGATCGCGATCGTCTCGCTGGCCGGTCTGCCCGCGGGGCTCGCCCAGGCCGACGACCAGTCCTTCCTCGATGTCGGCGGCGATCTCTACCAGGGCGACGCCGCCGCGAGCGAGGAATTCTTCGTCGAGCTCCACGTCAACGACGAGGACCTCGCCGCCGTGCTCCAGATGCTCAGCATCCAGAGCCAGCGCAACATCGTCATGAGCCAGGGCATCAGCGCCCGGGTCACCGCCAACCTCTACGGCGTCACCTTCTATGAAGCCCTCGACGCGATCCTCCACGTCAACGGGTACGGCTACATCGAGCGCGGCAACTTCATCTACGTCTACACGCTCGAGGAGCTGAACCAGATCCAGCAGGCGAGCCGACTACGCCAGACCGCCGTCGTCCGCCTGAACTTCCTCAACGCGATCGACGCCGCCGAGTTCGCCACGCCGCTGCTCTCCGACGGCGGGCAGATCAAGACCAACGGCGCGACCACGACCTTCAGCATTCCGGATAACGCCCCGATCGGCGCCGACGAGTTCGCCCACGACGCGACGCTGGTCATCTTCGACTTCCCCGAGAACATCGACGCGATCGCCGGCCTCATCGCCGAGCTCGACACCCGCCCCGCGCAGGTGCTCGTCGAGGCGACGATCCTCCAGGCGCAGCTCAACGAGGCCAACGCCTTCGGCGTCGACTTCTCCATCATCGCCGACCTCAACTTCGGCGACTTCCTCAACGTCGGCGGCCCGCTCAACCCCGTCGACGCCCTGCTCTCGGGCGAGGGCCAGCGCATCGACGCCAGCGGCGATCAGTCCGCCGTCGGCATCGGTCGCGGCACCGCCGGGCAGTCCAACGTCGCCAACATCGACGGGCCCAGCACGCTCAAGATGGGCGTCGTCACCAACAACGTCAGCGTCTTCGTCCGCATGCTCGACGAGGTCACCGACACGACCATCCTGAGCAAGCCCAAGATCCTCAGCCTCAACCGCCAGCCCGCCCGCGTTCTTGTCGGTCGGCGCGTCGGCTACCTGAGCACCACCGCGACCGACACCAGCACGACCCAGACCGTCGAGTTCCTCGACACTGGTACGCAGCTCTACTTCCGACCCTTCATCACCAGCGACGGGCTCATCCGCATGGAGCTCAAGCCCCAGGTCTCGGAAGCGATCATCCGGACCGTGACCGACTCCGGCGGCGCCGCCGTCACCATCCCCGACGAGATCACCAACGAGCTGACCGCGAACGTGATGGTCCGCGACGGCAACACGATCGTCCTCGGCGGCCTGTTCCGCGAGTCCATCCAGGCCTCGCGCCGCCAGATCCCGATCCTCGGCGACATCCCCCTCATCGGCGCCGCCTTCCGCGGGCACAACGACGAGACCAACCGCAGCGAGATCATCTTCATGATCACGCCCACGATCGTCAGCGACGACTTCCTCGCTCAGGCGGGGCGCGAGGCCTCCGAGTACGTCGATCACGTCCGCGCCGGCAGCCGCAACGGTCTGCTCCTATTCAGCCGCGAGCGTCAGAGCTCGCAGCTCCTGCTTGAGGCCCGCGAACTCGCCGCCAAGGGCGAAACCCGCAAGGCGCTGCACAAGGTCCAGCGATCGCTCCAGCTCAACCCGAACCAGCCCGACGCGATCAAGCTCCGCGCTCAGATCACCGGCGAAACAAAGGACTGGCCGACCCGCAGCCTCCTCGACGACATCCTCGACCGCGAGGCGGACGCCGTCCTCGGCTCGATCAACAACCCCGCCAAGCCCGCGGCGGGCGCCAACAACACCCCGCGTCGCGGCGGTGGCGGGCTCACGAGCAACGGCGCCGGCGTGCGGACGACCACCGAGCCCCCGCAGGCCGCCAAGCCCAGCGAGCCCGAGCCCGTCTTCGAGCCGAGCGACTTCGGCTTCCAGGAGCCGAGCTGGGACACCCTCAACCTCACTGACTCGACCGAGCCGACCGAGCCGACCGGCCGCGGCGACAAGACCGGCGCAGCGCTCCCCCTCGAGCACGTCGGCGAGCTCGCCGACGCCCAGGAGCCGGACTGGTTCTTCGCCGAGATCGAGCCGCTCCAGACCCCGGCCCGCACCGAGCCCCGCGTCGCGACGGCTCAGCCCAAGGCGAAAGCCGACCACAAGCCCGGCACCGATCAGCCCCTCCCCGCCCGCGTGGCGCAGCGACAGCCCGAGCCGGTCGCCAACCCCATGCTCGACCCACGCGACCCGCTCGCCGACGCGATGGACTTTCTCCTCGGCGGCGAGGGCGCGGTCGCCGATGCCGGGCTCAACCGCAACATCGACCTGACCGGCGACCTCGCGCAGATCGGCGGCTTCGACCTGCCCGGCGGGCAGGGCCAGGTCCGCAGCGTCGAGCCCGGACGCGGCTTTGTCTTCGGCAGCCTCTTCTCCGGCTCGTGGTCCACGATCAAGACGCTCGGCGGCGACGCCGGCGAACTCCGCTACTCCAACGTCCCTGTCCCGGAGTAACTCACTCTCCCGCGGACGTCGGCGTGATCCATCAGAACGAACCCGGGCCCGGAGGCGAAACACCCCGGGCCCACCCCACAGGAGCGGGCAGCACATGAACAGCAGCAAGCGCAACAGCCTCCTCACGACAGCCGCAGCCATCGCCGCCGCGACCCTCATCGGCGCCGCGGGCGGGTGCGCCGGCGGCGGCAAGCACACCAGCCAGGGCTCCAGCATGGCCGCCATGCGCATGGCCCAGATCAAGAGCGCCACCGAGTGGGACATGGCCAACCAGGCCTTCCTCGCCGGCGACTTCAAGAAGGCGATCCGTCACATCGACGTCTCACTCCAGATGAACCCGCAGGTCGTGCGCAGCCACATCCTCCGCGGGCGCATCCAGATCGAGATGGGCTCGCTGGACTCGGCCCTCGAGTCGCTCCAGATGGCCGAGGCCCTCGACCCCACCAGCGTCGACGCGCACTACTACCAGGGCATCGTGTTCGAGCGCGTGCTCCGCCGTGACCGGGCGCTCGAGAAGTACATGATCGCCGCCGAGCTCGATCCGACCAGCGCGCAGTACCCGATCGCGGTCGCGGAGGTGATGGTCGATCTCGGTCGCCCCGGCGACGCCGAGACGTACCTCGCCGAACGCGGCAGCCGCTTCGAGCACAACGCCGGCGTCAAGCAGACGCTCGGGCACCTCGCGATGATGGCCGGCGACATCGAGCGCGGCGTCGAGCTCTTCAACCAGGCCCGCCTGCTCGCGCCGGACGCCCAGGGCATCATCGAAGACCTCGTCCGGGCGCAGATCGAGACGCGCCGCTACGCCGAGGCCGAGTTCCAGCTCGCCAGCATGCTGGAACGCCCGGAAAACAAAGACCGTCGCGACCTCATGCACCTGCGGGCGCACTGCCTGATGCAGGTCGACCGCCCGCTCGACGCCCGCGCGCTCCTCCTGGAGCTCACCGAGGGCGCGGCCGGGCAGAGCGACGTGCAGGCCTGGGTCGGACTCGGCACCGTCGCGGTGCAGCTCCGCGACTTCAACCGCGTCCGGCGCGCCGCTTCGCGGGTGCAGGCGATCGCCCCGAACCGCCCGGAGGGCTTCCTGCTCCAGGCGATCTGGCAGAGCCGCGCGAACAACCCCGAGCAGGCCGTTCGCTCGACCGCCGAGGCCCTGCGCCGCGACCGCACCAACATGAACGCCCTGACCCTCCACGCCGCCCTGCTCACACGCCTCGAGCGCTACGACCTCGCGGCCAAGACGATCGACTACGCACGCTCGATCGATCCCAACAACCGCGCGATCGCGGCCGTCGCGCTCGCCCTCGCCTCGCGACAGGACGGCGGCTTCGCCTCGGTCCCGACCGACTGAACCCCTCCACGCATCAAGAAAAACTGACACAGGCGGCGCACCGGGGGAGTGCGCCGCCTGTTGTCTTTGAACACCATCGAGCCTTTGTTCCCCGCCGTCAATCGCACCGGCGGAGGTCGATCAGCGTCGGCTCCACGCTCGGGCGACCCGTCCACGTGCTTAGCTTCGGCTCCACGATCGCTTCGAACACGCCCGAACGCGGCAGCTCTCCCAGCTTCTCCGCCCATCGCCACCCGACGACGCGCACGCCGCGGTCGGGCGTCCCGAGCCGCAGGTCGACGTGGTCCCCGCGTTGCCCGAAGGTCTTTGCCGGCGACATCAGGCGTGACGGCGCGAGCCGCAGGCGCACCGGCGGGTTCTCACGCCCGAACGGGGCGAGCTTCCCGAGATCGTGCACGTCCCCCGGGGCGAGCTCGTCTACACGAGCCGTGCAGTCGTACTCGACCGCGGGCACGAGCCGATCCGGCGTCAGGCGACGGTTGCACGCCTCGATGAACCGCTCGGCGAACGCTTCCAGAGAGTCGATCCGTAGTTTGAGCCCGGCCGCCATGTCGTGCCCGCCGAAGGTCTCCAGCAGGTCCGCGCACTCGCTCAGCGCGTCGTGAACGCTCAGTCCCGGCACCGAGCGGGCCGAGCCGCCCGCCAGCCCGTCCTCCCGGCGCTGGAGCAGCACCGTCGGGCGCGCAAAGCGATCCACCAGTCGCGAACAGACGATCCCGACCACGCCCGGGTGCCACGATTCGTCCGCCAGCACGATCGCACGTCGGTCCTCGCCGGTCATCCCGGCGTCAAGCGCCAGGGCGCAGGCTCGCTCTTCGATCGTGCGTTCCACCCGGCGGCGTTCGTCGTTCTGGGCGCTGAGCT
>JBJHBZ010000054.1:0-8262 GCA_050485765.1 Phycisphaerales bacterium | reverse complement strand
CACACCCCCCTCCCGGGGCGTGGGGTTTGGTTTGGGGCCAGGTGCCCCCGTTGCGCAATCCGATCCGCTGCTCTGCGTTCTGCGCTTCGAGCTCGTGTTTACCCGATCCGTTCGGCTTTCAGCTCGCGTCCCATGAGTTGCCCGATCGCTTCGAGCGGGTCGACTTTGTTGAACAGGACGTCGTAGACGGCGGCGGTGATGGGCATCTCGACTTTGTAGCGTTTGGCGAGGTCGCTGACGGCTCGCGTGGTTTCGACGCCTTCGACGACGCTGGTCGCGGTCGCGAGGTATTCGTCGAGGGTGACGCCGCGGCCCAGGGCTTCGCCGCAGGTGCGGTTGCGCCCTTCGGGGCTGAAGCAGGTGGTGGCGAGGTCGCCCGCGCCGGCGATGCCGAAGAAGGTTTCGGGGCTGGCGCCCATCGCGGCGCCGAGGCGTGCGATCTCGGCGAGGCCTCGCGCGAGCAGGGCGCTCTTGGCGTTGCACCCGGCGTTGAGCCCGTCGAGGACGCCGGCGGCGAGGGCGATGACGTTCTTGGTCGCGCCCGCGAGCTCGACGCCGAGGGTGTCCGGGCTGGTGTAGATGCGGAGCCAGCTGGTGCCGAAGAGGTGCTGGACGCGCTCGGCAAAGCCCGCGTCGTCGCTGGCGGCGATCATGGTCGCGGGGAGGCAGCGGGCGAGCTCGGCCGCGATGGTGGGCCCGCTCAGCACCGCGTAGGGACGCGGCGGGGCGTCGGGGTCGTCGGCGAGCACGTCCGCGATGGTCTGCGTCGGGCGGAGGAGCGTCCCGGTCTCAATCCCCTTCGCGACGCTCACGATCCCGGCCTTGGGGGGCACGTGGGCCTTGAGGCGCGTGAACCCCTCGCGGATGAACTGGCAGGGGATCGCACAGACGATGACGTCGGCCCCGTCGAGGGCGTCGGCGTCGGTCAGCGCGAGGCGGACGCGGGGGTCGAGCTGGAAGCCGGGGAGGCGCGGGCTCTGGCGGGTCTGGGCGAGGCGTCCGGCCTCGTCGGGGTCGTGGGTCCAGAGGCGGACCTGCGGGGCGCCGGCCGCGGGAGAGCCGTTCGCCGACCCCCGAGCCCCGAGGAGCATCGAGGTGACCACCAGCCCCATCTGGCCCGCGCCCAAGACGGCCACGCGGATCGGTTGAGCGGGATCGGGCATCGGGAGAGCATAGGGGATGGAGAAGGTACGAGGCATTGGGCACGAGGCACTAGGGAGGCAGGGCAGAGGAGAGGTAAGGAGAATGGAGTAGAAGCAGGAAGGCAGGCCGGCGGGCCTGCCTTCCAGATGTTCCGCCGCTCCCTCTCCCCCTCCCCCTATTTGCCTCGTGCCCAATGCCTCGTGCCTTCCCCTCTGCCGAACCGTGGTCGGGTGTGGGTCGTACCGGGGTGGGCGGTGGTCTAGAGTTGCCGCGTGGGTGGCGGAGCCGCCCGGTCTGGCTGTGGGGATGGCTGGGAGTTGTGGGGGGATTGGTGACGCTTTGTCGGCCTGCCTGGGGAGGGCGGGGCGATGCGGGCATTCTGCCGTTTTGGAACCATCCCGTGCCCGTTTCTCGGGCACGCACGGAGAACATCGGGCCATGCACGAAGGCTGCGACCCCCGTCAGGCTGAGAAGGCCGATTTCCAGCAGATGCAATTCCAGGAGTCGCACGGGACGACCGCGCAGCGGATCGAGCGCCGGATCGTGCTGTACTTCCTGGGCGGCGTGCTCGTGTTCACCACGCCGGTCGGGCGCTGGCTGGGCGCGAGCGAGCAGATCGCGCTGATCCCCGCGGTCATCGGCGCGGTGATCCTGGCGATCCCGCTGTTCGCCGAGGCGTGGAGCGAGATCCGCAAGGGTCGGTTCAGCTCGGCCTCGCTGGCGGCGCTGGGCATCTTGGCGGCGTTCGCCGACGGGAAGTACGAGCTGGCGGGGCTGCTGGCGTTCATCCTGCTGGTGGCGGGGCAGATCGTGAACCGGACGGCGTTCGGCGCCCAGCGGGCGATCCAGGCGCTCGTCAAGCTGACGCCGAACGTGGCGCGCCGGGTCGACGCCTCGGGCGAGCGTGAGGTCAAGCTGCAGGAGATCCGGGTGGGGGACGTGGTGCGTGTCCGCCCGGGCGAGAACCTGCCGGTGGACGGGCGCGTGATCAGCGGGCGGACGACGATCAACCAGGCGAGCCTGACCGGCGAGGCGGCCCCGGTCGAGGTGCAGTCCGGCGAGCAGGTCTACGCCGGCACGACCAACCTGACCGGCGGCATCGACATCGAGGTGACCCAGGTCGGCGCGGACACGACGATCGGGAAGGTGAGCCAGCTTATTGCCGAAGCCGAGCAGAGCCGCAGCCCGAGGCAGCTGCTGATCGAGCAGGTGGCGCGGTTCTTCGTGCCGGTGGCGCTCGGCCTGGCGTTCACGGTCTGGTTCCTTGCGGGGCAGAGCACGGACCCGAACGTGCAGGCGACGGCCTCGGAGCGGGCGATCACGGTGCTGATCGTCGCGTGCCCCGCGGCGCTCCTGCTCTCGAGCCCGACGGCGATGGTGGCGGCGTTCGCGGCGGCGGCGCGGCTGGGCGTGATGGTCAAGGAGACCAGCTATCTCGAAGCCGCCGCGACGATCGACACGGTCGTCATGGACAAGACCGGCACGATCACGACCGGCAAGTTCGAGGTATCCAAGCTCGCGCCGGCCGAGGGCGTGGAGGGGGTGGACCTGCTCCGGGCGGCGGTGCTCGGCGAGCAGCACTCCAATCACCCGCTGGCGCTCTCGATCCTCGCGACGGGCAAGCAGGCGAAGATCCTGCCCGACGGGAGCGAGCACTACGAAGAGGTCCACGGTCGCGGCGTGCGCGCCGAGACCAGCCTCGGGCGCGTCTCGGTCGGGCGCAGCAGCTGGCTGATGGAGCTCAACCCCGCGATCAGGAGCGAGGTCGAGAAGGTCGAGCACCGGATCGAGGGCATGAGCGGCGTCCACGTGATGCTCGGCGACCGCTACCTCGGCGCGGTGGGGCTCGAGGATAAGGTCAAGCCCGGGACCAAGCAGGTCATCGCGAAGCTGCGCGAGCTGGGCGTGCGGACGGTGGCGATCTTCACCGGCGACCGCCTGAGCGTGGCGAAGCGCGTGGGCGTGTCGGTCGGCGTGGACGCGATCGAGGCCGAGTGCCTGCCCGAGGAGAAGCACCAGCAGATCGAGCGGTACGTGAAGTCCGGTCGTCGGACGATGATGATCGGCGACGGGATCAACGACGGCCCGTCGCTGGCGGCGGCGGACGTGGGCGTCGCGATGGGCCTCTCGGGCAGCGACATCGCGACCAACTCCGCCGGCGTGGCGCTGATGACCGACGAGCTCAACCGCCTGCCGTTCCTGATCGAGCTGGCGCGGAAGACGCGCCTGATCATCGCGCAGAACATCGCGGCTTCGATCCTGATCGTCGGCGTGGGGCTGATCCTCGCGGCGGCGGGCCTGCTCGAGGTGCAGTGGGCGGCGTTCTACCACTTCGCGGGCGAGGTCTTCGTGCTGCTCAACAGTTTCCGCCTGTTCCGCTTCGGCGAGGCCGTCGCGCAGGCGGAAGGCATCGACGAGCCCAGCATCGCGCCGAAGCGGGCCGCGAGCGTGCGCCTGACCTCGCCGCAGACGGCGTGAGGCCGAGCGGCTCGGGACGAAGAGCTCGAAGCTCAGAATCGATCGATGTCCGAGTGATGATGAACGCCGGCCCGCACACGTGGGCCGGCGTTTTTTCGTGCTGACTGCGGACGGTGTTGTTCAGCGATGGAGCGAAGGAGAAGGGGGAGCACGGTTTGGATCGGAATCCAAGCCGTGGCACCGGACAGTGACGTTTACAGCAGCACGCCGGTGAGCAGGGTGAGCGCGACGGAGAAGTAGATGAGCAGGCCGGTGACGTCCATGAGGGTGGCGACCATGGGGGCGCTCATCGCGGCCGGGTCGAGCTTCAGGCGTTGCAGGGCGAGGGGGAGGAGGCTGCCGAGGACGGCGGCCCAGAGGACGTTGGCGATCACCGCGAGGCTGATCGCAAAGCCCACGCGGACCGGCGCCTCGTTCTGTCCGACGCCCATGAGCTGCACCACGGTCGCGGCGAGCCCGGCCATCAGGCCCATGAGCATGCCGAGGAACACGCCGGTTGTGAGTTCTTTGCGGAGCACGCGGTGCCACTGCCTGGGATGGAGTTCCTGCAGCGCCAGGGCGCGGATGACCAGGCTGGAGGCCTGCGTGCCGGTGTTGCCGCCGGTGCTGATGATGAGCGGGACGAACAGGGCGAGGATGACGACGGCGTCGAGCTGCTCTTCAAAGAAGCTGAGCGTGACGAGGCTGAGGTTCTGGCAGATGAACAGCGCGACGAGCCACGGGGCGCGCTTGCGGATCATCTCGACCAGCCCGGTCTGCATGTAGGGGCGCTCGAGGGCGACGACGCCGCCCTGTTTCTGGAAGTCCTCGGTGGCTTCTTCTTCGGCGACGTCGCTGACGTCGTCGTGGGTGACGATGCCGACGAGCATCCCGCGGCTGTCGACCACGGGCAACGCCGTGCGGTCGTAGCGGGACATGAGCCGGACGGCTTCTTCCTGGTCGTCGGTCGCCTGGAGGACGAGGATCTGCCCGTCGAAGATGGATTCGATCGTCGCCGACGGATCGGCGAGCAGGAGCTTGCGGATGTGCAGGTCGTCGACGAGGCGCCCCTCGTCGTCGACGACGTAGACCCAGTTCACGGTCTCGGCGTCGCGCCCGTAGCGTCGGATGTGGTCGAGGGCGCGCTGGACCGTCCACGAGCGCTTGATGCGCACGTAGTCGGGGGTCATGAGGCGCCCGACGCTCTCGGGCGGGTAGCCCAGGATGAGCTGGGTCTGTCGCCGGTTCTCGGGGCTGAGGCTGCTGACCAGGCGGGTCGCGACCTCGGCGGGGAGCTCGTCGAGCAGGGCGGCGCGGTCGTCCAGGTCCATACTCTCGACGATGCGGAGCGCGCCCTCGGCCCCGAGGTCGTCGATCAGCCCTTCCTGGACCTCGGGCTCCAGGTGGGCGAAGACCTCCGCCGCCCGGTCGCGCGGGAGCAGGCGAAAGACCACCGCGGCCTCGTCGGGCGCCAGGTCCTCGAGCAGGTCGGCGACGTCGGCCTCGTGCAGCTCCAGCAGCACGCGACGCAGGTCGGCGTACTGCCCCTCCTGGAGCAGGTCCTCGATCTCGGGGAGCAACAACTGGACCGTCGGCGTTCGCACGGGGGCATGGTACCGTGCCCGCGCCCAGCGGCTCTGCCGGACGATCAGTCCGGCGTGGGCACGCTGGTGACGCGTTGCTGCAGGCGCTGCTCGAGGCGGTCGCGGAGCAGGGCCGGGGCGTCCGGGTCGAGCAGGTCGCGGTGCATCGGGTGGACGCGGTCGGCGTCGATCGCGGCGCGGACGAGCGCCCGCCGGATCCCGCCGGCGCCGTCGAGCGCGATCGCGGCCCGCGCCACGCGGAGCGCGTCGTCCGGGCGACCGGCTTCGAGCATCGCCAGATGGGCCAGCAGGCTCCGCTCGGCGAAGACCGGGCGGAACGCGCGCGATTGGCGATCGCGCGGGCTCAGGCGGGCGTGCTCGTCGCGGAGCTCGCGCTCGAGCGCGTGGGCGTGGATGACCAGGCCGACGGGGTCGGTCTCGATCGCGCCCCACGCGGCGCTGCGCCCGGCGCGGGTGAGCGGGCCGGCGAGGGTGCGGGCGTAGAAGCGCATGTCATCGAGCGTTTCGGCGTCGGGTTGCCCGTTCGCGGGCCAGAGGTCGTCGAACCACGCGATGATGCGGTGCTCTTCGTTCAGCGCCTGGCAGAGGTGGATCCAGTCCTTGCGGATCGCCCGGCTCTCGCGCTCGGCGAGCTGGTGCTCCAGCTGCTCCACGCGCTCCATGAAACGCGGACGCTGGAGGGGATCGAGCTCCGCCAGGGCGCGGACGGCCTCGCCCCACTCGCGCCCGCGGATCGGGAAACTGTAGACGTCGTCGGTCGCGTGCGTGTCGTACATCAGCAGCAGGCGGGCGGCGGCGTCGTTGGTGCGACCTTCCTCGGCCATCTTCTTCACGTGCAGCAGCTCGAGCATCTGCGGGCGGAACGAGAGCGTGTCGCGGGCCGGGCGGGAGTTGGCGACCGGGCGACCGTCGCGGACGGCGCTCAGCCAGGCGCGCATCCAGGCGGCGTCGCGCGAGCCGCTCACGCGGGCGGCCTCGCCCAGCTCGTCGAAGACGATCACCGTCGGGACCCGCGCCACACCGAGCCCGCGCGCCAGCGAGAGCTCCAGCCCGACTTCGGCTCGGACGGCGATCGCGTGCTGACGCAGCCACGCCGTGATCTGCGGGTGCTGCCAGCATTCACGGTCCATGGTGCGGCTCGATTCGCTCCGGTCGCTGGCGATGACGAGCACCAGGAGCTTTTTCTCCTCGGCGGCCCGGATGCGGGCGAGCTCGTAGGGCTCGCTGGTGAACGCCGGGTTGAAGAAGGGCTGGGCCTGGGTAGAGCCGCGGTCCTGCGGGCTCGCGCCGGCGGGGTTGGCGCCGAGGGCGGGGGCGGCCAAGAACAGGGCCGCGGCCGTCAGGGCGAGGCCTTGAGCGGTGCGCCCGCGTGCGGATGCATAAGGCGTGTGTCGGGCGTTCCCCGTGTGGTGGCTGCGCATGCGTGATGCCCCTTCGCGTTCCGTTGGGCCGTGTCGTCTGGCTCGGCGGGCGCGGGGCTCAGGCCCCGGACGCCGGGTCGGTGTCACGGGTTCAACATGGGAAACACGGGGGCGTGGTGCCGGTCGCGGGTTTGGGCGGGGCGCAGGGTCGGCGGCGCAGGCGTCAGGGTTTGACAGCCGGGGCGCGGTTATCGCGCCCGTGACGGAGTGGGCGGGCTCGGCGTGGCGGCGCGGCCGCGGGGTTACTGGAGGTTGACGGGCATGACGACGTACATGAACTCGCTGCCGCTGCGGACTAGGCCGGGCTTGTTGCTGGCTTTGAGTTCGAGGACGACTTTGGGGTCGCCGATGACCTTGAGCGCGTCGGTGAGGTAGGCGGGGTTGAAGCCGATCTTGATGTCGGCGCCCTCGTAGTCCATGAGCTCGACGCGGACCTGGGCTTCGCCCATCTCCGGGGCTCGGCTGGTGAGCTCGAGTCGCTTGTCCTCGGCGGTGAAGGACATCTGCACGCCACGGGATTCTTCGTTGGTGAGCAGGGCAGCCCGTCGGACGGCGCTGGCGAGGACGTCGCGGTCGAAGCTGACGCGGATGTCCTGGTCCTTGGGGATCACGTCCTCGTAGGGGGGGAAGGCGCCCTCGACGAGGTTGCTGGAGAGCGTGGCGGAGGCCTGGTCGCCCTCGCCGCCGAGGTGGAAGACCGCCTGGTTGTCGGCGATCGCGATCGCGACGTCGGCCTCGGGGTCGTCGATCAGCTTGAGCAGCAGGTTGAGCGCCTTGCTCGGGATGATGCAGCTGACCGGGTCGGCGTTCTTGTCGCCCTGGGCGAGGGTGGTGCGGCAGAGGGCGAGGCGGCGGCCGTCGGTCGCGACGAGCTCGAGCTTCTTGCCCTCGCGCCGGAGGAGCACGCCGTTGATCGCGTAGCGGGAGTTTTCACGCGCGGTGGCGAAGATGGTGCGCTGGACGGCTTCGGCGAGCTGGCGGGCGTTGTGCTCGAAGACGGTCTTGGCGGGGGTGCGCCCGCCCGCGCCCTGGACAAACTCGTCGAACTCGGGGACCGGGGGGAAGTCCTTCGGCTCGTACCCGTGGAGCTGGAAGTGGGCGTCCTCGCCGCGGATGTGGACGAGGTCGGCCCCGTCGGTCTCGATGGTGAGCGTGGGCTCGTTGTCCTCGGCGGAGACGATCTGGCGGAGCTTGTCGGCGGGGATGAGGGCCTGGCCGGGCTCGGCGACGTCGACCCGGGCGAGGCTGAGTCGGAGGGTGATCTCGGCGTCGGTGCCGGTGAGCGTCAGCTCGCCGTCGGCGGAGGCGTCGAATTTGACGCAGGCGAGCTGTGGGCGGGGGGATCGGTTGTTGACAACGCCGGAGACGAGGTTCACCGCGTCCAGCAGGGCGGCGCGTTCGCAGATCACCTTCATAGGGGGAGCTCCAAATCCTAGTGGTGTGCGGGAAGTGTACCGCGAGGGAGGGGGTCAAGGGTCGGTGGAGAGAGGAATCTCTGCGGGTGGTCGGTTGCCGGGTTGGGGCGGGGTGCGGATACTCCTGAATCGCCACGCGGGCGGGGCCGAGCCCCCGCGGCGGTGGCTTGCGCCGAAGGGCGGGCGCGGTGGGTGCCGTTGGGCACGCCGCGTGCTGCTCCG
>JBJHBZ010000053.1:0-8906 GCA_050485765.1 Phycisphaerales bacterium | reverse complement strand
CCACCGGACAGGGCGTCGGCGGGGACGTGGCCCGGGCCGAACCCGGTCGCGAGCAGGACACGCTCGCCCCCGGAGAACTCTGCTGCCTCGGCGATCCCGGTCGCGGTCTCGAAGCGGTTCACCCCGTTGACCCGGACGACCGTGCCGGGGCCGATGACGCGCTCGATGTCGTCGACGACCGCGTCGCTGACCGCGGCGATACCGCCGAGGACCAGCACCCGCTCGACCCCGAGCCGCACGAGCGCCTCGGCGGTCGCCTCCGGGAGCTCGTCGACCTCGGTGAGCAGGATCGGATACGGGCTCGCGTGCGCGAGCGGGCCCGCCTGCTCGGCACCCTCGAGCTCGTCGGCCCCACGCTCCCCACCTTCGCCCGCCCCGACGCCCGCGAGGTCCTGCTCGCCCCCGAGCCGGTGCGCACCGGCCTCGCCGAGCCCGCGCCGACCAACCTTCGCGCTCTGATCGAATCCATGCGCGAGCGCCACCCCGCGAGCCCCGCCGCCGAATCGGCCCGCGTCATCGCCTACCGCTTCCTGATCCACGAAGCCGCCCGCACGATCCCCGCCTGCGCCGGGCGGAACCCTCCCGCCGAGCTTGTGGACCGCATCGAAACCGACCTGCGCCACGCCGCGAGGCTGAACGCCGCGATCGTGCGCGCACAGCTCCGCGTCGTGATCGACGCCGCCGAGGAAGCCCTCGCCCTGCGCCTGGACGCGCTGCGGGAGCGCGAATCGCGCCGGCTCGTGCTCGCCTCGATCGCGACAGCCGCGCGCGAGGTCGCCCGCGCCGACCCGGCGCGCCTCGACCCCGGGCGCGCGGGGCGGATCGCGGGGCGCGTCTCCGTCGCGGTCGCGCGCTTCGCCCAGCGTGCCCGTGCGAGCCTGCACCCGACCGAGCCCGCGTCGCGCGCCTCGGCACGCGTCCCCGCCGGCGCGCCCGTCCCGGACTGGACGCTCCACGTCGAGCCCTGGCAAGCGTGGCTCGAGCCCGATCCGCGCGTGCGCGCGCACGTTCGTGCCCTGCCCGCCACGCCGTACGCCGTCGCCCTCTCGGCCCGCTACGCCTGGGACGCTCGCCCGCCGCGCACGCTCGCCGAGCTTGCCCGCGAGCTCGGCACCACCCCCGTCGCCGCCGCCAAGATCGAACGCGAAGCCACCCGACGAGCCCTCCACCTCGCAAGGCACACCACCTCGCCACTCCCGTGCCACTGACCTGTTCTGACAGGTCAGTGCTCCCAACCTCCCCCTCCTCCACCCCTTTTCTCGCGCAAAGCCCAACGAAAACACATGACCAAAGCCACAGAGACAGCCAAGAGGGCGGCCCGGAGCACTGACCTTGCGGCAAGGTCAGTGGCACAAAAAACCAACCCCTGTGCCACTGACCTGTTCTGACAGGTCAGTGCTCCCCCTCTCCATGTCCCTCTCTTCCCTTCTCCCCACCTCACACCCCGCGCGGTTACGATCCGTGCATGACCGATCCCGCCGCGATGACCCGTGCCGAGCGTGAGGCCGCGCGCATCGTCGCCGTCCGTCTCATCGTCGGCATGGAGATCCACGTCGAGCTCGCGACGCGACGGAAGGTCTTCGCGAGCGCGCCCAGCCCGGCCCACGCCGACTTTGCCGACGCCCCGCCCAACACGCTCACCGATCCCGTCGTCCTCGCCCTGCCCGGGGCGCTCCCGGTGGTGAACGAGCGCGCGATCGAACTGGCCGCAAGCGTCGGGCTCGCCCTCGGGTGCCGCCTCGCCGACGTCACACGGTTCGATCGCAAGAGCTACGCCTACCCGGACCTGCCCAAGGGGTACCAGATCTCGCAGCTCGGGCTCCCGGTCTCGTTCGACGGGCTCGCCCGCGTGCCGCGCCTGGACGCGCACGCCAAGCCGACCGGGCAGACGCTGGACGTCCCCATCGTGCGCGCGCACCTCGAAGAGGACGCCGGCAAGCTGCTCCACGAGCTCCCCGCCGAGCTGGCCCACCTCCAACCCGGCGCCCGCCTCGCCGGCTCGATCGTCGATCTCAACCGCGCCGGCGCCGCCCTGCTCGAGATCGTCACCGGTCCGACGCTCGCCTCCAGCGACGAAGCCGTCAGCTTCGCCCGCGGCGTGCGCGCGATCGTCCGCGCCCTGGGCGCCAGCGCGGGCGTCCTCGAAGCCGGGCACATCCGATTCGAACCCAACATCAACACCGAGCTCACCCTGGACACCGGGCGCACCGTGCGCACGCCGATCGTCGAAGTGAAGAATCTCAACTCCTTCAAAGCCCTCCGCGGCTCGATCGAGGCCGAGTTCCGCGATCAGCCCGACCGCTGGCGCGAAACCGGCGTGCGATTCGCCCCCGGCACCAAGTCCACCCGCGGCTGGGACGACGAACGCGGACGCACCACCCCCCAGCGCGACAAAGAAGAAGCCGACGACTACCGCTACTTCCCCGATCCGGACCTCGTTCCCATCCGCCTGACCCGCGCGTGGCGCGAGCGCCTCCGCGACGCGCTCCCCGAGCTCCCGTGCGCACGCTTCGAGCGCTACACGCGCGAGCTGGGGCTCGAGCCCGAGCCCGCGCTCATGCTCAGCGAAGAGCCCGGCGTCGCGACGCTCTTTGATGATGCCGTGCAAGCCGCGATGGAAGCCGGCGCGTCCCGCGCCGAGTTCGCAGCCCGCGCCGTCGCGAACCTGCTCCTCCAATCGGGCGCACGCCTCGCCAACGAGCGGGGCGCCACGCTCGACGCCCTCGGGCTCGACGCGCACGACCTCGGGCAGCTCGGCGCGATGCGCGAGCAAGGCGAGCTGAGCGCCCAGGCGGGCGACCAGCTCATGACCCGCCTGGCGACGGGCGAGCGCGACCCGCGCGCCCTGGCCGAGCGCGAAGGGCTGCTCCTCGTCCGCGACGCCGGGCAGCTCGAAGCGTGGTGCGACGCGGCGATCCAGGGCGAGCCCCAGGCCGCGTCGGAATTCGGCGCGGGCAACGACAAGGCGATCGGGCGGCTCATCGCCGCGGTCATGCGCGCCAGCGCCGGGCAGGCCGACGCGAAAGCCGCGCGCGAGCTGCTGATCCGAAAGCTGCGCTGAGCTCCAAACCCTGTGGGACACGCCGTCGGCTGTGTTCGGCCCCACCGACCGAGCATCCCGCCCGTCGACGAGCGACAAACAGGGATGGACCACAGGCCCATCCCGCCAAGCGTTGGACGTCGGCTTCAAGCCGCGAAGCAGACCTAGCTCGCGACGATCGACGCGCCGAGCGATTCGTACCGCCCGCCCGCGACACCCAGGCGGCTCAGCAGGTCGGTCCGTGCGTACACCAGCTCCAGCCCCTCCCGCCCGACGCGGACGACGCAAGTCGGGCCCGTCGCCAGGCGGGTGTCCGAGGCGTCGACCCCGTCGAGGTGCACCAGCGATCCGTCCGGCGTGCACCGGACCGCGCACGCGCGCGGGCGACGCCCGTTCAACCCGCGCAGCCCGTGCGGGAGCACCGGCTCCCCTCGGCAGAGCCCGTCCGTCGCGCCGGGCGTGAACCGCCAACCCACCTCGACCGTCCGTGCCTCAAGCCCGAGCAGCCGCCCGGCGAGCGACCAGCGAACGACCAGCGCCTCCCCGCCGTCCCACCACGCGCGGGCCCACAACGCCGCGGGCCCGAGACGCTCGTGGCACGCCGGCGCGATCCGCGTGTCGCCCCCGAGCGCGGTCATGACCCGTTCCCCCCGCCGGCCTTGCTCAAGAGCGTCGCCGCGATCTGCAGCCCACGCCCCGTCGGGCTCACGAACCGCTGGCTCAGACGCTCGGCGACCTCGAAGAACTCCAGCATCGCGTCCAGACGCTCGTTGTGCGCGCGCAGCTCGCTCCCCGACGCGCCGTTCACCGGCAGCCCGCGGTGCATCGCCGCCGCCCCGGTCATGTCGCGGATCTCGTGCAGCGACGCCAGCAGCGGGTCGATCTCACGCTTGATCCGCTCCCGAACGATCGCGCGGAACATCGACCACACGTCCTGCTCGGCGACGAAGTACTCCTTCCGGTCGCCGCGCTTGTGCGTCCGGTACACCACGCCCCAGTCGAGCAGCGCCCGGAGGCTCATGCTCGCGTTCCCGCGGCTGATCTGCAGGCGCTCCATGATGTCGTCGGCGCACATCGGCTCGCCCGTCACGTACAGCAGCGCGTGGACCTCGGCCATCGTCCGGCTGATCCCCCACGCCCCGCCCATCTGACCCCACACCGTGACAAACCGCTCCCGAGCCTCCGCAATCGCGCGGTCCACCTCGCCCGCGCCGCCGCCGCGAGCACCTTCCGGCTCGCGTAAAGCTCCGCGGAACGGGGCGATCCCGGACTGTGCGTCGCCGTGGAACATCCTCCAAGTATGCGGCCCACCCAGGGGTCTCGTCCACTGTATTTTCAGAATTTCTTGAAAATAAAAAAGCTTGGATGCGTCGCATTTTTCGGACGCCGAACCCCTTCAACCTCGGCGAATCGCGAACCACCCGCGCGCTTCCGGCTTCACCGGGCAAACCGTCGGTCGCGGGCTCCACCCCTCGCCGTGAGTCTCGCCCCGCTCCGACCACGCCCGACCTCGCTCATCCATCGCACCCGGGTCCCACGCCTCGGAACCGACAGGTCCGGGCAAGACCGTGCGCGCAAAAAAAAAGGCGGCGAGGCACCGGAGTGCCGTCGCCGCCCTTCCGGGGGCAAGAGTTGAATTGCTTCTATACTACCAATTTCACCCCACTCGGCAACCCTTCAAGTAGCAATTTGCCCTAGAACATCGCCAACTCTTGCGCATTTCTGACAGAAAGCCGCCCAATTCAGGGCTTGTTCTTTTTGCAGCATTGTGCGAAAATCGATTGAAATCCCTTGATTTCAAAATAAATACGGATAAAAAACTCTCTTACGAAAGAACCGCGAGCACGCCGCCGATGCCGAGCAGGCAGCTCACGATGCCGTTGAGGGTAAAGAAGGCCATCTGGAGCCCGTCGCGTCCGCGCCGGGCGAGCACAACGTGCTCGGCGATGAGCAGCACCCCGACCGGCGCGACGGCCAGCCAATAGACCACGCCGAACCGGGGCTCGACGAGCCCCGCCGAGACCAGGGTGCCGAACGCGAGAAGGTGCAGAGCCCGGGCGAGCCAGGCCGCCCGCTGCCAACCGAGCTTGGCGGGGGCGGAGTGGAGCCCTTTGGATCGGTCGTAGTCCAGGTCCTGAAGGGCGTAGATGACGTCGAAGCCGGCGACCCAGCAGAGGACCATGCCGGCGAGCCACCAGAGGGCGGGGACCTCGGCCAGGGCCTCGGGTCGCACGGCGATCGCCGCGGCGATGGGGCTGGCCGCCAACGCCCCCCCGAGGAAGACGTGGCAGAGGGCCGTGAACCGCTTGGTGAACGAGTAGAACGCGATCCAGGCGAGCGTGGGGACGGCGAGCCAGGCGGGCCACCAGTTGCCATAGAAGACGCCGAAGAGCGCACAACACGCGACAAACGCCAGGGCGCAGACGCCCGCGATCGCGACCGCGGAGCCCGGCGGGAGGCGTCCGGCGGGGATGGCGCGCCCGGCCGTCCGCGGGTTGGCGGCGTCGATCTCGCGATCGGCCCAGCGGTTCACCAGCATCGCCCACGTCCGGGCCAGCACCATGCACACGACGACGAGCGCGAGCTGCCCGAGGAACCGGGCCCAGGCCGACCCGTCCTCACGGGCGAGGAAGGCCGCGAGCACCGCAAAGGGGAGCGCAAAGACACTGTGCGCGAGCTTGATGTCGGCGAGGGCCGCGGGGATCGCGCGGAGCATCGCGGGCGCTGGAGTGTTCACGGTCGTGGGGCTGGTGGTGGTCATGCGCGAGGCAACGGTAGGCGTGGGATGGAAAAACACACCGCCCCGTCCGCGGATGCGGGCGGGGCGGTTTCAGGAGTTTCCGTTTCGTGTCATGCGTCCCGTCGCGGCTCAGTCGCAGCCGGTGAGCCAACCCTCGAGGAAGTAGTTGAGGTCGGAGGTGTTTACAAGCCCGTCGGGCACGCCGTCGAGCGCGGGACCGGTGAAGTCGGCCGCGGGATCCCCGGCCATCCATAGCCCAAGGTAGTAGTTGAGGTCGGAGATGTTGACCTCGCCGTCAGGCACGCCGTCAAGAGCCGGACCCGTGAGATCGAACGCACACGCCGCGATATCGATCGCCGTCCCGTAGATCCGGAGCTGGGCGTTCTGCCACGTGGCGATATCGCCGGCGGAGAGGTCGCGGACGCGGACGGTCCACGTGCCGGCGCTCTCTTCGCCGAAGTGGCGGAGGCTGGTGAGGCGGTAGTTGTTCATGTTGGACTGCGGGTCGTTGCGCCCGCCGACGGTGAGGATCGAGTTGGTGCCCTGGGGGCTGGTGATGTCGATCTGGAGGTCGCCGACGTAGGTGGTCTGGATGTTGACGATGAGCTCGACCGACTCGATGCGGATGTTGTCCTGGATCTCGATCTCGCGCGAGACGCCGACCTGGTTGTTGTCGGGCACCTGCACGTTGTAGGTCTGCCACCCGCTGAGGACTTCGACCTCTTCGCCGACGTTGACCCACTGCGCCGCGAGCGCGACGGCCGCCTCGGCGTCGATCGCGCCGAAGCCGTAGTTGTAGTTGATGTCGTACCCGGCGGCGTTGGTCGTCCACTGGTTGTTGGAGGGCTGCACCTTGCGGGCGCTCTCGATGAGCACGTGCTGCACGTCGCGCCAGCTCAGGCCCGGGTTCGCCTCGAGCATGAGCGCCACAACGCCGGCGGCGAGCGGGCTGGCGCTGCTGGTGCCGCCGAAGTTGCTCGTGTAGCTGCTCCCGGTCGTGGTGGTCCACGTCCCGCGGTTGTTGCCGGAGGAGTGGGTCACGACGAGCATGCTCGAGCCGAGCTCGTTGTACCACGCGCGGGTGTCCTGATCGCCCACCGCGCCGATCGCCAGCGAGAAACGGCTCGCGGCCCACGGGTCGTACTCGACCCGGTCGTTGGTCCCGCCGTTGCCCGCGGCCCACGCGATGATCGTGCCCAGCCCGCCGCGACCGTTGATCGAGTTCGCCAGGGCGGCGTACTCGACGCTGCTGATCGTGTGGAGGCGTCCGTTGTCCGACGGGCCCCACGAGTTGCTCTTGATGTCGTTGAGGTCGTTGCGGAAGTTGAGGGCGCTGGCGGTCTGGCTGGCGGAGCCGTAGAGCTGCCCGCTCACGCCCGCGTTGAACGCCGCACCCACGCCCCCGAGCCCGTTGTTGCCCACCGCCGCCGCGATGCCGGCGCACGCGGTGGCATGGCTGGTCGGGGAACCGACCTGCGTCGCGGCCGCGACGTAGTTCGCCGCCAGGTCCGGGTGCGAATACTGCCACCCGCCCTCGAGGATCCCGACCGTCACGCCCTGACCGGTGTACCCCTGCGCCCACGCACCCGGCAGGTTCGCGCTCGCGATCGGGTTCTGCAGGTTCCGCAGGTGCCACTGCTGGTTGAAGCTCGGATCCGTCGGGAGCGTGCGCAGCGTGCGCGGGCGCTCCAGGTCGATGTACGCCTCGGCGACGCCCTCGGCCCCCTGCAGCGCCGACGCGAGCTCGATCGCTTCCTGCACGTGCGCCGTGCGGACCAGGTAGAACCCGGGGGCGAAATCCAACGCCTCGGCCTGGTGCGCCCCGGCCCAAGCCGCCGCGCCCACCACGCCCTCCGCCTGACGCACGATCACCGCGTTGTGCAGCACGTAGCCCGGCGTCGGCGCGGGGATGAACCCGTCCTTCTCGACCTGATCGTTGTTGACGCGCCACGCGGGGCTCGTCGCGCCGAACGGGTCATCGATCAGGAAAAACTCGGCGACATACCCGGTCTGGACCGGGGTGCCGTCGAACGCATCGCCGACCACGCCACCCGCGGTCGCGGCGCTCGCGCCGAGTCCGATCACCAGCCCCGCCACGCCGCAGAGCACGCCAGCCGTCATACCAAACGCTCGATCACGTCGCATCTTGACCTCGTTTATTTCTGAAAAGTGCCCGCATGAACCCCGCGACCGAAGCGGCCGCCTGCCTGCCCATCCCACAGACTCAAAGCCACCCGGCACAGCACGGGCACAACAGACTCCGAGACCCCATCACCCTCTGCACATACCTTGACGCGAACCGGCTTGAATTGCAAGCCCCAATCACCCAAACAGGGCTTACACAAGCCGCCAAAGCCGCATAATCATCCGAAGAAAGGTGTTGTATCTATCAAAAACCAAACACATACAGGTCGTTATTGAGCTTGGGGGAGCCACTGGCGGGACGAGCGTCCCCTTGAGAACCCCAAGCACCCCGGTCTGGTCCGGCGAGAGGGGATACGCCCCGGGCGGGTGTCCGGTTTCGGCCTGGCGGCGGGTGCGGGGTGAGTGCGGGCGAGGTCCGGGGGCGGCATCGACGGAAAGGGGCGGGCGGGGGGCGTTGACCGGCGGGTGGTGTGGCCTACCATGGACGCTCGCGACCCCGCGCATCGGCTTCCGGTGCGCCCGTCGGGGTCGGTGTCGGCCGCTGTAGCTCAGTGGTAGAGCGCACCCTTGGTAAGGGTGAGGTCGCGGGTTCGAGTCCCGCCAGCGGCTTGTCTTGGGTTTCGTGCGTGATCGGCGAAGGATTCGCCCGCGTGCGTGCCCCGCTTCAGGCGGGCGTGCCCGGTCAGGATCGGCTTGGGAGGGCTGATTACTGGCGATGCGGGCCGCCGGTCACGGGTTCGGGAGCTTGGCGTTCGGGTCGGTGGGCGTGCGTCCTGCCGTGCCCCGCCCCGGGATGCGTCCGGGGCGCACGACGCCGCCACCTGAACGCGTGAAGACGCCTGGGCGTGCAGGATCGCGTCCCGTCATCGTGACGGGGCATCTGGTCGGCCGGGTTTTCGGGGCACGCGCCCCGGGCGGTCGAACCGGGAAAGATGAATCGGTTGGCAGAGGCGGGCGTACGCCTCTGCCGCGACGGCGCAG
>JBJHBZ010000052.1:0-11426 GCA_050485765.1 Phycisphaerales bacterium | reverse complement strand
CCCGGTGCGGGTGGGGTTGCCCCGCCCGGGCGCCGACGGCGCGGCGTGGGCGCGCGGGGGGTTCCACCCGGCCGGGTCCCACGCCCTGCCGTCGGGACCGCTCCCTCACGGTCGCGGCTCGTCCGGCCCTCCGCCTCCCCCTCCTCCGGTGCCACGGCTTGGATTCCGATCCAATCCGTGCTCCCCCCTCTCCCCCTCTCGCCCCTCCCCCCGGTGCCCGGTCCCTGGCTCCCGGTGCCTGACCCCACCCCCCCTCGCCAAGGGCCCGGAGCCGGCCTACCCTTCCGGGCTACGGGGTGTAGCGCAGCTTGGTTAGCGCGTCTGACTGGGGGTCAGAAGGTCGGAGGTTCGAATCCTCTCACCCCGATTTTACGATTTTACAGCGCTTTTGAGGCGCGAGGCATGGAAAGTCCGAACGGCTTCGTCACATGGTCTGATGTGGTAGCTAGAGTCGTCGAATCAGAACGAGCTACGTTCTATTGGATGCCCAGTCAACTCATGCAGGGCTGGCCTGGAAACGCCCAGCGACTAGAAGTAAGTTCGTTTCGAGCGGGACAGGTCCACACCCAACAGTACGAGAGTGCAACTCTCTACGTTGAGTACATTCCACGCGGTGCCCGAAAGCGCCGTGAGGCGATCCAGGGACCCCATCCAAGTCTCGTAATCATTGAAGGATGGAACCATCCGGATCCACCTGGAGGTTGGGTAGCAGACGGAGATTCTTCTAGGCGCGGGCGGTGGGACGTATTCGCGCCCGAGTGGCGGGTCGAATTCGATGCGTTTCTAACAGAATATCTCCGCGCAAACTCAAACGTGCGCATTCTGGGGGATTTTCGAAACACTGCAGCTCCCAATCAAAATTCTAACCGGATATTGGAGGATCGGTCTCGCAACTCGGAGGTATTGCCGCAGGAAGACGCGTATCCGAGTCCCGAAGATGGCAACATCGTCGATGACGAAGATCAAGATCAGTCTGCCGAGTTTGTTATGCGAGCTATTCGCGCACGACGCGGTCAGTCAGCGTTTAGAAACACGTTACGCGAACGGTATGGGGATCAGTGTCAAATTAGCGGATGCCCCATACTTGACGTGCTTGAGGCAGCACACATCCGACCTTATCGAACGGAGGCCGACAACGCACCCAGCAATGGTCTCCTGCTTCGTGCCGATCTGCACACACTGTTCGACTTGGACTTACTCGGTATCAAGCCCCAGGATTTAACAATCCATCTACATCCCCGTGTTGCTCGGGCTTACAGCTTCGATCAGGAGAGACTGGGTGCTAATGGACATGATCTCGATCAAGCCGCACTCGAATACCGGTGGGAGAACTTTCGCGATCGACTCAAGAAATATTAGCGAGAACAAGTTAACCCCATGGCCTATCATTATTTGCTCTTTTGCCACGTTTACCTTTAAATGAAGTCATGAATTGTATACTTGTTTGGCCTGCATAAACTCGACGCCATGCGCCCAACTCACTTCAAAGCAACCCTTCTCCGCCCCAAGCCCACCGCCGGCACCAAGCCCGCGACATGGACCTTCCTCAAACTCCCCGCCGCCGCCAGCAAGAAGCTCCCCTCGCGGGGCATGGTGTCGGTCAAGGGCACGTTCAGCGGCGTCGCCTTCCAAGCCACGCTCGCCCCGGACGGGCAGGGCGGGCATTGGATGAAGGTGGATGCGAAGCTCCGCAAGGCGGCCGGCGTGGCGGTGGGGGATGTTGTGACGCTGGAGATCTCGCCGGTCGCGGCGGGCGATGAGCCGGAGCCGGATGTGCCGCCGGATTTTCGCAAAGCACTCCAAGCGGCCCCGCCCAAGGCGCGCGACGTGTGGTCGGACATCACGCCCGCGGCACGCCGGGATTGGATCCACTGGATGACCTCCGGCAAGCGGGCCGAGACGCGCGTCACGCGGATCGCGACGGCGTGCGACATGCTCGCCAAAGGCAAACGCCGTGCGTGCTGCTTCGATCGCTCCGGGATGTACAGCAAGAGCCTGAGTTGCCCCGAGGCCGACGAACTCTAAAGTGGGTGTGAGCTCGCCGAGCACCCTCCACAAGACTTCCGAACGGAGCAGGCCCGTGCCGATTCATGCGGACATCCTCGCGTACAACGCCGCCCAGTCCCCCGACGACAAAGCGATCTGCGACGCGCTCGCGAAGACGATCGATCGTCACCTCGCCGGTGCCGAGTGCAAGATCTGGCACCGGCATCCCGTCTGGTTTCTCGACGGCAACCCGATCGTCGGCTACAGCAAGCTGAAAAACTGTGTCCGCCTGCTCTTCTGGAGCGGGCAATCGTTCGAGGAGCCCGGGCTGGCGCCCGAGGGCAGTTTCAAGGCCGCCGAGGCGCGGTACACAGCGAAGGACCAGGTCGACACGGGCGACCTCAAGCGATGGCTCGCCAAGTCGAGCGAGATCCAGTGGGATTACAAGAACATCGTGAAGCGCAAGGGCAAGCTGGAGCGGCTGAAGTAAGCCCCGGCCTGCCCTTGCGTCGCGTTGCATCGCTCACCCCTCCGCCGGAAACCGCGTCTCCAACCAAGCCTGCCACGCCCGCTCCGTCTCCGTCGCGGCTTTCTTTCCTGCCTCCCCAAACAGCCGGAAGCCGGCGGCGACCATGGTGGGGCCGCCCATGGGGACGATGAACAGGTGTGCGAAGCCCGGGGCCGGGCGTTCGAGGCGGATGAGCAGTTCGGGGCTTTCGCCGTCCATGCCTTCGAAGGCGGCCGCGATGTGCGGGGCCGTCTCGCGGACGCGGAGGAGTTCCGGGTCGGTGACTTCGAGGTCTTCAGCGATGCCGACGAGCTCCGGCGCGTCCGAAGCCGAGCGGACGCGGTCGCCCTCGATCTGCACGGCACTCTTGAGCGCGCGCCACGTCTCCGGGCCGCTCGCCTGGCTCATCGCCGCGAGCTGGAACGACGAGCACGCCTGCCCCGAGAAGTGCGCCAGATACAGGCGGAGCATGCGGAAGAACGAGGTCGCCCAGCCGTAGGCGTGACCCTCGAACTGTCCGTCCCAGTCGTCGGTGCTGGCGAACCAGCGGTGGACGACGCGGACGAGGCACGTCCCGGCGTCGCGGGCCTCGACGATCCACTCCGTCGCGACCTTGCTCGGCCCGTTGCCGCTGTCGTCCTCGCTCTCGGCGATGTACGAGTGCGGCGGGTGCCACGACGTGATCTTCGCGACCGTGTCCATCCCCGGCCCGTAGCTCGTGACCGCCTCGCCGCCCTCGCGCCCGTCCACCTTGCTCGGCATGAACCACGACGAGATCCCCTCGCCCGTCGCGATCGCGTTCCAGACTTCATCCGGCGTGCCGGGCACGAGGACGTGGGCCTCGACGGAGCGCTGGCCGTTCTTATCTTTCTTGATGGGCATCCTCGTTCCCTCCTTCGTCGGGGTCGGGGCTCGCCGGCGTCTTCGGCACCGGATGGGCCATGATGACAAGCCGGTGCGGACGCCCGCCCGGCGTGGTTTCGTCGTGGTATTTCGCGACTAAATGCGTGATCGCCTCGGTCAGCTCCTGCGTAAACGCGGCCCGCTCCTTCGCGGAGCGGAAACGGATCTCGGTGTCGATGCCGAGCGTCGCGAGGTGCTTCCCAGCCTCGTGCGCACGCCGGAGCATGTCGCCGATCTCGCGCACCGCGCGAGCCGCGAGCGCGACGAGATAACTCGCCGACAACCGATCCTTCTGTCGATCGCTATCGGAAAGGACCTTCTCGGTGAGCCGCGGATCGATCGCAGCCGCCCCGAGCGCGCTCGGCGAGACGACGTACGCCGACGCCGTCGCGATGAGGCGTCGCTCGGTCAGCCCGCCCCATCGTTTTTCGCTCTCGACGCGGACGAGCCCGTGGGTTTCGAGCGCGCGGAGGTGGTAGTTGACCTTCTGTCTCGGGAGCCCGACGCGCCCGGCGAGCGTGGCGGCCGACGCCGGCTCGCGCAGCTCCGAGAGCAGCCGCCCGCGGATGGGGTCGAGGGCGGCCGTCGCCGCCGCCGGATCTTCGATGACACGCACGGCCAACATGCCCGCACCGTACCATTGACAATTTTATTTGTCAATGCCCCGTGATGGGCTCGGGGCGAGATCGGGGCGATCCCCCTCCCACCCCTCGGTGGGATGGGCCTCTGGCCCGTCACTCCATCGCTCGTGCCGCCCTGTGTGTCCGGCTTGCACCCCCCCGCCCGCGCCCACGGATGCCCCGCGGCCCTCTTGCACCCCATGTTCAGGCGCTGTACTGTGCCCGGGCCCGCCCTCCTCGTCTCGAAGGGAGCCCCGCCATGCCCGAGCCCGCTGCTGGCCAAGCCGACCGCACCGTCCGCCTGCACCGCGTGCTTCGGGCGCCGCCGGAGCGGGTCTATCGCGCGTTCATCGACGCTGCGGCGATGGTCAAGTGGTTCCCGCCGCACGGCTTCACCGGCGAGGTCCACCAGATCGACCCCCGCGTCGGCGGCGGGTACCACATGTCCTTCACCAACTTCACCACAGGGCACGCCCACTCGTTCCGCGGCACCTACGAAGAGCTCGTCCCCAACCAGCGACTCCAATACACCGACCGCTTCGACGACCCCAGCCTCCCCGGCGAGATGCGCATCACCGTCACCCTCCGCCCCGTCCTCGGCGGCACCGAACTCCACCTCGAACAAGCCAACGTGCCGGAGATGATCCAGCTGGAAATGTGCTACATGGGCTGGCAGGAGTCGCTGGGGCAACTGGCGGATCTGGTGGAAGCGAAGATTCCGGATGGGGTGTGAATTGGTGGATCGTCGCTGGACTAGAGCGATTGCATATTTCTTACGTTTCTCTATCGCCTTAAATTAAGAGTGTCGCGAATCGGGGAGTGCTTCGTCGTGCCTCGAAAAAAATTACTTAAAAGTATTGCTCACAACATGCTCGGGTCATTTCTGAGCCGAAATAATGATATTGGCGGATACTGGGGATTTGGAATTCTTCGCTTTCAGGCTGATCAAAAACAGATAGCACGTATCGACATAAATCTTATTCACCTTGACGATTTGCCCCTCGATGCGGCAGTGGCAATGCATCAGGAGTGCGGTAAGCTTTTCGAGGCAATGCTCGCGAGCCATGGTGTCGATAAGCGAGATATCAAATCAGCCTTGATTACTGTTGAATTTGGTGAAACAGGCGGCCTGCCCGAGCCCCAGCCTCATGAATGGAGCGAATGGGGCGATCCCTTTTTGTGTACAGTGTATTTGGAAAAATCGGACGGTCAAGTGTGCCGTATGTCGAGGCTTTCCCGCTGTGGACCATGCGATCCAGGCATGGGGTGCGGGCGAAAATCCAAAATTATCATAAATAACAATTTAACATTTAATCAAATTTCAAATCTAAATCAATTTGACACTAATAACTATAGTGCAATTTGCCATGATTCACATGACTGTAGCGATTGGATTTTAAATATTGACGATACCGGCGCCATAAATGCGCGAATTGGTCAGTCGTCAGATGAGCGTCTGGTATTCATCGCTCCGGGAGTCTCGGGGTGGATCGGGGCGCTTCGCAATGCCGATTCCAAGGGTAGTATTGCTCCCAGTACGAACAGCAGCATGGCTGTGGAATCATTGAATGATGCCGCAGAGATGCCGCACGGGCCGCGCAAGGCAAATAGTGCAGATGATTTTATTGATATATGTGATATCGAATCGACACAACTGGCGTACTCGCGATACGATGGTGGGTGTGAGTGTGGAAATTGCAGAAACATTCAAGCACAATCAGGAATTGTTCCGGATCGTGTTTGTAATCTGTTAAGTGATATGGGAATTGATCCACAAAATATGACTGAAATGTTGCATTATGAAAAATACAAAGGAAAAGGCAGGTCAGTTGAAATAGAATGGGCGTTTATTACTCGGCATGGCGTTGCGTTGGATGTTGGATTTTGGTTGGATATCGAGGGGGTGCGGGTGGAGTGCGGCTCGTGGGGCACGCCTTGCCCGGAGTTCGATGGGTCGGGAAGACGCGCGAGCATCAGTGTGCAAATTAGCGATGTGCCGTGGGTGCTGGATGAGCCCGAGGACGATTGATTCTCAAAACAACCCCATCTGCCCACCCCCCTCCGGCCGCCGAAACCACTTCCCCGTCAGCGGCCTCACGTCCCGGTTCAGGCCGTACCGCCTTGTGAAGACGTCGAACGTCCGCGCGATCTGCTCGGCCAGCGGGCCCCGACCCCGGTGCCGCGCCCCGGCGGCGTCGTAGAGCTTGCCGCCGCTGGCTTGGCGGAGGAACGACTCGACCTTCTTCGCCCGCTCCGGGTGGACCTCGCGCTGGAGCCAGTCCAGGAACAGGTCCTTGAGCTGGTAGGGCAGGCGGAGCAGGACCCACGACGCCCGGCGGGCCCCGGCCTCGGCGGCCGCCCGGAGCAGGCTCGGCAGCTCCGCCTCGGTCAACCCCGGGATGATCGGCGCGATGTTGACCGTCACCGGCACCCCGGCCGCCGACAGCTCGCGGATCGCGCGCAGCCGCGCCGACGGCGCCGAGGCCCGCGGCTCCAGCGACCGCGCCAGCTCCGCGTCCAGCGTCACCAGCGTCACCGTCACCCGGCCCGCGTTCAACGCGCCCAGCTTCGACCATAAGTCGATATCCCGCAGCACCATCGCGCTCTTGGTCATCGTCGAGACGGGCTGCGCGCACTCGGCCATGACTTCCAGGCACCGGCGCGCGAGCCGAAGCTCGTGCTCCAGCGGCTGGTAGATGTCCGTGATCGCCGACATCACGATCGGCTCGGGCTTCCAACGCGGGGAGGCGAGCTCCTTCCGCAACAGCTCCGGCGCGTCCGGCTTGGCGATCAGCTTGGTCTCAAAATCCAGCCCCATGCTGAAGCCGAGGTACTCGTGGTACGGACGCGCAAAGCAGTACACGCATCCGTGCTCGCACCCGCGGTACGGATTGACCGTCCAATCGAACGGCACGTCCGACGTCCGGGCGACGCGGTTGATGATCGTCCGGGTCTGATCCCGGAACACCTGGCGCTCTACCCGGCGCACCCGCCCGCCGCCCTCCTCCCGCTCGACCCACTGGCGGTCCAGTTCCTCCCCAAGCACATGCAGGCGGACGGCTTCAAACCGATTCCCCGGATTCAGCCCGGCCCCCCGCCGATGGGCGAGCCCGCCGGGGATCGCGTCGCGATAGGCGAAATCGTCGTCGGGCATGCCGTACAGGATACGATCTTCTTGCGGATTTGTCAAGTGTTTGATAGGATATTGCAGAAGTGGGCGGCAGATGGATCACCGGTTGGAGGCGGAGCGGGCGTGGTCTGTGCGTCCCGGTGAGGTGCGGTGCGAAGCGGCGGCGGGTGGAGGGGGGGCGTCGGGGGTGGGACGGATGTTGGTGAGGACGATGCCGCTTTTGGGCAGGGCAGGGAGGCGCCCGCGGTCGATCTCCAGGTCCTGGTCGGGCAGGTCGTAGGCGATGCGTGTGGTGAGCTGTCGGAGGGCGGTTTTGATCAGTTCGATAGTGAGGCGCTCGCCGGGGCAGCGGTGGTGGGTGTGGTGCGACCCGCCGCCTTGGGGGACGAAGTTGTACGGGCATCGGTTCCAGGTTTGGAATCGCTCGGGTTGGAAGCGGTCGGGGTCGTCCCATGTGCGTGGGTCGTGGTTGGTGCCGTGGAGGTCGAAGACGACCAGGCGTCCGTGGGGGAAGTGGTAGTCTTGCCATTCGAAGTCGCGTCGGACGCGTGCGATCACGCTGGGGAAAAAGGGGTAGAAGCGCCGGATTTCCTGGGCGAACAGTTCCGCGTCGTTCGGGTCGGCGACGCGCTCACGCCACTCGGGGTGCTTGTGCAGGGCGTGGGCGGCGAAGGCGATGTAGACCGAGACCGCGACGGTGGGGCGGAGCAGGTTGAGAACCTCGACCGCGGCGATGCGCGGGTCGAGCGGTTGCCCTTGGTCGTCGTGGTGCGCGGCGATGGTCGCCAGCGGGCTGTCGGGCGCGGGCTGGAGGCGGCCGCTCCGCACGTCTTCGATGATGCCGGCGGCCCATCGCTCGCCGCGCTTGCGCGCGAGGCGGGCCCACCAGTGCGCGGGCCCGATGTCGCCGGCGTGGTCGAACATCGCCGTCAGCTCTCGCGTGCGCTGCGCGACGTCTTCTTCCGGGAGCGGCACCCCGGCCCAGGCGCACGCGGCGCGGGTGAGCACCTCGTGCATCTCGCGGTAGAGCACGATGTGATCGGCTTGGCGCCAGCGGGGGAGTTGGGCCTCCCACGCTTGGGCGAACTCGTCGCAGACATGCCGGGCGTGCTCGTCGGTCAGGACGGACATGAACATGTCTTTGCGGCGGATGTGCTTCTCGCCGTCGAGGCTCTGCACGCCGCCTTGGCCGAAGAGCGTTTTCGCGATGCGTCCCGGGGCGGCGTCACGCCGGGTGAGCAGCTCGGGGTCGTAAAAGATCTTGGCGGCTTCCGGGCCGCTCATGAAGAGCGTCCACCGGAGCATAAGCCGGGCTTCGAAGACGTCCGTTCCGGCGATGCGGCACTGCTTTGTGACAAAGCCGTACGGGTCGCTGATGAATGAGAGCGTGCTCTCGATGTTTTTCACGCGCGGGATTGGCGGCATCGGCATCCTCCCTGGCCTGTGGCGGCACGGTGGACGAAACGCCGAAGCCGCGTGTGATCATCCGTCCTGCGGCGTATTCCTGAACCTGACGCGCCAAGATGCCTCCAAGCACGCCGACGCACCCCCATTCGGGCCGCATCCAAGATCTTTTTTGGGTGGTTTCATGGTTGCGCGGATGGCTCGGATCAGGGGATGGATAAGCAGGATGATGTAGTGCGTCCGCGGTAGCACGTGAACTCGCCACTGCTCCAGTCGAGCGTATAGATGATGACCAAGCGGACGGCGGCGCGGGCGGGTCAACGCGTATGGTGGTGCCGCGTGCGAGATGCGGGATGCGAGGTGGGATGTGCTGGGCTTGCATTGTGCTGTGAGGGAGTTGAACCCTCCGGATCGCCCACGATCCGACCTGCGACCGTTACCCTGTGGTCGCCGGGACGCGTTCGCCCCCGGCCCGGCGCCGTCCGTCCGTCGATCTAGATGTCGTCGATCTCGATTTGCCAGTTCGCCTCCTGAATCTCGGCGTTGACTTCGCGCATGGATTTTGCGAGCGATTCGATGTCTTTCCGCAGGCTTGCGACGTCTACAGCCTTCACCCAGCGGATCTCCGAATTGCTGTAGCGCTGCTGCGGCTCAAGGGCGGCTGAGGCGGCGGCGTTAACGATGCCGTGGTGCAACTCAAGCGAATCCCGGTCGGCCAGGGCTTCGGTCAGCGTCCGGCCGGTACGGGTCTTGCCGCTCAGGTTCGCGCGGTTGATCGCAAAAACCAGCGATCTGAAACGCGCGACGCTTGCGATAGCTTCTTCGAGCAACGCGACCGGATCCTCGGTCGGCTTCTCGCCCTCCTGAGCGGTGACGTTCTGCTTGATGCGATCGCGCAGCGAAGCAAGTTTCTTCTGCAGGTCAGCGCGGAGGAGAAGGGCTTCGGCGAGTTTTATGCGCGTGTCCTCCCTGGTATCCCTTGACGTGATGCTCGGCCAGCAATCCACGCATCATACCGCCTGCCCCGCCATACGCATCGCGTCCCGCGGCACGCGCCCGAAGGCGATTTTTTCTTCCAGTTCGTGCCGAAAGTCGTGCGTCGCGCCGGTGTAGACGGCGTGCTGGCCTATGCGGGCGTTGATGCGGTCGATCGTCTCGGCAAGGCGATGCCGACGGGCCGCTGGCTCGGCGAAGAGCGGGCGCGTCGTGCTCTCGCCCGGCGTCAGGCCCGTCAGCGTCATCGACACCTTCAGAAACCGCGCGTCGTCGCATGCGGCGTCCCGCGTCGCGCGCGCATGGCGCGCCCATGGGCGTGTACGCCAGAGCGATTCGAACGCCTGCAGGATCGGGATCGTGTCCTGCTCGCTCTCGAGCGGGGCCTGGGCGTGCCAGCCGGGGGTGTCGCGCCCGGAGATCGAGACGTGCAGCCTGTGCGCGAAGTAGTTGTGATGGCGCAGTCGCCACGCGCCCTTGGTGATGAGGCGGACGAGAATGCCGTGCGCCCCGGCGTCGCACCGGTGCTCCGGCGGGAGCACGTGCCCGTGCCCGATCGACTTCCGCGTCGTCCGCGGCTCGGGGACGTCGTGCCCGTGAAAGCCGAGCCACCAGTGCTGCCCTTGCACCGAGCCCCAGGCCGCCCGGCTTCCCTGCTCGGTCAGGCGCCAGAGGTCCTCGATCGTGCGCACGCCCGCGCGTTCCAATCGCGGCGTCATGCCGTGCGCGATCCCCGGCAGGTCGGCGAGCTTCAGGTGCGACAAGCGGTGGGGGAGGTCGCTGGTGTCGAGCGCGACCAGGCCGCTCGGCTTCTCCAGGTCGCTGGCGATCTTCGCGAGCAGTCGCGTCGGCGCGATGCCGATCGAGCCCGAGAGGCACGGGCTGAACGTCTCGCGCAGCGTGCGCTGGATCTTCGCCCCCAGCGCTATCGCGCCCTCGCGCGTGCGCTCGTTGGGCGCGAGCCGGATCGACCACTCGTCGATCGAGTAGACCTTGTGAACGGGCGCGCACGTTTCGACGGCTTTCAGGATGTCCTCGTGCAGCAGGACGTACACCGCCGGGCGGGCCTTGACGATCTGGATCCCCGGGCAGAGGCGTCGGGCCTCGCGGACGGGCGTGCCGACTTTGACGCCGGTGCTTTTCGCGTCGCGGCTCGCGGCGATGATGCACGTGTGCTCGGTCGCGACCGGTGCGACGCCGACGGGTCGCCCGCGGAGCTCCGGGCGGAGGTGCTGTTCGGCCGAGGCGAAGAAGCTGTCCATGTCCACGAACAGCCAGCGCAGGTTGCCCGGGTCGGGGTGCATATCCGTAAAATAACCAAACAAAATCGCTGTGTCAAGCGGGCCTGGGGGCGTGCGTCGGCTGGTGGCGGTACATTGCCCCCGGCGTGCATGAGGCCGCCCGCGAGAGTTTGGAGCGACCACGATGGCATTCCAGAGCCGCCTGCATTACGAAGCTTCGCGTATCCACGCCGCCGCGATCTATTGCTCGGACGGTCGCCTCGGGGAGCACTTCGACGACTTTCTCCAGAACGGCCTGAACCTCCCGCGCTACGACCGGCTCTGCCTTCCCGGCGGGCCGGGGTGCCTCGCGTCGCACCCGCAGGCTGAGATCGAGGAGCGGAGCGTCGCGTCGGAGCTGAAGTTCCTGATCGACGCGCACGAGCTGGAGCGTGTGGTGCTGATCGCGCACCAGGGGTGCGCGTACTACACGCACCGGCTGGAGCTGAAAGAGCCCCGCCTCGAGCTGGTGCAGCGGGCCGACCTGGTGCGGGCGGCCTCGTTCATCTACCGGGTCACCGGCTTGGAGAAGATCGAGGCCTACTTCGCGCGCAACACCCCCGAGGGCCCGATTTCGTTCGAGCCGGTGCGGGTGTAGGTGG
>JBJHBZ010000051.1:0-12837 GCA_050485765.1 Phycisphaerales bacterium | reverse complement strand
CTTCAAGGCGCTGTTTGAGGCACTGGAGAAGGAGCAGGAGCGGCGGGGGAACCTGTAATGTCCAATACGAAGCACGAATCAAAGCATAGCTTATTACGAATTAACTCTTTCGGCGAAGTGGCTGCAGAAGACGAGCCCGTACTTGACTACTTTTTAACCACTACAATTACCGAAAAAATTATAGATAGAAAAAATTTGTTAGTTCTTGGACGAAAAGGATCTGGAAAGACAGCATTGGTAAGATATTTTGTCGAATCCGATGAAAGCACTGCTCTGTCTAGCGCAATTTCATTTAAAAGCTATCCATGGAATTCACATGCAAAATTGCGTGACCTTGGCGCGTCAGAATCTGAATCGCATCTGGCATCATGGGAATTTTTTCTGGCCGTCGAAATTGCAAAAATAGTTTATAATAATTTATCCGATAAAAGACAGCAAGGCGCGCCTGTATTAGCAAAATTTCTTAAAGCAAATTATGGAACAACAGATCCAGACTCGGTCAATATCCTTATGCGTAATAGTATCTCACTTTCAGGAACGCTAGAACCTACGATTGCGGGCTGTAAAATAGGATCCATAACTCTAGGATCAAAAGGTAGTGATCGCCTAGGGATGGAACTTCAAGCATTAAGTAGAAAAATTTTAGATATTGTAATTGATTTGTCGAAAGCACAGCTCGGTAGAGACAAAATACTCGTCCACTTAGACGAACTCGATCAAGGGCTCGACCGCGTTGACGAACAACGATCGAGCATGCTGATTGGTCTTATTCTTGCGGCGAGAAAAATACGCAACCACTGCTCTAGTTGTCCGACAATAATTTCACCAAAAATATATCTACGATCTGATCTTTGGGAACAGCTATCCTTTTCGGATAAAAACAAAATTTCCGAATCATCCTCAATTAACATAGAGTGGAATGAACATGATCTTTGTAAACTCATAGAATTGAGGGCTGCCAAAAAATTAGGTGTAGAAAAAATCGAATGGGCTAACCTCGAAGATGGCCAGCTAATGCGAGGTTCCCAGCATAAGTGGCGGCATATAATTTCCAGAACATATCTTCGGCCACGGGATTGTATCAAGTTCTGCAATGAAGCACTCGCCATACATAATGCTAGAAGTGATCGAAATGGAAGGTTTACGAATAAGGATATAATTGAAGCCAGAAACGGATACTCCAATTATTTAAAAAATGAACTCGATGACGAAATTATCCCCCATTGGGCTTTGTGGAACGAGGCAATTGATACATTCTCCTCGATTCAGTCTTTAGTCTTTGCGAAATCCGAATTTGAATCTAACTATTTATCGAGAACGCAATCCGGATCACCGCCGCCCAGCGAGGCCCTTGAGATGCTGTTTCGATTCAATGTGATCGCATATCAATCGAGAAGTGGATACGGAGGGAGTGAGTGGATCTATCGGTATCTGCGGTCTGGTAGCAGATGGGATGCAGGCGCGACGCAGTTTCGTGTCCATCCAGGCCTCAAAGAGTATTGTAGACTTAAAGAATCTCGATAATGATATATGCTATTTATATTGATACCTAGTATGTCTTCTTCTGTCGATTATGAAAGCGGAAATCTGTACGATTTGTCGATGTTTCCATCGACTGTCGTCTAAAAACTAGCTCGGGCAATATAATAAATATGCCGCATCTTTCTTCAGCCCTGACATTGACCTCCCGCCCCCGCTACACCGCCCCCGACTGGGCGCTCGAGCTCGTCGCCCTCGCCGGGCTGCTGGCGATCTACGCGATCCTCATCGCCCACTGGTCGGCTCTGCCCGAACGGGTGCCGATGAAGTTTTCGCTTGCCGGGCAGGTGACCACGACCGGCCCAACTCACCGCGATCCCGCCCCCATCTCCCGCGATCTCGCCCCGTTCTCCCGATTGGCGTGAATAGTTCGCCGCTCGGATGAGTCTGTATGGGCGAGTGACCGTCGACATTTTCATCGTTTCAACAGCGGCACCGGTCTCGCTGGGCGCGGTCGATCGCGCCGAGCCGGGACGAAGCCGCGGCTTGGAAAGGAGCATCCGATGCATCGCCCCACCGCCATCGCCTGTCTCGCCGGCGCGCTCGTCCTGAGCGCGGGCCTCGCGACGGCCCAGCAGACCCTCCGCCAACAACACACCCCCACACGCCAGACCGACCGGCAGATGGAGCACCAGATGCACCGAGATCAGCACCGTGACGCGAGGCACGCCCAGGACCGCGAAGCGACGCTCCGCGGGATGCGCGTCGCAATCCTCACCGGCGAGGGCCTGCACGACGGCGAGACGCTGATGCCGATGGCCTACCTGCAGAACCGCGGGGCGACGGTCACGGTCATCGGCCTCGAGCCCGGGCTCGTCTCCGCGTACAACAGCGACATCGAGGTGCGGATCGAGCAGAGCGTGCGCGACGTGCGCCCGGAGCACTTCGACGCGCTGGTGCTCCCGGGCGGGCGGGCGCCGAGCGACCTGCGCGAGGAGTCGGAGGTCGTCGAGTTTGCGAAGGCGTTCTTCGAGACCGGTCGCCCGGTCGCCGCGATCTGCCACGGGCCGCAGATTCTCGCGAGGGCCGACGTGCTGGACGGGCTCGAAGCGACCTGCATCGAGTCGATCAGCGACGAGATCAAGGAAGCCGGCGCGGAGTACACCGACGAGGAAGTCGTGCGGGATGGCAACCTGATCACCTCGCGCGTGCCGGAGGACATCCCGGCGTTCGTCGCGAAGCTGGAAAAGACGATGATCGAGCACGCCGAGGAACGCCGCCGCGCGATCCCCGCGCGCACCGAGTGAGCCAGCCGACGGGCGATAAACCCACGGCCCAAAAGCTCATACTCCTCTGACGCCGGGCGGCAACACCGTCCGGCGTTTTTTGTGCGCACACCGGATCAACACGCACCCTACGAAGCGGTGCCAAAAGATCAATGCAACCGACCCGGCGCGCTGTGTGCAACAACGCGCCGGGCCGGTTTGTCTCAGAGAGCGAAATCAAGCTGCCTGTTCGGCTCAGCGCCGGCGGCGACCCACGGCCAGCGCCCCGAGCCCCAGCAGCGCCGCCGAGGCCGGCGCGGGCACGACCGTCAGCGTCAGGTTGTCGATCGCGACGTCGTAGAACGCGAACGGGTAGTACATCCCGTACTCGGCGCTGTGGATCACCACCTCGCCCACGTTCGAGAGCATGTCCGCGAACGTCGCGCCGTCCGGCATGATCCAGTTGCCCTGGTCGTCCTCGTTGCCGTACGCGCCCCAGCCCGCCGGGAGCTCCGTCGCGTTCGGGTCGAAGGTCACGCTGAAGGTGGTCCAGTCCATCGCGTACCCGGTCACGCGCCCCATCTCCACGTACACCGACGCGTAGTGATAGAAGTCGTGGTCGAAGTGGAAGCTGCGGAACTCCAGGATCACGGCGCGATCGCCCACCACCGCGCCGCCGGGCGACACAATCCGGTTCACGTGGAAGTCCAGGCTGAATTCCAGGAGGTCGTCGCCCTTGGACGTGTAGTCCCCCGTCCAGTCGCGGCTGGAGTCGTTCCAGAACTCAAACCAGAACGTATCGATCGTCCCCGGGATCCGGAGGTACGTGTTGCCGGTGCTGGGGTTGTGCGTGAGCCCCCCGCCCGCGTTGGCGAACCAGCCGTCCGTTCCCGTGCTGAAATCCGTGAACGCCACGACCTGGCCCTGAGCCCCGGCGGCCACACAGGCGAACAACGCAGCAGACGCGATCCGATGCATATCTCTTCTCCTTGCAAAGAGTTCCAGTCGCCGGGCAACCCGCCGGGCATCTTGTTCTGAACTGTTCAGAACAGTATCATAAACGAGTGATGCCTGCAAGCGCCATTTTCAACCCCCCGCTCGACGTGCGATCCGCGTCCCTCGGCTATGGTCGGGAGATGCCCTCCATCGAGCCCCTGAACACCCAGGAAACCGAGCGAGCCATCCGGGTTGCGGGGGGGATCTACACGGCCTGGCACGCCTGGCTCGGGGCCCTCCCCCACGCCTGCCGCTCCGCCAGCGGGCTCAGCCGCGAGCTCGGCGTCGACCGCACCACTTGTCAGCGGCTCGTCCACGCCGTCCGCGGCGAATTCAGCGGCCCTGCCCTTCTCGCCCGGATCCCGGGCATCCCGGGGCTGCGCCGCCTGCTCGAAGCCGGGCGCCCGCGCGTGCCCGAGCCCATCGCCGCGCGGGCCGATGCCGCCGTCGACGCTTTCGCCGAGCTGATCGACGAGCTCGCCGGGAGCCAGGCCCGCCTCATCCGCCGCCTCGACGCGACCGGCGCCGATGCGGAGCTCACCCCGACCAGCAGCGAGAGCGACACGGCCGATCGTCAACGCCTCTTTGAGGCCGCCGCTCGGCTGACGGGGCGATGGTCCGACCTCTGGACGGCGGTCTATCTCTTCATCCCCGACGCGAAGCGTGAGCGGATGCGTGTCCCGCGGACCTACGGCCTGCTCGGGCACCGCGCCACGCCGGACGCCGTCCCTCTGATCATCCAGAGCTTCGGCATCGGCGCGGTCCGCCAAGCCAACGCCAACGCCGCCGGGCTCGTCGAGGCGTTCTCCACCGATGCTCGCTCGCTCCGCTCCATCCAGGACAGCGGCGAGCTCCTCGCTCAGCGCATCGACACCGAGCCCGACGCGCCGCCCGACCCCATCGACCTGGTCTTCGCGTCCGTCGGCGACAACCCACACCCCCGAGTCTGCGAGTCGCGGGTCGCCAACCTCTGGGCGATGATCCACTTCCCGGCGAAAGCGATGCTGCTGGACGCCTACATCCATGTCAGCGAGGCCCGCGCCACCCTCCCCTCGGTCAGCAATCACCTCTGGGGGCCGGACATGGACCTGCTCGCACGCCCGAGTTGGAAAACCCGCTTTCAGAGCAGCCCCAAGCTGCAGGTTCTCGGGCGAGGCCTCGCCGGCGCCGCCTCGCCGCTCCACCGACGCCACACCGAACTCACGCGGCTCACCTTCGAGTCCGCCGCCGTCCATCCCGATGAGTTCGTCGGCTACCGTCTCGAAGTCCCATACCCCAACTGGCGCACGGGGTACTGCATCTGCTTCGATTACGAAGACGAGCCGTCCGCCGCAAGCCCCGCGTGAGACGACCGCGCACAAGCACGGCGCACGCGGGTTTTCTTCGAGATTTTGAGAACAAACAACCCGTTTCCGGGTGATGAACTCCACACGCGCCCTTTCGTCGCCATGCTTCAGGCGGCGATTCGGCCTGTCGATACCCGACCCGCCATGCGAGCGTTGCCTCGATCGGCTCTCGCCCGCCGGAGAATCACCATGCGCCGGATTCCCTACACGCTCGCCGCCTGCGGCCTTCCCTTCGTCTCGCTCGCCTCGACGGAGGGCTTCCGCCTCGACAACGCGGCCGAGCCCGTCGCGTTCAATCTCCGCCCCCTCGGCTCGGAGCCCCACCCCTACACCACCGAAGCCGGGCGTTTCATCGCTGAGTTCACGCCGTTTGAGTACACCCACGACCGGCGCAACCCGCACGGCGAGCGGCGTCGCACCGACAGCTTCACCACCAGCTTTCTCCTCAAGTACGGCGTGCTCGACAACCTCGACCTTCAGGTCGGCGCCGACCTGCTCGCATGGGAACGCCAGCGCGACCGAAACACCGGCGAACGCGACAACAACGCCGGGTTCGGCGACTCCACCGTGCGGCTCAAGTACAACTTCTGGGGCAACGACGAGGGCGCGACCGCGCTCGCGGTCATCCCGTTTCTGATCTTCCCCACCGCGACCGATGGCGTCGGCGAGCGGGGCATCCGCGGCGGCGCGATCATCCCCTTTTACCTCGAGCCCGCCGACGGCTGGGGCCTCGACCTGGTCTCGACCATCGCCGCCGTCCGCAACAGCGAGGACGACGGGTACGAAGCCCAGTTCGTCGGGCTGGTCGCCCTCGGGCGCGAGCTGACCGAGGGCGTGACGCTCTTCACCGAGTTCGAAGCCAGCATCACGACCGAGCGCGGCGAGCGCTGGGCGGGGGCCGCCGGCATCGGCCTCAGCTTCGAGATCAACCAGAACACCGTCATCGAGCCCGTCTTCACGCTCGGGCTCACCCGGCGCGCCGGCGACGCCGGCAACGTCCTGACGCGCCCCACCGACGACTACGCCTTCTCGCTCACCATCGTCCGCCGGTTCTAGCACCGCGTGCCGCGTTCACAACGCGGCGGGATGGCCCTCGCCGCTCCGGATGACGCCGCAGACGCAAAGATGCCCAACCCCAAGGCATCGAGCGCAGGGTCGCACCCTGATCGCCTTCTCACCGACGCCGACAACCCGCGGGCGTGTGCGCGGACATTCGAGCATCGCGCTTCAGTCCGTCACGGGCTGGCAGTACACTCCCTCGATGGGACCACTCCCCGCCGCCGAGCGCACCGCGCGCCACCGCGCCCGTGTGTTGTGGACGATCCGCGGCCTGGCCGCGATGCTCGTGATCGCCGGGCTCTACCTCATCGTCAACCGCATCGCGTTCGGGTTTTTCGTCCGCCCCGTCCAGATCGCCTGGACACACTACCAGGGGGTCGGTGAAGGGCACCTCTTCTCCCACGGCATCGCGATGCTCGCGATCGGCGCCGCACTGGCGATGTCGTCCCGACGCCTCGCCCGGTGGGTCGCCGTCATGCCGGAGCACGGCTGCCCCGCCTGCGGCTACACCGGCGAGCACGACGACGCCGGGCGCTGCCCCGAGTGCGGGAGCCATCTCGGCCCGCCCAAACCATGAGACGCCGGGTCAAGCCGTGACCGGGCGATGCACCCGGGCAATACTCCTTCCATGACGCACTGCATCCAGGAATGGCTCCCCCGCGTGCTTTTGCTCGCGGCTCTCTTCCAACTCGGGTGCGCCGCCGCCCCGGAGCCGGCGCACGCCGAGAGCGAGCCGCCGGAACCCCCGCCCGCGATCCGAGCCTGGATGGACCGCCTCACCGTCCCGCACGAGTACGACCCGGCGACCGGGTTCATCGTCGCTCGCGCCACGATCGCGCTCCCGGATCGGCTGGCGAACGCCCCGGCACTGGACGAAGCCGTGCGCACGAGCCGCGAGAGCGGACAAACGGTCATCGCCTTCGCGACCGCCGACCGCTGCGCCCCCTGCCAGCAGTTCAAAAAAGACGCGCTGCACGACCCGCGCGTGCTCGAACGCCTGGACGACCCGCGGCTGATCGCCACGCACGTCGAAGTCGACCGAAACCCGGACCTCGCCGACGCCTGGCTCGGCGGGCGAGCGATCCCCGTGACCTACGCGCTCCGCGACGGGCGAGTGGTCGCGACCCTCCGAGGGCAGCGCCCGGCGGAGGAGTTGCTCCACTGGCTCGACGAGCACGCCATCGAGCGGTAAGCGCCCCGCAGCGCACGCCGTCTCGGCGCACGCCTCGCGCACTCATCCGAATGCCAGATACGCCATGACACACCCCGCGGGCGATCGGGCCGCGTCGCGATCCTTGCGTGCGTTGCCGTCGGTGGTGCGAAGAGCCCCTAGGGCTTGATGGCGCCGATGACCGCGGGTTCCTCGCTCTTGATCTGATCCGCGATCTCGCGGCGGTGGATATCGACGTCCCGAGGGAAGTCGAAGGCGACGCGCACACGCTCGCCCTTCACCGACGCGATGCGGACCACACCGAGCGGGTTGCGCGGGTCACCAATGACCACTTCTTCGCCTTCCCGACGCGTGATGACCAGCATCGTGCTGCTCCCGGCTGATCGGCCGCCACGGAGGATGTCGAGCGCAAGTCCCACCCAGCGCCCGGCACCCACGGCCGACAACTCCGCGAGCATACCACCCCCCACGTCCCGTGGAAAGCAAAATCCTTGCTCACCAGAGATTTACACCACTCGCCCACAGGCGCCACCAACGCACAACGCCCAGCGGGCGCCTCAGTCCGCTCTCGACATGCGTCCATCTTCAAAACAAGGGAAAGACCTGGCGCTGACGCCACACCGGGGGCACGGGTGGCCTGCACCGACCTCAGTCGACGGCTCGGACGCCGGTGATCTCCGGGACGTGCTCCCGCAGATTCCGCTCGATCCCCACCTGGAGCGTCATGTTGCTGCTCGGGCACCCCACGCACGCCCCGTGCAGGCGTATGCCAACCACGCCCTCCGGCGTGATCTCGACCAACTCCACATCCCCGCCGTCGGCTTGGATCGCCGGGCGGATCGCGTTCATCACGCGCAACACGCGGTCGCGGGTCTGCGCATCGACCGTCACGCTGTCGGTTCGGGTACTCATAGGGGCCTCGCTTATGGTGGAAGGATAGGCGGACCGCCCGCCCCCGGGGGCCCAAGCCCTTACACTCCCCCGATGACACGGCACACGGATGTGACCCTCCCCGCTCCCACCCGCCGCACCACGCCCGCACGCTGCATGGGCCTCGTCCTGGCGGCGTGCGCGCTCCTGCTCGCCGGGTGCTCGGGCACCCCAAGGCTCAGCAACCCGCTCTCGCAGTTGCAGGATCCGACCGCGAGCGTCGGGCGTCGCGGGGCGGCCGCCCAGCCGGCGTGGGAAACAGTGCTCAGCGGCGAACGCGGCCGCCCCGCGACCCCGGCGACGAAGAAGTCGCACGCATGGTCCCGCCAGGCCCCGGTTCAGGTGCGTCTCGCCTGTCTGGAGGCCCTGCTCAACGACCCGAGCCCTGCCGGGCAGGCCGACGCGCGGGAGATGGCGTCGATGATGATCTGGCGGGAGCCGCTGCTACCCATCGTCGAACTCATCGCCAAGACGGCGGCCGATCGCGGCTGGCTGGAGTTCACCCCCTCGCTCGTCCGCAGCTACGCCCAGCATCGCCCGCTCGTCCGCGACCAGGACCGCCCGGAGCGGAAAGCGCTGCAGGCGCTTCACCCGGACCGCCCGGTCGCGGAGGTCGTCTTCGGGATCTTTCTCCGCCCCGAGATCGAGGGCGGCGTGTACGACATGGACTGGAGCGAGCGCACACGGATGGACGCGTGGGACCTGCTCCAGCGTCTGGACCCCGCGGGTGACCTCCGCGGGCGTTTGCTGGCGGGCTCGGAAGCCGCGGTCGCGGACGCGGGCGGCGTCGAGGTCGTCCGCACGCTCCGGGCCGGGCTGAACGACCTCCGGGTCGTGCCCAAGACCAGCGAGGAGCTCCGGTGGTTGATCCGCCTGCACGACAGCGCCAACCGGGCCAACGCGGCCTGGTGGCGCGAGGCGAGCCGCGCCATCGGCGCGCTCGCGGGCGATCGGGGCGAACGGCTCGAGCTCCGTCACGCCGAGGCGATCCGCTGGGCGGCGGCCCACCGCTCGGATTGGCTCGACCGCACGCGGGACGAACTGCTCGAAGAGATCCGCCAGCGCGTGACCCCGCGCGACCGATTCCCACGGCGCGAAGGCGTCGCGTCGTTCCGAGGCGTGCGCAGCGAGAGCGTCGAGTTCTGGGGCGAACGCATGAGCTGGGGCGACGCGCTCAGCGTGCTCGTCGTCGACGAGGCGCTCCAGGCCTCCGGCTTTGAGCGCGCGATCTTTGAGTTCGCCGAGCTCGACCGCGCCGACACGACGACCGAGTACGGCGGCACGCTGGAGTGGGTCGACGGGCGACGCTGGCGCCTCAGCCTCTTCCCGCCCCGCGCCAGCGACCGGCGGGGGGACGACGTCTTCGTCGCCTCGGCCGAGATGATCGAGGCGAGCGACCGGGCCCTGGCTCACTTCCACCTGCACGCCCAGCGGGTGAACATGGTCCCCTTCGCGGGCCCGAGCCAGGGCGACCTGGCGTACGCCGCCCGGAGCGGGCGCACGTGCGTGGTCTTTACGAGCATCGATGCCCGAACGATGAACATCGATTTCTACACGCCGGGCGGGATCGTGATCGACCTCGGGACCTACACCTACGAGCGCCCGCGGTAACACGTCGCGGGCGCAGGCGGGAGCGAGGCCAGGATGGTGCACCTGCTCATGATCGGCGCGGTCGCGGCGATCGTGCTGCGCGACGGGCAGTCCCGTCCGGCGTTCGCGGAGCTCGTCGCCGAGCGGGGCGGGGCGAGCCTCTGGACGCTCGTTCCCATGCTCCTGTTCGTGCTCGCGGCCTGGGCGCGGGCGATCGGCGCGGGGCGTCGCCTCGACCGCGTAGGGGACGCGCGGACCGTCACCGGCGCCGAGCGATGGGGCGCGGGCGCCCGATTCGCGTGCGCCGCCTGGTTTGTCCTCGGTGTGCTCGGCTTCGGATGGCTCGACGACGTGCGCGCGCTCGTCGGCGATCCGATCGTGCTCGACGAGCTCCTCGCGATCCTGCCCCTATGCGTCGCGATCATCGCGACGTGGTGGGCGGCCTACCCGATCGAGCGGCGCGTGCGCGAAGCTTTGCTCTTCCGCGCGCTCGAACAAGGGCGACCGCTGCACCGCCCACCCGGGCGGGTGCGCACGGTCTGGCTCGCGACGCGTCACCACTTGCTGTTCGTGCTGGTGCCGATGACGCTGATCCTAAGCTGGGCCGAGGGCGTCGCGGTGGCGTTCAACAGCGCCATCGGCGCGCCCGGGGGGTTCTGGGGGCGCACGATCCCGTCGTGGGCGATCGAGCGCGCCGAATGGATCGCGCCGCTCGTGCAGATGCTCGGCGTCCTCGTGGTCATGGCGTTCGCACCCGCGATCCTCCGGTTTGTGTGGGACACCACCCCGCTCGGTCCGGGCCCGCTCCGCGATCACCTCCGCGCGATGTGCGCCCAGCACCGGGTCCGGGTCGCCGGGCTGCTGGTCTGGCGGACGGGGGGGACGATGATCAACGGCGCGGTGCTGGGGCTGGTCTGGCCCGCGCGGTACGTCCTCCTGACCGACGCCCTGCTCGACGCGCTGAGCCGACGCGAGGTCGAAGCGGTGATGGCGCACGAGATCGCGCACGTGCGCCGGCGCCACATGCCTTGGCTGGCGGGGACGGTGGTGGGCACGCTGGTGCTCGTGGGCACGGGGCTGGCGTTGATCGGCGAGGCGGCGTTCGGGCCCGGGCTCAGCCGGGGCGTGAGCGAGGCGATCGGGGCGGGGATCGGGCTGGCGTCGTTCGTGTCGGCGTGGTGGGTGTTCGGGTGGGTGAGCCGCGTGTTCGAGCGCCAGGCCGACGCGTTCGCGGTGCGCCACCTCAGCGAGGCGATCGACGACGCGCCCGAGCCGACGCCGAACGAGGGCAGTGGCGCGAGCGAAGACCCGGGCGAAACCCGTTCGCCGGCACCCGATCGTGCGCACGTCTCGCCCGCGGCGGCTGCGGCGATGGCCGGGGCGTTGCAGCGGGTCGCGGTCCTGAACCACGTCCCGGTGGACCGGTTCACGTTCCGGCACGGGTCGATCGCGGACCGGCAGCGCCGGCTCTTGGAGTCGGTCGGGATGCGGCTGGACGCGATCCCGGCCGATCGTGCGGCACGACGAGCCAAACAGGCCGGGCTCGCGATCGGGCTCGGCGCGGTGCTGGTGCTGATCCTGGACGGGTTGCTGGCGGCGGGGCGCACGGGGCTTGGGTAAACTTGGGATACCCGTCGACCGTGCCGATCGTGGCCGGCCCGGCTGAAACGCCGCGATCCGCCGCCCTTCACCCGGAGCGGCGTTCGCGAACCGAGCGGCCGGCGGGTGCGCGTGTGCGCCGACCTCGGCCCGCACGACGACCGGCGCGCCAGACGAAAGGATTCGGACGTGGGCACGGGGCTGAGTGAACAGGAGACGAGGCTGTGCGCCGCGATCGCGCGCCGGGCCGACGACCTGCTCGCGGACCTGCGACGCCACGTCGCGATCCCCACCGGGCACAACCACACGCCGGGCCTGGACGAGACACGCGAGATCTTTATGTCTCGACTGCGCCGGCTCGGCGCGAGCGTCGAGCTCGTCCCGGGCGAGAGCCCGCCGGACTGGCTCCGCGCCGGCGGCGCGGGCGGGGCGATCCCCCCCACGGCCGTCTGCGCGCGCACGAGCGGACGCGAAGCGCTGCGCCCGGTGCTGATCGCGGGGCACCTCGACACGGTCCACGACCCCGCGGGCGACTTCCGGGAGCTCTCGATCGCGCCGGACGGCAAGACCGCAGTCGGGCCGGGGTGTGTGGACATGAAAGGCGGGCTGGTCATCGCGGCCGCTGCGCTCGAGGCACTCGAGGAAGTTGGGATCGACGCGAGCTGGACGTTCCTGCTCAACAGCGACGAAGAGACGGGGACGTACTGCTCGGAGCGGGCGATCCGGGAGGTGTCCGAGCGTCACGCGTACGGGATCGCGCTCGAGCCGGCGTTGCCGGGGGGCGAGCTCGCGATCGAGCGGGGCGGGAGCGGGCAGTTTTATGTGGAGTGCCGCGGGCGTTCGGCGCACGTGGGTCGGGAGTTTGAGAAGGGCGTGAGCGCGGTGACGGCGCTCGGACGCGCGCTCGTGGCGATCGGCGCAATGCCGGACGTGGAGCGCGGCAAGATCGCGAACGTCGGCCCGATCGAGGGCGGGTCGGCGACGAACGCGGTGCCGGATCGGGCGCGGGCGTGGGGGAACGTGCGTTACCGGACGCCGGAGGTCGCGGCGGAACTGCGGGCTGAGCTGGAGGCGCTGGCGACAGAAGCGGATGCCTTGCCGAGTGTTCGGGTGGAAACATCGTTCAACCGCCCGGCGAAGCCGATGATCCCGGCGACGGAGCGTCTGGGATTGGCCGCCCGCTCGGCGGCCGAGGCGCTCGGGCAGCGCCTGCCGTTCGCGAGCACGGGCGGGGTGTGCGACGGGAACGTGATGCAGGACGCGGGGCTGCCGACGATCGACACGGTGGGCGTCGGCGGCGGGACGCTGCACACGCCACAAGAATGGATCGGGCGCGGGCGGCTGGGGGGACGCGGCGCGTTGCTCGCGGTCCTGGTCGCGCGCCTCTCCGGCGGCGCGAGGG
>JBJHBZ010000050.1:0-14686 GCA_050485765.1 Phycisphaerales bacterium | reverse complement strand
TTTGGGTTGTTTTTTTGGGCCGTTCCGGGTGATGCGGGGTTGCGGCTTGCGCGAACCCGGTTTGGGTGTGGGTGGAAAGCGACCGGGGGCGGACGCGTGTCGCGTCGGCCCGCTGGGTTGCTTCCGGATGTGGTTCTCGACGGGATCAGGCGCGGCGGCGACGTGCGGCGAGCCCGGCGAGGCCGAGGAACCCGAGCCCCGCGGCTGAGGGGAGCGGGATGATCGGGATGTTGCGTCCGAAGCCGACGTTGTGGGCGAGGACAACCAGGTCCTGGAAGTCGTCGTCACTGCCGGTTTCGAAGAAGAGGAGGAAGGTGCCCTTGCCGGCGCCGAGGGCGGGGAGGGCGGTGAGATCGATGTCCTGCCCGCCGAAGCCGAGCGAGCTGACGAAGAGGGTGTCGAGCCCGGTGATGTCGAACGTGATCATGCGGTCACGCCCGGCGTTGTTGGCGGCGTCGGAGTTGGCGGTGACGCCGCTGGCGGCGTTCTGCGCGACGAAGCGGAGTTCGCTGGTGGTGGGGAACGGGCCGAGGCCGCTGAAGACCTGCCCGAGCCCGGTGCCGCTGCTGGGACCGGCGTTGAAGAGGTTGATCGCCGCGCCGTTGTCTTGGGTGACGCCGAAGCTGTGGTTGGCCGAGCCCTGGGGCGTGTCGGTGTTGCCCCAGTAGAGGGCGGCGAAGCCGACGTCGATGGTGCCGTCGAACCAGACGCCGTCGACGTCGTCGCTGACGCGTCCGGCGACCGAGCGGGTCAGGTCGGAGCCCGCACCGAGGCTGTTGACGGCGTTGTTGGCGACACCGATGCCGGTGAGCAGGGAGTAGATCTGGCCCACACCCTTCTCGGTGCCGGCCCCGTTGACGGTCACGACATTGGTAACCGACGAGGCATGAGCCGCGCCGGCGACGGCCGCGATGGCCGCCACGGTCAGAGCATTCCGCATAATTTCTTCCTCTTTCCTCACAAGGGTGCCCACCGGTTTGGGTGTGCACCAGTTCCCTCGATCGAGCGGCGAGAAACGCCCACAATCCCGGCCCCTCAGCCGGGGGTGCTGCTCCACAAGGTGATTTTACCCTAGTGACACAGGAATTTGCCCGTAAACAGGTGTTCCTCACTCATTTTTGACAATCACAGGGTTTCCATTGAAAAATCGACACGCCCGGTTTCGGGTGCAATCAGCATGCATCGTCTTGATCCAGTGGTTGATCCATGACACAAACGAGCCGACGCGGGGGGCGTCGGCTCGCTTGCGGGGAAATCACAGTGGAGAAAGGAGGCTGGCCGGGTGCAGGGACTCAGCGGCGTCGGCGGGACGCGATCCCACCCAGCCCTAGGAGCCCGAGGGCGGCCGCCGAGGGAGCGGGCACGATCGGCACATTCCGGATATTGTGAGCCAGAATCACGATGTCCTGGAAGTCGTCGTCGCTGCCCGTCTCAAAGAACATGAGGAAGGTGCCCTTGCCGGCGAGGAGAGGGGGGAGGGTGGTGAGATCGATATCCTGCCCGCCGAAGCCCAAGGCACTGACGTAGAGGGTCTCCAGACCGGTGATGTCGAAGGTGATGACGCGGTCGCGTCCGTTGTTGTTCACCGGGTCGGTGCTCGCGGTGATCCCGCTGGAGTGGTTCTTTGCTGTGAAGCGCAGGTCGGCGGTGGTGGGGAAGACGGCGCTGGAGAAGATCTGTCCGCGCTGGGCGCTCTGCCCGGGTCCAGCATGGAAGAGCGTGGTGGAGGCGCCGTTGTTCTCGGTGACGCTGATGGTGTGCTTGGCGTTGCCGTCCGGGGTGTTGCTGTTGCCCCAGTAGAGCGCGGCGAACCCGACGTGGACCGAGCCGTCACGCCAGACCATGTCGCGGTCGTCGCTGATACGCCCGGCGATGGTGCTCGCACCGATCCCGACGCTGCCGGAGCCCGCGCCGACCTGGTTCACCGCGCTGTTTGCGAGCGAGATGCCCGTCAAGGTCGAGTAGATCTGCCCGACGCCGAGCTCGCTCCCGGCCCCGCCGGTCAACGCGACGTTGGTGATCGAGTTTGCCTGGGCGGCCCCGGCGAAGGCGGCGAGGGCAGCGGCGGCGATGATGGTCGTCTTGGTCATACTCGGCATCTCCTCTTGGTGCGGCCTTTTGTCAGGCCTCGTGGTGGGGGCTTGGTCGCCCGCCGGAGTGGCGGTCTTGGGCGCTCTCGACTCATGCCGGCGTCTCCGGCGGGGGGAACATACACCCCAGAATCGGGTTGGCGAGCATAGGGGTCCCTCGTGCCACAAATTCTTGTGAATTCAGCCGTTACAGACAAACATTTGAGCGGTATTCGGACGTAGACCGCGGCGAGGGATGCAGCCCTTCAGAGAAGCTCGCTCTGGCATCGATCCAGAGTTATCCACACGGGGTGAGGCTGAATGAGCAAACAAAATCCGGATTTGACGCGACAGGTTTGGTTTGTGGTATACCATGCGGTCTACGGGTGGCGACCGATGCCGTCCCCGTCGTCCGCGGCCAATGGAGGGCCGGGACGAGCCGCATCGGGACCGGTGCCTCGGCATCGGGGGCTGACTCCCCCCGGCTTGGGCACGGCACAACAAGGAGCCGCCGCATGGCAGGCAAGAAGCAGTCGTCGTCCGAGAACACGTCCACGGGCGGGGCCCAGGCCGCCGTCGAGGCCAAGCCGATCGACAAGGAAAAGGCGCAGGCCCTCGGGCGCGCGCTCTCGCAGATCGAAAAGTCGTTCGGCAAAGGCTCGATCATGCGTCTGGACGAGGACGCGTACCTCTCTATCCCCGGCATCCGCACCGGCGCGCTGAGCCTCGACCTGGCGCTCGGTGGGCGCGGGATCCCGCGCGGGCGCATCGTCGAGATCTTCGGCCCGGAAAGCTCCGGCAAGACCACGCTCGCGCTGACCGTCGCGGCGAACGCGCAGAAGTCCGGCGGCGTCGCGGCGTTCATCGACGCCGAGCACGCGCTGGACCCGAGCTGGGCCAAACGCCTCGGCGTCAACATCGATGACCTCTTGGTCAGTCAGCCCGACACGGGCGAGCAGGCGCTCGATATCTGCGAGATGCTCGTGCGCTCGAACGCGGTCGACGTGATCGTGGTGGACTCGGTCGCGGCGTTGATCCCGCGGGCCGAGATCGAGGGCGAGATGGGCGACACGCACGTGGGCTTGCAGGCGCGCCTGATGAGCCAGGCGATGCGCAAGCTCACCGGCGTGATCGCACGCAGCCACTGCACGGTGATCTTCATCAACCAGATCCGCGAGAAGATCGGCGTGATGTTCGGGAGCCCTGAAACCACGCCAGGCGGGCGCGCGCTCAAGTTTTACGCCTCGGTCCGGATCGACATCCGGCGGACGGGCTCGATCAAGGACGGCGAGGAGGCGGTGGGCAACCGCGTGCGCGCGCGGGTGGTGAAGAACAAGGTCGCCCCGCCGTTCCGTCAGGCCGAGTTCGACATCATGTTCAACGAGGGCATCAGCGCAACGGGCGACCTGATCGACCTGGCGGTGGAAGATGGGGTCTGCCAGAAGTCCGGGTCGTGGTTCAGCTACGGCGAGCTGCGCCTCGGGCAGGGGCGGGAGCGTGCGAAGGACTTCCTCCGGGACAACCCGGAACTGGGCGACGAGATCCGCCAGAAGATTCTGGAGCACCGGATCCCGCAGCGTGGCGCGGCCCGGGGCGGGGCGGCGGGCGCGGAGACCGAACTCGCCGGAGCGGGGGCCGAGGACTGAGCCCGGGAGCCCGTGGTCCTGACGTATCACCTCGAAGGGACGCACGATCGCGCGGGTCCGGGCGTTGCCGAAGGGGCCGCTCCCGCGTACAGTCGTCCCTTCGCCCGCGGATGTGGCGGAATTGGCAGACGCGCTAGGTTCAGGTCCTAGTGGGGGTAAAACCCCGTGGAGGTTCGAGTCCTCTCATCCGCATTGCGAGCCGGTCCCTCGGGGCCGGCTTTTTTTGTAGACTCTTGCACCCGGGTTTCTGGACCGCGGGCCGTTCGCCGGCGTTCGAAGCCGGGGGTTTCAGTCGCGGCGTCCGCTCGGGCAAGCCGCTGGAGAGCAACCGATGGACGATGCTCAGAAGAAGAAGGTCATGCTCGCGGTGGCGAGTGTGGTGGGGGTCGTGGCGCTGGTCCTGATTTCGTACAACCTCTACCGCTTCCTGAACCCCCCTCGCGGGGTGGTCGGCGGGGGCACGCCGGTGGCCGTCGAGCCGGAGCCGGAAGAGCAGCCGAGTGGGCGAGCCACCCGTGAGCCGGTGCGCGGCCCTGGTGGGACGATGATCGCTCCGAATTGACGGCCCCCGTCCGGGTATGGTGACCGCGGGGTTCGCAACCGGGGGGCTTCGACGATGCCGGTGATCGTGGCGGGAGTGGACGAGGCGGGGTACGGGCCGTTGCTCGGGCCGCTGTGCGTCGGCGTCACGGGCTTCCGCGTTCACGGGTGGTCGCCGGGCGATCCGGCGCCGGACCTGTGGCGATTGCTGCGGGGCGCGGTCTGCGAGAAGCCGAACGATCCGAAACAGCGCCTGCCCGTCGCGGACTCGAAGAAGCTCAAGGGCTCGAACCAGCTCAAGCGTCGGCACCCGCTCTGCCATCTGGAGCGTTCGGTGCTGGCGTTTATGCGCACGATGGGTGTCGAAACGGGGGACGACTGCGGGTTGTTCACGGCTCTCGGCGTGGCGTGCGGGGATGAGCCGTGGCACGGGGGGCGCGTGGTGCTCCCGCTGGATGGGCCGGCGGAGCGGGTGGGGATCGACGCGGCGATGCTGCGCCGTGCGATGTTCGAGGCGGGCGTGGAACCGCTGGTCATGCGGTGCCGCGTGGTGCGCGAGTCGGCGTTCAACGCGACCGTACGCCGGACGGGGACCAAGGCGAGCACGACGATGGGCGCGGTCGCGGCCCACCTGCGCCAGGCGGCCCTCACCTGGCGGGGCGAGCATGTTCGATTTGTCTGTGACCGCCTGGGCGGTCGGACGCGGTACGGCGGCGTGCTCGAGCGGGCGTTCGGGAAGATCGCCGGTCGGCTCGGCGAGGCGACGGTCGAGGCTCTTGAAGAGACCGATCGGGTGAGCGTGTACGAGATCCGGTTCGGTGCGGGCGCGGGAACCGGCGAGGGCTCGTTCCGTGTGCTGTTTATGCCCGAGGCGGAGCGTCAGCACCTGCCGGTGGCGTTGGCGTCGATGACGGCGAAGCTGGTGCGGGAGCTGGCGATGGCGCGGTTCAATGCGTACTGGGCGGGGGTGTTGGGGGAGATCAAGCCGACGGCGGGGTACACGGCCGACGCTCGGCGGTGGCTGACGGAGGCCGGGGATCGGCTCGACGCGGGGACGCGGGCGCGCCTGACGCGGATCGCGTGAGCCTTCGCCGGGGGAGCGATCCGCTTACGCTCCGGAGATATGCACGAAGCGGCAGCGATGTTGGATATGGCGGCCCGCCTCGGGTGGCGCAGCCACGGGCTGGTGGAGCCGAACCCGATGGTGGGGGCGGTGATCGTGCGCGATGGTCGGGTGCTCGGCATGGGGCGGCACCGTCGGTACGGCGGGCTGCACGCCGAACGCGAGGCGCTGGCCGACTGTGCGCGTCGCGGGGAGGACCCGCGCGGGGCGACGGTTTATTGCACGCTCGAGCCCTGCCGGCACACGGGCAAGCAGCCGCCGTGTACGGACGCGCTGATCGAAGCAGGCGTCGCGGGGGTGGTGTACGCCTGTCCGGACCCGGCACCGGAGAGCGGCGGCGGGGCGGCCGTGCTGCGCGAGGCGGGGATCGAGGCGCACCTGAGCGTGGCGAGCCCTCTGGCGAGCGGGCTCGCGGCTCCGTTTGTGCATCGCGTGCGCACGGGCCTGCCGTGGGTTATCGCGAAGTGGGCGCAGACAATCGACGGGCGGATCGCGACGCGGACCGGCGAGAGCCAGTGGATCAGCGGCGAGCGATCGCGGGCGCGGGTGCATCGGCTGCGATCTCGTGTAGATGCGGTATTGGCGGGGATCGGGACGGTGTTGGCCGATGATCCGATGCTGAACGCGCGGAGCGTGGGGCGGGTCCGCCGCGTGGCTCGGCGTGTGGTGATCGACAGCGACCTGGATATCCCGCTCGACAGCAAGCTCGTCGCGACGGCGCGCCAGGTGCCGACGACGGTGATCTGTGCGCAGGAACTGCTGCACGTCCGCCTGACCGAGGAGAAGCGGAACCGTCTGGCGGTGGCGGGGGTGGAGGTGCTCGGCGTGCTGGGCGGGGCGGCGACGGCGGGCTGGCTGGACCTGCGGTCGGCCCTGAAACTGCTGGTCGATCGGCACGACGTGACGACGGTGCTCGTGGAGAGCGGGCCGGGGCTGTTGGGCTCGCTGATGGAGGCGCAGCTCGTGCAAGAGGCGGTGGTGTACGTGGCGCCGCTGCTGCTGGGAGACGAACTGGCGCGCGGGGCCGCGACGGGGCGTGTGGCGGCGAGCCTGTCGAGCGGGATCCGGTTCCAGCTCGCACGCCAGCGGCGCGTGGGGGATGACGTGGAACTAATCTACCGACGCCATGGCGGCTGGACGACGGGGGCGGAAGGATGAAGGTGATCGTGCTGGCGGTGCTCGCGGGACTCTGCTGGGGTGTCGGCGAGGTTTTTACGCGCAGCGTGCTGCACAGCCGCGAGATCGGGCCGTTCGCCGTGGCGGCGGTGCGCACAACTGTGGCGCTGCCAGCGCTGTGGGTGGCGTATCTTGTTGCGGCGAAGGTGCTGCATGCGCCCGGTGAGGTGCCCAACTGGCATGTCTCGGCTTCGGGATCGACCTGGGCGAAGCTTGTGGTCGGGTCGGGTCTGATCGCGGGTGCGGCGGCGATTATCTTCTTCTACGCCGCGCTCAGTCTCGGAGAGATCTCCCGGGTCAAGCCGGTGGCGTTCGCGGTCGCGCCTGCGGCGGCGGTTGTGCTGGGGTGGTTGTTTCTCGGGGAATCGATGACGGTGCGGAAAGCCGCGGCCGTGGGATTGATCCTGGCGGGGATCCTGCTGATCACATCGCCCGAGCGGGGCCAACCGAAAGGCGAGGAGCCCATTGTTCCGACGAGAGTGCGATAATCGGGCGAGTGATTACTCTTCGACCTGGAACTTGGCCAACAGTTTGTCGAGCGTGAAGCGGTTTCGCAGCTTGCACGCCGAGGCTTGATTGGCGAAGAGCCCGGTTTCCCAATACCCGCGTTCGACAGGCACTGTCGCGAGCCACCTCACACGAACGAAGTGCTCGCACATGGTGTCGTCGTCGATGTGCATGGCAGAGATGGGCGATTCGTGGGGGGCGTCGAGGATCGGGACCATCTTGCCGCCGACGTTCACCAGGAAATCTCGCATCGGCTTGGCGTGCTCGATAACCTCGCCAACCCCGACGTAGCGTTTGGGCGGGATGTTCACCCAGATGCGGTGTCCGGGCTCGAGGTTGTAGAGCGTCTGGCTGTACCAGCGTCCGCCGCCGGCGGAGATGTAGCCGTAGCGGACTGCGTCTTCCCAGACGCGAAATTCGGAGGCGCCGAACGAGACGTAGAAGTCACGCCCGTTCCATGGCTCGCGCGTTTTTGAGGTGCGCGACGGGCTTCGTTCAGCGTTCGCCTGCGCCTCGGAGGGATCGGCCAGCCATGTGCGGGTCAGGTACTCGGTTTTGTTTTGCTGGTCTTCGAAGTAGCTGAAGAAGACCGCGTTGATCGGCACGCTGTGCTGCTCGTTGAGATACTGGATAATCCGTTCGGTCGCGGGGTCGAGTTTGGACGCCACGATAATCATCTCGTGCCGCTCGTTGAGTTCTTCCGGAGGCGGTTCCCCGAATCGCTCCTCAAAAGCGATCTCGAACGCTTTGCCGTCGTTGTGGGATTTGTAGCATTCGGCGATGTCGTTCCGCGAAAGGCTTTGAACCCACGAGGCGTAGTCGAGGGCTTGGGCCACGACTTCACGCGGCGTACGGTCACGCTTGAGCTCGATGATGGAGAGCGTGCCCTCGCTGTCGATCGCGAGAATATCGATCTCTTTGCCGTGCTCGGTGCGGACTTTGTCGCCGATGCGCATCAGACGCGGCGAAAGGACCGATAGATCTGTCGACAGGCACTGGTGCAGGCGATCTTCACGCTGGAGCGCTGAGAACTCAACGCGTTGGAGCGGGGGACCGAGTCGCCAGATCCCTGTTTCGATCGGCATCCGCCTGTCTCCGTGATCGAGTAAAGCCGGTGGGCACGCTTACATCGCTCAGCGTTTACGCATCTTGTTCGGATCTGGGGATAGTCTGACTTCAAGAAAAAACTCCGGAAGTGTGTACCTATTGAAAGCGGTCCCGTCCCGCCCGTGTTGAGGGCTGGGGCTGGGACCGCTTAGTCCTTGGGCTTGGGCGGGTCGGTGTCTTTGTCGTCCTGCCCCTTTGGTGGCGGCTCGCGCTTCGGCCAGCCGTCTTCGGGGCGGGGCTTGCGGAGCGCCCGGTCTACCGCGTCCTGCCAATCCTCATCGGTGATTTTGAGGCGGTCGGGGTCGGGGCCGGGTTGTGGCTTGGTGGGTTTCTTGGCCACTGGTTTTCCTTTACACAATCTTAGCGCTTTAGAGGCTTCCAATTGGATTCAATGCCGCCATTAACAGGCTACGCTTGGGGCATGACGAGGACCATCACCGCTAACGAGCTCCGCAAGCACCTTGCGGATCTTGACGAGAAGAGTCGCGATATTGATGCTGAGCGGCGAGTCTACCTTCGCCTCTTGGCGATAATCGACAACAGCCCTGAAGACGGCGGGCAACACGCTTCTGCAAGCTGGTATCAATCGCCTTCGCCTTTGAACAGCTCGCCGCATTCAGAAGCACCAGCTTCGGCTTCGCCACGCCCCAAGCCCACCGAAGCGATTTTCCAGCTCGTCCGGCAAGAGCCGGGGTTAACCCCGACGCAGATTGCGGACGTTCTTGCGGGCAAGGTTGAGAGTAACGCCAAAGACGTACGGAACGTGATCCGAACGACGGTCGCCAAACTCGCATCGGAAGGGTTGCTTGAAAAAGACTCAGAAAATCGCATGACGATTTCTGAGTCCGCCCGTGTATTGAATAAGTGGAGGGAATTGGAAGACAGGAGACGCTCATGACAACAGTACCCGGCCCGCGTCCCGAATTCCGCACGCCACGTCCAGGCGAAGCGGGGGCCAGATAAAGACGCACAGACCGCCTTTCGGCGGCCTGGGCGAAGCGCAACAGGCTTGGGCAGGGTTGAAAGATCCTGCCCCGGCATCATCGGGTGCGGCTGTTATCCGCACCCAAGTACCCTGTGTGGCGAAACTGGCAGACGCACCAGCCTTGGAAGCTGGCTCCTCCTACGGATTGCGGGTTCGAGTCCCGCCACAGGGATTGAATCGTACTACGAATCGGGCGCAACGTCAAGCGTCGGCTTGACTTGCGCGCTTATCGTCCACTGGCTCGCGGTACATAAGTCGTTTTCCGATAGAGCCTTGAATTGCCGCAAGCGTTCGGGCTCCATCGTCGCTTTTTCGGTGATTCCACCGGAAGGCGAATTCGTTGACGTAGCGGTGCAGGTGTTCCTTGCTGACCGCGTGGTACGTCCCGTACATGCCACGCTTGAGGATGGCGAAGAACGCTTCGGCGGTGTTGCTGTGAACGTCGCCCCGAACGTACTCGCGGGCGCTGTGAAGCGTGGTTTCGTGGCTTGGGAACTCCCGATGCAGCCCGATATAGGCGGTGTTCTCATCGGTCATCATCCGGGCGTTGCGGTCCACGTTCTCCCGAATGACCCGCTTGAGATTCTCAGCCGTCACGCTTTGAACCACCTGCGCCCGCACCGCCCCGCCACGCTGGACCACCGCCATGGCGGGCGTTTTCTTGGTGCCCCGCCCTCGCTTGTTGTGCGGGCCCTTGTAGCGGGGCTTGCCGCCGACGTACGTTTCGTCCGCCTCCACCGTCCCGGTGAGCTTGGGTGGCGTGCGAGGATCATCGGTCATGGCGAAGCGGATGCGGTGCATGAGGAACAGGGCGCTCTTGTAGCTGAGCCCGGTCTGACGCTGGATTTGCTTGGCGCTGACACCCTTTTTGCTGCTGCAAGCCGCCCAAAAGGCGTAGCACCAGTGCCGAAGCGGGATGCGTGAATCCTCAAACACCGTCCCGGTGCGAACGCTGAACTGCTTGCCACAGTCTTTGCACCGCCACCGATAGTGCTTCTCGCGGCCCCCGTCGCGGCTCTGCATGGCGTAGACGCCGATTGACCCGCAATGCGGGCAACAGGGCATATCGCCCCAACGTCGTTTTTCCATGAACTCCACAGCCGCGCCCTCATCAGCACACGCGGCTGGAATCTCCCGCACGATCTCGGATTTGTTCTCGCCCACCTTGCCGGGCTTCTGCTTCGCCATGACAACATGATACTTGATGAAAACAGAGAGTCAAGGGCTGTGGGTGGTCATTTTCAACAGGTACACACTTCCGAAAAACTCTACCCAGGAGCCTGAGTAGAGCAAAAGAGCGGGTGATCGGACTCGAACCGACGACATTCAGCTTGGGAAGCTGACGTTCTACCACTGAACTACACCCGCGTCACTGGTTGTCGCCGAACCTGGCCGCCGGAGTTGGCTTCGGGAAAGCCGTGCCGGTGGGTCGGGCCTGCCGGGCATTATACGGGCTTGTTCCGCTCGGCAAGGGGCTGAGGGGTGGCCGATCGCAAAATCTTGGGGTTTGGGCGAGAGGGAAAAACCGGCCGGGGCCGGGGCGGTGCGTTGTGCTGAGCAACGCTCGACACCCTCGGCCCCGGCCGCGTTCCCCCGCTCCGGGGTGGGAGCGGGGCAGGCTCGGGCCGCCCCCTTTGGCGCCTGGTCCCGTGTGGGACGCCGCGGGGGGCGATGTGTTCCTGATTTTTGAAACCTCTGGCTTCAGTCCCTTCTGCGTCGGGCGGCGACGAGGCCCGCAGCCATCAGGGCGAAAATCGAGCCGGGGGCTGGGATAAGGATGCTGCGGAGGACGACCTGCCCGGCGTCGAGGTCGAAGAGGGTCTCGAACTCGTAGAGGGTGCTGTTGGTCGCGAGAGCGGTGAAGTCGCCGCTGAGTTCGCCGGCGGTGGCGGCGATGACGTACTCGGCGCCATCGACCAGGAGCAGGTCGTCGAGCACGTTGATGAACAAGGGGCCGGCGAAGCTGAGGTCGCCGCCGACGTCGAGCAGGCCGGGGGTGGCGCCGAGGTCGATGGTGAACTCGCCGCCGATCGCGGCGTGGCCCGTGATCGCGAGCGTGGCGAGACCTTCGACGCGGACATCCCCGGGCGAGTCGAGGTGGGCGTTCAGCAGCCCGGCCCCGGCGAAGAGCGCGCCGCTCTGGTTGCGGAGGGTGTCGGCGTCGCCCGTGATGGTCACGGTGCTGTCGCCCCCGATGCGGAAGACGCCCATGTTCTCGAGCGCCCCGACGCCGGTGAGGGTCGTGGTGAAGTCGGCCCCGCCCGCGACGGTGAAGTCACCGTGATTCTCGCGGAAGCGGAGCGAGCGGATGTCGCCCGCGGCGCTGGTGGCGGTGTCGAAGAGGTTGGTCTGCGCGCCGGTGCCGCCGATGGTGACGTCGGCGTGGCTGATCTCGAGGTCGAAGCCGGTCGGGGCGACGTTGAGCGTGCCGTTGTCGGCGACCCACGCGCCGCCGGTCAGCGTGCGGCTCGGGGCGTCGAAGTTGATGAACCGCCCGTTGGTCACCAGGCGAACGGTGCCGCCGGACACGGCTTCCACAACGCCGGCGTTCTCCGCGGTGGTCGCGAGCGAGCCGGAAACACTGAGCGTGCCGCCGTTTTCTGCTCGGAAGGTTCCGGTGTTGAAGACGTTGGTGCCGTTGTTGCGCCCGTCGAGAAGGAGCTCACCGGGCGTGGTGCCGGAGCCGTCGGCGACGATCAGCCCGCGGTTGTCGATGATGACCGAGCCGGCGCCGACGCCGCCGTAGTCGAGGACTCGGATGGTGTGATCCGCATCGTTGATGAGGACGTTGCCGTTGCTGCCGCCGATGCGGTTGATGTTGACGTTGCCCGCGACGGAGCCGCTCATGCGGACTTCGCCGTTACCGGTGAGTGTGAGTTCTTCGCCAGCCAGCAGTTGGGTGAGGGAGTTGGTGCCCTGCAGGAGGATCTCGCCGGCGTTGTGGATGACGCCGTTCATGGTGACGCCGGCACTGTTCTGGAGAACAAAGCGTCCGTCGAGGTCGACGTTGTCGACGCGGTGTCCGCCGCTGACGGCTCGGAAGGCTCCGGAGCCTTCGGTGCGGAGTGTGCCGCCGGTGATGCTTGCGCCGGTGACGAGTTGGACGGTGGAGGCGTCGAGGGCCTCGATGACGCCGCCGTTGTTGTCGATCGCGGTGGCGAGCGAGCCCGAGAGGCTGAGCGTGCCGCCGTTTTCTGCTCGGAAGGTTCCGGTGTTGAAGACGTTGGTGCCGTTGTTGCGCCCGTCGAGGAGGAGCTCGCCTGCCGTGGTACCCGAGCCGTCGGCGACGATGAGGCCTCGGTTGTCGACGATGATGGAGCCGGTGCCGACGTTGCCGTAGTCGAGGACTCGGATGGTGTGGTCGGCGTCGTTGATGAGTGTGTTGCCGCTGCTGCCGGTGATTCGGTTGATGCTGGTGTTGCCGTTGACCGAACCGCTCATGCGGACTTCGCCGTTGCCGGCGAGGGTGACCTCGCTCCCGGCGATGAAGAACGAGGTGAGGCTCGTGGAGCCGGTCAACTCGATCAGCCCGTCGTTGGCGACGTTGCCGTGGAGGTTGAGCCTGCTGCCGTTCAGGAAGCGGACGGTGCTCCCGTTGCCGACGTGGAGCCCGCCGAGGGCGAAGGTGCCGTTGACCTCGGCGGTGCCGCCGTTGAGGATGCGAGCAATCAGCGACTGGCTGTTGGGGAAGGCGCCGGTGGACCAGTTGGCGCCGGCGTTCCAGAGCCCGGTGCCGGGCTGGATCCAGTCGACGGTATCGGCGTTGGCGATGGAGCCGGCGAGCCCGGCGGCCGCGATCAGGGCGGCGGGGACGGCGAGCCGCCCCCACGCGGGCTGCGAACGAACGTTCTGTGTCATGACCTCACCTCTTCTTGCGATCGATGCTCAATCCGGCGGCGCGGGGGCCGATCGCACACCCGCGCCGGCTCTCTCTCCCAGCCGGAGTGCGATACGCAACCACTTTGGGGGTCAGCAAGATGAGAAAAATCACGAGATACGCCGCGGCAGATCGATCAAAATACAAACAAAATGACTTTCGCCCAGAGAATCACCTGGACCGCCCCGGCTTTCGGTAGATTACGGATGGGTCGTTCTGGGGCCTGCTCCGGGGAATGCGGCTTGCCCGGCTTTGTGGATCTGCCGATACCAGACGCGAAACGCACGCTCGCACCGGACCCTTGACGGCATGCTTGATGACTCATCCAACGCAGCCCGTCGGGAACCGCCGCTGAAGCCGGGTGTTTTGCCCCATGGCGGCCCGCACGACGCGGCGCGGGGCACCGACGAGTTCTTCGAAGTCGTCTATCAGCAGCTCCGTGGCCTCGCCCACCACCGGATGTCGCATGAACACAAGGAGCGCTCGCTGCAGACCACGGCCCTCGTTCATGAGGTCTACCTGCGCCTGCGGAGCGATCCGGACGTGCGGTGGAACAACCCCGGGCACTTCTATGGCGCGGCAGCCGAGGCGATGCGCCGGATCCTGATCGAGCGGGCGCGCCAGCGCCGTTCGCTGAAGCGGGGTGGGGATCGGGTTCGGGAGCACTTTGACGAGCAGAGCGTATCGCTCTCGGTCTCGCTGGATGACGCGGCTGACGGGATGCTGGAACTCGACGAGGCGATCACGAAGCTGGAGGCGTTGGACGCGGGCGTGGCGGCGGTGGTCAAGCTCCGGTATTTCACGGGGCTGAGCGTGGATGAGACAGCGGCCGCCCTGTCGAGGTCGCCGCGGTCCGTCAAGCGGGACTGGGCCTTCGCCCGAGCCTGGCTCGCTCGGGCACTGCGCGGCTGAGGCCCTGTGCGATCGGACTGGCCGGCCAAACGCCTGTGAAGTGGGAGATGCACGCGTGCGGGCGATGCCATGGGAGACGCTGAAGGACCTAGTGGCCGACGCGTTGGAGCGTGCGCCGTGCGATCGGGCTGGGTTCGTCGAAGCCGCCTGCTCGGACCCGGATCTGCGCGCGGAACTGGTGTCGTTGATCGAGGCCGCTGAGCCGGAGGAACTGGGCGTCGTCCTGGATCCGCGTGCGGACGCGTTCGCCGGGCTCCGAGGGACAAACCCGGCGTCGTTCAGCGGGACACGCTTCGGCGAGTACACGCTGGGGCGGATCCTCGGCGAAGGCGGCTCGGGCGTGGTTTACCTCGCGCGCCAACGCGGCGTCGATCGCGACGTGGCGATCAAGGTCTATGCCCCGCAATCGATCGGTTTCGATGCCCGGCTCCGTTTTGAACGCGAGGTCCGGGCGCTCGGGCGTGTGACGCACCGCGGCGTGGCGCGGATCTACGACGCGGGGCTATACGCCGACGAAGCACGCCCCGATGCGATGCCCGTGCCGTACATCGCGATGGAACTGGTCGAAGGCCTCCCGATCACGCGTCATGCGGCGGTCAACGCGCTGCCGCTGCGTGCGAGGATCTCGCTCCTCGCCGACGCGGCGGAAGCCGTACACGCCGCGCACCAGCGTGCGGTGATCCACCGCGACCTGAAGCCGGCGAACATTCTGGTCGCGCGGGCCGACGATGCGCACCCGTTCGG
>JBJHBZ010000049.1:0-15204 GCA_050485765.1 Phycisphaerales bacterium | reverse complement strand
TGAGGTGTGATTCCGTTGCCCGGTCCTGTGCTGCATGTGGTCTCCGATCAGCCGCCTTGGAGGGCCGAGACTAGCTCGGCCCGCCGACCCCTGCGCGCCGACCGACGCGCCGTCCAACAAGCACGGCTGCATCGGTCCGATCCTTTGGGTGCATTCAGCCCCCGGATCGCCCGAACGCTCGATCGGGTGGTATCGGGCCCCCGCTCGACCGGTTGCGAGGACCGGGTAGGTCCAGCTCGGCATTGACCCGAAGTCCTACCCCAGTCAAACCCCTTGGTAACGTCGGCTTATCGCCCCGGGGCAAGCCTGTGCCCCCGCCGGATGTTCCGGGCGATCAGTGCCAGCCCGGCGAGGACGATCAGGCCCATGACGCCCAAAACAAACCCCTCAAATACGGGGGGCTGAATCCAGTTGGCGGCGATCGCGCCGAGCCCGAGGAGCATGACCCCGGGCCCGAGCAGGTAGCCGAGCCCGATCAGCGCCTCGTGGGCGCCGCCGGCGGAGACCTCGGCCTGCCCGACTTCGAGGGCGTAGTAGAGCGAGGCGGCGTAGATGACGCCCATCCCGATGCCGAAGACGCCCAGCCCGGCGATCAGGGCGACGATGCCGGGCGTGCCCTCGCCGGCCCATCGTGGGGCGAGGACGATCGCGGCGTAGCCGAGGATCAGGGCCGTCGCGCCGAAGGCGACCGCGGACCATCGCCCGTGCCAGGCGTCCCAACGTCCCATGATCGCGAAGACGATGACGCGCGTGGTCATCCAGGTCGCGGTGATGGGGGTCTGCCAGTGAGTCGCGACGCCGAGGCGGTCGAGCGCCCCGGGCATGAAGGGCCCGACCGAGGCGTAGAGCACGTAGCTCATGGGTAGGAGCACGCGGCAGGCGCGGAGCAGGTCGCGGTAGACCGGGGGGTGGGGTTCGTGGTCGCTGGGGGTGTCGAGGTGGCGTCCCGGGTCGCGGGTGAAGGCGCGGAGCAGGGGGATCGAGGCGAGGTGGACCAGCCCGAGAGCGGCGACAATCGCCAAGGGGCGTTCGGCGACATAGGGGGCCATCACCCAGAACGCGAAGACGAGCGCCCCGGCCCAGGTGATGTTGAACCATCCGGTGGCGGCCCGGAGCGTCTTGCCCCGTCGCTCGCCGGAGAGGTAGGCCTCGACGATGGGCCAGAGGCTGCCGGTCAGGGGCCCGTAGACGCCCGCGAGCACCCAGACGGCCCACGCGCTGGAGCCCCCGGTCCGCTCGCTCCACTGGGCGGCCAGGAGCGGGAGCAGGCAGGCCGCGGCGAGAACGAGCATGATCGCCCCGATGACCCCCCGGTGGGTCACACGGGCGGATCGGCGGGCGAGGCGCGTGAGCAGTGGGCCGACGGCGACCGCGCCGGCGATGTACATCGCGGCGAAGACGATCGCGAGCGTGTAGTTGGCGGCGTCGGCGAAGTCGTAGGCCGAGCGTGTGAGAAAGAAGATCCCGCTGGTGACGACGCCGGTGCCGAGGCTGTTGGCGAAAGTGAAGGCGAGGATCGCCCAGAGGGGCGTGGGTGGGCGTCGGGGCGCGGTGGGGGGCGCGGCGGTGGCGGGGTGGGCCGTGGTGTCGGGGTGGGGTTCGATCGTCACGTGGTGGATCGCTCGGCGTGTTGCTCGGGGGACGTCGTTGGCGTGGGCGCGTTGCCCGCGGGGCGGCGCGATCGTAGGATCGGTGCTCCTGGTTCCCGGACGCTCGCCCTGGGCGGACGGGGGGCGGGGATGAGTGCCCGTAGCTCAATTGGATAGAGCGCTGCCCTCCGAAGGCAGAGGTTGAAGGTTCGAGTCCTTCCGGGCACGTTTTTGATGCGGCAGGGAGCCGGAGTCGGCGGGAGCGCTGCTGGGCCCGGCCCGGACGCCCGACCCGGTGAGGGTGTGGGCTTTTTTCTTTTTTTGGATGAGCGATGCCGACCGCGGGGAGACGCCCGCGTCGGTGGCTGTGCGTTGGCGACGCGGCATTGACGCGGAGGCGATCGTCGCGCGGTTGAGCTCGTCGGCATCGGGTGTTGGGGACCGACGCGAGTGCTCGGATCCGTGCGCGCATCGGGCGAGCGTGCACGAATGCATGTTTTGTGCGATAAATTAGATAATATATCAATATCGACAAAACTATAATATTTGGAATGTCAAGAAAAATATTTCTTTTTCCTTCTCGATCCGTATGTTGGGTTTCACGGCGGAGGGATGGGGCCGTGCGGCCGTGACTTCGCCGGGATGGACAAGACCTTGACGAGAGAGAAGGAGACAGACATGAAGACGCTGTTTGATCGGAGGGGTGTCGGGTGCGTGGCGGCGGCGGCCGTGGCGATGGCGGTCGCGGGAACGGCTCAGGCGGACGTCGTGAGTGCGCAGTCGACGGGGTACGGGTTGTCGGCGGAGCTTTCGCTGCTGTTTTTGCAGCTCAACGCGGGGCCGCTGGGTCTGGCGTCGGGCTCGGCGCCGGGGCCGTACATGATCACGGACGTGGAAGTCGGCGCGAACTTCTCGGTCGCGGGCTTGGCGCAGATCCAGACGTCGGTGCTGACGGGCCAGGCCGCGTCAAACGTGAACGGGTTGCCCGGCTCTCGATCCGTGAGCGCCGAGGGCACGGTGGACAACCTTGGCATGAGCATCGTGCTCGGCACGGTGCTGAGCCTCAACGCCACGCTTGTTCAGTCGGAAGCCTCGGTCGTCGGCGATTTCGGTTCGCTCGTCGCTTCGGGGAGTTCGATCCTGACGGACGTGAACCTGACCGTGCTCGGGCAACAGCTCACGGTCGACGCCAACGCGGCGCCCAACACCGTGCTTTTTGACAGCCTCGGCATCCGCGTGGTGCTCAACGAGCAGGTCTACACCGGCGACGGCATCGAGACCCGTGGCATCGAGGTCAACGCGATCCGTATTGAGATCGAGAACTACGGGATCGGCCTGGGCCTGCTGAACGCCGACATCCGTATCGCGCACGCCTCCGCGTCGATGATGGCGGTGGTGCCCGCGCCGGGTTCGATGGCGCTGCTCGGGTGCGGGCTTGCCGGGATGGGGCGCCGGCGTCGGCGTCCGGCCTGCACCGCCTGATCGGCGATCAAGCCCCCTCGCGGCCCGGCCCGATCGAGGGACACGCCCGGCCGGGCTGGGCCCGCGTTCTTTTTCCTCGGCCCGCCCGCGACGCCACGTCGCGGGCGGGTCTTCTTGTTTCCGGACGAGTTGTGGCGGACGGCGTGCTGCGTTCCAAGAGGAGGATTCCGTTCGCCCGGTTCGTATGCAGCGAACGCGGGGGCGTAGCCGACGTACCCTTTTCTGAGGCGTGCGCCCGCTCGCCGAGTATTCCCCAAACGAGACGACCCCGCCGCTGAGTCTGGCGTGGATTGAGTGGAGAGCCCGCACATGCCCGGTTGCCGATCCGTGTTACCCCGTTCCGTTCGGGCCGTGCTGGTGATGTCGGGGTTGTCGTGTCTCGGCGGGTGGGCCGCAGCGGGGGACGATCCTGCGAGCGGCCTGGAGGCGGCGCCGGAGGTGTTGCCCGCGCCGTCGTCGGGGCAGGCGTTGCCGACGCCGAAGGAGTTGTTCGAGCGCCACATTGAGGCGATCGGTGGGCGTGAGAAGGTGTTTGCCCCGACGACACGTCAGCTCTCGGGTCGCTTCGAGATGGTGCCGAGCGAGCCGGGGCAGCCGGCGTTTCGTGCGCGCCTGACGATGATCCAGCAAGCGCCGGACAAGCTTCGTTTCGAGCTCAACGTGCCGGGTCAGCCGGCGATGGTGACGATGTTTGACGGCGAGATCGGGTGGGCGTCGCAGGGGGAGAGCGGGTATGGGCTCATCTTCGGGCCGCAGCTCATCGACCTGGCCCTGAGCGCACAGTTCTACGGCGAGGCGGACTACGAGAAGCGGTACGCGGGCTTCGGCGAGGTCGCGACGGTGCTGATCAACGATCGCCCGGCGTACCGGGTGCCGTATCAGACGCGTTTCGGCAAGCCTGGGGCGATCATGTTCGATCGGGAGACCGGGCTTGCGACCGTGTTTCAGACGCTGCAGACCATCGGCGAGGATCAGGTGATGATGCTGATCCAGCTCGAGGATTACCGCCCGGTGGGGGAGAACGGGCCGAAGTTCCCGCGTCGCGTGGTGCAGACGACGCCGATCGCGGTGACGACGCTGACGTACCGCACGGTGACGCACGAGTTGGACGCGGAGCCGGACTGGACGCGCCCCGCGGCGATCCAGAAGCAGTTCGAAGAGCTGCAGCGGATGCAGCGCGAGGCGATGGAGCGCCAGAGCGGCAACGCGGGCGACAACGGGGGCGGCGACGACGAGGACGATCAGGACTGACCGGCGACTCAAAGCCGGGCGCGGTCGCAGCACTCGCCGAAGCGTTTGCAGATCGGGTGGTCGGTACAGGCGGCGTTGCCGCGTGCGGTGCAGGCGCGCCGCCCGTGCCAGATGAGCATGTGGCTGACGTCCGCCCACCGCTCGCGCGGGAACAGGGCCATGAGCTTGCGTTCGACCGCCTGCACGGTGTCGCCCGATTTGCAGAGGGCGAAGCGTTTGCTGAGCCGCTCGATGTGCGTATCGACGACGAAGCCGACGTTGATGGCGTAGGCGTTGCCGAGGACAACGTTCGCGGTCTTGCGCGCGACGCCGCGGAGGGTGAGCAGTTCGTCCATGGTGCGCGGGACCTCGCCGCCGAAGCGGTTGACGACCTCGGTCATCGCGGCGTGGATCGCCTTGGCCTTGTTGCGGAAGAGCCCGATCGTGCGGATGTACGGCTCGATCTCCTCCGGCGAGGCGGCGGCGTAGTCGCCGGGCGTCGGGAAGCGCGCAAACAACGCCGGCGTCGCCTTGTTCACCCCCGCGTCGGTCGCCTGCGCGCTCAGGATCGTCGCGACCAGCAGCTCGTGCGGCGTCGTGTAGTCCAGCTCGCAGACCGCGTCGGGGTAGTGCTCGTCGAGCATCGCCAGAAGGGCACGGGCGCGACGCTTTGCGCTCGGCTCAACCTGCGGGAGAGGGAACGGGATGTCGTGCAGCCCACGCGGGTTGGGCCCGGGCTTGGCGATGGGCTTCCTGTTGGCGACGGGCTTCTTGGTTGTAGTTTTGGGAGCCTTTTTTGCGGGGGAGCGCGCGTTGGTTTTCTTGCTCATCGCGGGCGCCCCTGCGTGCGCGCGAGGGTGGGGGTTTCGAGTTGGCCCGCGCTCGCTTCGCGCACCACACGGTTCGGGCTCGGCGGGCCGAGTGCGGAGAAGAGCCCGACCGCCATCGTGCCCAGCACACAGAAGGCTGTCAGCCCGAGGATCGTCGTCGAGGTCGGGTGCATCGCGGCGAACGCGCCCTGCTGGGCCGTCGCGGCCTCGATGTCGCCCGCTTCGGCGGCCTGCCAATAGGCGACCAGGTGCGCGTTCATCTGCGGCGTGTGGATGAAGAACCCGTAGCTGAACGCCGTAAGTGCGCAGCTCAGCAGCACCATGCGTCCGCCGGTGCCGATCGTGCGCCAGTGGCGACCCATGAGGATCACGCTGACGCCGGCGGTGAAGATCGCGACAAATGCGCAGACGAACTGGACAACGTCGGCGTTGAGAAAGAGCCTTGCGCCGATGTGCCCGGCGACGATGCGCCAGTGCTCGCCGGTGTACTCGGCGAACTTGGGGGCCGAGGGGGATAGGTCGCGCACGGTGGGGAAGAGCATCGCGGCGGCCATGCCCGTGGTTACGATCGTCCCCAGCCAGACGCCGAGGGCAACGAAGTGGATGGTCTCTGCGATCTTGCGCCCGGTCCGCATGAGCGGATGGTAGCGTCGTCGGCGCGACTCCCGGGGTGTGTGGGCGTGGCGCGGCGGGCTGGTCGGTGGAGCTTTGGGTTGGCGGGCTACGCTTGCTCTGTGTTCCGCACGCTCCCGCTCAGTGTGTCGCTCGCTGGGGTGGACCTGGCATCGGATCCGCACGCGGTCGGCGTCGCGACGGACGCGCGCGGGCGGCTCGCCTGGGCCGCCGCCGGACCGGTGCGCGCGGTGACGCTCGACGCGACCGCCCCCGGGCTCCGCGCCCGGGAGCTCTCCCGCTCGGCCCGGCGCGACCTAGCCGCCACGCTCCGACGCCTCGAGCTCGCGCCCGCGGGGCTCGACCTCTGGATCCCGCCGGCCCACTTCACCGACCCCGCCCGCCAGGATCGCGCGATCAGCGCCACGCTGGGCGCGCTCGAGCTGGCGAGCGACCTGCGTTCCCTCGCGGGCGCGGGGGGCGCGGTGGTCACCGTCGAGCTGGCGAAGGAGATCGATGCGGGCGTGGTGCGCACGCTCGCAGCGGGGGCCGCACGTACGGGCGCGGCCCTCGCCGACACCGCGTGGGCGAGCCGCGAGCACCCCGACGATGCGAACGCCTCGCTCGCCCCGTCGCTCGATCCGGCTTCGGTGCTGCTCGCGGGGCAGGACCCGGTCGCCGAGGCCGGGCGGCTCGGCGGGGCGCTCGCCGGCGCCCGCTTGAACGACCTGTCGGGGAGCGGGCGCGTCGAGCCTGGCTCGCCGGGCGGGCGGCTGGAGGTGGCGAGCTACCACGCCGCACTGGCGGCGGGCGGGTACGGGGGCTTCGTCACGCTCGACCTGCGCCACCTGCGGGAGCCGACGCAGGCGCTGCGTCACGCGGCTTCACGCTGGGCCGAGCTCCCGATGTGAGTGCCATTGCGGCGTGAAGGGGCAGTGCCTCACCCGAGCGTTGCGGCGACCTCGTCGCTGATGTCCGCGTTGTGGTAGACGTGCTGCACGTCGTCGTTGTCTTCCAGCGCGTCGAGCAGGTTCATCAGCTTCTGCGCGTCCTCGGCCCCGATCTCGACGGTGTTGGTCGGGATCTTGGCGATCCCAGCCTCCTCGATCGCGAACTCGGCGCGCTCGATCGCGTCCTTGACCTGGATGAACGCCGCCGGATCGCAGTCCACGGTCCAGCAGCCCGGCTCGTCGTCGGTGGCGCCCTGCGGGGCTTGGACGTCGCTGGCGCCGGCGTCGAGGGCGAGCTCCATGAGCGCGTCCTCGCTGACGCCCTTGGCGGGGATGAGGATCCGTCCGCGGGTCTCGAACTGGAACGCGACGGAGCCGGACTGCCCGAGCGAGCCGCCGGCTTTCTTGAAGATCGCGCGGACCTCGCCGACGGTTCGGGTGAGGTTGTCGGTGATGCCGTCGGCGATGATCGCGACGCCCGAGGGCCCGTAGCCCTCGTAGGTGACTTCCTGGAAGTTGTCGCCGCCGGCGGTGCCCGCGCCCTTGTCGATGGCGCGCTGGATGGTGTCCTTGGGCATGTTGGCGTACTTGGCTTCGTCGATCGCGTATCGGAGGGCGAGGTTGGTGTCGGGGTCCGCGCCGCCGTTGCGGGCCGCCGCCATGATCGCCTTGGAGCACTTGGACCACAGCTTGCCGCGTTTTTTATCCTGCGCGGCTTTGCGGTGCTTGATGTTCGCCCATTTGCTGTGACCGGCCACGCGGACCTCCTTGGGTTGCCGCGGGCGCGCGATGGAGGAGGCACGCCCGTGGGTTCATCTTTGCCGGCTCAGCGTCGCCCGGCTTGCGGGTCGTACGCGGGGGTCGGGCTCACCGGCACGGGCTCGCCCGCGCGGGCCGCCGCGAGCTTGCGATCGATCTGGCGCATGCGGTCGGTGATTTCCGATGCCTGGCGGTCGCTGCGTGCGGCGCGGAGGCGCTGGATCTCCTGCTGGGAGGCGCGCCGGGCCCGGGTCCAGGTCTGCACCGCCGTTTCGCGCTCGCCCGCGACCCACTGCGCGTCGGCGAGCTGATCGAGCACGATCCCGCTCTCGCCGGGGAGTTCGAGCTCGGCCGCGCGGGCGATCAGCGTCAGCGCGCCCTCGCGGGTCACGCGCCCGTCGTCGTCTACCTCGTCGGTGATCACGCCGAGCTTGTACCGCACCCAGCCCAGCGTGTCGATGACGTGGATGTTCTTCGGGTCGAGCTCGTAGGCGCGCTCGGCGAGGCGCTCGGCGTCGTCGAGCGACGTCTCCCGCACCGCCAGCCCGTACGCCAGGTTGTTCAACGCCAGCACGTGATCCGGCTGCAGCGCGATCACCTCGCGGTAGTACGCCTCGGACTCGGCCTGCCGCCCGGCGTTGCTCGCGACGCCCGCGAGCATGAACAGCATCTCCGCACGCCGATGCTCCGGCGAGAGGCGCCCCTGCATCTCCTCGGGCAAGAACAGCTCGTCGAGACCCGTCCGCAGGACCACGTCGACCGCGCGCTGCCCGAGCTCGGTCCCGCTCGTCTCGGCGGCCGCCTGGAGCAGGCTCCCGGCGATCTGCGCCGCCTGCGCTTCGTTCTCGGGCACGAGCCCGGCTTCGTGGAGCACGATCAGGGCCGCGGAGAAGGCGTCGAAGGACACCCGCCCGTTGGCGGCGCGATCGCCCGCGATCGCGACCTGGAGCAAGGCGTCGATCGCCACGCCGGGGTTGGTGCGGGCGACGCGCTCGGCCATCGCGATCGCGCGATCGTGCTTGCCCGCGACCGCCAGGCGTGCGGCGACGGTGACGTACGCCTCCCCGACCAGGTCCGGGTGGACCTCGACGGCGCGGTCGGCGGCCGCGATCAGGCGGTCGGCGTCCAAGGGCTGGATGGAGCTCTCGACGGCCATGTGGTTGGTGTGCAGGTCGCGCGGGAGAGCGACGCCGCCGGTCGCCGCGACTTCAAAGATCGCCCGCGCCGCGCGCAGGTCATCCTGATCGAGCGGTCGTCCGGCGACCTGGGCCGCTTCGAGCGGGCGCATCGCGGCGTGGAGCAGGGTTGCGACCGCCGCCTCGACATCGCGTCGCGGGAGGCCCGACGCTTCCAGCCCGGCGAACGCCTCGCGGGCTTCCTCCAGGCGATCAAGGCGCGCGAGCACGACCATGCGCTCCAGGCGGCTGGAGGTCGTGACCGGGCCCCGGGCCAGGCGGTCGAGCGCGAGCTCGTCGGCCCGGCGCGCGTCCTGCAGCGCCTCGCGCACCACCGCCTCGCGGGCGCGCAGGAGCGCGGTGTGCGGGCGGCGCTCGATGCGCTCGGCGAGGAAGGACTCGGCCTCGTCGGTCCGCCCCTGCCAGAGCATCACCCGGGCCCGCGCCGCCGCCAGCGTCGCGGACTCGGGCGCGAGCTCGAGGCGCTCGCTCAGCCACGCCTCGGCGTCGGCGAGCGATTCGTCGTCGTCGGTGGACGCCGCACGCGACCAGAGCTGTTCCAGCAGCGCGAGCGCGTCGACCGAGCGGTCGAGCTCGACGAGTTCGCGGAGGGCTCGCTCGGCCTGGACGAGCAGGCCGCGTTCGAGCAGGTCGCGGGCCGCGAGCAGGCGGGCCGTGGGGCTCGCGGGCAGGTGCTCGCGCAGCCCGCGGAGCGCGTCGGCGAGGCGTGCGTTGTCGGCGAGCGGGCCGCCGGGGGCGTGGAGGGTGATGAGCGCCCGGTGGGCCGCTTCGTTGGTCGGGTCGGTCTGCAGCACGCGGCGCAGGAGCGAACGCGCGACGTCCGGGCGGTTGGCTTCGGTCGCGATCTCCGAGGCGATCAGCGCCCGCGAGGCGGGCTGGCGCGCGTCTTTCTCGTTGATCATCGAGATCGCCAGGCGGAGCGAGGCGTCGAGGTCGCCGGTCGCGGCGAGGGCGCGAACGAGGCGCGCCTGCCCGTCGGGCGAGGTGTCACGCCGCAGGCGTTCGAGCGCGTCTCGCGCGTCGTCATCCCGCCCCGCGCGGGGCGCAAGCTCGGCGATCGCGAGATCGAACGACGCCCGCATCGCCCCCGTCGGCTCGGCAGCGGCGATCGGCTCGTACGAGCGAGCCCCCTCGCCCAGCACTGCCCGCGCGTACCCGAGCACGAGCGCCCCCTCCGGGCGGCGCTGCTCACGCTCCAGGCGAGCGAACAGCTCGCGCGACGACGCGGAAGCGTCAAGCAACGCCTCCGCGACGGCGTGGGCCGTGTCGGGGTGGGCACGGGCGTGACGGAGCGCGACCGACACGCCTGACTCGGCCCTCGGCTCCATCCGCAAGCGGTCCCGCAGCATCGCGACCGAGTCCGGGTGCGAGGCGAGCGCCCGGTCGAGCACGCCGGCGCCCTCGCGCTCCGGGAGAGCCGCGGCTTCGGCGAGCGCCAGCGACTCGCGCACGCTCGCGCCGTTGTCGGGCGCCTCGGCGAGCGCGCGCAGCGCCCGAGCGAGCTCCCGGCGCGGGCCGCCGTGCTCGGCGATGATGCGCACCGCCTCGACCCGCGCCGCCCCGGTCACGCCGCGGTCGTTCTCGATCTCGCGGACGATCAGCAGCGCCGCGGCGGACGGACGCCCGAGGCGCATCAGCGCGTGCAGCATCCTGGGCTCGAGGGCGCCGGGGTCGATCGCCGGGAGCGACGCCGAACGCTCGTACGACGCGATCGCGTCCTCGTACGCCCCGCTCCGCGCGAACCCGTCGCCCGCGAGGCGCCACAGGTCCGCCAGGCGGCGCGTCAGCTCCGCCACCGCCGGCACGACCACGCTCCCGCGCAACGCCACCGGCGAGGGCAGCTCCAGCGAGCGGGCGAGCAGTTCGGCCCCGGCGCGGTCGTAGCCCAGCTCGATCAGCAGTTCCCCCAGCCCCGCGTTCGCGAGCAGCTGCACGCCGGGGTCGTCGTCCTGGAGTTCGGCCTCGATCGCCGCCTGGTAGAGCGTTGCCGCCCAGTCCGGGCGTCCCTGCTGCTGCTCGATCCGCGCCATCTGCAGGAGCAGGCGCGGGTCGCGCGAGCCCAGCTCGATCGCGCGCCGCATCGACGCGACGCCGAGCGTCTGCTGCCCGGCGCGAAGTGCGGCCTCGGCGAGTTCCCGGTGCGGCTCGGGCGCAAGCGGGTCCAGGCGCGTCGCCGCCCGAAGATCGCGGATCGCCGACGCGTAGTCCTCGTCCAGCATCGACGCGCGCCCGCGCACGTACAGACGCATCGCGTCCGCGGCGGCTTCCTCGTCGGGCGCGTCGTGGTCGTCGCCCAGCGGGGCGGGCAAGGCGCGGAGCTCCGCGACGGCGTCTTGGAGCGACATCACGCTCCGCGTCGCGGCGGTGGAGCTGCTCTCCGGCGGCGCGACCGCCGACGCGGGCAGGCCCGTCGGGCGGGGCGCTCGCTGAGCCGTGCGGCTGGGCTGACGGGCTTCGCGCTCGGCGAGGGCTTCGAGCTCGGCAAGGGCGGCCTCGTACGCCGCCGGGCGCTCGCCGCCCGTCTCGGGCGAGACCGCCGCGGGGCGGGGCTCCTCGGGCTTCGCGGTCGACGCGCACCCGACGGCGGTCAGGAGGCTCCCGATCGAGAGCACGCCCGCCGCCGCCCACCCGGCGCAACGATGGGCGCGACCGAGCGATCCACACGATCGCGGCACGACGTGCGTCTCGCTCAGGATCGGCAGTTCGCGGCTCAAATCTCGGCTTGGCATGGGCGGATCGATCCTTCCCGTTCGGAGCGGCGTGCCTCGCGGCGTCGCGCGCCCCGCATCAAGCGGGTCACTCGTCCCGGCGGAGGCTCGCGGGCTTGGGCGACTTCTTCTTGGAGCGCGACGCGCTCGGCGCGGCACGCCCGCTCTGCGACGACCACGCTTCCAGGCGTTGGTACAGGTCCGCCGCCTCGCCGGCCCGCACCTGACGCTCCACCCATCCCAACGCGCCCGCCAGGTCCAGCTCCGCGTCGATCGCGCCCTCCCCCGCCAGGCGCTTGCGGAGCCGCTCATCGAGCGGGAACGCGTGCCCGCCGAGGGCCAGGAGCACGACCCGCGCGCTCACAAACGGCGGCACGCCCTCCACGCTGTCCAGGTACGCCCGCGCCTCGCGCTTGCCCATGCTGGCGAGGCTCGCGAGCGAGAGCTCGTGCTCGCGCTCGTAGATCTCGCGGAGGGCCGCCCGGAGGCGCGCGGCGCAGACCTGTCGCGGGGGGTGGCGCGGGCCGAGCAGCTCTTCGAGCTCCGGCTCCAGGCAGACGCGGAGCTCGTTGTAGTCGACCACGCCCTCGCGCAGGCGGGCGGCGGCCGCCCGGGCCTGCGCCGGCGTCGCTTCCCAGTGGCAGAAGCTCACCACCAGCTCGTGCAGGATCGGCTCGTCCCCCTCGCTCGGCCCGGGCAGGGCGGGCTCCGGCGCGGGGCCCTTGGCGAGCTGTTCCGCGAACGACTGCCACACCGCGGCCTGATCCGCCGCCGGACGCTTGCTCACGACGACCCCTCCGTCTCCGAACCGTCCCCTTCCGACGAGGCTTCCGAGGGCTCGACCACGCCCGGCGTGCGGGCGGCACGCTCGGCTTCGACCTTCGCCAACGCCTCCAGCACCGCCGCCTGCTTCTTCAGGCTCTTGTCCAGCTTGAAATCCATCTGCGGCATCGGGTGCACCGCGACGATGTTGCTCACCTGGTGGCGGATGTGACGGGCCGCGTGACGAAGACCGTGCATCGTCAGGTCCTCCGCGTCCTCCGGCAGGATCGAGACCAGCACCGTCGCCCGGCGCAGGTCCGGCGAGACCTCCACGCCCGTGACCGTGATCAGCCCCTTGACGCGCGGGTCGGCCAAGCCGCGGGCCAGCACCTGCTCGGCCGCACGCTGCAACGTCGATGCGATCTGTTTCTGTCTCGTGCTCAACGCTCGTTCCGCTCCCGTTCCGTCGCGCCCGGTTCGCCCGGGGAGGCCTCACCGATTCCAAGCTCGCGTTCGAGCAACTCCTTCGCCAGCGCGGCTTCGTCGATCTCCGTCCCGGATCCGCCCTCGCGTTCCGGGCGGGCCAGCCCGTGCAGGATCTCCCGCGTCGTCGCCGCCACGTCCGCGTCGTGCAGGGCGTGCAGCTTGGCGCTGATCCGGTCCAGCGTCTCGCCGACGCGGTGCCCGTCGTGCCCGACCGACGCGATCCCGATGACCGCGACGGTGGGGCTCTCCAGAGCCGCCACCTCCGCGACCGAGACCAGGTGCTCCCGGTGCAGCCGGTCCTTCAAGGACTTGACGACCCGGCGCTTGTCCTTGAGCGACTCGGCCCAGGCGATCCGGAGCTCGACCTGCATCACGCCGACGACCACGACTCACGCCCTTCGCATCCGCACGCCCCGGGGTTCAGAGCGACCGCTTGACCTCGACGTTCTTGTAGCACTCGAGGATGTCGCCTTCCTTGATGTCGTCGTACCCGACGATCTTCATGCCGCACTCCATCCCCGAGCGGACCTCCTTCGCGTCGTCCTTGAACCGCTTGAGCTGCTCGAGGCGCCGGTCGTTCTCGATGACGATGTCCTGTCGCGTGACGCGGATGAGCGCGTCGCGCTGCACCACGCCGTCGGTGACGTAGCACCCCGCGATCGAGCCCACCTTCGACACCTTGAACACCCGGCGCACCTCGGCGTGACCCAGCACCTCCTGGCGGAGCTCCGGCGCGAGCAGGCCCTCGGCCGCCTTGGTGATGTCCTCGGTGATGTGGTAGATCACGTCGTAGGTCCGGATCTCCACGCCCTTGTTGTCCGCCAGGCTCCGCGCCTTGCCCGAGGGGATGACGTTGAAGCCCACGATGATCGCCTTGGACGCGTCCGCGAGCAGCACGTCGCTCTCGGTCACGCCGCCGATCGCCGAGTGCAGCACGCGCACCTTCACCTCGTCGCCCGAGACCTTCTCGATCTCGTTCTTCAGCACGTCCACCGAGCCCTGCACGTCCGCCTTCAGGACGACCAGGATCTCCTTCAACTGGCTCTCGGCCATGCGCGTGAACATCGTGTCCAGCGTGACCTTCGGCTGCGCGAGCTGCGCCTCGCGCTCCCGCGAGCGGCGTTGCTCGGCCGCGTCCTGCGCCTTCCGCAGCGTGTCCACCACGAAGAAGTGGTCGCCCGCGTCCGGGATCTCGTCGATGCCCGAGATCTGCACCGGCATCGGGGGCAGCGCGCTCTTGAGCTTGTTGCCCCGGTCGTCGGTGATGTCACGCACGCGACCGAACCCGCGACCCGCGACGATGAACTGACCGACCCGAAGCTCGCCGTCCTGGAGCAGGATGTTCGCGACCGCGCCGCGACCTTCTTCCTGGCGGGCCTCGATGACCGTCCCGCGGGCCGCCCCGCCGAAGTCGGCCTTGAGCTCCAGCAGCTGCGCCTGGTAGTCGAGCGCTTCGAGCAGCTCGTCCACGCCCTGCCCGGTGATCGCGCTGGTCCGGATGACCTCCGTCTCCCCGCCCCACTCGGCCGGGTTGAGCCCGTGCTCGGCGAGCTGACCCAGCACGCGCTGCACGTTGGAGTCGGTCGCCTCGGGCTTGTCGATCTTGTTGAGCGCCACCACGATCGGCACACCCGCCGCCTTGGCGTGGCTGATCGATTCGGCGGTCTGCGGCATCACGCCGTCGTCCGCTGCCACCACCAGCACGATCACGTCGGTCATGTGCGCGCCGCGCGCCCGCATCGCCGTGAACGCCTGGTGCCCCGGCGTGTCGAGGAAGACGATCTGCTTCTCTTCCTCGCCCACGTGCACCGGCACGCGGAAGGCGCTGGTCGCCTGCGTGATCCCGCCGGCCTCGCCGGCCGCCACGTTCGCGTTCCGGATCCGGTCCAGCAGCGACGTCTTCCCGTGGTCCACGTGCCCCAGGATCGTCACCACCGGCCCGCGCGGACGCTCGTCCACCGCTTCCCGCTCGCTGAAGCTCTCGCGCACGACCTCCTCGGCCGTCTTCGCCTCGACCACCTCCAGCTCGATGTCCCACTCCATCATGACTTCCTGGGCTTTCTCAGGATCGATCCCCGAGTTGATCGTGGCGATCACGCCCTGCATGAAGAGCTTCTTCACGATGTCGGCGCCCTTGACGCCGGTCGCGCTGGAGAGGTCCTTGATCGTGAACGGCGCGGTGATCGTCGCCTTGCCGCCGGTCTGCGCCAGTGTGGCGGCCCGCTCGGGGGCCTGCCCGCTGCGGCGGAGCTGCTGGCGGCGCTGCTTGAGGTAGCCGCCGGATTTCTGGAGCCGCAGCTCGCGCTCGGCGAGGTCCTGCTCGCTCCAGCCGACGCCCGAGCCCCCGCGGTTGCGGTTGAACTCGCGCATGCCCTCGCCGGGGCCTTCGCCGCGTCCGCCGCCCTTGCCGCGCGGCGCTCCGCCGCCGCCACCACCGCCGCGGCGCGGGCTTCGTCCGCGGTCATCGCCGACGGGCCCGTCGGGGGCAAAGCCAGGCCCGCCGCCGGGCCCGCGTCCGCCGCCGCCGCCACCGAACGGCCCGCTCTGTCGGCGCGGGCGCGGGGCTTCGAGCTGCTCGGGGGCTTCGACGCGAACGACCT
>JBJHBZ010000048.1:0-15530 GCA_050485765.1 Phycisphaerales bacterium | reverse complement strand
CGTTGCCTCGAATTAAGCAACATGCTCCACCGCTTGTGTGAGCCCCCGTCAATTCCTTTGAGTTTTAGCCTTGCGACCGTACTCCCCAGGCGGTGCACTTAACGGTTTTCCTTCGACCGAAAAAGCGTGAGAGCTCCTCCGATCTAGTGCACATCGTTTACGGCGTGGACTACCAGGGTATCTAATCCTGTTTGCTCCCCACGCTTTCGTGCATGAGCGTCAGGTAAGGCCCAGTCGACTGGCTTCCCCATTGGCGTTCCCATCGATATCTACGCATTTCACCGCTCCACCGATGGTTCCGTCGACCCCTACCTACCTCAAGACCGGCAGTTCGCCCTGCAGTTCCACGGTTGAGCCGTGGGATTTCACAAGACGCTTTCCGGTCCGCCTGCGCACGCTTTAAGCCCAGTGATTCTGATTAACGCTCGGGCCACTCGTATTACCGCGGCTGCTGGCACGAGTTTAGCCGGCCCTTCCTCTGGGTGCGGTCATTGTTCCTGCACCCTGACAGTGGTTTACACATCGTAGATGCTTCATCCCACACGCGGCATTGCTCCGTCAGGCTTTCGCCCATTGCGGAATATTCGTTACTGCAGCCTCCCGTAGGAGTCCGGGCAGTGTCTCAGTCCCGATGCGGCGGGCCACGCTCTCACGCCCGCTACCCGTCTTCGGCTTGGTGAGCCGTTACCTCACCAACTACCTGATAGGACAATCGCCGCTCCCAAGGCGCCAAAGCTTTCCTCCGGAGAGCACATGGGGTATTACGCCGCGTTTCCACGACCTATCCCCCACCTCGGGGTACGTTCGATTGTATTCCTCGCCCTTTCGCCACTGTCCCCCCCGAAGGGGTTCTCGTGCGACTTGCATGTTTTAGCCATGCCGCCAGCGTTCAATCTGAGCCAGGATCAAACTCTTCAGTTGATGCTTGGATGACCCGAACACCACGCCCGAAAGCGGGATGCACGGGATCGATTGCAGCAAGAAGGTTGTCCCGTTAAACTCCGGTCGTGCCCTCTTGCGAGGGGCGTACCGAAGTCGGTCAACCATGCCGAAGAAAGCCTGTTGCCAGGACGATCAATCGGCACGCCACCAGACGGCAAATCCGGTGGATTTCCAACACTCAAAAAGGCTCATTAAAAGTCTTTCTGCAAGAATGCTGGACAACCCAGGGGCTGTGACCCATGGGTGCCTTGTTGACGTCTTGAGCCCTGGCAGGGCCCGGTGCAGACCGTTTCAGACGTCGTCGCATCCTCGCGATGAACCCGACTGCTCACTTGTCAAAGAGTGGTGTTTTCAGAGGCGTTCTCGCCCCGGAAAACGGTGCCGCGTTCGGTGTGGCGGCAGAGGGGATAATAGCTGTCTACCTTCAAGCGTCAAGCTTTGCCACGCGTGTTTTTTTGCGCCGCTTGCACAAAGCCCTCGCAATCCGTACAGAGACCCACGCGATCCCCGCGTCTACATCTTGTGCCCGCCGTGCGTTACGCCACCGTCCGCGGGATCGGTTCCCGAAAAACGCCCTCCGCACGCGATCCTGTTTCATGACATGGACGCCGCCGGAACGGGCGGCACGCTCGCCTCGGGGGCTTCCCGCAGGGGCCCGTCCCCGCCTTGATCGAGCCGTAGGTGCGGGCGTCGCCCGTCTCGGGCCGGGGTCACGGCGGCGCTGGCGATCCAGATCTCCGGACGGGCCCAGGGGTCCATGCCCCGGGCCTCCGTCGTCGCCGACGCCTCGCGGATCGCCCGCTCCACCGCACGGGCGCAGGCGTTCAGGGTTGCCCCGGTGGTCCGGATGTCGTCCAGCACCACGATCACCCGCGGCAAGCGTCGCGATCGGGGCCACGCGGGCAAGCGGGCTCGCCACCCCACGGGCAGGCCCAGGCGGGCGGCGGCGGAGCGGGTCGGCTTGAAGACCCCGGCCACGTTCTTGAACCGGGCGCTCGGGGCGACGTCGATCTGGCGCGCCCCGCGCCGACGCCGGAGGGCCTGTGCGATCCGGACCCCCGAGCTCGCCCGCACGCCCCGGGCGAGGACGAGCGTGTGGTCGATGCCGGTCCGCAGGCGTCGGCCGGTCGTGGTGGGGGCGGGGACGAGAACGGCTTCTCTCGGATCGATCCCGGCCTCCCGCAGACGGGCGGCGAGCACCACGCCCAAGGCTTGACCCACGTCGTGCCCGAGGCGGCGCCATCCCGTGAACTTGACCTCGCGGAGGGCCGAGCCGAGCACGCCCTCGTAGCGTCCGAGCCGGATCGCGCGGGCCCAGGCCGGGGCGGTTCTTCGGCAAGCGGGGCACCCGTCGGCGTCGGCTTCGTGGGGCCCGACGTCCGAGGCGCACCGCGGGCAGACCAGGTCCGGATCGTCGGGCCGCCACCCCGCGGCCCGAGCACGGACGGGCCAGGTCGTCGCGGTGATGCCGAGCAGCAACGCCTCGGCCGAGAGGAGCATCGCGCGGATCGTCCTCCAAGGGCCGAGGCGTGGAGCGACGCCGGGCCGAGGTCGCGGCGGCGAGGGTGAGATGGCGCGTTCCGGGGCGGTCTTGGTTGATGAGGTCGTGGCCGGCGCGGTCCGTGCCGTCGCGCCGGACGCGGGCTTGCCGGGCGGCCAGACGAATCGGTCCTCGCTCGAGTCCATCCCCCGCATCCCCTCGTGCCCCGCGTTTGTCACGCGGCTTGCTTCGATTCGCTCTATCCCGCCACACCCGCGAGGCGGTCTCGGACGAGCCGCGCCCGCTCGATGCGGCGTTCGGCCTGGCTCAGCACCCGCCCGCAGAGCATCTGGAGGTGCCCGGGCTGCACCATCAGCAGGAGGTGGTTGATCGGCTGCTGCTCCAGCTCCGTGAGCAGCCCGGCGACGATGCCCAGGCGGATCATGCTCAGGTGGTCCATCGCCTCCTCGGTCGAGAGCAAGCGGGCGTGGGTCAGGACGCCGATCGCGCGGTGGACCTTGTCCTCGATGACCTCGCTCCGGTGCTCGAGCAGCTTCTGGCGGGCGGAGCGTTCGTACCCGATGACGGCCGGCAGGACCTCGGCCGTCAGCTCGCGGAGGATCGCCGCCTCGCTCTTGCCGAGCGTGGTCTGGTTGGAGATCTGGTAGAGATCGGCCGAGGCGTCCGAGCCCTCGCCGTAGAAGCCCCGGACGGCGAGGGACATCCCTCCCGCGGCCCGCTTGACCTTCTCGATATCCCCCGTGAGCTTGAGGGCGGGGAGGTGAAGCATCACGCCGAAGCGGATCCCCGTGCCGACGTTGGTGGGGCAGGCGGTGAGATACCCGAACCTGGGGCTGAAGGCGTAGTCGATCCCGGCTTCGATGCGGTCGTCCACCTCGTCGATCCGTCGGAGCAGCTCGTTCAGGCAAAGCCCGCTCCCGATGAGCTGGATCCGGAGGTGGTCCTCCTCATTGACCATGATCGAGAGGGCCTCATCCGGCGTCGCAACGCCGACCGCGCGAGGCTCGTCCACGCCACCCGACGTCCGGTTGAGCTTGCCCTTGGCGTGCTGGCGGCTGATCAGGTGGCGCTCGACCAGCAGCGTGCGCACGGTGTGGTTGGTCTCGTGGAGCTCAATCCAGGCGAGGCTCTTGGTGAGCCCGGCGTCCATGATCCTCTGTCGGCAGACGGCCAGCGCGTGGCGTCGGTCGTCGCGGGAGGCCGAGTTGACAAACGGAAACCCCGCGATGTTCCGCGCCAGGCGAGCCCGGGAGCTCATGACGACGTCCGACGCCTCGCCGGCGCCCATGAGCCAGGCGGTGGGGGCGTGGTAGTCGATCGGGCTGTGGGGCCCGGGCAGGCCGGCGGGGTCGTTCATGCCTGGGGGGGCTCCTGTGCCGTGCCGGGGCGCGGGGGCTCCGGACGGTCCTCCGGCTCGGGCGACACGGACTCGGGCGCGACGGCCGAGACCCGGCGGATCTCGTCGCGGAGTTGGGCGGCTCGCTCGTACTGCTCCCCTTTGACCGCGTCTTCCAGTTGCTTGCGGAGCGTGCCGATCCGGGCCTGACGCTCGGCGAGCCCGCCCAGGAGCTTCTCCATCGCCTCCGGCCCGCGGAGTCGGCTCGCTTCGAGCGCGCGCTTCGGGACTTTCCCCACGTGGTGCGTGCCCCCCTCGTGGGTCCGCTCCAGCAGGGGGCTGAGCGGGATCTCGAACGCCTCGTAGCAGGTCGGGCACCCGAGCAGCTCGGTGTTTTTAAACGCCGCGAAGGTGAGCCCGCACTGCGGGCACTGCGCGGGCGTGGGCTGGCGGGGGCCGACGACCGGCGAGGCCTTGAGCCCCTGCTTGCTGACAAACTTGGCGAGGATCTCGCTGACGGGCGCCTGCTGATGCAGGGGGAATCCCTGTTTTTGGGCGCACTGCTCGCAGAGGTGTCGCTCGACGCGGACGCCGTTGGTGATCGTGACCTCGTGGATGGTGGCTTCGCGGAGCCCGCATTCGCAGAGCATGGATTGGATCTTCCCGGGTTAACCGATACCACGGCTGTTTCAGTTTAGAAAGCGTTGGTGGCAGGAACAACGACACCGGCGCGCCGCATCGGCGATTGGGTTAACCTTGGTGACGCCGACGGTGAGCGGTCGGTGTCCCAAAGACATTGAAACCCGGTAGCAGAAGGGGAAGCTGTATGGCGCTGCTCGAGAGGCGTGGCGTGGAGGGGCGTGGGCGTCGGTCTGGTGGCAGGGCTCAGCCCCGCGAGCGGGCGCCGATGTTCGAATCACTGGAGTCCCGGGTGGTGCTGAGCGTGGCGGCGCCGGACGCGACGGCGCCGTTCGTCTACGTCGGGATCGAGCCGGCCGCGACCCGCCCCATCGTGTTTTACACCGAAGGGGTGATCGGTCGAGCGACGGGGACGGTCCGGGCTGATACGTTCGGCGAGGGATTCACCTCGCCGACGCCGCTGGGGGTCAGCGACTTTGACCGCTTTGTGAACATGGGCACGGGTTCGTTCGGGATCGAGTATTTCAATGGCATCGAGTTCGATAACAACGGCTCTTCGGAGTTCCTGAACGGGCGGGGATTCGCGCTGGGTTGGTCGAGCGCGTTCAATGATGGTTTCGGGTATGCGGCGGGGCTGGTGCTCGAGCGGGCCGAGAACGCGACGCTGGACGCGTTGCAGGGGAACTGGCAGTATTTCCTGTACCGGATCCCGATCGGGGGGTCGACCGGCTTCGCGTACGCCGGGACGCTGAGCTTCGGCGGCGCGTTCGCGAGCAAGGTTCTGACCAACTCCGGGGGGGGCGGCATCGCGATCATCCGCTCGATCGAGATCACGCAGATCGGCGAGCAGGGCTTGTTCGTGGATAACACCGGGAACCGCTGGTACGTCTCGGGCGACGGGCAGACGCTGGTGACGGTTGACGCGAACACCAACGACGGTTTTGTTTCGATCGGGATGGCCGTCCGCGCCTCGACCGACGCGGTGGTGGACGACCTGGCGGGGATCTACCGGATGGCCGAGATCCGCGGCGCCGGGCTCACGACCGCGCCGCTGCTCTCGACCACGTCGTTCCGCATCAACGCGAACGGCACAGCCGACTTCCTGGACACCGAAGACCTTGACGCTGGCACGGTCACCGTCCTTCGAACAGGCTCGTGGACCCGCTCGGGCGGGAATGTCCTGCTGTTCGACACCGACGGTACCCGGATCGGCTTCACCAGTTCGGTCGGTTGCACGGCGCTGGCCATCAACAACATCCGCGGGCCGATCAGCTCCGGCGCGACGGTCAGCCTCTTCGGCGTCGCTGTTCAGATGCCAGACCCGCTGCCAGCGGGCCTCGACCCGCTCGCCGTCCAGCTCGCGACGGGCGAGCTCACCACCGGGCGCCCGATCGTCTACGAGCTCCGCGCCGACAACACCTGGTACGTCACCGACCTGCTCGACGAGACCGGGAGCAGCCTGCTCCCGAGCTCGATCACGCAGATCGAGGTCTTCAACGATCCGGTCACGGGGCGGATCACGGCCGTAGTCAACGTCGCCGGCGACAACGTCACGCTGTTCGATCGCGACCCCGCGACGGGCGACTGGTCGGAGCGGCGCGTTGTCCCGATCAATCAGGCGGCCAACCCGATCACCAGCAACCTGCAAGTGGTCACGCGGGCCGGTCAGGACGGCGTGTTCGGGGGGAACGACGACCGCGTCTGGCTCGTTGGGCTCCGATCTGACGGCTCGCTCGTCGCGTACGTCCAGACCGGCGAGGCCGACGCCGACGGACGCAGCGTCTGGCGGTACGACAACATCACCGGCACACAGATCACGGCGTTCGGTCGCACGATGCCCCAGCTCGCCGGCCCCATCCAGGCGTTCGTGACGCCCTGGGACGCGATCCACGTCGTCGGCGTCGATGCGGGCGGGAACATCCAGTCGCTCTGGTTTGCGCCGGGGCTGATCAACGGATGGCGGGTGGACAACCTCTCCGTGATCGCCGGCACGCCGTTCATTCAGTCCAACTCGCTCGAAGTCTGGGTGCAGCCCTACGGCGGGATCAACATCGTCGGGACCACCGCCGGCAGCCAGCCCGTCGTGACGTGGTGGACGCCCGGCTTCGGCGCAAACTGGGAATCGGACAACATGTTCGACATCCTCCCCGACGACGCCCAGACGCTCGCGGGCCAGAGCATCGTGACACTGGTCGACAGCACCGGCAGCGTGGCGTTCGTCGCGTTCCGCCCGGGCTCGATTGAACTCTTCGCGTACCGCTGGGACCGCGCGACCGATACGTGGACCGCCGACGCGATCGAGGTCGAATCCCCCGACGACGCCGCGGTCGCGATCGCCGCCCTCCGCGCCGGCGTCGGGAGCAACGATTCGTTCTATCTCTTCGCCAACGCCGCGGACGGCGGCTACGCCCTCTACACCCTGCCGAGGGGCGCGGACGTGTGGCGGCTCGACAGCCTCACCACGATCGCGGTGCCGAGCTGAGGCGAGCGGCTTCGTTGGGCGACATCAGGACGCAAGCCGATGCCTCGCGGGCGATCAACCCGCGAGGCGTTCGTCTTCGACGCCCTCGATGCCGAGGGTCTTCATCTTTTTGTAGAGCGTGGTCCGGTTGATCCCGAGGTCGTCGGCCGTCTGCTGCCGGTTCCAGGCGTTCGCCTCGAGCGCCCGCAGGATGATGCGCCGCTCGGGTTCCTTGAGCGCTTCAACAAGCGGCGTGGGTGTCCATTCGCCCTGGTCGTCGAGGCTGAGCGTCGCGGCGCGCACGCCGTCGAGCAGCGCGTGCCCGCGGTTGGCGACGACGCTCTCGGGCAGGTCGTGGACGCCGATGGTCTGCCCGCGGGCCAGCACGGCCGCCCGCTCGACGATGTTCGCCAGCTCGCGCACGTTGCCCGGGTAGCTGTACCGGCGGAGCGCGTCCATCGCGTCGGCGCTGAAGCCGGCGAACGTCCGCCCGAGCTCCTCCGCGTGGACCGCCAGAAAGTGCTCGGCCAGCGCCGGCACGTCGCTCACGCGATCCCGCAGCGGCGGGAGCTCCACCTTCACCACGTTGATCCGGTAGTACAGGTCCTGGCGGAACTGGCCCTTCGCCACCAGGTCCTCCAGCGGCTGGTTGCTCGCCAGAATCACGCGCACGTCCACCTCGATCGTCTCGTTCGAACCCACAGGCTCGAACTTCCGCTCCTGCAGCACGCGCAGCAGCTTGAGCTGCATCCCAGGGCTCGCGGAGTTGATCTCGTCGAGGAAGAGTGTGCCGCCGTCGGCCGCGAGAAAACGACCGGCCTTGTCCGCGTGCGCCCCCGTGAACGCGCCCTTGACGTGCCCGAACAGTTCGCTCTCCAGCAGTGTCTCCGGGATCGAACCGCAGCTCACCTCGACAAACGCACGCCCCGCGCGCGGCGAGCGCTGGTGGATCGCCGACGCGATCAGGCTCTTGCCCGTCCCGCTCTCGCCGGTCATCAGCACCGTCGTGCGGCTCGGCGCGACGGCCTCGATCAGCTCGTAGATCCGCTGCATCCGGTGGTCCGCGCCCACGATCCGGTCCAGGCCGAAGCGACCTTCCAGGCGCCGGCGCAGCGCGTGGTTCTCGGCCATCAGCGCCTGATGGCGCAACGCCCGTTCCAGCGCCATCCGAAGCTCGTCGTCCACCACCGGCTTGGTCAGAAAGTCCACCGCGCCCAGACGCAGCGCCTCGACCGCGACCTCGACCGTGCCGAAGCCGGTCAGCATGACGACGGCCGTCGCTTTGTGATCCCGCCCGATCTCGCGGAGCAGCTCCATCCCGCCGGTGCCGGGCATCGCGACGTCGCAGATCACCACGCCGAAGGGGCGTTCGCTCTTCTCCGCCTCGTCGAGCGTTTCCTTCGCCTCGCGCGCGTCGAGCGCGGTCGCGGGCTCGTAGCCGGCGTCACGAAGAAACTCGCTCAGCGATTCGGCGACGATCGGATCGTCATCCACGATCAGCACGCGGGCACGCTTGGGCTTGCGCTCGCTCACGCCGTGCCCTCCGTGCCCGGATCGCGGTTGAGTTGATCGGTGCCGAAGCTCGGCCCGTCATCCGCGAGCACGCTCGCGACGGGGTAGCGCAACTCGAAGACTGCGCCGGGGCGGCCGGGACGCGATCCCTCGCCGCGCCGGAGCGAGACACGTCCCCCAAGCTCCGAAGCGATCGCCTGCGCGACGCTCAGCCCGATCCCGGAGCCGCACGACTTGGTGGTGAACCCGTGCTTGAAAAAGACGCGATCCGACGCGGCCTTGCCGCTCGGGCCCGGCCCGTCGTCGGTGACGCGCACGATCACGTCGCCCCCTTCGATCCACGCCCGGGCCTCGATCCCGCCCCCGCACCCGGCGAGCGCCTCGCCCGCGTTCCGCAGCGCGTTCAGCAGCACGGGGTACACCGGCCCCGCCGGGAGCGACTCGCACCCCGGCGCAACCTCGCACAGCACGCTCGCGCGGTGCTCGATCGCGAGCGGACGCGTGACGTCGCACGCGTGGGCCATCGCCTCGCCCAGCGTGATCGAGCGTCCGGCGAAGCCGAGCACGCCCGCGTGCCCGCGCATCGCGTGGTGCAGCATCTCGGCCATCCGCTCCAGCGACTGCTGCACCGTCGCGATCTGCTTGCGGGCGATCTCGACCTGCGCCCCGCTCGCGGCCGCACTCTCGGCGGGGAGCGAGCGGGCCGCCATCCCGAGGCACCGCATCGACCCGTCCAGCAGGTTGCCGAGTTCGTGACGCAGCGTCGTCATCCGGTCGGCCTCGGGCACGGACCGGGCCGGATCCTCGGCCGGGGGCAGCGGCGCGGGCCGCGCCCGACGCCCGCTGCGACGCGGATCCGAAGGGGAGTGATCGCCGGGGCGGGAGTGTGCGCTCATGCCCATGTTGTCGCATCGCCACACGCCCGGTTCCACCCCGGCGTTGCCCCGACGCGACACCACGAGCCCCAACGCCCCGTACCGCCCGCACAACCGGCACAGACCAACCCGGAACGTCGCGTCCGATCAACACGCCGACAATGAAAACGCCTAAGGCAATCTGCCAGGGCCATGTGCCACTGACCTTGTCCGCAAGGTCAGTGCTCCTGGCTCCTCTTCGTGCTCTCCCGATCACTCCTCTCAGAGCGAGGGAGCGTGGGAGAAAGAGAGGGGACGGAGCACGGACCTCTCAGAAGAGGTCAGTGGCACACTTGGAGCCGCTGCACTCGGGCCTTCATGCCAGCCCGAGCGCCTCGGCGTCGCGATCGCTGAGCATCCCGCCATCGGAGCGTGCTGCCACCGTGCCATCGCGCTTCCAGCTCCGCTCGCAACGCGGCGCCTCGCGGAGATCGACCGCGACCACGCCCTCGGCCCCGTCGAGCGTCACGCGGCTCACGCCGCAGAGGTCCGCCAGGTCGGTCGCGTCGAAACGCGCGAGCACGCCCGAGCTGTCCGCGGTCGAGAGCCCCGCGTCGAGCGGGTTCTCGAGCCCGAGCCCGCCGTCGCTCGGGCCCTTCTTCGCTCGCTCGATCGCGCGCATCGCGTGCTCGCGCCACGCAAAGACGGCTTCCCAGTCGCCCGGATCCGTGCGCACGCTCGGCGCGGGCGGGAACTCGGCGGTGTGCACCGTGACCCCGTGGTCCCCGTCGCTCGCCCGGTGCAGCACGCGGTACGCCTCGTCGGCCGTGTGGCAGAGGATCGGCGCGAGCAGCGTGCACAGCCCGTCGGCGACGGTCCACATCGCGCCCTGCGCCCGCCTGCGACGCTCGCTCCCCGGCTTGTCGCAGTACATCCGGTCCTTCACCGCCGCCAGGTACGTCGCGCTCAGCGTGTCGTTGCAGAAGTTGTAGATCGCCTTGTGCACCGCGTGGAACTGGTACTGCTCGTACGCCTTCGCGCACGCCTCGCGAAGCACGCCGAACTCGTGCAGCAGCCACGCTTCCAGCGAAGCCGCCGGGTAGTCCGAGTCCGCGACGGCGTGCGCCTTGGGGTCGAAATCATCCAGGTTGCTCAGCAGGAAGCGGATCGTGTTCCGGACTTTTCTGTAGCTCTCGCCGGCGAGCTGGAAAAACTCGTCGTCCACCTTCACGTCGTTCTCGTAGCTCAGGGAGCTGACCCACCAGCGCAGGACGTCCGCCCCGTACTTCTGGAACAGGTCCTCCACGCTGTCGCCGCTGGATTTGCTGAGCTTCTTGCCTTCCTTGTTGACCATGAACCCGTGCGTGAGCACCGTCTTGAACGGCGGCTTGCCCGTCACCCCGATCGCCGGGAGCAGCGAGAGCTGGAACCACCCGCGGTGCTGGTCGCTGCCTTCCAGGTACAGGTCCACCGGCACGGCGTCCGCCCCGAACCGCTGGCGCATCACCGCGTTCCACGAGCTCCCGCTCTCAAACCAGACGTCGAGGATGTCCCCCCCCTTGCGGAGCGACGCCTTGTCGAGCCCGCGCGGCGCGTCGTCGTCGCCCGACGGGTCGTAGCCCGCGAGCAGTTCCTCCGGCGGCAGGCGGAACCACGCGTCCGAGCCCTTCTCGCGCACGACGTCCGCCACCGCGCGCACGCTGGCGGCGGTCAGCAGCGTCTGCCCGTGCGCATCGTGGAACGCCGGGATCGGCAACCCCCACGCGCGCTGGCGGCTGATGCACCAGTCCGGGCGGCTCTCCAGCATCCCGCGCATCCGGTTCCGCCCCCATTCGGGCACGAACTTCACCTGCGCGTCGTCACCCGCGGCGACCGCGCTCAGCGAGCGATCGCGCAGGTTCCCCTCGCCGCCGTCTTGGTCGAATGCTTTGCCCACGCTGACGAACCACTGCTCGGTCGCGCGGAAGATCACCGGCGTCTTGCTGCGCCAGTCGTGCGGGTAGCTGTGCATGAAGCGTTCGTCGTGGAAGAGGTGCCCGCTGGCTCGCAGGCGCTCGGTGACGAGCTCGTTCGCGTCCCAGACGCTCTTGCCCACGAGCCACTCGGGCGCGGTCTCGTCGTACTTCCCGCTCGCGAGGACGGGGCAGTAGACGGGCAGCCCGACGCGGAGCCCGGTCTGGTAGTCCTCGACGCCGTGCCCGGTCGCGGTGTGGACGAGCCCGGTGCCGTCTTCGAGCGTGACGTAGTCGGCCGAAACAATCGTCCAGACCGCCTCGGTCCGCACCTCGCCCGAGCCCCCGGTCGAGGCCGACGCGTCGAAGCGGGGGAGCTCGGCGCGGAACGGGTGCTTGTAGCGCAAGCCGACGAGCGCCTCGCCCCGGCAGGTCGCGAGCACCTCCACGTCCTCGGCCTTCGCCTGCTTGGTCACCTTCTCCACAAGCTGGCGCGCGATGACCGTGATGTTCCCGTCCACGCGGACCAGCGCGTACTCGAAATCGGTGTGCACCGCGACCGCCAGGTTCGCCGGCAGGGTCCAGGGCGTCGTGGTCCAGATCATAAAGCTCGGCGAAGCGCCCCGGTCGTCCTCCGCGACGCCGAACGCGTCGTACACCTTCGCCGGCTCGGCGGACTCGAAGTCCACGAACACGCTGATGTCCTCGCGGTCCTGGTACTCCAGTTCCGCGTCGGCGAGCGCCGTCTCGTTCTCCAGCGACCAGTGCACCGGCTTGAGCTGGCGGTAGACCAGCCCCTTCTCCACCAGCCCCGTGAGCACCTCCAGCACCGCCGCCTCGTACCGCGGCTGCATGGTCAGGTACGGGTCCGCGTAGTCGCCCAGCGTCAGCAGGCGCTCCATCTGCCCGCTCTGCAGCTCGTGCGATTTCTCCGCGTGGCGCTGGCACTCGCTCCGGATCGCGAGGCGACGCGCGTCCTCCGGGAGAGCCGCGAGCTTGTCCATCTTGCCCTTCGCGACAAGATCGCTGACCACCTTGTGCTCGATCGGCAGCCCGTGGCAGTCCCACCCCGGCACGAACGGGCAGTCCTTGCCCATCATCGTCTGCGAGCGCACCACGAAGTCCTTCAGCGACTTGTTCATCAGGTGCCCGAGGTGCAGCGACGCGTTCGCGTACGGCGGGCCGTCGTGGAAAACGAACTTGGGCGAGCCGGTGCGCGCCTCGCGGATCTTGCGGTAGAGCCCCGCGGCGGACCAGCGTCGGAGCGTCTGCGGCTCGTTCTGCACCAGGTTCGCCCGCATCGCGAAGCTCGTCTTGGGCAGGTTCAGCGTCTGCTTGTAATTCGGCGTGGTGTTGGTCTTGGGCTGCGGCTGGGTGTCGGTCATGGTGTTCGGGCTCTCGGGATCGCTCGAACCGGGCGGGTCGCCGGTTCGGGCATCGGGATGCGGCTGGAACAGGTCGCGATCGGGCACCACTCTACGACCCCGCCGCCCGCGGCATCGCCGACGGCAGGGGAGCGGTCACGCCGTGAAACGGATGTCATGGAGGAAGCGGCACACCCGGGGCGTCCCTGCGCGGAAGGCGCGGTCGCCGGGCATCACAGAACAGGCCCCGTCACCGGGGCGTGGTAATTCGAGCCGAGCGTGCCAAACGAGCATCAGGCCGCGCGATGATGCGAAGACGTGCCATACGACAAAGCATACCCGTCCATCGGCCGCGCAGGGGGGCGGGATCAGCGGGGGCCCAGGCCCCGATCAGGCCCGGGCGAGCGTCCGGCGGGGAGCCCCGTTGGGAAAACCGGTCTTTACCGCAGCTCAAAGATCGTCTGCGTCCGGAGCACGACCCCGCCCGCGGCCAGCAGGTGGTACGCCTGCACATGGGCTTCCTTCGCGTACTTCTGGATGTCCAGCAGGCTCAGGCAGGCGCCGGCCTCGGTCCGCCACTCGTGCATCAGCCCGCCGACCTCCCGCCCGTGGGCGGCCATCTCCTCGTAAGTCGAGGCGAAGAGGTTCTCGCTGAGCGTCTCGGTCTGCACGGCCGTCATGTAGGTCAGGCGGTCCTTGGTGAACTCGTGCTCGACCTCGTGCTCCCCGGCGCACATGAAGTTTGTGACCACACCCAGTTCAGGGAGGTTGTCTTCCTGGTCGGTCACAAGCTCGCTCGCGACGATCGCGTGGTGCTCGAAGCGGAGCAGGTGCCCGCCGGGCATGAGCCAGAGCTCGAGCTCCCAAGGCCCGTGCGTCACGACGCGCCGGGCTTTGAGGCTGAACAGCTCCGGGTGCAGGGCCCGGTTGTACAGGATGGTCTGGTACGTTTGAAGGCTGTTGGCTTTTTGGGGGATATTCATGGCTCACCGTGCAGGCCGGGTGTCGCGGAGCCCGGGATTCGGTTGGACGCGTCTGTGCATCGTGCCGCGCGCGGTCGTCGCTCCGTCTGGTTGGGCCGCTCCGGGCTCGCCCGGCTGTCACCCACTCGGGCGGCCGCACGCACGCCGACCTACCCGGCCGACGGGAGCCCCCCGTTTCTCATTGCCGCGATCAGCACCCGCCGATCCTGTCAGCACAGGCCTCGGCTTGCCGCCTGATCGGGGCGACCCGCCTGTAGCCTAGCCGCAAGCACCTCAATCATCATACACAAACGTCCGATCATTTCGTGAATTTTTCTGCAAGCTACGATATCTATGGTGTCCATCGAGTAGGCTCCACGACCGGTTGGAGGAACACGCCGCGTGCCTCGGGCAACCAAAACCCACGAAAACACCGGAAATCCGGGCGAATCCTCGCCGGGATCGCGCCGGGTCGACGGTTCTACGACCGCCGATGCCGGGGGTTCCGGATCGGGGGGGGGTGTTTCGGGGCCCGGAACGCATTCGGATGGAAAGCTCCGTTCGTGGCCGAGCGTGGGCGCGGTGCTCTCGGCGTTGCGCGGGTGCGGGCCGACGGAGCGGGTGTCGGCGCTGAGCGCGGCGTTCGCAATCGCCACCCCGGATGAAGCCGAGGCCCTCGCCCCCGAACTGCTCGAGCTCGCCGCCGACACGCCCGGCGACACGACGGGCCGCACGGCCCGCGCGCGCCAGGAAGCCGCCGACACGGCTCTCGCCGCCCTGCTGAGCGGGTGGGACCGCCTCCCGCGTGGGGTCCGTTTGGCGCTTCCCGCCGTGGGCGATGGGCGGTGGGGGTCGATCGCGTCCCGTCTCGCGTCCATCGATGACCCGCGGGCGCTCCAGAGCCTCGCGCGAGGTGTGGACCGCCTCGACGCCCGCCCGCTGGCGGGCGTGCTCGTGCGCGCGCTCGGGGGCGGTGAGGAGCCGGGCGAGCACGCCGAGCGGGCGTTGATCCGCCTCGCGGCCCGCGTGGCGCGCGAGGCGGCCGAGGCACGCGTCGATCCCTCGCTCGATTCGCGGGACGTCCACGTCGCCCCGGTCGCTCGCGCGGTCTGCCAGGCGCTCGCGGCTCTCGCGACGCATAAGCGACGGGGCGTCGCCCTCGCGGCGCTGCTCCTGCTCCCGGGGCGCGGGCGCACCTTTGCGCTCGATGCCGACAGCGAACGCGCGCTCGCGGCCCTCGCCTCCTTGGTGTCTGAGAAGGATCACCCCGCGGGGGTCGCCTTCCGGGGCGCGCTCCGGCACGGGGACGAGCCGCGGGTTCGGGCCCGCGCGTGGGCGTTGCTCGCAGAGGAGCCGTTCGCCCTGGCCGCGCTGGACCGTCTCCGCCACGCCGTCACCCTCGCCGAGCACGAGGCGCTGCTGGTCGAGCACCACCTCGCGCTGCACCCGGTCCGAACGGCGCGCCTCGCGACGGTGCGCGTGACGCCGGCGACCAACGCCGCGGCACGGATCGCGGCCGATCCGGGCTTGCCCGACCCAGGCTCGGCCTTGCCCGGGCCGGCGGCGCTGGAGTCGTTGAGCCCCGAAGCGCGTCGCGGTCTCCCGCGGATGGTGTCGGCGTTTGCGCCCGGCGCCAAGGTCCGCGATGCGGTCCTCGGCCCGCTCCTGGCGGACCCCGACCCACGGGTCCGCCTCGCGAGCGTGGGGGAGGCGTGCGCGCCCGAACTCGAGGATTACCTGTTCGACGAGGATCCCTCCGTCGCTCGCCGGGCGTGCCTGCTCTGGTCGGACGCCGGGGAGGGCGTGGCGCTCGGGCCCGGTGCGTCCGGGCGTCGGGCGACGCTCGCCGCTCGCCTGCAACGGTCGGCGCACGCCGGCGTGCGCACGCACGCACACCTCGCCAGCCAGACACTCCTCCGCAGCCGGCTGGCACAGCGGCCGCTGCTTGGCGCCCCGCAGCCGGCCGAAGCACTGGCGCGGTTGCTGCCCGCGCGCGCAGCCTCTGGC
>JBJHBZ010000047.1:0-18632 GCA_050485765.1 Phycisphaerales bacterium | reverse complement strand
TGGTTATGTGGTTTATATGGTCCAGCCCTTGGGCGTGGGGGGGGGGCGCCCGTGCCCGTCGCCGGCGCCGGTCTCGGGGCGGTCGCGCCCGGCGTCGCCGCCGGAGGCCTTGTCGCCCGACGCGGGCGGGGGCGTCTGGGTCGCTTGTCCCGCCGAGGCGGCGGGGCGCAGCGTCTCGGGCGCGGGTGCGGGCGTTTCGGGCGCGGGAGCCGCAGGAGCCGACGGCGCGATGGTGGTCGCGGCGGCGGGCGTCGGGCGCAGGGTCGGCCTCGGGGCCGGCTCGCTCACGGGCCCGGCGGGCGCCGCGGGTGTCGGCTCGTCATCACCCGGCGCGGGGGCGGCGGTCGCCGTCCCGGGCCCGGAGTCCTCGCCGGTGTCCTTGGATTCGGTCGTGACCGGGCGGGCCTTGGCGCGCGCACGGGCCTTGGGCTTGGCGCGGACCTTGGCGAGGTCGACCTTCGCTGCGGTCTCGACCGCGGTCCCGCCGCCGCTCTCGGCTTCGGTCTCGGTCCCGTCCTCGCCCTCGGCGCCCGAGCCCCCGCTGAACCACTCGCGGATCGTGGCTTCCAGGCCCACCGAGACGGTGGACATGTGGTTCTTGATCACGCTCTCGGGGATACCTTCGTCGTGGCACTTGGCCACGATCGCCTTGGAGGCGACGTCCAGTTCCTTGGCGAGCTCGAACACGCGCTTATTGGCCAACCCGTTCTCCAGTCACTCGATGCACGCCGCCTGCCGCGGCCAGAACCCCATCCCGACAACAATCCGTCCCGTCCAACCAACCCGGCTTCCGCGCCGGGCGCCATGCACACACCCATCCACCCGAGGCTTCAGGCGTTGCCGCCCTCGCGTTCGCGCGACGACGGGCCGCCCCCGCCCAGGATGTCCGCCGCCCGAGCGTCGTCGTCCTCCGAGACCGCCGGGCCCTCGCCCTCGTTCTCGTTCTTGACCGGCACGCTCCCGGCCCCGAGGATCGCCGCCGCCGCCAGGTCCGGCGAAACCTCGCCCGACTCGCCCTCGCCCGAGAGCAGCTGACGAGCCGCGGCTTCTTCCTCCGCCCGGCGACGCGCCTTCTCTTCCTTCTCGCGCTCCTGCTCCTCGTGGACTTCCTTTGCGCGGGCCGACGCCTTCTCGATCGCGAGCTGCGCCGTCGCCTCGTCGATCTCCAGCTCGGTCATCAGCACCTCGACGCCGACCTCTTCCAGGTCGAACACGCTCACCATGCCCAGAGCCGCCAGACGGTCGGCGTGCTCCTCGCTCAGCCCCTCGACCTGCGAGAGCGTCTCGCTCATCGTTTCGAGGCCCTTGGTGAACTCCTCCGGCGTCAGGATGTCCACGTCCCAGCCCGTGAGCCGGGCCGCCAGACGCACGTTCTGACCGCGCTTGCCGATCGCCAGGCTGAGCTGATCGTCCCGCACGACCACCGTCGCGCGACCGAGCTCGAAGCACAGGCTGATCTCGGCGACCTCCGCCGGCTTCAGCGCGTTCTGGATCAGGATCTGGCTCGACTCGTTCCAGCGGACGATGTCGATCTTCTCGCCGTTGAGCTCGTCGACGATGTTCTTGATGCGGCTGCCGCGCACGCCCACGCACGCGCCCACCGCGTCCACCTTGCTGTCGATCGAGCTCACCGCGATCTTCGTCCGGTACCCCGCCTCGCGCGCCATCGCCTTGATCTCGATGATCCGCTCGGCGACCTCGGGCACCTCGACCTCGAACAGGCGCTTGATGAACTCCGGGTTCGCACGGCTCAGCACGATCTTCACCTGGCTCCCCGCGTCGCGCACGTCCAGGATCAGGCAACGAACCCGGTCCCCCGGGTTGAACTGCTCGCCCGGGATCTGCTCGCTCCGCGGCATGAACGCCTCGGCACGGTCGATCGTCACCACCAGCGCCCCGCCCTCGTACCGCTGCGCGGTGCCGGTGACGATCTCGCCCATCCGCTTGCTGAACTCGTCGAAGATCGAGCTCTTCTCGTCGTCGCGGAAGCGCTGGATCATGACCTGCTTGAACGTCTGGGCCGCGATGCGCCCGAACGCCTCCGGCGGCATGTTCATGGGCTCGCCGTGCCGGTAGAGCTGCATCTCACCGGTGATCGGGTCGAGCGTGCACTTGAACTCCTCGGCGTCGAGGGTGCTGTAGTGCTTGCGAGCCGCCGAGACCATCGCCTGCTCGAGGTCCGAGATCAGGAGCTGCTTGTCGATGTTCCGATCGCGTGCGATCGAGTCGAGGATGCGCATCATTTCCGCGGTGTTCATGGCTTGGCTCTGCTTTCTGCTGTGCTGTCGGGTTGTCGTGTTGCCCAAATGTCGAAACCGGTCGGTTCAATACCCTGAGCGTGGGGCCGATCCAAGGCCCACGCCGCGCCGCGATCCGTGGCTCTCGGTGTCGAGCGGCGGGGGAACGCCCCGCCCCTGAAACGACCGTCGGCCACGTGCGCCGTCCGCGCCCGTGGCCGAGTGCATGCCACCGCGGCTCGGGGATACACCCCGCCGCGGTCACCAGGACCGATCCCGACCCGCTACCGCATGGCGCCTCCAAAGAGGCCGCGGCAGCCGACGCGCCAACGCGCCGAACGGTCGGCGTGCGCACCTTTCGGTGTCACAGCCTCACCGCGCATCGTGAATGACCACTGGCATCACGCACTCTCCACAAACGCCCACGCCCACAACGGACGAGGACCAACGCACAGCCAACAGTAGCGGGTCCGCTACCGCAGGGTCAACAGCCATCCACGAACACGCACCCGCCCCGTCAGGCCCGTCCCCGAAGCCGGGGCGACCGACGCCCCCCGGATTTCGACCCGGCTCTCTCTACACCCGGTCCTCGACCTTGATCGCACGCATCACCCGCAGCGCCCGGGCCCCCTTGTACTGCCCGACCTCCGCGATGAACTTCTTCTCACCCTCCACCGAGAGCACCACCGGCATCGAGGCCGGCTTCTCCGTCGCCAGCACGTCGCCCACCGACATGTTCATCAGGTCGTCCAGCGTGATCGTCGTCTCCGCCAGCATCCCCGTCACCTGCAGGCCCGCACGGCTCAGCCCACGCCCCACCCGGGCCTCGGTCTCCGCGTTCGCGTGCGCCCGAGCGACGTTAAACCAGCTCTGGGCGCTCAACTCGTCCATCACCGGCTCGATCACGTTGTACGGGATGCACAGGTTCATCGTCCCGGCCCGGTTCGACATCTTCAGCTCAAGACCCACGACCACGACCACCTCGTTCGGGGGGACGATCTGCACGAGCTGGGGGTTGCTCTCGGTCGCGGTGATGTCGAAGCTCAGCTCGCGGACGCCGGCCCACGCCTCGCTGAGGGCCGCCAGCCCGCGCTTGGTCACGTTGCTGATCAGGCGCGTCTCGATCAGCGTCATCGGTCGCTGCGGGATGAACAAGTCCTGGCTCGTCCCGCCCAGCAGGCGGTCGATGATCGGGTAGATGATCAGCGGGCTGATCTCCAGGCAGATCTGCCCCTCGAGCTGGTCGGCCTCGATCAGGTTGAAGCTCGTCGGGTTCGGGAGCCCGCTGATGAACTCCGAATAGGTCATCTGCTCGCACGTCGCGACCTTGACCTCCACGATCGTGCGCAAAAACCCGCTCAGCGAGGCCCCGAAGTTTCGCGCAAACGCCTCGTGCAGCGTCTGCAGCGCGACCATCTGGTCCTTGCTCACACGCTCCGGACGCTTGAAGTCGTACCCCCGGATCTCGACGTGCTCGAGGTCCTCCGGGCGACGGTTCCGGCTGAAGATCCGGATGTCCTGCGACTCCTCCTCCACCGCGCCGGAGTCCACTGCTGCGAGCAGCGCGTCGACTTCGGATTGGTCAAGCACGTCCATGGACGCGGTCGCTCCAGGATTCGGGCCCGGGGTCGTCGGGCCGAGAGGTTCAGGCCGGGGCGTGCCGGAAGGGCGGGCTCGCACGCGCAGGCCGGCCGCCGCGGAGGCCTCCCCGCCCCCGCGGCAACCGCCGGCAACCACTCATCGACCCCCGCCGCCTGATCCCTTGAACCGCAAGTGTACCGAAACGTATCAGGATTATGATCTGGTGACAAAACCCGTGCGCCGTTTTCCTGCGCTCTGCCGGAATCTGGTCCGCCTGTGAAACATCTCGGGCCTGAAGGCATTCAATGGATCGTGATGACCACCACCCGCCCTCGTTCGTTCCGGTTCTCGCGGTTCGTCCCGCTCCTGATGCTCGGGCTGGCGTGCCTTGGGTGGCTCGCCGCCCCGGCCGCCGGGCAGTTCACCTTCCCTGGGCAGGACGACGGGCCCGAGGTGACGATCTCGGTCCGCCCGAGCGTGGAACGCGCCACGCCGGGGGCGCGGTTCGCCGTCGCGGTCATCTTCGACCACGCCGACGGGTGGCACGTCCACACCAACGAGCCGGTTATCCCCCCCGAGCTCCGCGGGTTCACCGCGATCCCGACCCAGATCGAGGTCCGAGACAGCAACAACGCCAGCGTCGGCCCCGTCCAGTGGCCCGAGGGCAAGGCGATCGACGTCGACTTCCTCTTCACCGGCAACCCCGTTCCGTACGAGGTCTTCGGCGGGCGGGCGATCGCCTACATCCCCGTCGCCGTCCCGGAGAACGCCGAGGGCGAGCTGACGCTCGAGATCGCGATCCAGTGGCAGGCGTGCGACGACACGACCTGCCTCCCGCCGGTGATGCTGGGCGATGAAGAGGGCCTGCACCGGGTGACGATCCCGATCGAGACCGGCGACGTCCCCGCGACCGAGGCCGGGGCGGATTTTGCGGGCTTCGACGCGAGCGTCTTCGCCGACGCCGACGCCTGGGGCGGGACGCTCGGCGCCGCACCCGCCGCGGCGCCGCTCTCGCGGTCCTCGTTCTTCGGGCTCACCCTCCCGCCGGCCGACAGCACCTTCGGCATCGCGATGCTCGCCCTCGGCGGGCTCATCGGCGGGTTTATCCTCAACCTCACCCCCTGCGTCCTCCCGGTCATCCCGATCAAGGTGCTCACCATCAGCCAGCACGCCGGCAGCCCCGGGCGGAGCATGTACCTCGGGCTCTGGATGGCCGCCGGCGTCGTCGGGTTCTGGCTCGCGCTCGGCGTACTGGCGGCGTCATTTACGGCCCTGGCCGACCCCTCCCGACTCTTCGGCATCTGGTGGATCACCCTCGGCATCGGCGTGCTCATCGCCGCGATGGGCGTCGGCATCATGGGCGCGTTCAACATCAACCTGCCCAAGAGCGTCTACATGGTCAACCCCAAAGCCGACAGCGCCTCGGGTTCGTTCATGTTCGGCGTCATGACCGCCGTGCTCGGCTTGCCCTGCTTCGGCTTCGTCGCTGGCGCGCTCCTCGCCGGGAGCGCCACCATGCCCGCGATCCTGATCCTGACGATCTTCGCCGCCCTCGGCGTCGGCATGGCCCTGCCCTACCTCGTCCTCAGCGCCAACCCCAAGTGGATCGACAAGCTCCCGCGCACCGGGCCGGCGAGCGAACTCGTGAAGCAGGTCATGGGCCTGCTCCTGCTCGCGGCCGCGGCGTACTTCGTTGGCGCGGGGCTTCTCGCCCTCGCCGCCGGGGGCGAGCTGCCCTGGTGGGCGAAGGTGCTGCACTGGTGGGCGATCGCGCTGTTCGTCGCGGCGGCCGCGGTGTGGCTGGTCGTGCGCACGTTCCAGATCTCCAAGAAGCCCGCGCCGCGGGTCAGCTTCGCGATCGTCGCGCTGCTGCTGCTGGTCAGCGGGTTCGCCGTCGCGCAGGACCAGACCGCCAAGGCCCGGGACGACCTCTGGATCGTCTTCAGCCAGGAGGCGCTGGACGAAGCCCTCGCGGCCAACCGCGTCGTGGTGCTCGATTTCACGGCCGAGTGGTGCCTGAACTGCAAGGCGCTCGAGGCGAGCGTGCTGCTGCGGGACCCGGTCAAGAGCAAGCTGCTGTCGCCGGGCGTGGTGCCGTTGAAAGCCGACCTGACCGGACGGGCGGCCCCGGGGTGGCAGAAGCTGTACGACCTGGGGCAGACGGGCATCCCGGCGCTGGCGATCTTCGGGCCCGGGCTGGAGCAGCCGTGGATCGCGAACGGGTACACGCCGGAGCAGGTGCTGCGCGCGATCGAGCAGGCCGCCGGCGGGGCCGAATTGAGCCGGGCCCGGTAAACAGGCCCCGAGCGGCGTCCCGCGGGGCCCGCCCCGCCCGTCACGGGGTCAATCCGGGAGACCCGTTGACAGCCCCGCGATCCTGGTCTACCTTTCTGCCCGCCGGACGGCTCACCCCGCCCGGCCGACAACGCGGGTGTAGCTCAGTGGTAGAGCGTCACGTTGCCAACGTGAAAGTCGTCGGTTCGAATCCGATCACCCGCTTTTGATTCCGGTTGTGCGCCGCGTCGCGCAACCCCGCACTAGATCGAAACTTACCGCCGCCGGCCTTCGGGTCGGCGGTTGTTACTTCGTCTCGTCGGATCGGCTTGACTTGTGTTGCGGTTCAGGGGGAGGTTGGCAGGCTGAGATGCAGCGTGCTCCCGTCCGGGCATGCGCACGAGACAGGGAGCACCCCAAACCGGTGAGGCAGGCGCGAGAATGTGCTGGAGTCGGTGGTGCGCCGCTTAGAGCAGTTTCATGCTGCCAAGGTGAACTGAGCCGTCCGGTTTTGTGATCTCGATCCACCATGCCGCATTCTCTGGCAGCGGATCGGGCGCGGTCACATGCGTGCTGTAGCCGTTGCGTGAAGATGAATAGCTCGCCCGCTCGACGACCGAGGCGAATCGGTTTTCCGTGCCGACCCAGACGCGGACGGTCGTCGCGCCGCTGTCGGTGTGCGGAAGTTTGAGGGCCAGGTGCAGTTCCTTGCCCGCGGCTGCTCTGCCGTGCCCTTGCCATGCTTCGATTTCGATGTCGCCGATCATCGCCTTGCCGAGCGGGTGCGCGTCGCTGTGGTCGTGGTCGTCGTGCCCGTGCGCATCGGTGGCGTGGCGATGCTCGGAGGAGGATTCGCTTTCGCCGGATGAGCGGGTGTTCGAATCGTGCGCGTGATCGCGGTCGCCGCAGGCATGCAGTGTGAGTGCGATGATGCTGGCGGATGCGAGAGTGGCGCTGGTTTTCATGATGATGCGCATGTTCAGGGCTCCTTTGTGTGGATGACTTTGGCTCGGCGGACACGGCCGAGCACTCGGTTGAACAGACGGGGACGTTTTGTGGATCGCGGCTTGGTTTTGTGCCCGAACGCCAGCGAGTAGCCCGCCGGGACAACGATGAGATTGAGGAACGTGGAGGTGATCAGCCCGCCCAATGTCACGATCGCGAGGGGCGCGAGCAGCTCGCTGCCGGGTTCGCCCGCGGCGATCGCGAGGGGGAGCAGCCCGAGGGCCGCCGAGATCGCGGTCATCAGGATCGGCACGAGGCGTTCCATGGACCCCTGCACGATCGCCTCGCCGATCGGCAGCTTCTCGATCTGCATCAGGTGGTTGTAGTGATTGATGAGCAGAATGCCGTTGCGGACGGCGATGCCGAAAAGTGTGATGAAGCCGACCATGCTCGCGATGGAGATCACGGGCGGGACGTACGCCCCGCCGAGCCCGAGGAGCGCGAGGGTGTTGGCGATCGGGCCCGCGCTCTCGGTGATGTAGATCGCGACGATGCCGCCGATCAGGGCGAGTGGCATGTTGAGCATGACGAGCAGCGCCGCGCGGACGGAGCCGGTCGAGATCTGGAGCAGCATCAGCATGATGACGCTCACCGCGACGCCTGCGATCAGGATGGTCCGCGAGGCGGATTGCTGGGCCTCGAACTGCCCGCCGTAGCTGACCGTCATCCCGGCTTGCGCCACGACGGGATCGACCCGTTCGCGCACGGCGGCCACGAGATCACCCAGGTTCGACCCGTCGTCAACATTCAGCGAGACCACCGCCTTGCGTTGCGCGTTCTCTCGCGCGATGAGGTTGCTGGAACGCTCCAGCCCGAGGTCGGCGACGTCATTCAGGCGGACGATGGCCCCGCCGCTGCCGCGGAGCATGAGATCGCGAACCTGCTGAACCGTTCGGCGTTCATCGGGCGCGAGGCGGACGACGAGGTCGAACTGGCGCACGCCCTGGTTGATGGTGTCCACGACTTCGCCGTAGATGGCTTCGCGCACTTGCTCGGCCGCGTCCGCCGGGGTCAAGCCGGCCGCCGCCAGATCCGCGTGCCGGTAGCGGATCGGCAGGGTGGTCACCATGATTTCCCGGTTTGCGTTGACATCGCGCGCGCCCGGCAGACTCTTGAGTTCGGCTTCGATCTGTCTCGCGACGCGCCGGAGTTCGGAGAGGTCTTCGCCGAAGATGTTGATCGCGATCGCGGCCGGTGTGCCGGAGAGGATGTGGCTGAGCCGGTGCTCGATCGGCTGCCCGACCATCGTGGTGATGCCGGGCACCGAGGCAAGCACGCGGTCGATCTCCCGCCGCACCTCGTCCCGGCTTCGCCCCGCGTCGACCGTGACCTCGATCTCCGAACTACTCACCGGCTCGGCGTGCTCGTCGCGCTCGGCGCGCCCGGTGCGCCGGGAGACCGATCGCACGCCGTCGATTTGCACGAGCTGCTTCTCAACCTCGGTCGCGAGGCGGTCGCTCTCGACGATCGATGTGCCGGACGGTGCGATGAGGAACACCGTATACGTCCCCTCGTTGAACGAAGGGAGGAACGAGGTCCCGAACGTGCTCGCCAGGAGCAGCGCCCCCGCCGTGGCGACGCCCGCGCCCGTGAGCACCCACGCCCGCATGCGGATCGCAGTCCTGAGCGACGGCTCGTAGGCGCGCTTGATCCAACGAACGAGCCATGCGTCGCGGTTTTCGTGCTTCCCGCCCAGACGGCCCCGGAGCAGGAATCGGCACATCGCCGGCACCACCGTCAGCGCGACGACCAGCGAGGCGAGGATCGAGACCATGTACGTCAGCGCGAGCGGCTTAAAAAACCGTCCTTCGAGCCCATCCAGGAACAGCAGCGGCACGAAGACCATCACAATGATGATGGTGGCGAACACCATCGCGGGGCGGATCTCGTTGCTGGCGTCGAAGATGACTTCGATGGTCGGTCGCCGGTCCGTCTGCGGGTGTGCGCGGTTCTGCTTGAGACGACGGAACACGTTCTCGACGTCGATGATCGCGTCATCGACGAGGACGCCGATCGCGACCGTCAGCCCGCCGAGGGTCATGACGTTGAGCCCGAGCCCGAGCGCGTCCATGATGAGCAGCCCCGCGGCGAGCGAGATAGGGATCGCGGTCATGGTGATGAGTGTCGTGCGGAGGTTCATCAGAAAGAGCACGAGCACCGCGAGCACGATCACGACCGCTTCAACCAGCACTTTCGTCACGTTGCTGACGGCTCGGTTGATGAAGTGCGACTGACGCATGACGTCGCGGTTGAGCTCCACGCCCGCGGGCAGTGCGGTCTCGATCTGGTTGAAGAGCGTGTCGAGTTGATCGGTCAGCGCCAGCGTGTTGGTGCCGGGCGATTTCTGGATCGAGAGGATCACGGCCGGCCTGCCGCCTTCGGATGCCGTGCCGCGCTGGAGCGCCGCCCCGAGACGAACGTCTGCGACCTGCCCGATCGTGACGGGCGTGCCGTCGTCATATTTGATGATGGTGCTGGCGATGTCATCCGGGCGTGTCACGCGGCTCTGCTGGCGGATCGGGATCTCGAAGTTTTCGACGTGGACGAGGTAGCCGCCGCTGGCGGTGCTGTGCGCCCGGCTCGCCGCGGCGACAACGTCGGAGATCGTCAGCCCGTAGAGTCGCAAACGCTCCTGGTCGACGTTGACCTGGTACTCGGGTAGTTCGCCGCCGATCGCGACGACCTGGGCCACGCCGGGGATCGCGAGGATCTTGTTGCGGAGTTCAAACTCGGCGTAGGACCGGAGCTGCATCGGGCTCGACGCGCCGTCGGGCGACGAGAGCGCGACGAGCATGATCTCGCCCGCGATCGACGTGATCGGGGTGATGAACGGCTCGATTCCGCGAGGCAGGTTCTCCCTCGCCGCGACGAGACGCTCCGAAACGAGCTGACGGGCGCGGTACAGATCCGCCCCCCATTCGAGATCGACCCAGACGATGGACAGCCCGATCGCGCTGGCGCTGCGGACGCGGCGCACGCCGGTCATGCCGTTGACCGCGGACTCGATCGGGAAGGTGACGTACTGCTCCACCTCGTCGGCGGCGAGCCCGCCGGACTCGGTCATGATTGTCACGGTCGGCGCGTTCAACTCGGGGAAGACGTCGACGCTCATGCCGGGGAGTCGGTACCCGGCGTACGCCACGATGAGCACCGCGGCGATGAGCACCAGTGACGAGTAGCGGAGCGAAAATCGGATGACGGATTTCAGCATGACTCAGTGATCCCCCGCATGGAAGGTGCCGTCGGAGTGAAAGTGCCCGCCCTTCTGGATGGTGCCGCTGGTGGCGAGCATGAGTTGGAAGGCGCCGTCAAGGACGACCTCGTCCCCCTCGCGGAAGCCGCTGAGCACCGCGACCCACCGCCCGTCGTCCTTGCCCAAGTCGGCCTCGATGCGCATCGCTTCATTCGGGTTGGCAGGGGTGCGCCGAAAGACCAGGGGAGCAAGCCCGTCACGCTGCACGGCCGCGAGCGGGATCGCGAGCACGGGCATCGCCGTGGCATCGGTCACGATCTCCAGGTGAGCCGAGACGCCGGCGCGCGCCCATGGTTGAAGCTCATCGGGCACGACGAAAACATCGATCGTTCGCTCCGCCGGATTGCCAGAGAGGCCGAGCGTGAGCACGCCGTCCATGGTCTGCGTGAATGGCACCGCGCGGCCGATCGCCGTCTGCGTTGGTGGCGCGATGCGCGCAGGGAGGCCGTCGCGGAGCACGCCGAGATCACTCTGCAGCCCGGACGCGCGGAACCGCAGGTGTTCCGGCTGCACAACCGTGAGTACCGCCGATTCCTGCGTCGCCCAGGCGCCGTTGGTGATGTCGATCGTCTCCACCACGCCGCTCGCCTCAGCGCGAACTTCGATCCGATCGATGCGCCGCCAACGGGGCTGCTCGCTCTCGATCGCGAGCAGCGCCTCCACGGGCTCGCGGAGGATCGTCGTCGCCGAATCAATCAGCAGGCTAAACCGCGCCTCCGCGGCGGCGAGATTGGCGCGAGCCTCCGCCTCGTCGGCCTCAAGAATCGCCTCTTTCTCCAGGATTTCCGCGAGTTCAGCCTCCGCGGTGGCGAGCGTGTCCCGCGCGCCGATCAGTTCTGCGCGTCGCCCGCCGCCGGCGTCCGCGAGGCGTTCGAGCTGCTCGGCTCGATCGCGCCGGATCGCGATGGTTTCCTGGAGGCGCAGCTCGTGGGTGCGATGGGCCTCCCGCAACGGCCCGAAACTGGCAAGGCGTGTGCGGAGTCGATCGGTGGACGCGAGCGCTTCGGTGAGCCGCTCCTGGTGCTCGCGCCACGCGGGCGAGTCGATCCTGTACAGCGCATCGCCCGTTTCGACGCGGTCGAACTGATCGACCAGAAGCTCCACCCGGCCCGGGAGCATCGTGCGGTACTCTCGCCGCGCGGTGGGTAGGTACTCGAATCGCCCGGGCACGCGGAGCGTCTGCTCGATCCGGCGGCGTTCGACTTGAACAAACGTGATGCCGAGGTTTGAGCGAACCGAAGCGGGGATAGCGACGAGGTTCGGGTTGGTCGGGGCATCCGAGTCGTCGTGCCCGCTATGGTCCTTCGACTCGGCGCGTTCGGCCTCGCCCTGTTGCCCGCAGCCGCCCAGCATCATGGGCAACATGCACGCCAGAACAGCCAGAAACGTGTTCGTGTGTGTCATCGGTTCGCCTCCTCGGCGTGCATCAGGCCGCTCGGTGCAGCGGGCTCGGTCAGGTTTCTTACGGGTGCAGGGGCAAGCTCGGTGTCCGGGCCGAGAAGCCGCACGATCTCGCTGGCCGCGACGATCTCCGCGGTTCGAAGCTCCAGCAGCAGCGATTTCGCCTGAAGCCCCCGCGTCACGGTTTCCAAGAGGACGAGCGTGTCGATCTCGCCCAGCTCCGCGAGCCGCTCGACCTCGATCGCTTGTGCATCGAGCATGGGGACAAGCTCGCCTTCGAACGACAGCCGCTGCTGACGCGCTGCTTCCATCGCCGCCCGGGCGGACGCGAGCTCGTGTGTGAGGCGCTCGTATGCTGTCTCCGCGCCGGCGCGGGCGCGTTCTCGCCGGGCCCGCGCCTCGGCGATCCCGCCCCGGTTGGCGTTCAGGATCGGGATCGGTAGCGAGACGCCCAGCAGCAGGCGGTCGTCGCCTTCGTTGCCATACCCGCCGCCGATCGTGATGTCCGGGTATTGCCGGCGCACTTCGAGGCGCAGCGTCTCCTCGGCGATCTGGTATTCCGCGCGGTGAACCGCGAGCGTGGTGTTGGCTTGGATCAGGTGTTGGGTTTCATCGCCGACCTGCGGGATTGCTGCGTGCGGAAACACCGCGAGCAGATCGACCTTGGCGTCCGGTGGAAGCCCCATCAGCTCGAGCAGGCGCAGGCGCGCCTGCGTCTCGGACCGCCGCCCGGCGACGAGGTCGGCCCGAACGCCCAGCGCCTCGGCTCGGACCAGGCGCGACTCCACGCGCGTCAGCTCGCCTGCGGCCTCCAGCCGGTCCGTGATCGACGTGATCCGTTCGACCTGGGCGACGACTTCACCGAGCAGACGCACCCGCTCGGACGCCGCCGCCCAACCCGCCCACGCCGATCGCATCTCCGCCCGCAGCGACCACTCGGCATCCACGATCCGGCGCAGCTCCGCCTCGTACGCGGCCCCGGCGCGATCCTTCTCCACCCTCAGCCGACCCGAAACCGGGATCGTCAGGCTCAGCGTCAGCCCATACTCGAACGCCCCCGCAGACGAGAGAATCTGCGTCCCATCAAAGCCGAACCGCGGATCCTCCCAAAGCCCCGCGGTCTCGAAGCTTGCCAGCGCGATGCCAGCGTCCAGCCGCGCAAGCCGCAGGTCCGGGTTGTAGAACAGCGCCAGCACCTCGCCTTCGGCTGGTGAAAGCCCATCCGCTAGATCGAAGCGATCGGGGACCTGCTGGCCGGACGCCGCGAGGCGTTCGACCCAATGTCGCAGCGGCTCTTCGGCGGATTCGCGCGTCAAAAGCCGCGCTCGGTGAGCGTCCAGGTCGAGCGGCACACGCTCATAACCCTGGCACCCCGCGAGCGCACCCGCCAAAGCCGCGACAGCAACGCGTCGCACGGCCCGCGAACGTCGCGGGCGATCTTGGTTGTTCATCTGGATGCAACTCCTGTCTGCGAGCACAACACGACAGGCCGCGCCCGGAAAACCAGGGCGGCACGCGGCGGAAGCAGACAGCAGTTACACGATCAAGCAGACACAGGCGATGACCACCAGGCGCTGCTCACCACCGGGGTCGAACCACGGCGGGGCTCTGGGTGGTCTGCTGGTGCGAAGCCCGTCATCGAGCTTGAGCAGCCCCCAGCCATCGGGCAAGACGCCGCAGCCGCTCGGGACTGGTTGATGCTCCGCGCGGGAGGGCGCCGCAGCCGTGAGAGAGGCGGTCAGCACAATTCTGCAATAGCAGCGCTCGTCATGACGATCGGAATGGCGCGTGCACACGCAGGCCGCGCGATCGTCGTGGGCGAGCTCCTGTGCATCGAAGGCGCTGCGCTCGTGCTCGTGGCACCCGCCAAGACAGACCGCGCCGCCGTGGGCGCTCCCGTGAAATAGCACACCGAGGGCCACGCACACGGCAAACAGAATGGACAGCCAGCGATCCATCAGCCACGAGCATACCACACATCGCACCCAATGCGACGCAGCGATGCGAACATCGGCAGGCCCGACGTCCGAGTTCTGCAAGTTCCGACCGGCCAGTCCGAGCGATCCGTGCCGAGCCGTGACGCGGTGGGTCCTTTGGGCAGGTCGGAGAAGATCGCGACGCTGGAGGACGTGGCGGGATGCTTCGTGCCGCGGCGGTACACGCCGAACCGGTCCGCGTCCCGGCCCATGTGGTCGAAGGCGTCGTGCCCGAGTTCCGGTGGGCGGGGGGTGTTCCGCTCACAGGCTGTCGCGGTGTTTTTGCAGAGATATTCGATCGACGTGGAGGGATCCAGGCGGTGCCAGAGCGTGTTTCTGCTGGGCCGATGCTCGCCGAGGTGTGCCCCGGTGTCCACCGAATATACTGTTTGACAATAAAAATACTGTTTCACAGAATTCGCCAGAGGATGAAGGCTCATGGATTTCGCAGCATGGTTTGATCGGGTCGATCGGCGGATCACGTCGTGGATGGCTCGGCACGGGCTGCGGCTGCTCCGGATCAGCATCGGGGTGGTGTTTTTGTGGTTTGGGGCGGTCAAGTTTGTGCCGGGGTTGAGCCCGGCCGACGAGCTGGCGACGCGGACGGTGGGGGTGCTCACGCTCGGCGTGGTCGGGGCCGACGCGGCTCGGGTCATGATCGCGGCGCTCGAGACGTCGATCGGGTTCGGGCTGCTGCTGGGGCGTTGGATGCGCGTGGTGCTCCTGCTTCTGGCGTTGCAGATGCTGGGGACGCTGACGCCGGTGGTGCTGTTCCCGGGTGAGGTCTGGCGGGTGGCGCCGGTGGTGCTCACGATCGAGGGTCAGTACATCGCGAAGAACGCGGTGCTGATCGCCGGGGGGATCGTGCTTGGCGCGACGGTGCGTGGGGGGCGGCTGGTGGCGGAGCCTTCGGATGCGTCGGCGGTTGATCGTGTGTCTTGAAACAGGAAGCGAGCCCCGGCGACCTGGGCTCGCTTCAGGGGATGGGGTCAGTGTGCGTGCCGCGCCGTTGTTGTGGGGCGCGTAGGGCTCAGCGTCGGCGTCGGGCGGCGGCGAGCCCGGCGAGGGCGAAGGCGATGCCGGCGCCCGGTGCCGGGATGAGGATCATGGCGTAGGCGCGGGTCTGGCCGTTGAAGATGCCGGTGCCGACGATGGTGCCGTCCTCGCTGATGCCGAGTGCGGAGGATGAGGTGTTGCCGTCGAGGTTCCAGCCGGAATCGGCGGGGATGAGGTCGGCGAGGGAGTAGGTCTGGACGCCGTCGTAGAGGAAGGGAACAGCGAACTGGCCCGAGCCGACGCCGACGACCCAGCCGTCGGAGTTCACGCCTCGCGCGGAGCCCTGGCTGGTGTTGGCGGGGAGCGGGATCTCGACGTTGCCGTTCTCGGCGGTCCAGACGAAGGGGGTGCCGCCGGACTGGTTGAAGGAACTGGATCCGACGACGTGCCCGGCCTGGCTGATGCCGAAGGCGAGGGCGCCGTTGGCGCCGGGGAGGAGGCCGACCTCGGTCATGGTGTCGGTGTTGGAGTCGTAGACGAGTCCGACGTTTCGTGCGGCGTTGTTGGGGTCGACGCCGGAGCCAGCGATGAGGCCGCTGTCGTTGATGCCGAAGGCGGTGCGCATGGTGACGCCGCCGGGCCCAGTGGTGGTAATGAGTGAGGTGAATTCTTCAGTGAAGATGGCGGGGGTTTCCTGGATGCCGCCGCCGACGGATCCGACGGCGACGCCGAGGTTGTTAATCCCGTTGGCGCGTCCGGCGCCGAACCCGGCGTCATCGAGGACGATGACGTTGCCGTTTTTCCACATGAGTGGGATGGGTCCGGAGCCGAAGCTGGTGGTGGCTCCGACGCCGACGACGGTGCCGCTGTTGTTGACGGCGTTGCCGGCGCTGAAGGCGCGTGCGGGGTTGGTGCTGTTGGGGAGCCCGACGAGCCCGCCGGCGAGAGTCCAGGTGAACGCGTGGGTGGGGTTGCCGAAGCTGCGTCCTGTGGCGATCCCGTTGTCGGAGACGCCGAAGCCTTGGGAGGCGGCGTCGTTCGAGTTCACGATGCCCAGATCGATGATGATGTACTCCGGCGCGGCCTGGGCGGCTCCGGCGGTGCATGCGATCGCCACGGCCGCAAGGGCGGCCTTCGTCCACACGGTCTTCTGCATGTCTATCCTCCTGTGCACAACGGGTGTGCGTGCGATATCCCCGGCCGACCAGGCCGGGCAGATCTTTCTTCCCGGATCTCGCGGCTCCATGAAGCCGCGAGGGTGTTTGATACAGCGTAGAGATTCGGCGAGCCGGTGCAAGCGTAGTGTAATAAATTACACTTTTTTCGTGCGTCGCCCTCGTGCGGACGTGCTTCGGATATGCTCTGGCGGCCCATTCCGGGCTGATGCGGTTGGCTCAAGCCGACGATTTTCGGGGATTTTGCTGGGGTAGGGACATGCCCCGGATTGTTGGATGCCGGAGCGAATCGGACGGCGGTGATCGTTGCGGCGTGCCGGGCTCTGTTCTACCCGGATCAGGCGGGGCGCGTGGCGGAATGTCTGGGTTGGAGCCTGGAGGCGTTGTTTGATGGAGATCGCAGGCGGCGGACAACCAGAAAGGCCGCGTGACCTCGGGGTTTCGCTGGCGGTGGATGACCTCCGCCCGATGGCGCAAGAGTTGGTTCGGGTGCTCCAGGAGTTGCTGGAATCGATCCCGGGTGCGACGCAGAAGCCGACGGCTCTGGCGCGTCACCTCGGGCTGAATCGCGTGGTGGTAAGCAAGCTTCTTGGGGCCTTGTCAAAGGGTGACCCCTTCGAGGCGATGCAGCAGCTCCCGGGGCCGGACACGCTGCGGACGATCGTGCGAGCCGCCGCGCTGGCTCGGGCCCCGCGCCAGGCGGTTCGCGAGGCAAACCGTGTGGTGGACGGCTTCGCGGAGATGATCCGGGGACATTTCGGGACGCGCGACGCGCTCAACGCCGCGATCAGCACCCAGAGCAGCGACAATCAGAAGCGGTTCGAGCTAGCGAGCCGGTACGACGTATACAAGGGCATGCGTCAGATCGTGGGTGTCGAGGCGGAGACGTGGGTCACGTCGATGTTTTTTGCGCCCAACCCGGACGACCCGGACTCGATCGCGATCACGAGCATCCACGGCGCGCTCGCGATGCGCCGCTTGCGTCCCGATGCGCAGATGTATTTCACGTTCGGCGTTCCGAGCCGCGGGGGCGAGGGCGACCCGAGCACCAGCCAACCTATTGAGGAGCTCAGCCGGAGCCCTGTAGCGCTGCAGGAGTTCTACACCCACGAGCAGGCCGAGCTTGAGACCCACGCCTCGGGCGGGCAGCTCGTCCACCGTTTCGCGGGCTCGGGCCTCGGCAAGCACGCGATCGCCGACATGCTCGCGGTCAGCCACAATCCGCGCGGATCGCGCCGGTACGCGATGCCCGGGCGCACCAAGGGCGGGTTGGCTGTCACGGTGGACATCCCGGTCAAGACCATGATCTGCGATGCGATCGTCCACCGCGACGTCTTCCCGGGCGCGAAGCCGGAACTGATCGTCTACAAGCTCGGCGCTCGCGGCCCGGCCAACCCCAACGATCCCTCGCGTGACATCGATCGTCTCGTCGTTCCCGAAGACGTCGAGTCGATCTCCGACATCCCCGACCGCTTCGAGCTTCTGGAGATCCCCAACTACACCAGGATGCTCGAGCGCGTGAGCGCTCACACAGGCTATGACCTCGGCGAATACAGCGTGCACCGCCTGCGGATGGGGTACCCGGTGCACGGGTTCCAGTTCACGATCGCGTTCGAGGCGCCGTTTAAAGACGAGGCCTGACGGGGATGTTGTGCGCCGGGTTGGGGTGGGGCGCGTTCAGCGTCGCGGCGGGTCGCGGTCGGTCGCGTCGGTGCTGAAGAGCGCGTTGGTCGGCGGGTTGGCGCCGCCGCCGAAGAGCGTGAAGGACCTGTCCGCCTCGAGGCGGTAGCCGAGTTTTTCGAGCGTGAGCCGTTCGGCGTGCCCGTCGATGAAGACGGCGTTCGCCATGCCCGCGTGGCGCGGGTCGACCGCGGTGCGCGCGTTGGGCGTGGCGGAGCCCGCGCCGATGTCCGAATCGGGCGTCAGGCGGGGCGGGTCGAGCGTGTGCGCGTGGTTGCCGACCGCGGTCACGGTCGTCCCGTCGTTCTCGTAGGGCGTCCGCGCGATCTCGGCGACGCCCGCGGCCGTTCCGAGCGAGTCCGCCGCCATGACCGTCTGCGCCGGGGCGTGGATGTTTGATCGCTTCAGCGGCCAGTTGCGGTAGCGGCCGTTGTCACGCAGTCGCGAGTTGCCGAGGAACTGGTAGTTGTACCCGTACGCGTGGTTGCGCTCGTCCACCCACTCGGCGGCTTCCGGGCACGCGTAGACGTCCGCGTAGTAGTCCTGGCGCCCCGACTCGGTGCTCGGCTCGGCAAAGGGGTAAAGCCCGACGTACGGGCCCATCACGGCGATCCAGTTCGGGCGGAACTTGATGCCGTTGCCGACGTCGTACATGTTCGCCGGGTTCGCGGTCCCGCCGGGCAGGTTGGGCATCTTCGCCGGCACGGTCGAGTCGCCGAAATCGTCGCCGTACATGTGAAACCCCAGCACAAACTGACGCTGGTTCGACAAACACTTGAGCGCCCGCCCCGAGTTCCGAGCCTGCCCGAGCGCCGGGAGCAGGATCCCGATCAGCAGCGCGATGATCGCGATGACCACCAGCAGCTCGATCAGGGTGAAAGCGGGGCGGCGGGGCTTGATGATCCAAGACTCAGATGCAATCTTCATATTATTACACGTTTCATAAATCAAAGGGAAAATGCCCGCCCAGATAGGGTGTTCTAGATCAAATGGTTGTGGATAACTGGTTTGTATTGTACAGCGATGATCCCGTTCAGATACGCTTGCTCGATCA
>JBJHBZ010000046.1:0-19770 GCA_050485765.1 Phycisphaerales bacterium | reverse complement strand
CCTGGCGGGGGAGGTGCCGAGCGCAGCGAGGCGGAGGGGGCTCCCCCCTCCCACCCCCTCTCCCCACGGGAGAGGGCCGGGGTGAGGGCTCCCTCTCTTTCCCCCTCCCCATCCGATCCCCGTCCCCACCGCAAAGAAGGACAGGTCAAGCCATGCGGATCGCCGTCGATGTCATGGGCGGAGACCACGCGCCGGACGCCATCCTCCGCGGCTGCCTCCAGGCCCTCGAGCACCTCGCGCCCGAGGATCAACTCGTCGCCGTCGGGAACCGCGCGGTCATCGAGGACATCCTCCGCGAGTCCGGCGTCCGCGACCCGCGCCTCGTCATCGAGCATGCGCCGGACGTCATCGAGATGGGCGAGAGCCCGGCAAAGGCCGTCCGCACCAAGGACGACTCCTCCATCGTCCGCATGGCCCGCCTGGGAAGCGTCCGCAACCGCCCCGAGGGGGCCGAGCCCGTCGACGTCGTCCTGAGCGCCGGCAACACGGGCGCCTGCGTCGCGGCCGCGATCATGCACATGAAGCGTCTGCCCGGCGTCCACCGCCCGGGCATCGCCGTCACGATCCCCGCCTTCCACGGGCCCGTCGTCCTCTGCGACGCCGGCGCCAACCCCGAGCCCAAGCCGGTCCACCTCTGGCAGTACGGCGTCATGGCCGCCACCTACGCCGAGACCATGCACGGGCTCACCAACCCCCGCGTCGCGATCATGAACATCGGCGCCGAGGAGGGCAAAGGCTCCGACCTGGTCAAGGGCACGCGCGACCTGCTCAGCCGCACCCCGGGCATCAACTTCATCGGCTACGTCGAAGGGCGCGATTTCTTCGAAGGCGTCGCCGACGTCATCGTCACCGACGGCTTCGTCGGCAACACCGTCCTCAAAATGGCCGAGGGCCTCGCCAAGAGCATCTTCAACGCCATCGCCCACGAGATCCTCGAAACCGACCCCGACCTCGCCCTCCAGTTCGAGCCCGTCGTCAAGCAGATCTACAAGAAGAACGACTACCACGAGCACGGCGGCGCGCCGCTCCTCGGCGTCAACGGCGCCATGATGATCGCCCACGGCTCCAGCGAAGCCCGCACCATCCGAGCCGCCGTCCGAAACGCCCGCGCCTTCGTCGCCAGCGGTGTCAACGACAAGATCATCGCCCGCATCGCCGAAACCGCCCACGTCGCCACCCCCGACACCGCCACCGCCTGATCCGTCTCCCCAACCCGAGTTCCCCATGCCCTCCCCCGCCCCGGCGGGGGAGGTGCCGAGCAACGCGAGGCCGGGGGGGCCGAGGCGGAATCACCAAACCCGCAGAAAGCCAAAGCACCGAAGCAGAATCGCCCACTCTCCCTCTCCCGCCCCGGGAAAGGGCCGGAGGGAGGGCTTCTTCCTCTGCTCCTTCTCCTCTTTGTCTCTTCCCTTCTTCCGGTGCCACGGCTTGGCTTCTGAGCCAATCCGTGCTCCTTTCTTCCTCTCATGCCTTCCCCGCTCCGCCCCCTTGCCCCCGCGTACCATCCCGCATGGCCGACAGCCAAAAGCCCCGTACGCCGGCGCACGATCCCTATTCCGACCTCAACCTGACGCGCCCGGGCGTCCACGCCCGTCCGCCGGGGGTCCGGATCGTGTCCTGCGGCGTCAGCGTCCCGGACAAGGTCCTCGCCAACAGCGACCTCGAAAAGATGATGGACACCAGCGACGAGTGGATCGTCCAGCGCACGGGGATCCGCACGCGCCACGTCCACGACCGGGCCAAGGGCGAGGGCGTGAGCATGTTCGCCACTCGGGCCGTCCGCTCGGCGCTCACCAAGGCCGGGCTCACCCACGATGACCTCGACCTGATCATCGTCGCGACCATGACCCCCGAGAGCCCGACGCCCAGCGTCGCCTGCCGGGTCGCGACCCAACTCGGCGTGCGGAACATCGGCGCGTTCGACCTCAACGCCGCCTGCTCCGGGTTTGTCTACGCGATGAACACCGCCTTCGGGCTCATGGCGACCGGCGACTACCGCAACATCGCCGTCGTCGGCGCCGACACGATCACGCAGTTCGTCGAATACTCGACATACGGGCGCGGCTCGGCCGTGCTCTTCGGCGATGCCGCGGGCGCGGTGATCCTCCAGAAAACCGACGACCCCGAGCCCGGGCTGCTCGCCCACATCCTGCACGCCGACGGGCCCGGCTCCAAGGACCTCTACATCCCCAGCGACGAGCGCTCCTTCCCGCCGGGCGTCGAGTACAACGAGCGCCACGTCGACCGCGTCCAGATGCACGGGCCGGCCGTCTTCCGCTTCGCCGTGGGGACCTTCCCGAAGCTCATCGAAGAAACGCTCGCCCTTGCCAATCTTCAGGCGACCGACGTGGATTACTACATCTGCCACCAGTCCAACGTGCGCATCCTCCACGCCGCCCAGGAACGCTTCGGGCTCGAGGACAGCCGCTTCCCCATCAACATCGACCGCTACGGCAACACCGTCGCCGCCTCGGTGCCGCTCGTGCTCAACGATCTCTGGGAAGCGGGCAAGATCCGCCGGGGGCAGCGCGTGATGTTCCTGGGCTTCGGCGCCGGCCTGACCTGGGGCAGCAGCCTCTGGCAGCTCTGAAGCCGCACCGACCTGCGCTCGCCCGGATCCCAAGATCCGTGGCATATCTGCGTTATAAGCTACCTATTCTTCCTATTTTGACGCAAGTTTCCACGAAGATTTGAAGACTTTGAGAGCGGGGTCTTGACCCCAATTCGCACCCCACCGATACTTGTGGCCACAGGCGCGGCCGGTCCGCGCCGGAGTCACGAGAGAGAACACTGAGGGGGAGCCTCACATGCATCGGGCCTTGATGACCGCCGCCGCCGTTGCGGCCGCCGCTGTGTCTGCCACCGCCAGTCCGCTGGCGGAGTTCAACCTGATCGTCTTCGGCGATCACCAGTCCGGCTCGAACGTCTGGGGCCGCGTCGCCGTCGGCGGCAACATGGCCGGCAACGCGATCGACGTCGGCACCCGCCTGACCCCGTCGGGCAACTTCGTCGGGCAGGACGCCCTGATCGTCGGCGGCAACATCAACGCCGGCATCAACCTCCAAGCCGGTGACCTCCGCCACGGCGGCACCCGCAACGGGCACCTCAACCTCAACGGCGGCGGACCCAACGTCCAGAGCGTCTTCCAGGACGCCGGCGCCGCGGGCATCGTCGCCGGTATGGAGGCCGAAGTCCGCACCCTCTCCAGCCAGCTTTGGAACCAGTCGGCCAACAGCATCGCCGGCATGGGCAGCCTCCAGAACGTCTACACCCTCACCGCCGGTTCGGGCAGCGCCGGCGCGACGGCCGTCTTCAACCTCGACGCCACCGTCCTCTCCAGCCACCAGTGGGCCCAGATCACCCTCGACAACACCGCCGGCGCCCAGACGATCGTCATCAACGTCGACGCCTCCAGCACCGGCGGCTACGTCGGCTTCACCGCCGGCAACATCGACGCCAACACCTTCGCCGACATGTCCGCCAACATCATCTGGAACTTCTTCAACGCCAGCACCATCATGGTCCAGCGCGAGGTCTTCGGCTCCATGATCGGCGCCGACGCCCATCTCACCAACTTCACCAACCTCAACGGCTCCATCGCCGTCGGCTCCATGACCCAGAACGGCGAGGTCCACGGGCCCAACTTCGTCCGCAACATCCCCATCATCCCCCTCCCGACCACCGCCGCCCTCGGCATGATCGGCCTCGCGGGCCTCGCCGCCCGGCGCCGCCGCGCCTGATGCCGGGCTCCTCCCGGGCGCCATGCCCCAAACTGCCCCTGAATCACAACGCCCCCCGCGAGCGCGGGGGGCGTTGTGCGTTTTCCAGCTTCAACGTCTGGCGATCAGCGGGCGTCGCGGGCGGCCTGATGACGTCGGTCGCGGCTCGACACGTGCGCGTCGATCCGGCGCTTCCCGCCGCGATGGATCGCCTTCTCCACACGCAGCGCCCGGCTCTCCTCGGGCACGACGCCCAGACGCGTCATCGGCTCCGAGATCGCCATCAGCGAGGCCGCCTTCGGTGAGATCTTCTTGGCACGCGCTTTTGAGCCCGCCTTCTTGGCGGCCTTCTTCTTCGACGCGCGCTTGCGGGCCGTCGCCTCGGTCGCGCTCAGCGACTGCCCGCCCTGGTTCTTGGCGGTCCGCTTCTTGCCCGCCTTCTTCGCGACCTTCTTGCCGGCCTTCTTCCCGACCTTTTTGGCGGTCTTTTTCGCCGTCTTCTTGCTGGCGGTCTTCTTCGCGGCCTTCGCCTCGGCCTTTTCGAGGGCCGCCTCGAACCGAGCGGCGGTCTCCATGAACGCCTGCTGCTTCAGTCGGGTCGCGTCGTTGCTCTCGGCCCCGCGCTTGCCCCGCGGCTCGCCCTTGCCGCGCATCTCCCGCTGCTGGCGGTCCCCCAGGTCCCGGAACTTGTCCCGCAGCTTTCTCGCCCGGACGAGCTTCTGACGCAGGCGGGCCGGGGGCAGCTCCCCCACACGCCGCGGCATGCTCATCGCGATCAGCTCGATCTCGCTCGCCGTGCAATACCGGCGAACCTGCTGCACCGTCACCGCCATCACGACCTCCCGTCACGCCTGTCGGCGTCCTGCGCTGGCGTGCGCCGACGCGGCGTCCGCTCGCGGCGCAGAATGTACAAACATCCGAAGCGTCAAGCCATACGCCCGCCGACAAGTCAGTCCCAACACCCCGCCCCCGCGGACCATTCCCCATGCCCCGATTCAAAGACAAACCCAACGCCGGATTCAAAAACACGCACCGCCTGCACCGGATCGACCGATCCATCGCCGGATGGATGCACCGCGTCGGACACCCCCTCCACCGCGTGACCCTCGGGATCTTCTTCATCTGGCTCGGGCTCCTCAAGCAGTTCGGCTACGCGACCGGCAGCTCGCTCATCGCCAGCACCATCTATTTCGGCTCGCCCGAAGTCATGGTCCCCGTCCTGGGCTGGTGGGAAGTCGCGATCGGCGCAACACTCCTCCACCCGGCGACGATCCGCGTCTCCATCGCGCTCATGGCGGTCCGCCTCCCCGGCACGCTCCTGGCGCTCCTGCTCAAGCCGGACGTCTGCTTCGAGTTCTTCCCCCTCGTCCCCACGCCCGCGGGGCAGTACCTCATCAAGGACCTGATGCTCTTCGGAGCCGCGATGGTCATCGGGAGCACCGTCCACGAGGCGCCCGCGCCCCGCCAGCCTCCCGGCGAGACGCCTTCTCCTACACTGCCCGCATGACGCCGATCACACTGCTTTGTCCGGGGCAAGGGGCCCAGGCGGTCGGGATGGCCAAGGCCTGGTTCGACCGCAGCCCGGAAGCCCGACGCATCTTCGAAGAAGCCGACCGCGTGCTGGGGGACCGCCTGAGCCACCCGATCGGCCCGCTCTGCTTCGAGGGCCCCGCCGAACGTTTGAACGCGACCGACGCCGCGCAGCCCGCGATCTTCGTCGCGGGCGTCGCCTGTGCGCACGCGCTCGCCGCCGAGTGGGGCGTCGCGGTGGACAAGCTCCCGCTCGCGGCGGCCGCCGGGCTCAGCCTCGGCGAGTACACCGCGCTCCACCTCGCCGGCGCCATGGGCTTCGACGAAGCCCTGGAGCTCGTCACCCTCCGCGGGCGGGCGATGCAGGACGCGGCCGAGGCCCACCCCTCCGGCATGGTCGCCCTCATCGGCGCCGACGAGGCCCAGGCCCGCGCCCTCTGCGAGCGATGCGCCGAAAACCAGGTCCTCGTCCCGGCCAACTTCAACGCCCCGGGGCAGATCGTCATCAGCGGGCACGTCGACGCGTGCCAGCGCGCGGTCGACGCCGCCGCCGAGTTCAACTGCCGGGCCACGCCCCTCGCCGTCGCGGGCGCGTTCCACTCCCCGCTGATGCAGCCCGCGGCCGACCGCCTCGCCGAAGCCCTCGCCAAGACCCCCATCCGCCCCCCGCGCTGCCCGGTCTATAGCAACGTCACCGCCAAGCCCCACGAGGCGGACCCCCAAACAATCCGCGCACGCCTGATCGACCAGCTCACGGCCCCGGTCCGCTGGGCCGACAGCTGCGCCGCGATGCAGCAGGCCGGCCTCTTCGCCGCCCCCAACCAGGCCCACGAGCTCGCCCCCGGCAAGACCCTCGCCGGGCTGATGCGCCGCATCGACCGTGCCGCCCAGATCCAAACCCACGACGAACCCGCGAACTAAACTCCTACGGATACTCCCCGTCGGGCGACGCGCCCGGCCCGCTTTCTCACCATCTTCAGCCGCCCCGATCGCCCAGCCCAGGAGCCCGCCATGCCCGTTTCGTTCCGTCGCACTCTCGCCCTGACGCTCAGCGCGATCGCGCTGGCGACGATCGCGCCCGTCGGGTGCAGCGAGCCGGAGCCCGAGCCCCCACCGCCGGCCCCGCCGCCGCCGCCACCGCCGCCCCCCCCGCCGCCGGAGCCGGTCGACGTCAACATCCTGCTCCAGGAGATGCGATCCGACCCGCGCGTGCAGTTCCCCCAGTCGCTCGCCCCGACGGACGAAGACTTCGCCCGCGGCATCATCACGCTCGCCAACGCCCTGATCAGCGCCGACGACGCCGCCCTGCGCGCCCTGCTCATCCGCCCCGCCCAGGGCGTGCTCGACGAGCTCATCGGCACCGGCGACTGGTACGAAGCGACCGAACGACTCGAAGCCGTCCACGTCGTCCGCGTCAACGACGGCGCCCGCACCGTCTCCCTCGCGCTCCAGGACCCCGAGGGCAGCTACGCCCTGAACTGGCGCGCGACCCGCTCCGGCGGCAGCTACGCCTTCGAAGGCCAACCCGGGCCCGCCGCCGAACGCCGACGCGCCACCGACTGGGCCGGCACCGATCCCATCCGGCCCGATGACGACACCGCCTTCGCCAGCTTCACCCTCGGCGGCGAGGTCATCGCCGGCCTCGGCGAAACGCGAAGCGAGGGTGATGCCCCCCCCTTCGCCTTCCCCCTCGACAACGCGATCCAGGTCTACGTCGTCGTCGAGCTCAACAAGGCGATCCAGCGGCGCGCCGAAGCCCCGGAAGCCCCGGACTCAACCATGTTCAACGTGCTCGCCCAGCTCACCGGGCGCACCAGCGAACGCATCCGCGAACAGCACGAAGAAGGTGGAAACGCCCTCCGCGGCGGCTCGCAGATGCCCGAGAACGACCGCAACGCCGTCATCGACGCCTTCGTCAACATCACCGAAGCCCAGCAGCTCGAGATCACGCGAAGCGACATCGAGACCCTCCTCAACCGAGTCATCGAGACCGCCCAACGCGGGCCCACACAACGCTCCACCCCAGGCGGCGACATCCCCATGCCCGGCGGCCCACGCTAAACCACTTTCAACCCTCCAGAAAGGACTCTCATGACCACGGACCCGCGCGTCGCCGTCGTCACCGGCGCCAGCCGAGGCATCGGCAAGGCGATCGCCCTTGAGCTCGCCAATCCCAAGACCCACAACCGGCGCGTCGCCCTCGTCGCACGCACCGCCGACGCACTCGAAGAGGTCAAAGCCGAGATCGAAGCCCTCGGCGGGCACGCGACCGCCCACGCCTGCGACGTCGGCGACCGGACCGCCCTCGCCGAAACCATCGACACCATCGCGAAGGACCTCGGACGCCTCGACATCCTGGTCAACAACGCCGGCATCACGCGGGACAACCTCGTCCTCCGCATGAGCGACGAGGAATGGGACGACGTGCTCCGCGTCAACCTGACCAGCGCCTTCACCGCGACCCGCGCCGCCGCCCGACCGATGATGCGCGGCAAGTTCGGGCGCATCGTCCACATCAGCTCGACCAGCGGCGTCGTCGGCAACGCCGGGCAGGCGAACTACGCCGCCGCCAAGAGCGCCCTGCTCGGCTTCAGCAAGACCATCGCCCGCGAACTCGGCAGCAAGAACATCACCTCCAACGTCGTCGCCCCGGGCTTCATCGCGACCGACATGACCGCGAACCTCCCCCCGGACGTCACCGAGCACGTCCAGAAGCTGCAAGCCGTGCGCACGATCGGGCAGCCGCAGGACATCGCCCACGCCGTCGCCTTCCTCACCAGCGACCACGCCGCCTTCATCACCGGGCAAACCCTCTGCGTCGACGGCGGCATGACCATGGTGTAAACAACGCCCCGCCCTCCCCCGCTCCAGCGGGGGAGGTGTCGGCGAAGCCGACGGAGGGGGCCTCCCAACCTCCGCTCCCTTCATCTCTCCCTTCCCACCTCGCACACCAAGCCGTGCCGCCACCGCGCCTCGTCTGCATCTTCGCCCAGCTTCACGCCAAACACCGTGTTCACACAAACACATCAAGGGAAATCGTGCGAACCCGCGCATGTTTTTTGTGCTGCGCTGCAAGATGCATCGAAAGCGCCTTGAACGACGTGCCGAATCTCGCCATACTCCGCCCACCCGGAAATATGCCCGGGCAACACACACCCCGGTGAAAGCTGGGAAGAGGAGACAAGACATGCACCGATTCATCGCCGTCGCGGCCGTCGCCGCTGTCCCGTGCGCACTCGCGCACCTCGCGCACGCCGAGACGATCTACACCCAGCTCCCCTCGCCGGGATCCGCGGCGATCAGCCTCGCGGCCCCCACCAGTGGCTTCCCCTTCGCCAACCGGCGACGCGCCGACAACTTCGCCGTCGCCAACCCCGTCGAGATCCAGGCGATCACCTTCTGGGGCGGCGACGAGTCGAACGACCCCAGCGTCCCGCTCTCCAACATTAACGGGTTCAACCTCGAGATCTACGACGGCTCCGCCGGCTCCCCCGGCAGCGTCCTCTACTCCATGAGCTTCGCCAAGAACGACTTCGACATCACCAGCGCCGGCATCAACGTCGGGCTCCTTAACGCCCCCATGTTCCGCTTCGACCTCACCCTCCCCGCCTCGATCGACCTCGCCGCCGGCGATTACTTCTTCTCCGTCGGCGCCACCCTCAACAGCCCCGTCAGCTTCACCACCGAAGCCTTCCAGTGGGCCGGCTCGCTCCCCGGCGACGGCATCTTCTTCTCCAACAGCTTCGACGGCAACGGGTACCAACCCCTCCCCGGCGCGGCCCGCACCAACTACGCCTTCGAGTTCACCGGCGTCATCATCCCCACCCCCGCCACGATCCCCGCGCTCGCGATGGCCGGCCTCTTCGCCGCCCGCCGACGCCGCGCCTGATCGAAACACAAATCGCGATGCCGCTGCGGCTCGCGAATCCGCACCCTTCTTCATGCATGACAACGCCCGCGCCCACCCGCGCGGGCGTTGTCACGCGCGCAACGCCCTCCCCCGCCCCGGCGGGGGAGGTGTCGGCGCAGCCGACGGAGGGGACCTCCCCTCTGCGACGCCCCGCTCACCCCCGAGCCCGGCGCACGATCGACGCCCCGCACTCCGGGCACGCATGAACCGACGCCGGCAGCCCGCGCACGCCGTACCCGCACCGCCAGCAGACGCCGCGTGAAGCAGCCTCGCGCCAATCGAGACGACGGAACCGCACGACCACCCATCGCCCCGCGATCAGCAGGATGAACGTGGTTATCCAACCGGCGACACCGAGCGAAACGCCACCCTGCACGCCGGTACCACGCATCTGCCGCTCACCGACACCCTCCGACACGATAAAGCCCCCGACCATCGCGAACAGCACCGCGACGGTCCACCAGAACACGTCCGCGAGGCCCAGCGGGCGGCGTTCGCTCAGTTGCCGTGCCCGTCGGGCCACAGGAAGCTCCAGTGCATCGACGCGTGCGAGCAGTGCATCATCGACCACTGCTCGTGCGTCAGCCGCCCCAGCAGCGGGCTCGGGTGCGTGAACCGCTCCCCGCCCTCCACGCGATCCAGAATCCCCCGCGTCATCGCGACCGCCTCATCCAGCCCCGTCCCCGCCCGCGGCTCCAGGAACGCCGCACCCTTATTCAACCTGATCCCCGGCTTCACCGTCCCGCCCCGCTGCAACGACCGCAGCACGATCGGCTTCACCGCCGCACCCACCGCGCGCAACCACCACGGCCCGCGCTCCGGGAACCCGTCCAGCGAAAAGCCCATGAACTGCCCGACGTGCGCGACGTTCTCGCCCGGCGTCCAGTTGCCGGTGGTCACCAGCGTCCCCGCCGCGGCTCCAGCCTCGATGCGCGCCAACTCCGCCCGCAACTCCGCCAAAGAACCAAGCCGGAGCTCGCGCCGAGGCGCTCGGCGTGGATCGACACCCATCCGCATACCTCCCATGGCGCCCGAGGATCGCTTCACTCGCGATCCGCCTGCGCCGACGCGAGCATACACGGGGCATGCGGGGCGGGGTCCGTACCCTTCACCACCCCCCGCGGTCGGGCAGGTCGAAACGGAGCTGGACCATCGTATGGAGCAGCGGGTATTCCAACGTGCAGCGGTACACGTCGAACGCCGCGGGATCGAGCCCGATCCGCTTGAGCACAGACGCGACCATTTCCGCGCACCTCGGCACGTGCGGCGTCGCCTGCGGGCCGTGCCCCCCCGTGAACCGCTGCACCACCGGCACCACCGGCAGGCGTTCTTCCTTGCAATACGTTGCGGGGTCCGTCTCGCCGGGGCGGTCGAGCGAGCCGTACACGCTGGCTTCGGGCAAGAGCACGCCGAACATGTCACGGTGCATCAGGACGTCCATCACCAGCATCTCCGTCGGCTTGGTGATCCGGAAGCAGGCGATGTTGTCGTGATCGGGCTGGCCGGATTCGGCGTGCAGGTTCCAGCGGAGCCCGCGCGACATGTTCGCCATGAACACCGACCGCGCCCCGGTATTGCCCACCGGGGACTCGCGCAGCAGCACCGTCATGGTGCCGTCCTGCACGCGCGTCTCGAGTTCCGGCAGCGGCTCGGAGCAGAACTCGCGCAGCAGCACCGGCCCGGCGCCCTCGCTCAACGCCTCACCCTGGCCGATGCTCGGGGCCAGGGCCTGACCGTGGTTGTCCATGATCCGCTGCCCCATCACCGGGAGCGGCACGCCCGTGCGCAGACGGCAGACGTCGTGCATGCCGAAGATGTACGCCAGGTCCATCAGCTCCGACGTCGCCCCGGGCATCATCACCGTGCAGCTCAGGTGGGTCTTGACCTGCACGCCCCAGACCTGGCTGTGGACGCGGAACGCCTGGCGGCGCGTCTTCACGTCGATCGCCTCGACGTTGTTGCCGGCCAGCCCACCGATCATGGTCTCGAACGTCGCGCGATCCCCCGCGTGACGCTCCACCATGCACTCGAACTCGGCCATCGCCGCGTTCACACGCTCGATCCGATCCTCCGACACGCCCGCCGAGCGCGCACCGCGCAACGCCTGCCGGACCGCCGCCCCCCCGGGCACGCGCAGCCCGATCTCCATCGGGTTCGGCGTCGTCGCCAGACGGTGGATCTGCCACCCCAGCGTGTGGCTCACGCCCAGAGCTTTCTCCAGATCCGCAGCCCGCGTCGCCGCCTGCGGCAGACCCTCGATCAGCCCCAGCACAGCGCTCTGTAAACCAAACATGATGCGAGTCGCATGGGCCTCGAAAGTCCCCTCGCGTTGGTTCGGCTGCGTGTTGGCGGGTGATTCCAGCATCTCTCACCAGGATCTTGTTCGGATCATCAGCCTCGCAGCACAGCGTACGGGCTCTGGAAGCAGCGTACCAGCGGATCGTTTCGTTTTCCAAATAGTTTTAAAACTATTTGACACAACGGACCAAAGACCCATACTGGGCGTACCGGGTGCTGAAAACGTTCTTTCGGCATCACGACGCGCACACTCGAACGAGGAGAGATTCAGATGCACACATTCGCCACCACGGCCACGCTGCTGCTCGCCGCGGCCGCCACCGCCCACGCCGACTGGACCGTCACCAACCTGCACCCCGCCGGAGCGACTCGGTCCGAGGTCCGCGGCGTCGAGAACGGCGTCGCCGTCGGATACGCCACGTTCAACAACGTCCCGCACGCCGGGCTCTGGAACGGCTCGGCCGACTCCTGGCTCGACCTCCGCCCCGCCAACGCCACGTCGTATTCATGGGCTCACAGCATCAACAACGGCGTCATCGCCGGCGATGCCGTCGTCAACGGCGTCCAGCAGGCCAGCCTCTGGAACGGCACCGCCGATTCCTGGACCAGCCTCAACCCCGCCGGCTCGCCCATGTCCGGCATCAACGTCACACGCAACGGGCAGCAGGGCGGCTTCGCCGTCCTCGGAGGCATCGGGCGCGCCGTCCTCTGGAACGGCACCGCCGACTCCTACGTCGACCTCCACCCGCTCACCGGCAACATCGAGGAATCCTGGGTCCTCAGCCTGCACAACAACCAGCAGGTCGGCATCACGATCGATGGCAACACCGCGCTCTGGAACGCCGCCATGTGGAGCGGCACCGCCGCCTCCTACGTCAACCTCAACCCCGCCGGCGCCACCGAGTCCGACGCCGTCGCCGTCTATAACGGCTTCCAGTACGGCAGCTCCGACATCTTCGGCACCTGGCGGGCCAGCCGATGGTCCGGCAGCGCCGAGTCCTGGGAAGACATGCACCCCGACGTTGCGACCTACTCCTTCATCCAAGCCGCGCACGATGGGGTGCAGGCCGGTATCGCTGGGGTCGGCGGCATCGAGCGCGCGAGCGTCTGGTTCGACAGCGCCGACTCGTGGGTCGACCTCCACGCCCTGCTCGAGGGCAACTGGGGGCACTCCCGCGCCTACAGCGTCTGGAGCGACGGCACCATGACCTACGTCGGCGGGTACGGCTACAACCTCGACTCCAACCAGTTTGAAGCCGTGATGTGGGCTATTCCCTCACCGGGCACGGGCCTCATCCTCGCGCTCGCGGGCATCACAACCGCCGCTCGGCGTCGTCGATTCTGACCCGCTCGCCGACGGCCGCTCAACGCCCGGGTCCCTCTCCCGGGCAACACCGGAACGCCGCGTGGGCATTGTCCACGCGGCGTTCCGACTTCTGCATAACACTCACACGAAGACACAGCCCCAGCGGGGCCCGACGGATCGACGGGATAACGCCCACTCGAGCCGTTCCAATATCGTCGAACCCGCTTGCACAACCGAACACCGGCTCCTCGCGGCGTCGGCGTGTCGCTCAGGCGCCGCCGCGTTCGAGATCGTCGAAACGAACCTCGACCGTCGTGCTCAGCAGCGGGTATTCGAGCGTACACCGGTAGAGATCGAACGCCTCGGGATCCCAACCGAGCCGCCCGAGCACCGACTCGACCATCTCCCGGTACCTCGGCACGTGCGGCGTGCCCAGCACCCCCGCCCCGCGCCCGCGGTGGCGCAGCTCGGGCTGCACGGGGAGCACGTCCTCGCTGGTGAACGCGCTCGGGTCCCGCTCGCCGAGGCGCGTGAGCGAGCCGAGCACGCGCGACGACATCCGCCGAGCGCGGAACGTGTCCCGGTGCACCAGCGCGTCCATCACGAGCATCGCGATCGGCTTCTGGATCGACACCGAGCGCACATGGCTCGGCGGGCTGCCGTCGCTCGGACGCCAGCGGATGTCCCGCATCACGTCCGCGAGGTACACCGTCGTCACCCCCGCGTTGCCCAGCGGCGCATCGCGGAAAAACGCGAACTGGTTCCCGTCCTCCACGCGCGTCTCGATCTCCGGCAGGTCCGGCGAGCAGAACTCACGCAGCAGCGTCGAGCCCGGCGCGAACGGCTCGCCCGCGCCGTCGCTCGGGTGCATCGGGCGCGACTCGCTGTCCACCAAGCGGTACCCCGACACCTGCAACGCCACGCCCTGACGAAGCCAGCGAGCCTCGTGCATCCCGCGGATGAACACCATGTCGTCGTGCTCGGCGTCCTTGCCCGGGTGCACCACGCCGCACGCGACGAACGTCTTCACCTGCACGCCCCACACGCGGCTGTGCATCCGGAACGCCTCCCGGCGCGTCCGCAGGTCGATCGACTCAACCTCCGAGCCCGCCAGGCTCCCGATCATCGTGTTGAACGCCGCCCGATCCCCCGCGTGCTCGGCGACCAGCGCCTCGAACGCCTCCATCGCTCGCCTCGCCCGCGCGACACGATCCTCACCCACCCCCGCCGACCGCGCCCCGCGCAACGCCTGGGCCACAGCCGCCGAACCGGGCACGTGCAGCCCCGCCTCCAACGGGTCCGGCGTCGTCGCGAGACGATGGATCTGCCACCCCAGCGTGCGGCTCACGCCCAGCGCCTTCTCGATGTCCGCCGCACGCGTCGCCGAACGCGGCAAACCCTCGATCAACCCCAGAAACGCCTCGCGCAAGTCACGCATCACGCGGGCCGCGTGCACCTCGAACAGGCCCTCCGCACCACCTGGCACACCACCCGGCACCCCGCGATCCAACGCCTCAACCATCCCAGAACCTCGATCTACGCGGCTTCGACCCGAACAAAACACCCGGAGCCTCCGGCCCCGTCCCATGAGGGTACCAAGGCCCGAGGCTCAAAACAATCTCTGTACAATTGCTTTTAAAAACATTTGACACGACAAGCCCCATTCGTCATACTCGCCTCTCAGGCCGGGTTCGTGATCCCGGCACACCACCTGTCCGTGCATTGCATCAAGAGGAGAACAGACATGCACCGCACCGCCCTCGCCGGGAGCCTCCTGGCCCTCGCCGCCACCGTCGCCCACGCCCAGACCGTCCTGTTTGACAACTACGGGCCCGGGGACACCTACCGCACCGACATGGGCATGACCCTCGGCGAGGGCGGGCCCGTCGGCGGGCCCAAGCACGAAGCCGCCGTCCCCTTCACCGTCACCGGCGGAGATTTCTATTTCAACACCGCCGAGTTCAGCGTCATCCTGAACTGGGGCGAGGACATCGTCTTCGTCGACCTCCGCGCCGACGACAACGGCGCGCCCGGGCAGATCCTGCAATCCACCACCGCCAGCGGCGTCGCCGACCCCTTCGAGCTCGCGCCCCCCATGATCGCCGACTTCGGCGGGAGCACCATCCTTGAGGACGGCGCGACGTACTGGATCGCGATGAGCGCCCAGGGCCCCGACGCCCTGCTCTCCTGGGCGCACGCTCTCGAAGACTGGGGGCACCGCGCCTGGCGCCTCGACGGCGGCGACTGGCAGACCGGCTTCGGCACGCCGGGCCTCGACGACCAGCGCGGCGTGCTCCGCATCACCGGCACGCTCGTCCCAACGCCGGGCGCCGCCGCCGTCTTCGCGATGGCCGCGCTCGCAGGCGCCGCACGACGCCGACGCGCCTGAGACACAACCTCGCCCATCCCATCACGCAGCACGCCGCCGACCTTTCGGCGGCGTGCTGTGCTTCAGCCCCTTCCACACACCCTGAACCAACGAACACGCCAGCCCCGGAACGCCGAGGCGAACCTAGTCCGCTTGCAACGAAGCGACGAGTTCGCCGATCCCGTCGTCGGCGATCGTGAAACGCGCGGCCCGCCCGATGCTCTGCGCGTAGATCGGGCGCGTCGCCTGCTCGCTGCTGGCTGTCAGCACGCGACGACCCTTCCGCCAGAACTCCAGCACCGACGCGTCCCATTCCAGCCCGAGGAACGCGAGCACCGCGCGGCTCTGCGCCTCCGGCTCGTGGACCAGCGACTCGTACCGCACCACGTGCATGTCCAGCAACCCGCTGCTGCGCCAGAACCGCAACAGGCGATCCTGCTCCCGGTAGAACGCCGACATCAACTCCAGGTCGCGCGTGTACGGCAAATCGCCCTTGAACGGCGTCGACCAGCAACTGAAGCACGCGTCCCCCGCGTCGCGCACGCACCAGACCACCTTCGCGCCGGGAAAGAGTTGCCATATCGCGCGCAGGTTCAAGAAATTGTTGGGCATTTTGTCGGTCACGACCGTCGGCGCGCCGAGGCGTGACGCCTCGGGATCAACCGAAGCCGCGTGCGCGTGACCGGCGAGATACCCCGAAGCCGCGGGTTCAAGATCCTCCCCGCGGACTGCGCCGGGGAACGCCTCATCGGTCGGCGCGACGGCGCAGCGTTCGCCGAGCCACCGCGCCGCGTTCCAGACGCCCTGCAGCTCGCCGCGCCCGACCGCGCGCGGGTGGGCCGCGATGACCTGCTCGACCAGCGACGTCCCGCTCCGCGGCACGCCCACGATGAAGACCGGCTCCACGCCGTGCCGCGCCGCGATCCCTTCCGGTGCGCGCGCATACGAGGCGACGCGATCCGGCGACATCGACGCGATCAAGCCGCTCACGGTCTCGCGGTGGACCGAAGCCGACCAGTCCGGGCCGGCGTTGATCGCCCCGCCCCCGTTCGCCGCGGCGTTGCCCACGCGATAGGCGTGCCACGCGGCGCGGAGGTCCCCGCGTTCTTCCTCGGCCCGACCGAGCACCTTGCACGCGTACTCCAGGAGGCGCGAGACCCGCCCCTCGCGCACGACCGCCTCGCCCTCGTCAATCACGAACGAACGGAGCCGGTCCACCGCTTCTTCACGCCGACCGATCCCGAGTCCGTAGCTCGCCTCCACCGCCAGCACACCGGCGAGCGACGCGCCGCCGTGCGGCTCCACCGCCGCCAGCGCGGCATCGAACGCGCTGCGTGCGGCTTCGACCCCGTTCTCATGCTCGTTGCCCGCCCGCACCGAGCGCGTCAGCGCCTCGGCACGCACGCCCAGGAGCACCGCGTAGTCCCGCTCGCTCGCCGCGGTGCACAGCTTTGCATCCGCCAGCAATCGTTCGGCCCGTTCCGAAGCCTCCTCGAACGCCCCGACGTTGAGCGCCGCTTCAGCCGCCGACAGTTCCAGGTCGAAGCGGGCCGCCGCGTCGCGGACTTTTTTCCCGCCGATATCCGCCGCCCGCGCCCACGCCTCGTGGGCGAGATCGATCTCGCCCACCGCGCTCAGAGCCGCGGCGTGCGCACGGAGATACACCGGGTGCCTGGTCTCGATCTGGGCCGCACGCTCGTAGGACGCCAGCGCCGACAACGGGCGCTGCAAGCCGTCCATACATCGCCCGAGGAGGTAATGCGCCTCGGCGTGCCCGGGCAGTGCCGCGATCGCTTGAACGCAGAGCTGCGCCGCTGCCCCATAACTCGAAACATCCCCGATCTCGATCAGGTCGCGAGCGCGATCCACGCCACGGGCCGCATCCGAAGCCAACGAACGCTTCGCCACAACGCCTCCACGCCCCGAAGGGAGCGACAACGACAGCACGCCCGTTCTCATCGGCGCAACACAACGCTGAGAACGGGTTCACCAGCTCTTTGTCTCCGCGACGAGACTGAGGCCCAAACCTACGACTCATCCGCCGCGCAGTTGCACAGGGCGCACGACTCACGGCACGAAGCCAATGCTCCAGGGAAAAATCATCGGAAGAAAACCACCGGTTTTCTCGCGGATCATGCCTAGATTGACAGGTGTCATCGTGTATCGGTCGCCGCGCGATGCGCGCCCGGGTCACGATGCTGTAATCGGGCACGCCATCACGACGTCGCACGGCGCAACGGGATAGCTCGCCTCGGTGCGGTACCCGCGGAACGCGTCGGCCGAGCCCCAGCCCGCCATGCGGAGCGCCTCGCTCGCCATCCGCGCATACCCCGAAAGGCGAGGCGTCTGCAGCACCGACGCACCGCCGAGGCGCTCCGCCTCGCGCGGCTCGTACATCGCACCCGGCTGAGCCGCCCCCGCGACCGACGGGCGGTCCTCCAGCTGACCGTACACCCGCGTCTCCGCGTCGCCAAAGTGCGACAAGTCCTTGTGCAGCAACAAGTCAAACAGCACCAACTCCACCGGCGTGCGCACCGAGAGCCGGTACCGCCCCTCCCGGTTGTCCGCCGACCATGCCAGCGGCACCGCGCCGCGGTAGATCTCACCCGCGACAAACGTCACCGCCCCGTGACGCCCCACCGGACCCGGCGCGATCTCGTCGTACAGCGTCCCGTCCCAACCCTCAAACTGTCGGATCTCCGGCAGCGGCTTCGAACAAAACCGCGGCACCAGCGGCAGGCCCTTCCCATCACCCGCCACACCCGACGCGTCCAGAGGCTCGCGCACAAAACCCGTGCTCGACGAGCCCGAGTCGCTCCGGTTCGTCAGCCGACGGATGATCCACGGCACGTCCGAACGCAGACGCTCGAACCCGAACATCCCGCTGAGCTGCAAGACGTCGATCATCCCCGGCACGCTCGACGACGGACGCAACGCCAGCATCAAGACCTGCACCCGCGCCCGCACGCCCCAGATCGCCGAACCCGCGCGGAAGTATGCGCGGCGCTGCTCGAACTCGGCCGAGTCCTCCCGACGACCGTCGTGCCCGATCATCGCTTCGAACGAGCGGCGGTCGCCCGCATGATCGCGGACAAACGCGCGCAGGCGCCGGTCCGCCTCGCGCACCGCGTCGAGGCGTTCCCCCGCGACGCCCCGCGCCGACGCCGCCTTGAGCACGATCTCCACGCCCGCGCTCCCGGGCATGTGCCGCGCCGCCCCGGCGGCTTCGGACGAATCGACGAACCGCGCGATCTTCCACGCCAGCGTCTTGTCCACCCCCAGGCGACGCCCGATCTCCGTCGGGCGCGCCCCGCCGAGCCCGGCCTCGTCGAGCAGGTCCGTCAACGCCGCCTGCGCCCCGCGCAGGTGCGTCAACGCCGCCTCGGTGAACCGCGCGGACCCTTCCAGCCCCTCCACCCCGCGCCCGCCCGCGGGACGCGAGCGGCCGCCCCGGCGAGAGACGCCCACAAACTCGCCCGTCCCGTCGGCGGGTGAGTGGGCGAAGCGACCATCCAGATCCCCAAAATCGCCGTCGTGCACGGTCATGGCTCCCCATCCTACTTCAGTTCGCATCCGCGACCTCCTTTGGCTGCAAAATCTTTTGATTTTTCTCTAGAGAAATCTTGGCCGATGTCGCCCGAGCTGGTACCCTGACCCTCGGGCCCAAGCCGCCCCGGATCGTCCGGGGGATTGGGGCCAAGCCCACGCCCCGGCGGTTCCCGAACCGCCGCAGGCAACCTGTTGTCCGATCACTCGAACCGGTTCTGCACCAGAACCGGGTTCACCCCACGAACCGGGCCCTCGGCCCACTGCACGGAGAGAGAACGCCCATGTCCCGAATCACGCGCCCCCTTTCGCTCGCCCTGGTCGGCGCGGTCGCCCTCGCCGCCGGCGCCGGCGCCGCCCATGCCCAGTACACCCACACCCAGAGCGTCCAGTACGACTGGGACGCGATGGATCTCTGGCAGATCACGACCTTCGACGCGTTCGATGACAACGCCGGGCTGCACGTGCTCACCGGCGTCAGCTTCAGCATCGACGCCACCGCGCAGTGGGAGGTGACCGCCGCCAACTACACGACCGTGCCCTTCAGCGCGGGCGAGTGGTTCGCCGACGGGAGCACGACGTTCAACGTGCTGTTCGGGGACTTCGGCGCGGGGGCCGAGTACTTCGTCGGCGCCATCGGCTTCGAGGGCGTCACCGGCGACCTCGGCGCGGGCGACGGCAACCCCATCTTCGGCACCCCCGGCGACCCCGTCGTGCCCGTCTCGGTCACCGGCACGTTCAACGCCAACATCCAGCTCGCCGAGCAGGAGTTCGCCTTCTTCACCGCCGACCCCATCGAGACGCTCCTCCTGAGCTGGTCGGACATCACCGTCGACGGGCCCGACGGCCCCCCCGGCATCATCAACTTCGACTTCGACATGCTCATCAGCTCCGGCGAACTCACCCTCACGTACCACTACGCGATCATCCCCGCGCCCGCCTCCGGCGCGCTGCTCGCGCTCGGGGCCCTCGCCGGCGCCCGGCGTCGTCGCCGCGCCTGAGGTCTCTTCGGCCTCGTTGACTCGCGCCTGACCCATCCCCGGCGTGGGGGGGGCCCCCGGCGGGGCAACCCCCGGGGCCCCCCCCCGCGCCC
>JBJHBZ010000045.1:0-21564 GCA_050485765.1 Phycisphaerales bacterium | reverse complement strand
GAACCTACCCCTGGTACCGGCCCGCGATCAGCGTCACGTTGTGCCCGCCGAAGCCGAACGTGTTGTTCATCGTGTACTTCACCGGGTGCCGCTCGGCCTGGCCGGGCACCAGATGCACGTCCGCCCCCTCGTCCGGGGTCTCCAGGTTGATCGTCGGCGGCACCACGCCCTCGCGGATCGACCCAAGGCACGCCACCAACTCCACCGCGCCCGACGCGCCCAGCGTGTGCCCGTGGACGCTCTTGGTCGAGCTCATCCGCAGCTTCCCGCCCGTTGATTTCCGCGCGTGATCGCCGAACACGCTCAGCACCGCCGCCACCTCCGCCTTGTCCCCCAGCGGCGTGCTCGTCCCGTGCGCGTTCACGTAATCGATGTCCGTCGGGTCCAGGCCCGCGTCCTCCAGCGCCCAGCGCATGCTCCGCGCCGCCCCGCGCCCCTCCGAGTCCGGAGCCGTGATGTGCGACGCGTCCGAGCTGTTCCCACACCCCACCAGCTCGCCCAGAATCACCGCCCCGCGAGCCTTCGCGTGCGCCTCGGATTCCAGCACAAAGCACGCCGCACCCTCGGCCAGCACAAACCCGTCACGATCACGGTCGAACGGGCGGCTCGCACGCGTCGGCTCCGAGTTCCGAGTGCTCAACGCCTTCATCGTCATGAAAGCGCCCACGCACAGCGGCGTCACCGCCGCCTCCGCGCCCCCCGCCAGCATCACGTCCGCACGACCCAGCCGGATCTGCATCACCGCGTCCGCGATCGCGTGACCCGACGACGCGCACGCCGTCGCGTGCGCCCCGGCCGGGCCCATCAGCCCGTACCGGATGCTCAGGTTCCCCGTCACCGCGTTCACCATCAGCCGCGGCACCGTGAACGGATTGATCCGGTGCGCCCCCCGAGCCTCCAGCACCTTCACCGATTCCTCGATCGTGCTGATCCCGCCCACCCCCGAGCCGATGCACACCCCGCACCGCTCCGGGTTTTCCTTGCCGAAGTCGATCCCCGCCTGCGCCACCGCCTCCACAGCCGCACCCACGCCCAGGTGCGTCACCCGGTCCAGGCGGCGCACCTCGCGCGGGTCCATCACCGTGTCCGGGTCGAACCCCTGGACCTGCCCGGCGATCGTGACCGCCCACTTGTCCAGGTCCCGGTCAAACCCCTCGCCATGGATCGTCCGGATCCCGCTGGTCCCCTCGCGCATCCCGCGCCAGGTCGAACCCGCGTCCAGACCAAGATCGGTCACCGCGCCCATGCCCGTAACCACGACCCGGTGCCGAACCTGCTCGCGTGCGGTCATCTGCTCCACTTCCACTCATGACCTGGCGCCCCGAAGCCGCCGATCGCACCCGGGCGACACGCTCCGGCACGACCACTCCAACCCGGGCACGCGCATCCCCAGCATCCAGCCCCACACCCCAAACCAACCCAAAGCCCGCCTCCGCACCCCCGCGGGGTGCCAACGAGCCATCAGACCTTTCTGCGGCATCGCCCCAACGGCACCGACCGAAGGGCGCCGACAAGGCAACCCGCCCCCCGGCCCGGGCGAAAAAGCCCAGGCCGCGGGGCCGTCACCCGCCGCCCAACCGTCCGTCAGCCCGCAGGCCGACCCCCCGAGCCGCCCGAGGCCTCAGCTCCCACTCGCCTCGTGCGCCTTGGACAGGAACTCGATCGCCTCCCCCACCGTCTTGATCTTCTCGGCCTGATCATCGGGGATCGAGGTCTCGAACACGTCCTCAAACTCCATCACCAGCTCGACCGTGTCCAGGCTGTCCGCGTTCAAATCCTCCACGAAACTCGTCTCGCGGGTGATCTTCGAGCGGTCGCTGACATTCATCTGCTCGGCGACGATGTCGATCACTTTTGCTTCGATCTCGGCTTCCGTCACGGTGTGGGCTCCGGCTCTCACGCGCTCGACAAGGCAGCCGTCGGCTCCGAACCCGGCAAACACGACCGGGAAACCCAGAACCCGCTCCTGCGCGAAGGCGATTCTACCCAAACCCATACCCACACGCCACACCGCGACCTCACCCACACAAGACCCGCATCCACCATGGGGCAAAACATACCCCCCAACACCGGTGCCCCCGACCGATTTCTGGGCCCGACACGCCGAATACTCGGGCTTGACCAAACCCCCACATGGCGACCTATGCGGCTTCTGCCGACGACTTCCAACCACACACGGAACCGACGGGCAAGCCCCGCGGACCGCAGGACGATGACTCCCCCCGTCGGGCGGCGGCAACGCACGGAACACGCCCGAGCACGCATGCGTTCTTCGCCCTCGGAGGGGCACAGGGGAGGTTGTGTTCTGATGTCGCCCATCCCGCATGATCCCAGCGCGTTCTCGGATTTCGTCGCCGGCCTGCTCAAGCAGATGCGACCCGGATTCGAAGTCGATCACACCGGCCCACGCGAGCTCCTCGTCAACGGACGCCGGCTCGACCTCGAAAACCTCTTCCGAATGGTCACCCACGAGCCCGACCGCGGCTCCGAAATCATCACCCACTACCTCGAGCAGCTCTTCAGCGCCGAAGCCAGCGAAGTCGCCGCCATGAGCTTCGACTTCGCACGCGCCCGCATCATGCCGCGCATCCAGCCCGAATCCATCTTCAACCACCTCAACCGCGAGATGGTCGCACACGTCCCCTATGTCAACGACACCGTCATCGTCTTCGTCACCGATATGCCCAACATGACCGTCAGCATCACGACCGAGCAGCTCATCCGATGGGGCGTCGTCGCCGAAGACGTCGAAGAAATCGCTCGGAAAAACCTCGACGCCTACGCGCCCGAGCTCGAAGTCCAGGTCATCGAAAGCAAAGAAGGCGGCAAGGCCGCCATCCTCAGCGAGCAGGACGGCTACGACGCCGCACGCGTCCTCATGGGCGGCCTCTACACACGACTCGCACCCCAACTCGGCGGCAACTTCTACGTCGCCACCCCCGCGCGAGACATGTTCGTCGCACTCAGCGAAGGCCCGAGCACCTTCCTCCGACGACTCCGAGACCGCGTCGAGCACGACTACCGGCGACTCCCATACCCCATCACCGATCAGTTCTTCTACTGCACCCGCGATGGCGTCGCCGGCACGCTCCGCAGCGACCTCGAAGCCGCCTGAACCCGCCTACTGAATCTTGATGGGGCAGGCCTCTGGCCCGTCGCAACCGACGCTCCTGACGGGCGATTGATGCCCGCACACCGATCCGCCCAACCGAACCGGGCCCGATCTACGCCCCATCCCCCGGCCCATCGGCGCGGTCGCGTCCGAGGCGCTCGAGCTTCTCAAGCACCGTGTGGCGTTTGACCGCGCTGAAAATCAGCAGCGCGCACTCCCCCGCGATCGCGATCAGAAACGCCAGCGCGTACGCCCCCGCGCCCGCCGCGAGCCCCACCGCCGCCACCAGCCAGATCGTCGCCGCCGTCGTCAGCCCGTGGACCTCGCCGCCGCGCTCGCCCTGGATGATCATCCCCGCGCCGATAAACCCGACGCCCCCCGCCACCCCCTGCACCACGCGCGTGACGTCGATCATCTCACCCGTCCCCGCCCGAGCCGCCACCTCCGCGCCCAGCAGCATGAAGCCCGCCGAGCCGATGCTCACCAGCGACATCGTCCGCAGCCCCGCCGACTTGTGGCGCAGCTCCCGGTCCAGACCGATCACCGCGCCGAGCAGCAGCGCGACCGCCAGACGCAACGCCGCGTCTCCCAGCCCGATCGAAAGCCCAAGGTCCGTCCAAGCCAGAACACTCATGATGCGACCCAGCCCACCATGCCCGGCGAACGCTCCGCCCCGCCCCCCTGTTCCCCCTCCCGCCCTTCACCTCAGCCGCGACCCGCACACCAGCTACCCTTCCACGCCATGATCCTCCTCATCGACAACTACGACAGCTTCACCTGGAACCTCGTCCACCGCCTCGGCGAGCTCGATCCCTCGCTCCGCCTCGGCGAAGACCTGGTCGTCGTCCGCAACGACAAGATCACGCCCGACGACGCCGAGCGGCTCCGCGCCGGACTCGGGCCCTCACGACTGATCGTCAGCCCCGGCCCCTGCACCCCGAACGAGGCCGGCTACAGCGGCGAGCTCATCACACGCTTCGCCGGACGCATCCCCATCCTCGGCGTCTGCCTCGGGCACCAGTGCATCGCCGACCGGCACCACATGCCCGTCGTCCGGCACAACGTCCTCATGCACGGCAAGACCAGCCCCGTCCACCACGACAACCGCGGCCTCTTCCAAGGCCTCCCCAACCCATTCACCGCCACCCGCTACCACTCCCTCGTCGTCCCCGCACGCGACGTCCCGCCACCACCCGAAACCGACGCCCACGGACGACCCACCGCCGACGGCTGGGCCGTCAGCGCCTGGACCGACGAGCCCGCCCCCGACGGCTCCACGCAGCGCGTCGTCATGGGCCTCCGAAGACTCTGGAAAGACCCCGCCAAAGCACCCCTCGAAGGCGTCCAGTTCCACCCCGAAAGCTTCCTCACCGACGCCGGACCCATGCTGCTGCGAAACTTCCTCGACATCACAGCCCCGCCCACCACCCAGACCGCCTGAAACCACACCGCGCCTCACACGCCGGGCAACGTGGGCGATGCTGGCGACGACGCCTGAACGCCATCCAACGGCGTGCCGTCGTACCGGATCCACTCCAGACGCAGCCCCTCCGGTGGCAACGTCGGCCCCGCACGCGACCGGTCCCCCGTCGCCAGCGCCTCGTCGATCCGCGACGCCTCCAGACGCCCGCGCCCCACCTCCACCAGCGTCCCGGCGATGATCCGAACCATGTTGTAAAGAAACCCGTTCCCCGACACATCGATCACCACGCGCTGCGCGGGGCTCGATTCCTCCGCCCGCGCGAACGGGTCCGCGCTCGCACGCACACCGCACGCAAAAACCGTCCGCACCGTCGTCTTCCGACCGTGGTCGGCCGCCGAAAAGCCCGCGAAATCGTGCTCACCAACCAGCCGCTGCGCCGCGTCGTGCATCGCACCCACGTCCAGCGCGTGCGACGAGGCGTACACGTACTTCCGATCCCACAACGGCTGCTCCCGCCCCACGTGGATCGTGTACCGATACCCCTTGCTCCGCGCCCCGCGGATCGGGTCAAAACCGTCCTCCACCACCTCCGCGCAGCGCACACGCACGTCCTCCGGCAGACGGCTGTTGATCGCCAGACGCAGGCGGTCCGCCCCCCGATCCGTCGGCCAACCCTGCCCGCGCGTCTGACCGCTCGAGCACGTGAACGCCGCCACCTGACCCTCCGCGTGCACACCCGAGTCCGTCCGGCTCGCACCCATCAGCACCACACGCTCACGAACCACCGCCCGGACCGCACGCTCCACCACGTCCTGCACCGTCCGGTAGTGGATCTTCCCGTCCTCCCGGACCTCCCCCCGCGGCGAACCCGGGCGAGACAGACGCGCCAGCGCCTCCGGCGCGCACGGCAGCTCCTGCTTCTGCCACCCGCAAAAGTCCGACCCGTCATACCGCAACGTCAGCTTGTACCGGGGCACGACACACCATAGGAACAACCCGGCGACGCACGCCCACCCCAAACCCCGCCCCAAGCCCGGCCCCAGACCACCTCACACCGAGTGCGCCGGCGACGCCGTCTCCTCACCTGCACGCGACCACCGCGCCTCGCCCGACGCCTCCTCCAGCGTCAGCAGCGTCATCGCCTCGTTCACCCGAGCCAGCAGGTGCACCGGACGCCCCCACAACCGGCGCAACGCCCGCAGCACCTCCACCCCCTTGCCCGCGTCCACCTCCAGCCCCGTCCACTGGTGCTGCAACACCAGCTCCCCCCGGTTGCGATAGTTCGCGTCCACCACGTAGATAAACGGCTGCCCCATGTTCGTCAGCCGGTACAGCAGCGACTGCTTGATCCGATCAAAATCCCGAGACACCACCCGGAGCTGCCCCGTGTGCGGGTCACGCCGGTACTGGTACATCCGGTGCCGCTCCACAAACTCCGGCGTCAGAAACTCATCGATAAAACTCACGTCGTTGTAGATGCTCCGCACCTCGAACATCTTCTTCCGGCCCCGCATCGACCCGTCGTCATACCCGCCCTTCGCCCCCAGGTCGTCCAGACGCTCCCACGCCGCACCGTGCTGCCCGCGGTCCCACCGACGCTCGATGTCCTTCCAAAGCTCAACACCGATCTTGTACGGGTTAAACCCACCCGGCGGCATGAACACCACCCCCGAGTGCTGCTCCGCGTAATCGATGATCTCGCTCGCCTCGAGAAAGTGCTCCGTCATCAGCTTGCTGTGCCAGTACGTCGCCCAACCCTCGTTCATCACCTTCGTCTGAGCCTGCGGCGCGTAGTAGTACGCCTCGTCCCGAACGATCCCCAGCACGTCCGACTGCCAGTCCTCCAGCGGCGCATGACGCAGCAGAAACGCCAGCACGTCCCGCGTCGGCTCCGACGGGAACCGGGCTTTCTGACGCTCGGCCGCCGCTTTCGCCGCCGAACGCTCGCGCTCCAGCGTCGTCGGCGGGTTGATGAACGGGTCCATGTAGTCTTTCGCCGGCAGCTTTCCGCTCGGCCCGCCGCTTTCTGCACGCTCGCCAAGTTTTGCCGTGCGCTGCATAAACACCGAGTGCGGATCGATCAGGTGCTCGATCGCCAGGCAGTCATCCAGAAAACGCTCGACCGCCTCCGCACCCTGGCGCTCCACATGGCGCTGCACGCGCGTCGCGTGGTTCGCCATCTGGTCCATCATCTTCCGGTCCGTCTTGCTGAACCAAAGATTGTGCTTGAAAAAATCCGCGTGACCGTACACGTGCGCCATCACCAGCTTCTGGTCCGTCACGCTGTTCGACTCTTGCAGGTACGCGTAGCAAGGGTCGTTGTTGATCACCATCTCGTAGATGCGACCCATCCCGTACGCGTCACGCTTCGACAACTCCTCGTACGCCATCCCCCAGCGCCAGTGCGGGTACCGCACCGGGAACCCCCCGTACGCCGCGATCTGGTTCATCGTGTCAAAGCCGAGCACCTCGAACACGACCTCGTAAAAGTCGAGGCCGTACTCGATCGCCCGGGCCTTGATCCGCTCCATGTGCTCGCGAAGCTCAGGGCTGAGATCGGTGTTCACGTGCGGCATCGCCTGCGCCTTCCGGCGGCCCGAAGCCTCGACCGACCGCCCCGCCACCTATCGGCGCGCGCCGCCAACCACCTATACGCCCATCAACCCGCCGAGGGTTCTCGGACCGAGCACACCCAAAAACCACCTCACCGCGACGCCATCGGCACCAGCGGGTCCCCGTCCCGGTCGCTCACCACCACGCCAAGCCCCGGCAGCTCCCGCTCCAGACGCGACGCCAGACGCGGCAGATACCCGCGTTCCGTGTTCGTATGCCCAGCCAGAATCACGCTCAAACCCTCGTTCGCCGCCGCCAGGATCTCGTGGTGCTTCATCTCACCCGTCACGAACACCTCGCACCCCTCCCGGATCGCCAGCTCCGCCAGCTCCGCACCCGAGCCCGGGCACACACCGATGCGGCTCACCTTCTTCTTCAAATCATCCGCCGAATACTTGATCCGCGCCCGACCCAAAAACCGGTCCAGACGCTCCCCAAGCTCCTGGATCGTCGCCGCCCGGTCCAGCACGAGCCGACGACCCGTCCCCGACTGGCGCACCGGCTCGCCCTCCAGCGGGTACACGTCGATCGCCGGCTCCTCGTACGGGTGAAACCGACGCAGCGTCTCCACCACCAGCGCCAGCGCTTTCCGAGAGCACACCATCTCCAGACGCACCTCCGGCGCTTCTTCCAATCGCCCAGCCGCCCCCACCGCCGGCGACGAGCCCTCCCCGCCAAAGAACGTCCCCGTCCCCGTGCTCGTAAACGAGCACAAGCGATACTTCCCCACGATCCCCGCCCCACCCGTCGCCATCGCGTTCCGCACCTCGTCCACCGACTCCCGCGGCAGGAACGTCACCACCTTCACCTCCCGCGTCGACGGGCGATCCATGTGCGGGCTCAGCGCCCGCACGTCACCCAGGATCCGGCCCTCCCCCCCGCCGCTCAGACCCTCGCACAGCCAGTCCGTCACGCCCCCCTGCACCGAGTCCAGCGCCGTGTGCGGGCTGTACACCGCCATCCGGAGCTCCGCCGCACGCAGCAACGCACGCTGCATCGGCTGCGCATCGGTCAGCGCCGTCAGCGGCTTCCAGATCGGCGGGTGGTACGCCACGATCGCCGAAGCCCCCAGCCCCGCCGCCTCCTCCACCACCTTCTCCGACAGGTCGATCGTCAGCAGCACCGGGCCCGACAACGCCGCCGACGCCCGACCCAGGTGCAGCCCTACCCGGTCCCACGCCTCCGCGTACCGCGCGGGCGCGATCCGCTCCATCGCCGACATCAGGTCCGACACCGCCCAGGACGCTTCGCCGCCACCACTCATCGCCGACCTCCGATCCGAGGGATGCTAGGTGCTGCTTCACGGATCGAATCCCTCTCCTGAAGCTTGGTGGGACGGGCCTCGGGCCCGTCTCGACCGACGCTCCTGACGGGCTCTGGCGCCCGTCACACCGATCCATCAAACAGGATCTCGGGCTGGCCCCCCCTCCGCCCCGACCCGCACCGCACGCACACCCCCCGAAAACGGCCACCAACCCGCGCCACGCGACCCACCCTTCCACCACGCGTTCTCGGATCTCTCTTCGGTCCCCCCCGAACCCGGCCGATGACCACCCGTTGAATCACGCGCCCGCCCCTCGCTCGTCACCCACAGGGACCGGAGCCTTGCCCCGACACGCCAGCCATCCCGCCCCGGACGCGACCACCCCCGACGCACCCGCCGGAGCGCTGGTCGTCTGCCTGCCCGTCGGCGCCGCCCTCACCCGCTGGATGCAGACGGGCCAGCTCCAGCGCGAGTGCGCCCTCCACGCCCGCCTCGCCCGCGTCTACCCGCTGGTCGTCCTGGTCAGCGACGGGCCCGTCGCCGACGAGACCGCCGCCCCCGCCGCCCTGGCGCCAGGCCTCCAGGTCGTCGCCGGCAGCGGCGACGTCGCCCACGCCGCCACGTGCCGCCGAAACCGAATCGCCGAACGCGTCCTCAGGCTCGTCCGAGGCGCCGGCGCCCACACCGTCATCGTCCAGACCGACCAGATGAACGGCTGCGGCTTCAGCATCCCCATCGCACGAACACTCCAGAACGACAACATCCACACAAGACTCGTCGCATCCGCCGGACGACGCTGGTCCAGGTTCATCGCACGAGAGCTCGGCCCCAACTCACCCCAAGCCATCGCCGCCGGCGAAGAAGAACGAACACTCTGCGCAGCCGCCGACCTCGTCTTCGCCAACAACCGCGCCACACTCGACGACCTCGCCTGGCGCTACGGCATCGACGCGCAACGCACCGTCGTCGTCCCCGAGTTCGTCACCGCCGACGCACCCATCCGATCCGCCACCGAGCGACTCGCCACATCCATCGTCTCCGTCGGCGACCTCGTCGAACGCCACGGCTTCGACCTGCTCATCCGCGCCGCGGCCCTCCTCCCACGCAAGCCACGCCTCATCATCATCGGGCAAGGCCCCGACGCCCCCAGGCTCCGCGAGCTCGCCACGCAGGGCGGCGTCGCGCTCGAACTCCGCGAACCCACCACACACAACGCCATGCTCGAAGCCCTCACCACCTGCGGCGTCTACGCCCAGGCCGCCGAGCACGAGGGCGACCCGAGGCCCGTCCTCGAAGCCATGTCCACCGCCGCACCCTGCGTCGTCGCCGACACGCCCGGGCTCGGCGAAGTCGTCGAACACGCCGTCACCGGCCTCCGCGCCCCGCGCGAGCCCGAAGCCTTCGCACGCATGATCGAAGGCCTCCTCGAAGACCGCGAATGGGCCGAAGCCATGGGACAGGCCGCCGCACGAACCGTCCGAGCCCGCTACGGCATCGAGAGCGTCCTCGAACGACAGCTCATGGCCCACCGACTCGCCTTCAAAGGCCCCGCACAACAGCGGGCCGCGTAAGGAAACCGCACATGCGCATCCAGCAAGATCAGGACCGACGACTCGAACCACGCGTCCCGCTCCGGTGCGGGTGCAAGGTGCTCGACCGCGCACGAGGGCGATACTTCCCCGCCCAGACACGCGACGTCTCCGAGCACGGCGCCCTCCTCGACGTCGCAGGGCTCACCCGCGGCCTCCGCGAAGGCGACCCCGTCGAGGTCGCCATCGACTGGCGCGGGCAGCGCCTGATCCGGTCCGAGTCGCTCCGACCCGGGCGGGTCGTCCGCGTCGACGACGGGCTCGGCGGGCGACAGGTCGTCGCCGTCTGCTTCGAACGCGCCGAGCCCGCCCGCGCCGCCGCCTGACCCAGCCCCCCCGCGCCCGCCTCCGCCGAGGCGATATGCTCCCCTTGGTTGAACCCCGGAGGCTCGGCGGATGCATAAGGAAGTCCGGCACGTCCTGATCGCGGTGCCGATCATCGTGCTGCTGGCGGTGGTGGTGACGCTGCTCCGCAGCCCGCGGTCGGCGCCCAACGACCCCCCGCCGTTGTCGGGCGCGAGGATCGCGGCGCTGAGCCCGGCGTTCGGGGTGATCCTCGCGGAGCTGGACGCGGCGGAGCTGGTGGTCGCGCGTCACGGGTACGACCGCCTGCTGCCGGCTTCGGTGCCGGCGGCCGGGGATCAGAGCGGGATCGACTACGAGGCGTTGTTGAAGGCGAACCCGACGCACGTGCTCACGCAATGGGGCACGCGGGATTACCCGCCCCGGATGCAGGACCTGGCGGGGACGCACGGGTGGTGGATGCGGGACTACCGCCTGCTCTCGATCGAGGAGGTCGGGACGGCGACGTACGACGTCGGGGCGATCGTGGGGCGCGAGCGTGAGGCTCGGGCGCTGATCGAGCGGATGCAGGAGGTTCTGGCGGCGCCGGATCAGGCTCGGTACGAGGCTCGGGTGCGCCTCGGGCCGGTGCTGCTGCTCGGTGCGGTGAACCCGCCGGCGGCGTTCGGGCCGGGGAGCTGGCACCACGACCTGCTGCTGCGGGCGGGTTTTGAGTCGGCGTTGTCGTCGTCGGCTTCGGCGTGGGTGAACCTGGACGCGGAGGACGTGCTGCGTCTGAACCCGTCGGCGATCGTGCTGATCCGGGCGACGCCGGGGGAAACGCCCGGCTCGTTGGGGGATGTGGTGGCGCCGAGCCGCGTGGCTGTGGAGGTTTCGCGGGGGGGTGAGGCGGCGGAGGTGCTTGGTCGTCTGACGACGCTGCCGACCGAGGCGGGGGAGACGGGTCGGGTCGCGACGCTGGACCACCCGCAGAGCCAGATCCCTGGGCCGCACGTGGCGGTGCTGGCCGAGGCGTTGTATGAGCTGCTCGACGGGTGGGCGGACGAGGGCTCGCGCTGAGGCGTCGCCCGGGCGACGGCCTGGGGTTGCTGAGGATTTTTATGGATGCGCGGCGCGGCGGCCTGGCGTGGGGCGGGGCGCGTGGGGTGTGGTGCGCGCGTGGTGGGGTTGGGGGCGGTGAGTCTGGCGAGTGTGGCCGCGGCTCGGGTGGCGGCTTGTTGGGCTCGGGCGAGGGTGCGCTCGGTGTGTTTTGCGGGGTCTGGTGGTGCGGCGAGGGCCGCGAGGTGGGTGCGGGCGGCGTGGTGGTGCTGGGCCTCGGCGAGACGGACGCGGCGGGCCTGGACGCGCTCGATCTGATCGAAGATCGCGACGGCCTCGGGGGATTCGAGCAGGGCGAGGAGCTCGGCCAGCTCGAGCCCGTGCCAGTCGGCGAGCTGGGCGAGGGTCATATCCGAGTCGAGGAAGTCGGGGAGGAGAGGCACTAGGCATTGGGCATTCGGCACTCGGGGGGAGGGAGAGGGTGCGGCGGATGGGTTGGTGGCGATCATGCCCATGTGTAGGGGCGGGGTGAGGGTTTGTCGGCGGGGATTGGGGGAGGGCGCGGAAGTGGCGCACGGAGGGTGTCGTTGCGGAGGGGAAACTTCCAAATGTATTTATCTGGGGCGGGCTTCGTCGCTGCTGGGGGCCGTGCTGACTTCCAGCAGTTGCTCGTCATGGATTGACATGGCCTGGAGCGTGCGCAGGGCTTCTTGGAGGAGGTCTGCGGCTTCGTTCGGTCGGAAATCGGTCGACGCGCGGGCCAAATGCCAGTGGACCGCGATCACGTGCATGTTTCGCTGCAGCGTTCGGGCCCGATCGAGGCAGTCGGGATCGTCTTCGCACTCGCCCGCCCAACGGGCGTAGACCTCGTCGGCGGCGTCGATCAAGGCTTGCATGGTGGCCAAATCCTGAGCGCGGCGCTTCTCGTAGGTGCCGGTGCAGCCGGCAAAGAGACACGCAACGGCGATGAGGCCTCCGGCGAACGCGGAACGCTGAACAGTGTTCATATTGAATCATCCCATCCAGTTTTCGCGAAACACATGCCGCACCCGCGGGCATGCGCAGAAGATGTCACAGGGAGTCATATGGGGGCCCAGAGCCGTCTGCATCAGAGCCTCCCCCATCCCCAGAGAGAACACATGCTAGAAAAACACTACACAACTCGCGCAACGTCAACATCAACTCTCACTGGCCGACCATCACAACTCGAACAATCTAATTCCACAAATTGAAAATTGAAAATGTGCTCATTTACCAATATTTTCTCGCGGAATTTTTTAGCCAGATTTTTTCGAAGATCATCTACATTTTCCAGTTCTGAAGTAAGGTATTTTACCACCCTCATCAAATCGTCGCGCGAGACGTCTTGGACATTATCAGTATAATAAAAACAAACTTCAATATCATTACTATTTATAACAAAATCAGGATCACTCTTTCGCAGGCCCTGATATTGCGGCCAATAAATGGGGGTGCGAGAAAATGATGGGTAACGACTGTATCTGTCCATCTGATTTCGTATAGAAAACACTGGTTGGTTTTTGTCATAATACTCAAACAGAATTTGCTGTTTTTTCTCAATCGTCCTAACTGTATTAAGTATATCCCGAATCAGATCTATTTCTTTGGGCTGCTGATCTTGGTGGTCTTGCGTTAAGGTATTTTCCTTAATTTTCCCATAAGCATCGATAAAATCTGGCCAAAATTTATCAAATATTTTTTCAGATCTGCTGGTGTCAAGATTATTTGCAATTTTATTGTGTATATCTAGACACAATTTCTTAATATCGGAGCTATTAATAATTGTAGCCTGGAATTGTCCCAGCGGTCCCGCGAGCGGGGGGTCAATGCCGTCAAGTAGAACGCATCGCAGTGCCGTATCTTCTGTTTTTTCTAGGGCTCCGGCTTCGAACAGCACCCACGGCTTATCTTTATTGTCTGGCGTAATAACTAAAATTCCAATAGTACACTGCTGTAGTTTCTTGCGTATATCCGTTGCCCATGCGCCGCCTTTTGAGATATCCTCTGACGACATCCATGGCGTGGCCGAGGGGATTATTGTCGGAAGCCAGTCTCGTAGCAGCACTCCGATCTGTCTGCTTCTCTCGCCACTCCAGCTAATAAATATATTATGATTTTGCTTATTTTCCAATGATTTCCCTCACAATCAATTCAGAGCCACTTCCCAGATCCGTCGCTGCCTGCAGCGTCGGCAGGCTGGCGCTGGCTTGCTTCAGGATCTCTCGGCCGGCGTCGACGTTGGTGCCTTCGAGTCGGACGACGAGTGGGACTTGGAAGCCGGTGGAGCCGTCTTTGTTTTTGTAGGTTTTGGCGGCGTTGACGATGCCTTGTGCGATGACGGCGCAGTCCATGATGCCGCCGAAGATGTTGACGAGGATGCCTTGGACGCGTTCGTCGGAGAGGATGATGTTGAAGGCTTCGGTGACGGCTTGTTCGGAGGCTGAGCCGCCGACGTCGAGGAAGTTGGCGGGTTCGCCGCCGTGGTGTTTGATGGTGTCCATGGTGGCCATGGCGAGTCCGGCGCCGTTGACGAGGCATCCGATGTTGCCGTCGAGTGCGATGTAGGAGAGGCCGTGGGCTGCGGCTCGGAGCTCGGCGGGGTTTTCCTCGGCGGGGTCGAAGAGTGCCTGGAGGTCGGGGTGTCGGAAGATGGCGTTGTCGTCGAAATTGAACTTGGCGTCGATGGCGAGGATCTGGCCGTCGGGGTGGGCGTCGGTCGGTGGGGTGAGGACGAGTGGGTTGATCTCGGCGATGGAGCAGTCTTTGGCGAGGAAGCACTGGGCGAGTGCGGTCATGGTCTTGACGGCCTGGTTGACCTGCTTGCCTTTGAGGCCGAGTCGGAAGGCGGTTTCGCGTGCCTGGTGGGGCTGGAGGCCGAGGAGGGGGTGGAGTGGTGTTTTGAGGATGGCCTTGGGGTTGTGGGCGGCGACTTCTTCGATGTCGACGCCGCCCTCGGCGGAGGCGATGAGGACGTTTCGTCGTGTGGCTCGGTCGGTGGTGATGGCGAGGTAGTACTCGTGGGCGATGTCGACGCCGGCGGCCATGAGGAGTTTGGAGACGGCGAGGCCTTCGGGTCCGGTCTGGTTGGAGACCATGCGGTTGGTGAGCATGAACTTGGCGGCTTCGGTGGCTTCGTCGGGTGAACGGACGAGCTTGACGAAGCCGGCCTTGCCGCGGCCGCCGGCGTGGACCTGGGCCTTGACGACGACGAGGTCGGTGCCGGCCTGTTCGGTGATTTCTTTGTAGAGGCGTGCGGCGTCCTGGGCGTTGGTGCAGAGGTGTGCGGGGGGGACGGGGACGCCGAAGGCGGCGAGGAGGTCGCGGGCCTGGTGCTCGTGGATCTTCATGGTGTGGTGTCCTTCGGCAGGGGGGCTTGGGATGGGTTCGGGGGCATGGTAGAGGGGTTTGAGGTGGGAGATGGGGTGGAGTGTCAGCGTTGCTCGGCTCGGCGGAGGGCCTCGGCGTAGGCGTGCTCGAGGGCTTGGATCATGGTTTCGGTGCTGAACATGGTGCGGCACATGGCTCGGCCTTGGTCGGCCATGGCGCGGCGCTGGTCGGGGTGGTCGTGGAGCGATTGGATGGCTTCGGCGAGGGCGTGTGTGTCGCCTTTGGGGATGAGGCGGCCGGTGCGTTGGTCGATGCAGACCTCGCGGGTGCCGTCGACGTCGTAGGCGACGGGGACGACGGCGCAGAGGAGGGCTTGGGGGACGGTTCTGGGGAGGCCTTCGCGGGCGCTGGGGTGGGCGAGGACGTCCATGGCTCGGATCATCATGGGGACGCGTTCGGGTGGGACGAGGCCGGTGAGGACGACCTGGTGTTCGAGGCCGAGTTTGGCGACTCGTGCGAGGAGGCGCGGCTTCCACCAGCCGTCGCCGACCCAGAGGAGCTTCCAGTGTCGGTGCTGTCGGAGCCGAGATGCGAGGGCGTCGAGGAGGTCGTCGTGCCCTTTGTGCTCGGCGAGGCGTGCGACGGTGCCGATGACGAAGTCGGTCGGGGCGAGGTGGAGGGCTCGTCGCGCGTCGGCGGCGGTCTCGCCGGGGCGGGGGGTGAGGAAGGCTTCGGTCTCCATGCCGCTGCGGACGGTGGTGTAGAGCGAGGGCGTGCCGATGCGTCGTGCGAGGAACTGCTCGGTCATGGCGTCGGCGACGCTGACGATGAGGTGGCAGTGCCTGGCGGCGTGGCGTTCGGCGATCTCGTAGAGCTTGTTTTTGGCGGCGGTTTTGATTTTTGCGATGGGGCCGTCGCCTGGGGGCATGAAGGGGGGGCCGTGGATCGTGTGAACGACCGCGGGGCGGTGGGCGCGGGAGCCGCCGAGGCCTCGGACGGCGCGGTGGTAGGCCTCGAAGGCGGCGAGCCTTCCGACGACGCCGGCTTTGGAGGAATGGGTGTGGACGATGTCGGGGCGTGTGCGCTCGATGAGGTCGAGGAGGTCGCGGCGGGCGCGTCGGTCCTTGAGGGGGTGAACCTCTCGGACGAGGGTGGGGATCTCGTGCGTGGTGATGGGGCGGGCGTGCTCTTGGCGGGCTTCGCAGCGGGCGTTGAAGTGATCGACGCGTGGCTTGAGTGTGCCTTCGGGGCCGTAGATGGGCCCGTAGGCGAGGTGGACGTCGTGCCCGAGCCTGGCCTGGCCTTCACAGGAGAGGATGGTGTTTTCCTGGCTTCCCCCGAGGATGAGGCGGGTGGAGACGTGGAGGATGCGGAGGGGCATGCGGTGAGGATAAAGGGCGAGCGGGCGCGGGGTCAGGCGAGTGGGAGCGAGACCTTGCGTTCGACGTCGGCGAGGGGCTGGGCGATGAGGTCGTAGCCGTCGCTGCCGACGATGACGCAGCGGACGAGCTCGCCCGGGCTCAGGGGCTGTCGCGTGGCGACGTAGGTGGTGGCGTCGATCTGTGGGGCTTGGAAGTAGGTGCGTCCGGCGTGGACGGTGAGCGGGGCGGAGCCGCGGGCGCGGACGCCGGGCTCCTCGGCGGCTTCGCGCTCGGGCGCGGCGCGGTCGATGAGGACGTCGAAGCGGACGCCGGACTCGTTGGGGTCGGCGGGGTCGAACTGCTCGGCGAGGTAGGCGGCTTGTTCGAAGGCGATCTGCTGCTGGAGGTCCATGAGCTCGGCGTGGCGCTGGGCCTTGATCTCGTCGGGGACGTGGAGCTCGGGGTCGAGGTCCATCTTGCCGGCGGGGGTGCCGTCCTCGCGGGAGTACTGGAAGACGCCGACGGCGTCGAAGCCGATCTCATCGATGAACTCGAGGAGCTGCTCGTGGTCGGCCTGGGTCTCGCCGGGGAAGCCGGTGATGAAGGTGGTGCGGATCGCCATGCCGGGGACGCGCTCGCGGAGCTTGAGCATGAGGTCGCGCTGCTGGCTGGCCTGGACGTGGCGGCGCATCTGCGTGAGCACGCGGTCGCTGGCGTGCTGGAGGGGGATGTCGAGGTAGGGGAGCAGGCGCCCGCGCTCGACGAGGGCGGCGAAGGCGTCGACGATCTCGTCGGTGAAGTTGCTGGGGTAGGCGTACATGAGTCGGAGCCAGCCGTTGGGCCCGGCTTCGGCTTCCATCGCGTCGCTGACCATCTTGAGCAGTCTTGGGAGGCCGGCGCGGAAGGGGTCGTGGCCTGGGACCTGCCCGAGGCCGACGCCGACGTCGTCGCCGTAGCTGGTCGTGTCCTGCCCGATGAGCAGGAGCTCGTGGGCGCCGTCGCGAACGAGCTCGCGGGCTTCATCGGCGACTCGCTCGGCGGGCTTGGAGCGCATCTTGCCTCGGATGGACGGGATGGTGCAGAAGGCGCACTTCTGGTTGCACCCCTCGCTCATGCGGAGGTAGGCGTAGTGGCGCGGGGTGAGTCGGAGTCGTGCGGCGTCGGACTCCCAGTAGCCGAGGCCTTTGCCGTCCTTGCCGTGGACGGTGAGCCCGGCGGTGGTGAGGCCTCGGTCTTTGGCGGCTTGCATGGCGCTGCCGGCGATCCAGTAAGCGGGCTGGTCGCTGGCTTCGGCGAGGGTCTGTCGCTCGGCTTTGACGCCTCGGACGGCTTCGACGACCTTGTCGCGATCGAAGACGCCGATCATCGCGTCAATACCGGGGACCCAGTCGAGCATCTTGGCGCGGTGGCGTTGGACGAGGCAGCCGGCGACGATGACGCGCTGGACGCGGCCTTGTTCTTTGGCGCGGACGGCCGAGCGGATGACGTGGAGGGATTCTTCTTTGGAGCTTTCGAGGAAGCCGCAGGTGTTGATGACGACGGCGTCGGCGGGGTCGACGTCGGCGTCCTGAGCGCCGGAGGCGTCCTGCTCGGAGCCGCTGGTGCTGATGTCGGTGCGTCCGGCGAGTGCGACGGCGGCGTCCTGAGAGGGGTCATAGCTGACGGGCATGAGCCCGTCCTCGGCGAGGAGTCCGAGCATTTTTTCGCTATCGACGAGGTTCTTCGGGCAGCCGAGGCTGACGAAGCTGACGGTGCGCACGGTGTCGGAAGCCCCGGCGGGGGCGTCGGTTGCGCGCTGGGAGGGGTCGGTGGGCATCGGTCCGGATGGTAGGGGGCTCGGCGTGAGATCGCGGGGGGCGGCTCAGGCGAGTGCGGCGATGGTTTGGACGGCTTTGTCGACGTCCTCGACTCGGAAGATGCACCGGGGTGGCTGTGCGGGGACGGGGGCGTCGGGTGTGCCGTTGGGGCTGGTGCCTGGGGCCATGTAGGCGTGGAGGATGTTGAGGTTTTCGGTGGCGAATCGCTCGGCGACGTCTCGGAAGGCGTTGGGTCGGTCTGTGGTGGAGACGGCGACGACCTCGGTCTCGACGATGGGACCGACGCCGGACTCGTTGAGGTGGTCGAGGATGTCGCGGAGGGCGTCGGTGGGCTCGCCGATGAGGCGGACGAGGCCTCGCCCGTTGGCGCCGGCGACGGAGACGGCCTGGACCCGGACGCCGGCGTTGGTGGCGGCGGCGAGGACGGCGGCGAGCTCGCCGGGTCGGTCGGCGAGGTAGACGGAGAATTCGATGAGTCGCTCGGCGTCCATGGCGTCCCCAGTGTCCGTGGCCGATGGCCTGTGGTTGCGTTGAACGGGGGTGAAAAAAGGCCCGGCATCTGGGATGCGCCGGGCCTTGATGCTAGGCGCTCGCGCCCGGGGGCATGGCTCAGGATGGGGAGGAAGCGGGCGAAGCCGGGGTTGTCCCCGTGGGGTGTTCGGGTACGCCGGGGGCGGGTTTCACGCGTCCGTTGGCAGGCTCGGGCTGGGCGTCCTCGCGGAGGATCTCGGCGAGGGAGCAGCCGGCGAGCGCGCCGCGGGCGGCGGCGCGGGCCCGGGCGACGGCGCAGGCGCCGGGGGCCTCCTCGCCGGGCTCGGGGGCGTGCTCGAGGAGGTCCTCGGCTTGGATGGACTCGGGCGGGCGGGCGAGGACGTAGGCGCCGTCCTGATCGGCGATCTCGCGGAGGACGCCGCGTTGGGCGAGGGTCTCGAGGCAGCGGTCGGCCTGGGTGCGTGTCAGTGCGGTGCACTCGGCGACGGCGGCGGCGTCGAGGGCGTCGCCCTCCTGGAAGCCGCGGGCGACGGCGGCGGCGACGAGGACCGGGCTCCAGGGCTCTGGTGTGGTGATGGGGTCTTCTTCGGCGTCTTCTTCTTTGCCGAGTTGGGTCTTCCAGCGTTCGAAGGACTGGAGGAGGTGGGCGACCTGGAGGCCGAAGAGGGCGATGAGCCAGGTGAGGTAGATCCAGAGCATGAAGATGGGGAGGATCGCTACCTGGCCGTAGAAGCGGGCGTAGCCGGTGGAGTACTGGAGGTACTGGGTGAACCCCCATTTGCCGGCTTCCCAGAGGATGGCGGCGACGAAGGCTCCGGCGAGCGCGGGCTGGACCTTGACCTTGGCGTTGGGGACGGTGGTGTAGATGAGCAGGAGAAGGAGGGTGGAGATGCAGACCGTGAAGAAAAAGCCGAGCGCACCGACGAGGAAGGGGGCGGCGTTGGAGCCTTCGGCCTGGATTTGATGGAGGATCCAGCTTTGGAAGCGTTCGCCGACCCAGAAGCTGGCGAGGAGGAAGACGGTGCCCAGGGTGAGCATCGTCCAGTACATGGTGAGTCTTGCGAGCCAGGCGCGGCCCTGTCGGGTGCCGTAGATCTGGTTGAAGGACCGTTCGATCTCCACGAACATGCTGAGCGCGGCGTAGACGAGGATGGCGACGCCGACGATGCCGATGGCGCCGAAGGGGATGTTGCGGACGCGTCCGACGAGGCCGGTGATCCATTCGTCGAGTCGTTCGGCGGCTGCGGAGGCGTCGGGGCTTGTGATCTGGGTGGTGGCGATGTCCTGGGTCTCGGGGGCTCCCGGTCCGATGCGTTTGCTGCTGCCGAGCATGATGGCGCCGGCGGCGCGGGATTCTTGCGGGAGGGCCTGGGGGGTGCTGGGCGTGTTGAAGTTGTTGCCGGGTGGCGGCATGGGCCCGAAGAACTGGGCAAAGGCGGTGGGCGAGTCGAGGTCGATCTGCTCGGGCTCGACGGCGATCTCACTGATGCCGGTGAAGCGGAGGAGGCGTTCGACGGCGAACTGCACGTCGCTCTCGCTGGCGAAGGAGCCGAGGACCACGAGTCCGAGGACCAGGAGCGGGATGAGGGCGAAGAGGGTTCGGTAGGCGAGGGCGGCGGCCATCCGTGGGATCTGGGATCGGTGGAGGTTGCGCGAGGCGTAGCGCAGGACCTCGATCGTGCGCTGGAGGTTCCGGCGGGAAAGAGCGGACTCGGAGGCGTTATTGGAGGCGTCGGTTGTGGTCATCGGTCGGTTCCGCGTCGTGGGCGGGCGGGACGGTCACCGCTGCGTGGGGTGCGACTCTGGGTGGGCGGGGTGCGTGGTGCTTTCCGAGGTACGGGGCTTTCGGTCTTGTTCGGACGGCTGACGGGTCGGGATGAGGGGCGAGCGCCGGGTTTGGCGGGGGCGGACCGCTTGGCTGGAGCCTTCTTCGGCGTGGTTTTCTTCCCTTTTCCGGGTGAAGGGGATTTGCGGGGGTTTGCGGGCGTGGCGGCGTCGTCTGGGGCGGTTTTGCCCTGGGTGACGGCGGCTCGGAGGGCGCGGAGTTCGTGTCGGTCGAGCTCGCGCCAGGCGCCGCGGGGGAGGCCTTTGAGCTTGACGGGCCCCATCGCGACGCGTTCGAGCTTTTTCACGGGGCAGCCGACGCTGGCGAGCATGCGCCGGACCTGGCGGTTTCGCCCCTCGTGGAGCTGGAGTTCGAGGACGGTTCGTTCGCGGTCGCGCCGGACGACCTGGATGCGGACGCGCGCGGTTCGCGTGGCCCCCACCGTTCGCCCTTCTTTGCGTTCGGCGAGGTAGATGCCTTCTTCGAGGTGCCCGACGTCTTCGTCGGCGATGGAGCCTTTGACGACGGCGCGGTAGGTCTTGGCGACGCCGAAGCGTGGGTGGGTGAGCTTGTTGGCGAAGGCGCCGTCGTTGGTGAGGAGGATGAGGCCGACGGTGTCGTAGTCGAGTCGTCCGACGGGGAAGAGGCGTGCTTTGCTGGGGTGATCGACGAGGTCGAGGACGGTTCGTCGGTCGGATCCGGGCTCGTCGGCGGCGGTGGTGAGCGTGCGCGTGGGCTTGTTGAGCATGATGTAGAGGCGTCGCTCGCGGCGCGGGATGGGGCGGCCGTCGACCTCGATGCGGTCGAGTTCCGCGTTGACCCAAGCGGGGAGCTTGTCGACGAGGTCGCCGTTGACGGTGACGCGACCTTCTTCGATGAGCTCCTCGCAGGCTCGGCGTGCGGCGACGCCGGCGTCGGCGAGGACGCGCTGGAGGCGTTCGCCGCGAGCGGCGTCGGTGATCGGGGGGAGGGCGTCGACCGCGTCGGCGGAGCCGCGGGCGCCGCGGGAGGGACGGGCGGAGGAAGACGAGGGTTTGCGGGGTGTCGGCACGTCCGGAGTTTATGGGGGGCGAGGGGGCGGACGCGGGATTTGGTGAGATGGGAGGGGCCCCCCTCCGTCGGCTTTGCCGACACCTCCCCCGCTGGGGCGGGGGAGGGAAAGGGGATCGGAGTCGGTGGATTTGATGTGCCACTGACCTTGTCTGCAAGGTCAGTGTTTTTGGTCCGGAGCACTGACCTCTCGGAAGATGTCAGTGGCACATCCGGCTGGACCGTTCCGGGTCTGGCCCTCTGGCCCTTTGCTGTTTTGGCGATTTCCGCCGGACCCCCTCCGTCGGCTTTGCCGACACCTCCCCCGCTGGGGCGGGGGAGGGCGGATT
>JBJHBZ010000044.1:0-22770 GCA_050485765.1 Phycisphaerales bacterium | reverse complement strand
GGGGCCGGGGCCGGGGGGGGGGGGGGGGGGGGGGTGGTGGGGGGCGGCGGCGGGGGATCGTAACCCATGCGGTGGCACGGGTGGCGGGGGAGGCGGAGGGCCGGACGAGCCGCGACCGTGAGGGAGCGGTCCTCCGGCAAGGGCTTGGAACCGGTCCTGGTTCAACCGCTCGCTCGCAATCGCGGCTCGTTCGGAGCAGGGCCGGTCCAACCGCTCCCTCACGGTCGCGGCTCGTTCGGACTGCCTGCCGAAGGCCCGCGGCTGCGGATACCGTGCCTTTATGGAACGCATCCTCATCACGGGCGGGCGGGTCATCGACCCGGCGAGCGGGCTGGACGCCTCGGCGGACGTCGCGATCGACCGCGGGCGCATCGTCGGCGTCGGGGCGGGGCTCGACCGCACACCCGCGGATCGGGTCATCGACGCCGGCGGACTCATCGTCTGCCCGGGGCTGATCGACCCGCACGTCCACCTCCGCGAGCCGGGGCAGACGCACAAGGAAGACATCGCCAGCGGCACACGCGCGGCGATCGCGGGCGGGTTCACGACCGTCTGCTGCATGCCGAACACGAGCCCGGCGATCGATACGCCGGAGATGGTGCTGCTGCTGCAGCACGCGATCGCGCGGACGGCCCGCTGCCGCGTGTTTGTCGTGGGGGCCGCGACGCAGGGTCGCCAGGGGGAGCGCCTGGCGGAGATCGGGCTGCTGGCGCAGGCCGGGGCGGTGGCGATCTCGGACGACGGGGACGCCGTGCCGACGGCGGGGGTGATGAACCGGGCCCTGGCGGCGTGCTCGGCGGCCGGATTGGTCTTCATGCAGCACTGCCAGGACGCGACGCTGACCGGCTCGGCCCCGATGCACGCGGGGGAGGTCGCCCAGCGGCTCGGCGTCGCGGGGTGGATGCGCGAGGCCGAGGAGATCATCGTCGAGCGCGACGTGCGCCTGGTCCGCAAGCACGCCGGGGCGCGGTACCACGTGCAGCATATTTCGAGCGCGGGGACGGTCGAGATCATTCGGCGTGCGCGAGCCGACGGGCTGCACGTCACCGGCGAGGCCTCCCCGCACCACCTGATCCTCACCCACGAGGCGTGCGCGGCCCACAGCCCCGACGGCGGCGGGTGGTTCGGCGATCCCATGGCGAAGATGAACCCCCCGCTGCGGGAGCAGTCAGACGTCGAGGCCCTGCGCTACGGCGTCGCGGACGGCACGATCACGATCCTCGCGACCGACCACGCGCCGCACGCGGGCGATGAAAAGGGGCTGCCCTTCGAGGAAGCGCCGTTCGGGATCATCGGTTTGGAGACGGCGCTGTCGCTGTACGCCGAGGCGCTGGTGGCGAGCGGGACGATCGGGTGGGGACGCCTGATCGAACTGATGACGGCCGAGCCGGCGAGGCTGTGCGGGCTGGATCGGCACGGGCTCGGCTCGCTCGCGGTCGGCTCGGCGGCGGACGTGACCATCATCGACCCGGAGCGGTCTTGGACGGTGTCGGCGTCGGACCTGAAGGGCAAGAGCCGCAACACGCCGTTCCTGGGGCGGGCGATGCTCGGGAAGGCTGTGGGGACGATCGTGGGCGGTCGCGTGATGCTGGACCCGGAAGCCGGGGAGTTGGCCGACGAGGCGGTGCTGGCGGGAGCGGTCTGAGCGCGGTCCTCCGAAAGGCACCAGGAGCCGGGCACCGGGCACCAGTTATTGCATACTGAGCTGTTGCCTGGTCACTGGCTCCTGGTGCCTGATCCAACCGCTCCCTCACGGTCGCGGCTCGTTCGGATCGGCTCCTAGAATCGGCTCCTCACCGATTCGCACTCTCAGAGAAAGGGAACACGGATGGCCATCCGCATCGGCATCAACGGCTTCGGACGCATCGGACGCCTCGTCTACCGGATCGCCACCCAGCACGGGGGCTTTGAAGTCGTCGGCGTGAACGACCTCGTCCCGGCCGACAACCTCGCGTACCTGCTCAAGTACGACACCATGCACGGGCGCTTCCGCGTCAACGGCAAGCCGGCCGACGTCTCGGCGACCGAAGACAGTTTCACGGTCAACGGGTTCACGACCAAGACGATGGCCGTGCGCGACCCGGCGGAACTGCCTTGGAAGAGCATGGGCGTGGACTACGTGCTCGAGTCGACCGGGCTGTTCACGTCCGCCGACGACGCGAAGAAGCACATCGCCGGCGGCGGCGCCAAGCGCGTGCTCATCAGCGCCCCCACCAAGACGCCCGAGACCGTCAAGACCCTCGCGTACAAGGTCAACCACGAGCAGTACGACCCCAAGACCGACACCGTCATCAGCAACGCGAGCTGCACGACCAACTGCCTCGCGCCGATCGCGAAGGTCATCAACGACGAGTTCGGGCTGGAAGAGGGCCTGATGACGACCGTGCACGCCGCGACCGCGACCCAGCCCACGCAGGACGGGCCGAGCAAGAAAGACTGGCGCGGCGGGCGCAACGCGTATCAGAACATCATCCCCGCGAGCACCGGGGCGGCCAAGGCCGTCACGCTCTGCATCCCCGCGCTCAAGGGCAAGCTGACGGGCATGGCGTTCCGCGTGCCGACGGCCGACGTCTCCTGCGTCGATCTCACCTTCCGCACCAGCAAGGCGACGAGCCTGGACGCGATCAACGCCGCGATGAAAGCCGCGGCCGAGGGCCCGATGAAGGGCGTGCTCGGGTACACCGAAGAGGAGATCGTCTCCAGCGATTTCATCGGCGACCCGCACAGCTCGATCTTCGACGCGAAGGCGGGCATCGGGCTCAACGACCGGTTCTTCAAGGTCGTGAGCTGGTACGACAACGAGGCCGGCTACGCTGCACGCTGCGTGGACATGCTCGCGATGATGGCCGAGAAAGACGGCGTGAAGTAACCGCCCCATCCCGCAATCTACACCGCACCCCCAAAAACACACACGCCCTCCGCGACGATGAACGTCGCGGAGGGCGTGTTTCGTTGCCAGCCGTGCGAAAGCGTTGGTCTTAGTTGCAGTCGATCCAGAGCCCGAGGTAGTAATTCAGATCGCTCGCGTTGACCACGCCGTCGGGCGTGCCGTCGAGCGAGGGCCCGGTCAGATCGGCCGCCGGATCGCCGTCGAGCCAGAGACCGATGTAGAAGTTGAGATCGCTCGCGTTGACCACGCCATCGGGCAGGCCATCCAGAGCCGGCCCGGTCAAGTCGGCCTCGCAGGCGCGGAAATACACGCTGTAGTCATGCACGCCCGGCGTGCCGTTCTCCTCAAACGCCACCAGCGTCAGGCGGTTCTTGCCCGCCTGCCAGCCCGCGAGGTTGGTGCGGAACAGGTCCCGGTCGCGCTGCTGGGTGATGTTCAAACCCGTGGCGGCGGCGACCGGGTTGGCGGCCTCGGGCAGGTTCACGATCATGTGGACGCGCCGCACCGTGCGGTCCAGCGCTTGAGCCCGGAACTGCGCGATCGGGGCCGTAATGATCTGGTTGTCGCCGCCCACCAGCTCCACCTCCGGCGGGAGGCGATCGATGTACACCACCTGGCGCAGCTCACGGAAAAGCGGGTCATCCCCGGCCCCACGCTGCTTGAGCACGGCGACCGTGATGTAGTTCAGCCCCTCCTCGAGCTGCGTCGCGTCGATCTCCTGCACGTAGAGGCCCTGCCCGCCGCCGGCGAGGGGGCTGTTCACCGTGGTGAAGTTCTCAAAGCCCTGGAGCGTGTGCCCCCACGGGTAGTCGACCTGCCCGTTGCCGTTCCAGTCCTCAAAACCGGCGTTGATGCGGAACGCCGCGTTGCTGTCAATGCTGTTCGGATCGACCGCCAGCCCCTGCGAGGTCTGAACCTGGATCTCGAAGCTGTTGCTGGTGATCACCGGGATCGACGTCAGGCGGCTGCTCGCGGGGTTGGCGCCCGGGTTGGTGACGAGATCGCCCGGGATCGTCGAGCCGACGTTGCTGAGCGTCAGCGTCGCGTTCGGCAGCGCCTCGCCATAAATCACGTACCCGCGGTTGTGCTCGCCGGAGGCGTTGCTGTTGTTGGGCACGACAAGCTGAACCTGCCCGCCCGGCCCGACCTGGATCTGCTGCGGGATCGCCCCGCCGGGGTTCACCTGCGGGTTCGCGGCGTTCCCGGTCAGCTCGACCAGGCGCGTGCCCGCGGGGTACCCGGTGTTCACGTTGACCGTCAACTGCCCCGCGTCGTAGCGGTCATTGACGGCGACGAGCACGTTCGCCCGCCCGTTGCCCGGCGTCCGACGCTCGAACACCAGCACGTCGCTGACGTTGCTGTTGAGCGGGATGAACCAGCCCCGCGCGTACTGGTTTCGGAGCTGGACCAGGCGGGTCATCGTGTCGTCGGGCTGCCCGGTGGTCGGGTTCCAGCCGAGCGCCGTCGACGTGCCCTCGCGCGGGAAGAAGCCGAAGGAACGCGGGATGCCGCGCGAGTTGTGATAGACGATCGTCTCGCCCGTGCGCATAAGCAGATAGGCATGGACGAAGTAGCCCATCTGCTTCTCAGTCGGGAGCGGCGGCATGCTGTTGCCGTCGCCGACGGTGCCGTTGTCGTGGCTGAACGCGTGGAAGACGCCGAGCGAGCCGTTGTTAAACCCGTCGTCGATCAGGTCGATGTGCCCCCCGCCCGAGTTGTAGAGCACGTCGGCCCAGTTGCCGAAGCCGTTGGCGTTGATCAGGTTCCGCAGCGCGCCCGCGCCCGCGAGGTCGAGCGTGTCGCGGTTGCCGAAGCTGTCGCCCGGACGGTTCTGCCCCGTCACGCGCCGGACGTAGTTGTCGAACACTTCCTGGTTGCCAGCCGTGCTCTCCCCGAAGCTGAACGGCGTCGCCATCTGCCCGTCCGGACGCTCCCAGCGCATGGACACGCTCGAGTCCCAGATGTTGTCCCAGAACCAGCTCGGGATGTGCTTGGCGGCATCGAGGCGGAAGCCGTCCACCTTCTGCACGTCCAGCATCCAGCGCGTCCAACGCTCGAGGTACCCCGTCGCGTTCTCCACGACCGGGTCGCCCCGCATCGGGTCGCTCAGGTTGAACGGGTGGAAGTTGCTCACGAACGTCCCCGGATTCCGGAACGTGCCGGGATTTACCACCTCCTGCGCCGGCAGGCTCTGGTCCGGGTAAAAACGGAAATTCTCCGCGTTCGGGCGGTTGTAGACCGTCCCCGCGGGGATGTTGTCCGGGTTGCCGCTCTCGACCGGCTGACGGATGAAGAAATGGTTGCTCGCCTGGTCGATGTCGATCAGCGCGACGAGATCCCCCCGCAGCGTGTCGTACCGCGGCCCGCCGGGGTTCTCCGATTGCAGGAACCCGCCGGCGACCCCCGCGTGGAAGTCGCCCCAGTTCGCGACCGGCGGCTTGAACGGCGTCTGCACCGGGCCCATCCAGAACCCCGGGTACCCGCCCCGCTGCTGGAAGTCCGCGCCGGTCTGACGACCGGAGTTGTGGTTCATAATGATGTCGACGTAGACCAGCCCGCCGGCGCGCTGCAGCTCTCGACGGGCGGCGGTCCAGTACGCCTCGGTCCCGTACGCCGTCGGCGCGTCGGGCGAGCCGAGGTCAAAGCGGTTGAACGGGTCGTAGCCCGGGCTGGCGGGGTCAAAGGTCTTGGAAATCGGCGGGAGCCAGACCGCGCCGTACCCGCCCATGAAGAAATCCGGAACCTTGCGTTCCATATCCACCCAGCGTTGCTCGAACCACTGGAGGATGACGCCGGGGCTCTCTTCCCACTGCGCCTGAGCCGGCGTCGCGAGCCCGGCGCTGAGCCCGAGCAGGGCCGCCGCCGTCCAGCCGCCGATCACACCTACGCCACGCCCCCGGTCCGATCGCATCGTGTCCGTGCTCCGCATCGCTGTGCTGCTCCGTTCTTGTGAATCCTCGCCGTGCTCAGAAACGAGCGTACGGCCCCCGGGCTCAGCATCCCGCCCCCACCGCTCAACGCCTCGCTCGCAGGGCCCAAAGAGTGTACACGAAATCACCACAACAGGGCTTCTAAAAACCCTGATGAGACCGAAGAAATCATCCCTCGGCACTCGACGAAACAGACACCCTGCCCTGCGGTCGATATCCCAGTGTAAACGCTTGTTTTTTGCCGCTTTCCGGGCGTGGCGTCCCCCGCAGGCCCTCCCAAAAATCGGACATCGATCGCCCCTCTTGTGCGCCGCTTCGAGGCCCTGCGCCTTCTCGGACTTGCAGGGCGACGGCAGAGTCCGAATACTGCCCCACCAAGAAGCCCTCGCCCGCTGAGCCGAGCGGAAGGAGATCCTGCGATGACGATGCCCGCCCGAGTGAACGCCCAGCCCGTGCCCCGCCCGCCCTTCGGCACACTCCGCCGCCTCGTCGCGGCCGGCGCGTTGGCGCTGACGCTCTCGGCCGGACTCGCCCAAGCGCAGGTCGGGCTGCGTCTGGAGCGGGGCGTGCAGCGGTTCGATCCCTCCATCGAGGCCCGCGAAAACGCCCTCCCGAGCATCTCCTTCGTCGACCCCGCCCGCCGCGAGCGGGGCGAGGTGGTCACCGAGGGCGGCTGGGCCGTCCGACCCGAGTTCTCCACCAACGACGAAGGACGCTTCGTTGCGCGGATCCCGATCCAGCCCGGCACGAGCCTCTACGGCACCGGCGAGGTCCCCGGGCAGCTCCTCCGCAACGGACGAGTCACCGAAACCTGGAACACCGACGCCTACGCCTACAACAACAACTCCCTCAGCCTCTACCAGTCCCACCCGTACGTCCTCGCGGTCCGCAGCGACGGCACCGCCTTCGGCGTCATCGCCGACACCACCTACAGGTGCCGCATCGAGACCCGCGACGACGCGATCGTCTTCGCCGCCGAGGGGCGCGCCTTCCCGCTGATCGTCATCGACGGCGCCACCCCCCAGGAAGTCACCAGCAAGCTCGCCGAACTAACCGGCTACATGCCGATGCCGCCCAAGTGGGCGATCGGCTACCACCAGTGCCGCTACAGCTACTACCCCGAAGCCGTCGTCCGCGACCTCGCCGAGGGCTTCCGACGCCGCAACATCCCCTGCGACGTCATCTGGATGGACATCGACTACATGGACGGCTTCCGCACGTTCACCTTCTCCAGCGAGCACTTTCCCGACCCCAAAGGCCTTAACGACTGGCTGCTCAGCAAGGGCTTCCACAACGTCTGGATGATCAACCCGGGCGTGAAGGACGAAGAGGGCTACTTCGTCCGCGATCAACTCATGGAAGGCGACCACGCCGTCCGACGCGCCGACGGGAGCATCTTCCGCGGCGAGGTCTGGCCCGGCCCCTGCCTCTTCCCCGACTTCACCCGGCGCGACACCCGCGAGTGGTGGGCGACGCTCTACCAGGACTTCATCGCGCAGAACGTCACCGGCGTCTGGAACGACATGAACGAGCCGGCGATCTTCAACGTCGAGAGCAAGACCATGCCGGAGGACAACGTCCACCTCGCCGATGAGGACCTCGGCGGCGAGGGCAACCACCAGCGCTACCACAACATCTACGGCATGCAGATGGTCCGCGCCTCGCGCGAGGGCATCCAGGCCGCCGCGCCGGATCGGCGCGTCTTCGTCCTGAGCCGGGCCAACTTCCTCGGCGGGCACCGCTACGCCGCGACGTGGTCCGGCGACAACGTCGCGGACTGGGACCACCTGGAGTGGTCGGTCTCGATGACGCTCAACCTGGGCCTGAGCGGGCAACCCTTCAACGGGCCGGACATCGGCGGCTTCGCCGGCAACGGGACGGCCGAAATGTTCCGTCGCTGGATGGCCGTCGGCGCGATGATGCCCTTCGCGCGCGGGCACACGGGCAAGGGGAACATCGACAAGGAGCCGTGGTCGTTCGGGTCGGAGGTCGAAGCGACGAGCCGTCGCGCGTTGCAGCGCCGGTACGTCATGCTCCCCTACTTCTACACGCTCTTCCGCGAGGCGGCAACGACGGGCCTGCCCGTGATGCGCCCGGTCTTCTTCGCCGACCCGGCGGACCCCGCGCTCCGTTCGGAAGACGACGCGTTCCTGCTGGGCTCGGGCGTGCTGGTGGTGCCGTTCATGACCCCCGAGGCCGACCGCGTCTTCGCGTTGCCCAAAGGCGACTGGCGCCGTTTTGACTTCGCGCACAAGATCGAGGGCGACGCGGACGACGAGTACCTGCCGGAGATGTACCTCAAGGCGGGCACGATCCTGCCGACGGGCCCGGTGAAGCAGTACGTGGGCGAGAAGCCGCTCGACGAAGTGACGCTGATCATCGCGCTCGACGCGAACGGGCGTGCCTCCGGCAAGCTGTACGAGGACGACGGCGACGGGCACGCCTACCGCGAGGGCGGCTTCCGCCTGACCGAGTACCGCGCGAGCCGCGTGGGCGACGTGGTGACGATCACCAGCCGCGTCGCCGAGGGCGACTGGGCGCCGGCCGAGCGACGGGTCCACGTCCGCCTCATCCACGAGGACGGCGAGGTCACGACCGCCAGCGATCGCAGCAACCGCCCCATCCGCATCCAGCTTCGCGACTAGGTTCTGTTTGACGGATCGACTATGTCTTCTGAAGGTTGGTGGGACGGGCCTCTGGCCTGTCTCTACCCACGCTCCTGGCAGGCTCTGTCGCGCGCCCCACGAATCCGTCAAACAGAACCTAACTTCCGCTGGCTCGCCGTGCTGATCACGGCAGTGTGAAGCCGATCGCGTACTGCGTGCCGTAGAGGGGGTAGACCACCTCGCACCGGTACAGGCGGTAGTCATCGGGCCCGTCGCCGAGGCGAGCGATCGCGTCGCGGACCATCTCGCCGTAGCGCCGGAGCCTGGGGGCGGGCAACGCCGCCGACGCGCGCTCGGCACGCTGGAGGCGGACGCCAAGATCGAGCCGGTCCGCGGCTCGGTCCTCGATGAACCGCTCGTCCACCGGCCCGTGCGGGACCGTGCGAAACGTGTGCGCCCGCGCCTCGCACCCGCGCCAGACGTCGCGATGCACCAGCACGTCAAAGTGCAGGTGCTTGGCCGGCGTCGCGATGATCGAGGAGATCATCGCCAGACGCCCGACCCCCGGGACGGGATCGGGCGGATCGGGGTAGGCGTCGGCGAGGCGCTCGCCGAAGAAAAACGTGCTGGCGGAGCGGAGCGCGACCTCGTTCTCCACCAGGCGGTAGACGTGTCGTTGCCCGGTGTGGGTCGCTTCAAACGTCGGAGCAGGGTCGGAGCAGAAGGGCGTCAGCAGCGTCTCCGGACCGCGCCCGGCGCAGGGCTGGCCGTCGAGCGTCCGGGGCGACTCGGCCTGCCCGTCGGTCCGCCCGTACCCGGAGGTCATGAACCACGCCCCGGTCCGGTGGCGCTGCAGGCGGTCAAAGCCCGAGAGCTGCGCCATCTCGCACCGACCGGGGACGCGCCCGGGACGCAGGAGCAGCGTCGTCAGCATCACCTCCGCCGAGTAGCCGATCAGGTTCGACATCGACTTGTACACGGCCTGCGCGTTCGTGCGCACGACCGACGCCTTCGCCTCGGGCGCCAGGTCCCCCACCATCGCGTGCAGCGCGTCGCGGTTCATGTTCTCAAGACGCAGGAACGACTCGTAGGCCTCGATGCACGCCAGGCTCCGCTCGACCGCGTCGGCGTCGGCCCCTGTCCGCTTGGCCGCCTTGACCAGCTCCCGCAAGCCGGAGGGCCCGGGCAGGAAATAGAGGGTCGAGGGCAGGTGGCTCGACTCGATCGCGCGCGTGACGCGCGATCGCAGGGTGGGGTTGATCGCGAGCGTGCTCCGCCCGGACGGCGGGCGCCCGGGCCCGCGCGGGCGAGAGGGCGGGACGGCGTCGGCGTGCCCCGGGGGCTCCAGCAGCGCGCGGAGAGCGTCGCACAGCGGGGCGACGACTCGCCCAGCATCCGTGAAAAACCCGGGTTGGTCCGCAGGAACGTGCATAAAAGGAGCCGCCGGCTTGGGAACGGGGGACGTCGCGCGGCCGCCCGCTGGGGCGGCTGCGCTGGGCACTGTATCACAACGCCCGAACACGATGAAGAAAATTTCCGGGAAAGTTTCCCGGAAAGCTTGAGCAAGCGACAGGACTCGGTATCTTGGGGCTGTCCCGGTGTGCGTTTCGGGGCAGGGCTCGCCCTGCCGCGGGGCGGCCGAGTGGTCTGGCCGCGTTCCCAACCCGAGATCCACACCGACTTTGGAGAAGAAGGAAGAGCCGATGCCAATGGAAAAGAAGATCGTACAAACGCTCGTCGCGGCCTCCGGGCTGGGACTCGTCGCCGGGGCCGGGCTCGCCGCCCCGGCGTTCATCCCGCTCGGGCACCTGACCGGGGGCGATTTCAGCCAGGCGACCTCTGTCTCGGACGACGGTCGGTTTGTCGGGGGAAACGGCGTCGACGCGAGCGGGAACCTCGTGCCGGTGATCTGGGACGGAACCACGCCGACCGTGCTCGCGGTGCCCGCGGGCTTTGACGGGGCGTACCTCAACGCGATCTCGGGGGACGGGCAGCACGCGGTGGCCCTCGGGCTCGGGCCGGGCGGGTTCCAGGGCATCCGATGGGACGCCACCGGCACGCCGACGGTCCTGCCGACCAACCCGATGAGCTTCAGCAGCTTCAACGCGATCAACTACGACGGAACGGTCGCGGGCGGGTTTGTGAATCAGTCGTTCATGGGCGGGTCGGACGCGGTGATCTGGACCGCCGCGAACGGGCTTCAGAACATCGGCGTCATGCCCGGTGGCAATGAGGCGAGCTTCACCGACGTCACCAACGACGGCTCGCGCTTTGTCGGATATGGGCACGACCCGGTCCGTCGCCCGATCGCGTGGGACGCGGGCAACGGCTTCCAGATCCTCGTCAGCGCCGCCGGCAGCAACGGGGCCGGGATCGCGATCGACATCGCCGCCGACGGGAGCGCGATCGCGGGCGCGTTGGAGTTCGACAACATCCCGCGTCCGGTCTTCTGGGACAGCACTGGGACGGCGAACGTGCTCGGGCTGTGGAGCGGGTACGCCGCCGGCGAAGCGATCGGCGTGGCGAACGGGGCGTCGATCGTCGTCGGCAACTGGCGTGAGGACGAGTTCGCCGACGAGCTGCGCTCGCTCGCGTTCATCTGGGACGCCGAGCACGGGAGCCGCCCGCTGCAGGACGTGCTGCTGCTCGACTACGGGATCCAGCTCGACGGCTGGACGCTCAACACCGTCTCGCACATCACGCCGGACGGGCTGACGATCGTCGGCGCGGGGCTCAACCCGATGGGCGAACTGGAAGCGTTCAAGGTCGTCATCCCCTCCCCCGCCGGCTTCGCGGCCTTCACGCTCGCGGGCCTCGGCGCGCTCGCCCGCCGACGGCGCTGAGTCGAACGCGGCATCGACGCCTTCGGACCATCATCTTCCGCCGGGACACGCACGGTTCGTGTCCCGGCGTTTTTTATGTCCGCACCCGCTGCCATCGGCGTGCGCACGACAGAACCCCGCGCGGGCGCGGGGTTCTGCGAGTGTGTGCTGCGCGGTTTCGAATTGAGAGAGCCGCGACGTCGCGCGTGATCGCTCAGCGACGTCGGCGCGTGGCGAGCATGCCCGCGGCGGCGAACGCGAGGATCGAACCCGGGGCGGGGATCGGCATGATCGCGATGTCGCCGGGCTGCACGGGCGGGAGGCCGTCGGGTGAGTTCGGGCCGAAGGGCAGGCCGATGGTGTACCCGCCGCCGTGGATGTCGAAGATGTTGATCGTGCTGACGTAGTTCGGGTAGTCGCCCTGGCTGACCGAGCCGTGGTAACCGGTGTTGTCACGGGACCAGTCGATGGTGAGACCCTGGCTTCCGGCGCCGACGAAGTCGAGCGAGTAGAGCACGCTGAAGTTGCCGCTCTGCCCGGTGAGGATGTTGTTGTTGGCGATGTCCTGGAGGTACATGTTGCCGTTGGAGTCGAAACCGAAGCCCTGGATGTAGTGCTGGGTGGGGAGGCCGGTGAAGGTGGTGACGAGTGTGGTCGCGCCGGTGTTGAGGTTGACCTCGTAGAGTCGCGTGTTGGCGGCGCCCTGGGTGTTAATGCCGTACATCTTGCCGTCGACGGGGTTGTAGGCGAGATCCTGGAGGCTCTGGAAGTTGCTGCCGATGGCGGTCGCCTGCCCGGTCTGGATGTTGATGCTGTAGAGCCCGGCGGCCGCGCCGCCCGTGGACTTGTAGAAGGAGGCGTACGCCCAGAGGTTGCCGTCGGCGTCGAAGTCGAGCCCACCGAAGCCGATGTTCGGCACGTTGAGCGAGCCGACGGTGACGTAACCCGCGGGGTTGGCGGGGTCGAACATGATCAGGGCGTCGGAGTTGCCGGGCATCCCAGCGAGGTGATTGGTCGCGAACATCTGGGCTTCGGTGGGAGCCGAGGCGAGCATCAGGCCCGCGGCGGCGAGAGCCGAGGCGATCGTGGCGGTCTTGCGTGACATAGTTCTGTTCTCTTCCTGTGCATCACGGGCGCGTCGCCCGCGGGTGGTGCGTGGGTGGGTGGTGGGGTCTCACATTCGACGACGGCGGGCGGCGGCGAGGCCGGCGAGCGCGAGCATCGCGACCGGGCCCGGCGCGGGGACGTAGTTCACCTGGAAGTCGTCCATGACGAAGGGGGGGTTGGGGGTCTCGTCGGCGTAGATCTCGATGCGTCCGATGGGGGTGGTGCTGCTCCAGCCCTTCCAGACCCACTGCCCGAGGTCGAGGGGGAAGGCGTCGGCGCCGATGAACTGGTTGTTGGCGTCGTAGAAGTTGATGGTGCCGCCGTTGTGGATGTCCGCGGTGCCGAAGTAGCCGCCGAACTGCACGACGGGGATGTCGAACTCGATGGTCATGAAGCCGGTGAGGGAGCCGCCCATGAGATTGCCGTTCCACGGCAGGATCTGGGTCTCGGTCACGAAGCTGTAGAGGCTGTTGGCGATCATGAGGGTGTTGGCGAGACTGTCGTAGAGGGTGGCGGTGCCGTTGAGAATCGAGGCCGGGCCGGGGGTGGTGCCGATGGGGCCGATGAGCTCGAAGGTCTCCCAGGCTTCGCCGACGAACTCGCCGACGGGGGTGATCGAGGCGCTGGCGGCGCCGACGTGGGCGACGAGGGCCGCGGCGGTCAGAGCGGCGATGGCGTGCGGTTTCATGTGCGGTCTCCAGTGGTTTGGGGTTTCGGGATCTCGAACGAGGCCCAAGCTACTGGTGGCGGATTCACGACGCAAGAATATTTCAGAAATTTTTTTGCGATTGATCGTGCGACCGTCATACTGGGCCGACCGTACACCCCCGGGGACTTCCCCCGTTCTAAGCCCTAAACTCGGAGGCAAACGAGCCGTGACCTCTCTCCGCCCCTCGGCCGATTCGGCCCAGAATCAGTTCACCGACGTGAAACCCGCCCCGTTTTCCGTGGATGCTCACGACGTCGTGCGATCGCTCCGCGGAGCGCTCGCCGAGGTCTTGCAGTCCGTCGGCTCCGACCCGAAGGCCCCGCAATCCATCCAGTCCGGGCTCGGGCTCAACAAGAATCTCGCATGGAAAATCTCGCGGATCATCCAGGCGGAGGACTCGGCCGAGGCGCTCGAGCTCATGCCTGGCTCCAGCGGGATCCGCATCCTGCTCGCGAGCCTCGGCAAGTCCGGCGTCGAACCCCAGCTCGAGAGCCGCGTCCGCGAGGCGATCGACGCCTACGAGCGGCTCATCCGCGTCCACTCCGGCGATCGCACCACGCTCGAGATGCTCGGGAGCGTGCTGACCAAGACCGGACGCCAGGAACGGGACGAGCAGCACCGCAAGCTGCTGTTTCAGGGCGCGAGCTACGTCTGGGGCGCGCAGGCGCGGGTCTCGTCGAAGATCGGGTTCGTGATCCCCGGCAAAGAGCCCGGGCTGCTGGAATTCGCGTCCGTAAACGGGTTTGTGGACTTCCGGCGTCTGCGTTCGGATGTGATGTGGGAGATGGCGCGTCGGAACGCGAGCAACGACGACGGGAGCGCGATGGCGTCCAACGCGTCGGAGGCGATCGACGCCGATCCGGGCTCGCCCGATGGGCCGCCGCTGATGCGGGATTTTTGCTCCAAGCCGCTCCCGACGCTGCGTCGTGTGGACCTGGGGAAGACGATCAGCTTCCAGCTCGCGGAGGGGCCGGTGGGGAACACCGGGGCGCTGACGTGCTTTGTGGGGGCGGTGCAGCGCGGGATCCCGTATGTGCGCACGCCGATCAACGAGTGGGGCAATCATCAGGCGCGGTGCGAGGTGCCGACGGAGGTGATGGTGGTCGACCTGTTCTTCCACCATCGCTTCGGGTTCGCGATTCCGCCGGAGGTGGCGTTGTTCAGCGACGTGGGCCCGCCGGCGCCGCAGCAGCGTTTGCCGTTGCAAGAGTCGCTGCAGGACCTTGGGCGGAGCGCGGTCCCGCCGCCGACGCCGGAGGTCCCGAGGTACCGGGAGTTGCTGGAGCGCGTGGTCGGTCGGTTCGGGCGTGAGCTGCGCGACTTTCACGGATTCCGGATGAAGATCGCCTACCCGGCGTACCCGACGTCGCTGAGCATGCGGTACCGCCTGCCCGAGCACCCGGTCGATCACACGTCCTGATCGCGCCTGAGGCGATCACCCCGCTGTCGCTGGGTTGCACGCTCTCGGGTCACGCTTTTCCGGGGGCGTTTGCGGGGTGTGCCGACGCCCGAAAATCGTTTTCAGATTTATTTCGGAAACAGGTTTCAGAACTGACGGATCTGTGGTATGGTGCGGCTGTGAAGCCGCTTGCGCCAGAGATCGGGGGAGCGACGGAGCCGTTTCAGGCGGACGCCGTGGAGACGGTTTCGCGTATTCGGGACTCTTTTGCCCGGATTATCGAGCAGAAGTGCCCGGGTTCGAAAGCGGTGACCTCGCTGAGCGAGGCGTTCGGGATCCACCGGAAGCTGGCGTGGCAGGTGAGCAAGGTGGCGTACTCGGCGGACCCGTTCGCGGCGGCCCGGCATATGCCGCCGGCGAAGAGCCTGGACGTCTGGCTCAAGGCCGCGGCGAAGGCGGGGGTCTCGGCGGAGCTGATCGCGGCGGCTCGCGAGGCCGGGGCCCGGTTCGGGGCGCTCGCCGAGACGCACGCCTCCAACCGGGCCGAGTTTGAGATGCTCCTGGAGTCCTGCGGCTCCGGGCTGGACGAGGCGTCGGACACGAAGTGGCGTCAGCAGGCGTTCCTGGGCAACAGCTACACGTGGGGCGCGCACTGCCGCACGCTGCTGGCGTTCTGTGTGCTGATGCCTTCCGAGGACCGGGTGCGGCATTTCCACGCGGTGCAGATCCGCGGGCTGATGGGGTTCCGCCAGACGCGCCCTGGGGTGCGTTGGATCGTGAACCAGTCCGTGGTGGCGGATGACCAGGCGCAGATGTCGCAGACGGTGGACCGGGTGCCGCTGGACCCGGTCGCGGCCGAGGCGCACGCGGGGGTGCCGGTGCTGCCGGCGTTCTGCTCGGACCCGATGCCGGCACTGGAGCGCCGGCGGACGCCGGACGGGGTGGTGCATGACGAGTTCGCGGCGGCGGCGGTCGGGCAATCGGGCGTGCGCACGCTGGTGACCGGGGAGATCATCCGGAACATCGGCGCGGTGCACGCGACCGAGCACGACCGTGTGGCGCACTTCGGGACGGCGGTGCGCACGCCGGCGGAGGTGCTGCACTTTGACCTGTTTGTGAAGGCCGGGCTCTTCGGCCCGGTGGAGCGTGAGCTCCGGGTGTTCAGCGACCTGGCGTCGACGATCAGTTTTGATGATCGCGACGCGCTGGCGACGTCGGGGCGTGTGTCGCGCCTCGGGCGCGGGCTCGGCCTGGCGCACACGCCGGATGTGGCGGGGTATGCGGACCTGGCGGCTTCGGTGTGCGACCGGATCGGGATCGACCCGGACGCGTACGAGCTGTACCGCGTGCGCCTGGAGTACCCGCCGATCCCAACGACGGTGATGGTGCGTCACGCGTTGCTGGACGCGGATCGATTTGAGTGAGGTTCCGGCGCCGGGGCGCGTGAGCCGCGGCAATGCACGACCGGCGCCCTGAGAGTTTCTGGTCCTGTGAAGAAGAGGAGACCCGAGATGCACATGAAGAACGCGGCGATGCTGGCGGCGTGCCTAATGGCGGCGCCCGCGATGGCGCAGATCAGCGTCAGCCACTACGACGACCTGGCCGAAGGGTTTTACGGGCACGAGTTCTGGTACAACGGGGTGACGTACAAGGACGTCAACAACGTGCCCGGCGTCTTCCCGGACGGCGGCACGTTTATCCCGTCTGAAGGCATGGAAGGCCTCGGCAACTGGATTATGGTCGAGCGTGCAACGCTGCTCTTCAACGAGTTCCCGGAGTTCGGCAGCCCGCACAACGTGCTGACCTTTGGGAAGATGTACGTGCCCGGTGACAACCTCTCGCTCGGCGCGCTCTCGACCGTGACCATGGTGCTTGACGAGCCGGCTGATTTCGCTTCGATCGAGATCGGCTACTACGAGAACGGGCCCTGGGGTGGCATTTCCTACCACTTTGACGCGATACTCGACGGGCAAGTCGTCGCTTCGGATTCCTTTGTCATTTCAGACCTCGGTGGGCGCGACAACGTTGCGTTCAATCTGCTGCAGGTCGAGGGCGCCGTCTTCGACACGCTCCACCTCTACGCCCGCTTCGGCGATCACTACTCCGGCCCGCGCGGCATCCTCGACAACCTGACCATCAACACCATCCCCGCGCCGGGCGCGTTCGCGCTGCTCGGGCTCGGCGGCGCCTTCGCCGCCCGTCGCCGGCGCTGATGATCCGCCACCCGTTGTGGGACGCGGCGGATCTGTTGAACTGATTCCCTGAAACAGGCCCTTTGCACGGGGCCAGACGCGTGCTGAGAAGAGGAGAACCTGATGCGTAGCAGAATGACCGCGATGATGCTTTCGGCGATGCTGGCGGCGCCCGCGATGGCGCAGATCAGCGTCAGCCACTACGACGACCTGGCCGAAGGGTTTTACGGGCAGGAGTTCTGGTATAACGGCGTGACGTACAAGGATGTCAACAACGTGCCCGGGATGTGGCCGGGCGGCGACACGTTCGAGCCGGGCGACGGCATCGAGGGCCTCGGCAACCGGATTATCGTCGAGCGCGCGACCTTCTTGTTTGAGGACTTTCCTGACTTCGGCAGCCCCCACAACGTGCTGACGTTCGGGTCGGCATTCGTCCCCGGCGACAACCTGACCCTGGGCGCGATCTCCACCGTCACCATGGCGCTGGACAACCCGGCGGACTTCGCCTCGCTCGAGATCGTGTACTACGAGAACGGCGTGTGGGGCGGGATCAGCTACCACCTCGACGCGATCCTGAACGGCGAGGTCGTGGCGTCGGACTCGTTCGCGCTCGGCACGGCCGAGGGACGTGACAGCATCGGCTTCTCGACCATGAGCGTCGACGGCGCGGTGTTCGACACGCTCCGCCTCTACGCCCGCTACGGCGATCATTACTCCGGCCCGCGCGGCATGATCGACAACCTGACGATCAACACCATCCCCGCGCCGGGCGCGTTCGCGCTGCTCGGGCTCGGCGGGCTGGCGGGCGTCCGTCGTCGTCGCTGACTCATCGCCGGGGCCACGCCCCTGCGCCTCCAAGCCCCATCCCTGGTGAGGCCCGTCGGGTTCAGCCCCGTCGGGCCTCACCGCTTTTTTGCGCCGGCATCGCGCACCGAGCGGCAAGATTTTTTGGCAAGTGGAACAACCGGGGGGTTTCTATGGATCTTTTCCCAAACCACGCCGGGCTGGCTTTCGAGTTCGCGACACAGTCGCTCCGGCATCGTTCAAGGGGAATTATTCATGACGCTTGTCAAGATCATTTTGTCCGTCTTGCTGCCGCCGCTGGGTGTGTTCTTTAAGGTGGGCATCGGCGGGCACTTCTGGCTGAATATCGTGCTGACGATCCTGGGATACCTCCCGGGTTTGATCCACGCGATCTGGGTGATCTCGAGCAAGTGAGGCGTTGAATTCCTTCGCGAGCGGTTCAAGTTGCGTTGCGCCGAGCCGATGCGCTGGCCCGCCTGCTGGACTACAGCTTCCGCGTGCCGGGGACCAAGTTCCGGTTCGGGCTGGACCCGATCATCAGCGCGCTGCCGGTGGCGGGCGACACGGTGGCGGCGGCGATCAGCATGTACTTCGTCCGCGAGGCGATCGTGCATCGCCTCGGGTGGAAGGTCGTGCGCCGGATGTTGACGAACATCGGCATCAACTGGCTGGTCGGCGTGATTCCCGTCATCGGGATCATCCCGGACGCGATGTTCAAGTCCAACGCCCGGAACGCGAGGATCCTGCGCGAGGCGCTGCTCGCGAAAGGGGTGGCACAGGATCGGGCGACTCGGAAGCGCGTCTGAACCACATCGAAACTGCGTCGAAACAAGGAGCCGCTCAGGCGGGAACGTCCGCGCCGAGTGCGCGGTCGCCGGGGCCGGGGGCTGGGAAGCGCTGGCGGGTGGCTTCGCGGAGTTCGGCGCGGAGCTGGAGCCGCATGGCGTCGATCTCGCGTTCGAGTCGTCGGAGGGCGGCGTCTGGCCCGTCGGCGAAGAGCTCGTCGTGCGGGATGGGCGTGCCGTAGCGGACCGCGAGCCGCCCGGTGAGCTTGGGGAGCCGACGGGCGCGGGGCCAGACGTCGTACGCGCCCTCGATCGCGGCGGGAATGACCGGGCACTTGGACCGCTTGACGAGCACGGAGACGCCGCGGCTGAAGGGGGTCATCGCGCCGTCCTCGGTGCGGCTGCCCTCGGGGAAGATCAGGACGACCGAGCCTTGTTCGAGGCGTCGGAGGATCTCCTTGATCGCGGCGGTGTCGGGCTCGTTCTCGCGGAGGGGGATGGAGTTGAGCTGGGTGATGAGCCAGGCGAAGGGCTTGAAGCGGAAGAGCCCGCCGCGGGCGACGAAATCGAGCTGGCGGTGGCGGACGACGCACCCGATCGCCGGGGGGTCGATGTAGGACTGGTGGTTGGCGGCGATGAGCGCGGGGCCCTCGGCGGGGACGCGCTCGTAGCCATCGGCCCGCATGCGGTAGCAGACGCGGAAGATCAGGCGGAGAAGCTTGCAGAGCCCCTCATAGAGGATCAGGGCGAAGAGCGTCGAGTGTGGGCGTCGGGCGCGCAGGCTGGGCATGGGACGGATGGTAACCGGCTCAGCCCGGGACGATCGCGAGCACACGCTGGTAGAGGTGATCCACCACCTCATCGAAGCTGAGGTCGCTGGTGTCGACAAGCTCGGCGTCGTCGGGGCGGATCAGTGGCCCGTCGGAGCGGGAGGCGTCCGAGCGGTCCCGCTCGATGATCTCGCGGAGCAGGGCGGGCTCGTCGACCTCGTGCCCGGCTTCGCGGAGCTGGTCGGCCCGGCGCGCGGCGCGGACCTCGGGGCGAGCGTCGAGGTAAAACTTCGCGTCCGCCTGCGGGAAGACCACCGAGCCCTGGTCGCGCCCTTCGGTGACCAGGCGCGGGTGCTGGCGGGCGATGATCCGCTGCTTGGCGACCATGTGGCGGCGGAGGAGCCCGATGCCGGCGACGCGGCTGACGACGCCGGTGACGTCCTCGTCGCGGATGCGGTGATCGATGGGCTGCATCCATGCGAGGATGGTCGGCGGGTCGGCGGTCCAGTCGAAGTGCAGGTCTGCCGCGACGACCTCGTCGACCAGGCGCTGGGCGTCGTCGGGGCAGAGGCCCTTGTCGATCATAATGGCGGCGGCGGCGCGGTACATCGCGCCGGTGTCGAGGAAGTCCAGGCCGAGGCGGTGGGCGAGTTGCTGGGCGACGGAGGACTTGCCCGTGCCCGCGGGGCCGTCGATCGCGACGATGACCGGCTGATCGAGCGGGATCACAACACGGCTCCGTCGTCGGCTGGCGGTTCGGTCGGCGGCGTGGCGGGCGAGTTCGGCGGCGGCATCGGGCATCGGGTCTCCCCGCTGAGGCGGGCCGCGTCCTGCGAAAGGCCCGCCGCAGATCTCAGCTTACCCGGCGGACTGGGCCCGGAGCAACGTATCTTCCAAAGCGGCGCGGGCGTGACGGATCCCCTCCACGGGGTCTCCCTTGCCGCGGTACTCGATCCCGATGGTCTGGTCGTAGCCCACGGCGGTAATCGCGGCGACGAGCGGGTCCAGTGCGTAAGTTGTGTGGGTGACGATCTCGGTCGGGCCGAGGTCGATGTCGTCGAGAAATTCGTCGTCCTCGTCCTCGTCGCCTTCCATCCCGGGCTCGTCGGGGATCTCGATCTTCTGGACGCTGAACTCGAAGAGCCCGGCGCGGAGCGCGGCGGCGTAGGGGGTGATCCGGCGGAGGTAGGCCTCCGGGTCGGGGCTCTCGGCGGCGACGGCCAGGTCCGGGTAGGTGCCCACACGGAAGCCGCCGGTCTTTTTGACCAGGTCGGTCAGGGCTTCGGGGTCGGCGGTCATGCCCTCGGCCGGTGCGAGGAGGAGGTTCAGGTCGCGCTTTTCCGCGCCGCCCATGAGCTGGCGTAGGCTGTCGATCGCGTACTCGGTGACGTCTTCGCCCTTGGCGTCCTTGAGGCTGATGACCGCGGCGGAGCACCCGAGGATGTGCGCGGCTTCGACGACCCGCTTGCCTCGGGCGATGGCGGCCTCGCGGGCCTTGTCGTTCTCGGTCGCCAGGTCGAGCGGGTCGGGCTCGATGAGGGTCAGGCAGGCGCACCCGGCTTTGTCGGCCCGGTCGCGGATGGTCGTCAGGTCGGTTCGGGTCGCGCCGACGAGCAGGTCGGTGGAGAGGTTGACGCCGTGGAGGTCGAGCTCGCGCCGGACAAAGCTCGGCAGGTCGGCGAGCGCAAGCTTGGGCTTGGCCCCGCGCGGGGGCTTGATGAGGGATTTGAGCGAGGAGGCGTTGCAGGTCAGCAGCATGAGTGGCGGACTGTAGCCCCCGCCCGCACGCCCGGGACGGGGGTTTCGGGGCGGGCCATCGCCCGGGCTCGCCCGGCCCGGGCGCACGCCGTAGCATCGCCACACCCTCGCCCGGGCGCGCCGGAGCGGGGCCACGACGCACGACCGAAGGAGACCCGCGCATGCCCGTGCCCAACGACCGCGTCTACAGCGAGAGCCACGAGTGGCACAAGCTCGAGGGCGACGTCCTCACCCTCGGCCTGACCCAGTTCGCCGTCGACCAGCTCACCGACGTCACCTTCGCCGAGATGCGCGAACCCGGCACCACCGTCGAGCCCGGGGACGTCGTGGGCGAGGTCGAGAGCGTCAAAACGACCAGCGACATCTACTGCGCCGTCGCGGGCGAAATTATCGAGGTCAACAGCCGTCTCAGCGAAGACCCGGGCGTGCTGAACAGCGACCCGTTCGGCGAGGGCTGGCTGCTGAAGCTCAAGATGACCGACAAGAGCGGGCTCGACACGTGCGTCGATGCCGCGACGTATGAGAAGAACTATCAGCACTGACCAAGCCATGCCCGACGCCGCGACCGCTCCGCCCGGGCGCGACACGCCGCGTGCGCCCGTGGTCCGTGTCCGCGGTGTTCGGAAGCGGTACCGCTCGGGCGAGGGCACGGTGGAGGCGCTCCGGGGTCTGGATCTCGAAGTCGCCGAGCCGGGCTTTTACGCGATCATGGGGCAATCTGGGAGCGGGAAGTCGACGCTCCTCCACTTGTTGGCCGCGCTCGACAAGCCGGACGAGGGTGAGATCCACCTCGCCGGTCGGGCGGTGCACGCGCTCTCCGATCGCGAGGCGACCAGCTTCCGGCGCACACGCCTCGGGATCGTGTTTCAGCAGTTCAACCTCGTCCCGACGCTGACGGCTTCGGAGAACGTCGAGCTCCCCGGGATGCTGGCGGGTGAGGATCCGAAGTGGCTCCGCGAGCGGTCGTCGGCGCTACTGGACGAACTCGGCGTGGGGGCACGGGCCGGGCACCGCCCGGAGGCGATGTCCGGCGGCGAGCAGCAGCGCGTGGCGATCGCGCGGGCGCTGCTGTACGAGCCCCCGATCGTGCTGGCCGACGAGCCGACGGGGGCGCTGGACTCGGCGAGCGCGGAGAAGCTCTGGGGTTTGCTGGCGCGGGTGGCTTTGGAGCGCGGGACGACGGTGCTGATGGTGACGCACGAGCCGGCGGCCGCCGCCCACTGCCGACGGGTGTTTGTGATCCGCGACGGTCGCGTGCAGGGGTCGTTCGAATCGGAGGGTCTCGATGCGGCCGGCGTGGCGGCTCGCTACCAGAACGCTGTCCGCGCGTCGTAGCCGGACGCTGCTGCTGATCGGGGCGGTCGCGTTGTCGGCCGCGCTGATCGCGGCCGTCGCGACCGCGATGCGATCGGTCAACGACGCCGTGCGCGACCGTCTCGACGCGACCGTCGGCACGGCCGACGCCACGATCGACCCGGTCTCGACCGGCGCGACGTTCAGCGCGTCGGTGCTCGATCAGGCGTCGTCGTGGCCCGAGGTGCGGGCGGGCGTCGGGCGTCGGCACGCCGCGATGGGGCTGAGCGCCGGGGTGCAGGTGCTCGAGCGTCAGAGTGACGGCTCGTTCGCGCCCGCGACGGCGATGTACGCGAGCAGCGTGCTGATCCACGCGGCCGACGACCCGCGGGCGTACGAGCTCCGCCCGCTGCGCCTGCTCGCGGGGCGGATGCCGCGGGAAACGGGCGAGGTGGTGATCGATCAGCTGCTCGCCGAGCGGCTCGGGTGGGCCCACCACAACCGCGACCGCGCCCGGCGTGCCAGCGAGGGGCGCGCGGACCGCGGCTTGGGCGTCGGGGGGCGCATGACCCGGCGCGCCGCCGAGCCCGCGCCGCCGCTCCCGCCCCGGGTCACGAGCGAGCGCGAGGCCGAGCGGGCCAACCTGGAGCGTCGCGTGCGGCTGGACGACGAGGTGCAGCTCGTGCGCGGGCTGTTCCGTCGCCC
>JBJHBZ010000043.1:0-23037 GCA_050485765.1 Phycisphaerales bacterium | reverse complement strand
GTCACACGCTTCGTCGCCAACTCCCGCTACATCGCCAGCGAGATCCAACGCGAGTACGGACGCGAGAGCGAGACCGTCCACCCGCCCGCGCGGACGGCGTTCTTCACCCCCGACCCCGCCACCCCGCGCGGGGGCTTCTGGCTCGTGGGCGGCGCATTGGAGCCGTACAAGAAGACCCCCCTCGCAATCGAGGCCGCCCTGCACGCGGGACGACCGATCCGCGTCTTCGGCGACGGCTCCGAGCTGCCCACCCTCCGCAAGCGATACGCCGGGCGCGAGGGCGTCGAGTTCCTCGGCAAAGTGGGCGACGCGGCCCTCCGCGGGCTCTTCCGGCAAGCCGAGGTCTATCTCTTCCCCCAGGTGGAAGACTTCGGCATCGCGGCGATCGAGGCCCAGGCCTGCGGGTGCCCCGTCGCCGCCCGGCGAAAGGGCGGGGCGCTCGACTCGGTCATCGAGCACCAAACGGGCGCGTTCTTCGAAGACGTGCCCGACGCGCAGGCCCCCGCGGCGATCGCGATCGCGGCAAAAGCGGCGGCCCGGTGCGACCCCCTCGCGTGCCGACGCCACGCCGAGCGGTTCACGCCGGAGGCGTTCGACCAGAACATGCGCACGATCCTGTCCGCCGCGCTCGAGCGCGATGCCGGCTGATCCGCAGGCCTGCTTCAGCCCGCCTGCGCGTCGGTGCCGTCCCCGCCCTGCGGCATCGGGGGCAGGCGCACGGCGCGGATCAGCCCGACGTAGATCTCAAAATCCGATTCCAGGTCGAAGTGGCGCGCCATCTCGCAATCAAAGACCAGCCCCGGGCGGCGCAGCACCGGCGAGCCGGTCACCATCGTCCCCACCGGGAACGCGTCGAACGGGTCCGACGCGTCCTCCGCGTCCGGCACCAGGTGCTCGGAAAACTTGCGGATCAGCAGCTTCTCGCCGAGGTCGACCGCGTGCAGCGCGAACGCCCGCGCGTCGCGCAGCACCGGCTCGATCGCGTGCCCCTTGCGCACCGCGACCGCGACAAGCTGAGGCTCCGTCCCGCACGCCTGCGCCGAGCGCACGAGCACGCCGCGCCGGTCGTCCTCGAACGCGCTGGTCATCAGAAAACACCCGCCCGGGAGAAGGGCGAGCGCCCGCTCGATCTGCTGGTGCTCGGTCGGATCCATCCTGATGCACCCGGAATTGCGTGGCCACGGACACCGCACGGACCGGACACGCCGGGCCGACCTCTTCGCCCGACGAACGCCGGAGCGCGGCCAGACTAGCGAACCCCGCCAAACCCTGCACCACACCGACCACTCAGCCGCCCATCTTCACATCCCCCACCACGCCCCACGCCGACCCGCGATCGTCCACTTTTTCAAGCCCGCAACGCCCCTTCGCGTGAACAGCGAGCCCCTCGCCCAAGGTCCTCGACGAGTTATGCACAGGTCCCGCACACGTCCGTGATCTGGATGTGCTGGTTTTTCCAAGAGTTACGGCGCGGGTGAGAAATATGCCCAGAAAGTGAGGCTCAGTGTTGCAAAGTGGGGCAAAGTGGGGGACAATCCCATTCGATGCAAACGGGGGATCACCAGCTTGCTCTTCATGGGTCATGCCGAGCTCACGATCGACGCGAAGGGTCGCCTGGCGATCCCCGCGAAGTATCGCGCGCTGGTACAGGGAGAGGACGCGCCCGAGGACGCGGCGCCGGTGCGATGGGTCGCCGTGCCCTGGCCCACCGGGCTGATCCGGCTCTATCCCGAGGCGACGTTCGAGCGTCTGGCGTCGAGCACGTCGGAGAGCCTGACGCCCGGTTCGGACGAGGCGGAGCTGGAGGAGACGCTCTACGGCCTGGCCGAGCACGTGGAGCCGGACAAGGCGGGGCGGGTCGTACTGCCCAAGGCCCAGGTCCGGATGGTCGGGCTGCCGAGCGAGGTGGTCGTGGTCGGGGTGCGGAATCGTCTCGAGGTGCGCGACCGGGCGTCGTGGGACGCCGAGATCGAGCGGAAGTTCCGTTCGCTCCCGGAGCTGGTCGCCAAGCGGGAGTCGAAGCAGGCCCGCGAGCGGTAAGCCGCCGACACGCGGGACGAGCCCCGGCCGGGCGCTCGGCAGAAGGACAACACGCCCAAGACGGGCGACAGATCGAGAGTCGGGCGGCCAAGGAAGGTCCTGCCCGACGCTTCGGACGAGTGGAGCAGGAAGCCTCCTGACGTTCGACGGGCCAAGGACGGCCCACCTTTTTCGGCCCGCGTGACCAAGGAGGGAGCGCGGGAAGAAAAACACTCCGGACGGTCGCGCCAGCGGCCGTCGGAGATTCCCAACCCGACGCACCGCCGGGGGCGAGCCCGCCCCCGCCGTCGCACCCATCCCGTTCCGCCCACCCATCGGCGCAGGGCCCACACCACTCGCCTTCCCGGCAACAACCCCGCGTCGAAAAAGCCAACGCCCGCGCCCACCACGGCGCGGGCGTTGGTCGTTCTCGGTCTTCACCAGTTCACCCACGCCCCGGCCGAAACCTCGCCATCACACGCCGTCCGTTCGCGGATCCTCCCCGCCGCTCATCCCGCCCGCTTCCAGCAGCGCCGGCGTCTGGTCCACCGGCTTCAGCTCCGGCAGCGACTTGGCGCTCTTCGCCCCGGCCTCCTCGAACTTCCGCAGGGTCGGCATCATCCGCCGATCGATCGAGCCCGCGAACTTGTTGTACCGCTCCACCGCCTGGCGGAGCGAGTCCCCCAGCTTCGACGCGTGGTCGAACGCCACGCTCGCCCGGTCGTGCAGCTCCTTACCAAGCTGGAACAGCGCCTTCGCCTCGTCGGCCAGCCGGTGCTCGCGCCACCCCACCGCCACCGCCCGCAGCAGCCCGATCAGCGTCGACGGGCTCGCGAGGATGACGTTGTGCTGAGCCGCGACGTCGATCAGCTCCGGCTGGCGCTGCAACGCCGCGTCGATGAAGTGATCCCCCGGCACAAACATGACCACAAACTCCGGGCTCCCCTCGTACGCCGCCCAGTACTTCTTGTCGCTCAGCTTCTTCGCCTGCTCCGACACGTGACGCGCAAACCGCGACAGGTGCTGCTCCCGCTCCTCGTCCGTCTGCGCGTTGACCGCCTCGATATACGCGTACGTGTTCGTCTTCGCGTCCACCGCGATCACGCGATCGTTCGGCAGCTTCACCAGCATGTCCGGGCGCAGCAGCTGCCCGTCCGCGTCCCGCGTCGACGACTGCTCGTCGAAGTCGCAGTAGCTGGTCATCCCCGCCAGCTCCGCGACCCGACGGAGCTGGATCTCGCCGTACTGCCCGCGGATCTCCGGGCGGCTGAGCGCCCGCGTCAGGCGCGCCGTCTCGTCGCGCAGGCTCTGGCTGCTCGCCCCGGCCTGCTGGATCCGCTCGTCGAGCGTCACCAGGCGTTCCTGCGTCTGCGCCAGCTTCTCCCGGATCGGGTCCACGAGCTGCGCAAACTGCTGCTGGCGCGACTGGTCGTGCTGGGCCGCGTCCTTCGCCCGCTCCTCAAAGTACGCCTTCGCCTGCGTCACGAGCTTCTCGCTCGCGCTGTCCAGCGTGCGGCTCGCGAGGTTCTCGAACGTCTCCCGCAACCGCTGCTCGTTCCGCACCAGCTCCTGGCGCATCTCCTCCATGCTCGCGAGCTGCTGGCGGGCCGTCGCCAGGTGCTCGCTGAGCTCGGTGACGCGCCGGGTCGATGCGTCCCGGGCCTCCCGGGCCGACGCCAGCTCCGTGCGCACGTCCGCGAGTCGCTGCTCGGCGTTCTCGCGGAGGGCGGCCTCGCTCCGGGCCGCCCCGGCCTCGACCGCCTCGGCACGGGCTTCGGCCGACCGGGCACGCCCCTCGGCCTCCGAAGCCGCCGCCACCAGCTTCCCACGCCCCACCATCAGCCACGCCGCCAAGCCGCCCAGGGCGAGCACCAACACCAGCAGCACGATCGACAACGCGTCCATGCCCGCAGTCTAGCGGCCTCATCCAAACCCTGACAAATTCCAATTCGCGAACCACCCCAAACCCGACGCCCGCACACCGCCCGCCTGCCAAACCGGCAGCCCGACGCCCCCTTCCGGGCACACGCGACAGACACCACGCCCCGCGCAGGCACCCGAGGCCCCCTCGGCGTGCTCCTGGCGCTCTGGTACGGGCTTTGCCCCTCACCCGTCGTGCAGAACGCGCGGCTCTGCCATCCCGACCCCTTCAACCACCCCCAGGCCCGGGGGCCTGACTCCGCGCGCGAGCCCGATCCGCGCCCCACCCCGCTCGACACACCCGACGCCGGCGGACGCCTCAACCTCCTCCTCAGCTACGCCGGGTGGGAGCCCGAGAGCTGGGTCGACCAGCTCCCCCCGCTCCTCGAGCCGATGGGCGTCCGCAGCCTCCGCGCCGGCACCGGCACCGAAGCCACACGCGTCATCCGATCCCACAAGATCCACATCGCCGTCGTCGACCTCGGCCTCCCCCTCGACGGCTCCGCCGACGCCGACGGACCCGAGCCCGGCGGCCCGCGCCTCCTGGAGCTCCTCACCCGCCTCGAGACCCGCCCCCCGACGGTCGTCGTGCGACAAAGCCGCACGCACCGCGACGACGCGCGCGATCTCCGGGCGGCCCTCTCCCTCGGCGCATTCGCCGTCGTCGATCGACCCCGCTCCACGCGGGATTTGGAACTCATGCTGGAAGTTCTCCGGCGAGCGCTCGTGCGGCACTACCGCGGGCGCTGGCCGGGGCTGGAGTCGTAGGAAACACGTTCACAACCCGGCCGGGGCGCGACGGTGCGCCCCCGCCCTAGCGATAAGCGGAGATCACGAGAAATGGCCACGACCAAGACCGCCCCCAAATCGTCCAAGACCAAGACCACCAGCCACAAGGTCCGCCCGCTGCACGACAAGATCCTGGTCCGGCGCGACGAAGCCGAGAGCATGACCGACAGCGGCATCTACCTCCCCGAGTCGAGCAAGGACAAGCCCAAGACCGGCACGGTGGAGGCCGTCGGCGACGGCGCGCTCAACACCGAAACCGGCGAGCGCATCCCCCTGACGCTGAAGGCCGGCGACCGCGTGATCTTCACCAGCTACGCCGGCACGGAGATCAAGCTCGGCGACGAGACCCTGCTCATCATGAGCGAGGATGACATCCTCGCGGTGCTTGAGGGATAAACATGGAAATCAAGTCCGCCCCATCACAGCTAGCAGCCCAAGTGTCATACGTGGCAAAAGAATTTGCTCATGCACTTGAAATTGCAAAATCACGAAATGCCCACCCAGTTAGCGCAATCGTAGATGGCGTAACGCTGCATTTTGAGCGAGTAGACAGCATCATTGCTGAAGAACATCTGCTTCCCATGATTACAGTTTATGGAATTCTTCGCGGACCACTTTCTGAGCATCTCAATGCCAACTCAGAATCACACTGGATCCAGATTGACTTAGAAAAAGTGTCCGCTGTAGCCATAGATTCGTCTTACAGGCCAACCGAATCGTGACCCTCACCCAACTCCGCCAAGCCCTGACCGAGCTCAACGGCGAGCGCGCCGTCTCGTTCGCCTTCGTCGGCGTGCATGAGCCGCACACGGTCCTCCACGTCGAGCGGGCGATGCTCGTCCCCGACGAGGCCGACCACCTGATCAAGGTCACCGACGGGCGGCACATCTACATCGTCGACGCCGACCGCATCGCCTGGGTGCGGATCGGGCTCAAAACCCCGCTGGATTTGTGAGAACCCGGAGCACCAGAACCCCGAGCATCAGAACGCAGCACTCGGATCGGGGCCGAGCCGGAGAACGCCGATCGCACGCCTCACCGAGGCGTGCCAAAACCACCCAACCCGCCGCCCCGCTTTCCCGCGGGCGGCATTGAGAGATTGAAGAGGAACCCAACCATGGCAGCCAAACAGATCGCCTTCAACACCGACGCCCGCGAGCGCATCCTCAAGGGCGTGCAGAAGCTCGCCGCAGCCGTCAAGGTCACGCTCGGGCCCAGCGGGCGCGTCGTCGTCCTCGAGAAGTCCTTCGGCGCGCCCACCGTCACCAAGGACGGCGTCACCGTCGCCAAGGAGATCACCCTCGACGACCCCTACGAAAACATGGGCGCCCAGATGGTCAAAGAAGTCGCCTCCAAGGCCTCCAAGGAAGCCGGCGACGGCACCACCACCGCCACCATCTACGCCGAGTCCATCTTCGCCGAGGGGCTCAAGAACATCACCGCCGGCGCCAACCCCAACCAGATCAAGCGCGGCATCGACAGCGCCATCCAGGCGATCATCGCCGAGCTCAAGACCATGGCCAGCCCCGTCAAGAGCTCCAAGGAAATCGCACAGGTCGGCACCTGCAGCGCCAACCAGGACGAGCAGATCGGCAAGATCATCGCCGAAGCCATGGACAAGGTCGGCAAGGACGGCGTCATCACCGTCGAAGAGGGCAAGAGCCTCGAGACCGAGGTCGAGCTCGTCGAGGGCATGCAGTTCGACAAGGGCTACCTCAGCCCCCACTTCGTCACCGACCAGGGCGCGATGAGCGTCGAGCTCGACAAGCCCTACATCCTCATCCACGAGAAGAAGGTCTCGTCGGCCAAGGACATGCTCCCCCTGCTCGGCAAGATCGCCGACGAGGGCGCGAGCCTGCTCATCATCGCCGAGGACGTCGACAGCGAAGCCCTCGCCACCCTCGTCGTCAACAAGCTCCGCGGCGTCCTCAAGGTCGCCGCCGTCAAGGCCCCCGGCTTCGGCGACCGGCGCAAGGAAATGCTCGGCGACATCGCCACCATCACCGGCGGCACCGCCATCATGGAAGAGCTCGGCATCGACCTCGAAAAGGTCGAGCTCGCCCAGCTCGGACGCGCCAAGAAGGTCACCATCGACAAGGACAACACCACCATCGTCGAGGGCGCGGGCAAGTCGGCCGACATCAAGGCCCGCATCGACATGCTCCGCCACCAGATCGAAAACGCCACCAGCGACTACGACCGCGAGAAGCTCGAAGAGCGCCTCGCCAAGCTCGCCGGCGGCGTCGCCCAGATCAACGTCGGCGCCGCGACCGAAGTCGAAATGAAAGAGAAGAAGGCCCGCGTCGAGGACGCCCTCCACGCCTGCCGGGCGGCCGTCGAAGAGGGCATCCTCCCCGGCGGCGGCGTCGCCGTCCTCCGAGCCCGGCGAGCCCTCGACAACCTCCGCAAGAAGGCGACCGGCGACGAACGCATCGGCATCGACATCGTCCACCGCGCCGTCTCCGCCCCCGTCAAGCAGATCGCCAAGAACTGCGGGCTCGACGGCTCGGTCATCGCCGCCAAGGTCGAAGAGTCCACCAAGACCAACTTCGGCTACAACGCCCTCACCCACGAGTACGGCGACCTGGTCGACATGGGCGTCATCGTCCCGGCCAAGGTCGAACGAGTCGCCCTCCAGAACGCCGCCAGCATCGCCGGCCTCCTCCTCACCACCGAAGCCGCCATCGTCGAACTGAAGGAGAAGAAGGCCAAGGCGGGAGCCGGGGCGGGGATGGATGAGGATTACGATTACTGATTGATTTGCCCGTTTATAACTATTTATTTCACAAACATTTACAGACGCACTCCCTTGGCGGCACGGTTCGTGCCGCTTTTTCTTTGCCAAGACTTGACAGGCAGGTGGAATCGGTGTATGTTAGCGCTATGGAGCATCTATGTCGTCCCGATATCCAATACGCCAAGGGCAGAGATGCAGAGGCCCTCGCATCAAAATATACCAAGGAACAAATCGAAGATTTTGGCGCGCGCGTGGCACAAAATCTGCACCTTGCTCCAGGAGGCAATATTTTTGATCTCGTCGACGCACTTGGCGGAAAAGTACATTACGAGAGCGCCTTGACTTTTCTCGAAGAAGACGCCACAATTATTGTTCATGCCGAATCTGATTTTGATATTGCGTTAACAGAATTTGGGAATACTAGACGTGATCGATTCACTCTCGCACATGAAGTAGGTCACTATCTATTACATTCTAGACTTGGCAAATATCCAATGATGGCGAATCGAAAAGGATCTAATAGACTCGAATGGGAAGCCAATTGGTTTGCAGCAGGCATGCTTATGCCTGAAGCAGAGTTTCGGCTGCTCAGCTCGAGAGGCATGGGAGCCTATGAGTTGGCTAATTATTTTCGTGTATCTGAAGCGGCTGCCATAATTCGCCTCAAGTCTCTCGGGCTATGAGAATGCACAACAATGCCAAATGGCGATGCTGTCTTTTTGCGAGCGTAGACATTACCGGATCAACTGCTTTTAAAGCGCAGCATCAGCCGCCATATTTTAAGGTCCAGCAGCAATCATCTTTGCAATGGACTCAAATATTTCGAAATTTTTTTCGACACTTTCCAGGCGAAGTCAATCGCGCCGAGCGAGAGCTTAGGCGCAACTCTGATCTAGCATTTAGGGATGCAACAGATGCATCGTGGCAAATTTGGAAATTCCTCGGCGATGAGATTCTTTTGTGGGCAGAAATTCACAAAAGAGATGATGTTTTTTTACACATACAATCGATCTTAGGGGCTCTATCAATTTACGAGCAAGAATTGCGACAGGTTGCACCAAGTCTTGGTCTCAAGTCAACGATTTGGGTATCTAATCTGCCCCTTCCGAATGCGGAAGTTCATGTGCAGCAACGAGATTCATCTGGAAATCCTGTAGTTATACGTGACTTTCTCGGCCCAGGAATTGACCTTGGCTTCCGACTTGGCAAGTTTGCCGGATCTAGGAAAATACCAATTTCAGCAGGATTAGCCTATCTATTATTTTCTCCGCCCAATAACGAAATTCGAAATGGAATTCATATTAATTATGATGGAAAATACTCACTCAAGGGTATTATGGGTGATCGACCATATCCAATTTTTTGGATTGATCGGCGTCGTGGCGAACCTACTTTTGAAGACATGCTTCGTAAAATTGACCACAAGGCAGATCACAATCATGCCTGCAAATTTTTAGAAGAATTTTTTGACACCGAGCCTTGCCGAATTCGTCCGTTTTGCCCGGGCGATCCCGCAAGTTTCTGGCACGATACTCCCAGCACCCTGCTGGAGCAGTGGAGACTTATCGAGGCCGATAACATTGAAAATAAGTATCACGAATCCATCGAAAATTCTTCAAACGATACTCAGCCCTCTAGTGCTCCGCAAGATGATTTGGAAAAATTGATTCCTAAATCTGAATCTTTAGTTAAAAAAATTGCCCCTGACAAATAGGTGGTATTTTTGATCAGTTAAATATATAATCAAATATCGATTTTAGGCATTTTGCTCCTCCCGCCGCCCGCCCCCGGCATGGCAAAGCTGCGCCCGCGGCAGGCTCCGCGTTGCCATGGCGTCGGACATCGGGCACCAAGCACAGGGCACCGGACGCCGCACCGCTTCGCCCGCCGGCGCAACCCGACAAGGCCCCGTGCGGGGGCCTTGCCGGTGGACTGATGCGACTTATCCCATCCCTCGCGCGGGCCGGACGCGATCCCTCGCGCGCCCGGCGTCCGCACCAGCCCGGTTAGACCGGACGCCCCGTCACCGGCAGCACCGCACCGGTGATAAAGCTCGAGTCCGCGTTCGACGCGAAGAACACGAACGCCGGCGAGATCTCCTCCGGCTGACCCGGACGCCCCATCGGCTCGTTCCCCTCACCAAACGTCGCCACGTCCTCCTCGTCAAACCCCTCGTCCGACGGGTTCAGCGGCGTCCACACCGGCCCCGGCGCCACGCAATTCACACGGATCTGCTTCTCGCCGAGCTCCTCCGCCAGGCTCTTGGTCAGCGCGTGGATCGCCCCCTTGGTCGCCCCGTAGTCGTTCAGCTCGCCCGAGCCCTGGATCCCCACCGTCGAGCCCGTCGCGATGATCGACGACCCCGGCTTCATGTGCGGCACCGCCGCCCGCACCAGGCGGTGGTACGCGTACACGTTCACCTTCATCGTCGTGTCGAGCTCGTCCTCGCTGAGGTCGGTGATCTTCTTGCGGTTCTGCCACGCCGCGTTGTGCACGAGCACGTCCAGCCGCCCGAACGCCTCCATCGCGCGCTCGATCGTCTTCTCGCAGAACGAGTTCTCCGCGAGGTCACCTTTCAGCACCACGCACCGGCGGCCCAGCTCCTCGATCGCGTGGCAGGTCTCCTCGGCGTCCGAGGCCTCCTCCGGCAACGCCGTGATCAGCACGTCCGCCCCTTCCCGGGCGAACAGGTACGCCACCGCGCGACCGATCCCCGAGTCGCCCCCGGTCACGATCGCCGCCTGCCCCTTGAGCTTGTCGGCCGCCTTGTACCGCGGCGCACGCCACTTGGGTAACGGATCGAGCTCGCTCTCCAGTCCCGGCGGCTCGTGCTTCTGCGCCGGGAACGGCGGCTTCAACTCCGCCACCGGGCGCGCCGTCTCCGGCGCATCCCCGACGTGCTGCCCCGTGTTCGGCTCCGCCCCGCCCCGCGTGTCCTTGGTCTTCTGCTGTTCTTTCAACGCCTGCTTCGAACCCGCCTGAGAAGCGCCCATGCCACTCTCCTTTGTTCATCGCATCCGATCCACGCGCACCGCCCCCGAAGCCCGCCGCCAAGCGGGCCGTCGTCGATTTCAACCAGACTTCAGCGAGCCCCGCTCCCGCGCCGTCAGCGATCGCGCAGCGCGTCGATGAGGTCGCTCTTGCGCATCCTCGATCGCCCGTCGATGCCGATCTCCCGCGCGCGCTCGTACAATTCGTCGCGCGTCATGTCTTCGTACCGACCGGCCTGCCCGCCGCGCCGCCCCGCTTCGTGCGCCGGCGTGTTCGCGATACGGGCCGCCTTTTCTTTGCCGTACCCCTGCTCGCGGAGACGCTCGTAACGCCGGTCATCCTTGATCTGCGGCCCATGATCCTTGGTTCGCCCCGCCATCGGTCGCCCTCCCTTAAGCCCGCCGCGGCCCCGTCGACGGGTCCGACAGGGAAACACGCCGCACGCACCGCGCATTCACCGATTCAGGATGTTCTGCGCCCCCGCCGTCCGACCCCGGAAATGCACGCCCGCAATCCCCACCGCGGACCGCCCGACTCCGGCCGCCCCGATCCCGGGACCGATCCCGGGGCCGATCCCGGGGCCGACCCCGCCCATCGACCAGCCCGCGCCCGCGCGCAACGATGCACCATGCCCAAACGCGAGCTCACACACCGCCAGCACAAGATCGTGAACCGGTACTACGACCACCGCGGCGCGATCGCGTCGAGCAAGCTGCAGGAACTGGCGTCGGAGCTGTTCCTCGCCGAGGCCGAAGGGAAGAACACCAAGCCGCTCTGGGCGCGGGTGGAGAAGGCGATCGCGCAGCTGGAGAAAGAAGCCGCCCAGGGCGCGCCGAACGAGCCGTCCCCGCCCGCGCTCGCCCGCCTGCGCCACGCCGCCACGGAGCGGGACGTGCAAAAGCTCGCCGCCGCCGTGCGTTGAGGGCGCCGCCCCCGCGAGCTACTGGCGCCGGTCGTCGTCGAGGTACGTGCCCGAGCGGAGGCCCCACATCGTGTGCAGGCACCGGGTCGCCGCCAGCCCGATCGGGTAGGCGATCCCCACCGCCCACACCGGCGACATGCCCTGTCGCTGCAGCGTCTCGGTCAGCCCCGCCGCGATGATGTAGTAGACCGGGCTGATCACCGCGCGTTCAAACTGAAGCCGCCCCGTGTCCTTCAGATACGAAGGGCGCTTCGCGTCCAGCACGGCCCTCGCCTCCGGGCAATCCCCCGGACGCAGCGGACGCCAATGGTTCGCCACCCAGTGCAGACCCGCAAAGATTGCGACGTCGAAGATCAGGTCCGCCACCACGCTGAACGCCGTATAGCCCCACGTCGGCCACTCCGCACCCAGCAGCTTCAACACCCACAGCAGCACCATCACCACCACCGTCGACAGCAACCCGCTCGCGATGATGTTCGCGTTGAGGTTAATGATCCGTCGGCGCTGATAGAGTCGGAACAGGCGGTCTGGCATGGGCGGAGCATCTTATCCGCACGCCGCCGCGATGCACCCGCACCCGCCGCGCGAAGGCCCCGCTCCGATCCGTGCCGTACCCTCTCTTCGTGACCGCGATCCAGGACAACCCCGCGATTCTCGAAGCCGTGCGACGCGTGTGGGGCTTCGACGCCCTCCGCCCCCTCCAGGCCCGAGCGATCGAGCTCGCCGTCGCCAACCGCGACGGGCTCATCGTCCTCCCCACTGGCGGCGGCAAAAGCCTCTGCTACCAGACCCCGCCGCTGGTCACCGGCAAGCTCACCGTCGTCCTCAGCCCGCTCATCGCCCTCATGCGCGACCAGGTCCGCGGGCTGGAGCTCAACGGCTACCCCGCCGCCGCCCTCCACTCCGGGCTCGACCACGACCAGACCCGCGAGATCGTCGCCCGCCTCCGCGCCGGCGAGCTGCGGCTCATCCTCTGCGCCCCGGAGCGCGCCGTAAACCACGGGTTCAAGTCCCTGCTCGCCGAGCTCGCCGACGCCGGACGCCTCGGCGCGATCGCGATCGACGAGGCCCACTGCATCAGCCAGTGGGGGCACGACTTCCGCCCCGAGTACCGACGCCTCCGCGAACTCCGCGAGATCGCGCCCGCCGTCGGGATGCAGGCCTTCACCGCGACCGCCACACCCCGCGTCCGCGAGGACATCGTCCGCCAGCTCGCCCTCCGCGACGACCGCGGCGCCGCCGTCGTCCCCATGGTCGGCGACTTCGACCGCCCCAACCTGACCTACCGCGTGCGCGCCCGCCGCGCCGACGGCGCCGAGCAGGTCAGCGACGCGATCCGCGCGATGCACGACCGGGGCGAGGGCGGCGCGATCGTCTACTGCCTGAGCCGAACCAAGACCGAGGAGCTCGCCGCCAAGCTCCGCGCCGCCGGGCACGACGCCGAGCCCTACCACGCCGGGCTCAACCCGCAGAAGCGCCACGACGTCGAGCAACGCTTCACCAACGAGCAGCTCGACGTGGTGTGCGCGACCGTCGCCTTCGGCATGGGCATCGACCGCTCCAACGTCCGCCTGGTCGCGCACGCCAACCTGCCCAAGAGCGTCGAGGCGTACCAGCAGGAAGCCGGTCGCGCCGGCCGCGACGGGCTCGAGGCCGAGTGCCTCCTGCTCACCGCGCCCGCCGACGCCGCCCGCTGGCGACAGCTCATCGAGCGTTCCGCCGAGGAGACCGGCGCGCCCGCCGACGCCACCACCGCCCAGCTCGACCTGCTCCACGAGATGCAGCGCTTCGCCGCCACGCTCATCTGCCGCCACCGCGCCCTCTGCGAGCACTTCGGGCAGCGGTTCCCCAAAGACAACTGCGCCGCCTGCGACGTCTGCCTCGGCGAAACCGAGCCCGAGCCCGACAGCCAGCGCCTCGCCCAGATCATCCTCTCCGCCATCGCACGCACCGGACAGTCCTACGGCGCCGGGCACGTCGTCGACGTCCTCCGCGGCAGCCAGAGCGAAAAAATCCAACGCGCCGGGCACGACCGGCTCAGCGTCTTCGCCCTCCTCCGCGAACGATCCAAGCCGGAGCTCATGGCCTTCGTCGACCAGCTCCTCGCCGCGGGCGCCCTCGAGCTCGCCGAGTTCCGCACCATCCGCTTCGGCCCCCGCGGCGCCGCCGTCATGCGCGCCGAAGAGACCGTCCGCCTCGCCCTGCCCATGGGCACACGCGCCGCCAGCCGCGAACGCCCCGCCCGCGCCCGCCCCAGCGCCGAGCTCGAGGCCCGCCCCCTCAGCGCCGACGAGAAACAGCTCTTCGAGAGCCTGCGCGCCCTCCGCAAGTCGATCGCCGAGGAGCTCGCCGTCCCACCCTACGTTGTCTTCAGCGACGCCACGCTCCGCGAGCTCTGCCGAGCACGCCCCACCAGCCCCGCCGCGATGCTCCGCGTCAAAGGCGTCGGCCCGAAAAAAGCCGAAGCCTTCGGCCAAGCCTTCCTCAACGCCATCGCCGAGCGATAGCTCCCCAAGCCCCACAAAAGAAAACGGGCCCACCACCCGGCGGGCCCGCTTCGGAATCATGCTCGATCGCCGCGTGACCGCGACGACCCGATCAGGCCTTGGCGGCGGCCGCGTCGGCCTTCTTCCGAGCATCGTCCAGCGTCCCCACGTACATGAACGCCGACTCCGGCAGGTCGTCGCCCTCGCCCGCCACCAGACGCTCGAACGAGTCGATCGTCTCGTCCAGGCTCGTGTACACGCCCGGGAACCCCGTGAACACCTCGGCGACGTAGAACGGCTGCGACAGGAACCGCTCGATCTTCCGCGCCCGGTTCACCGTCAGCTTGTCCTCTTCGCTCAGCTCGTCCACGCCGAGGATCGCGATGATGTCCTGCAGGTCCTTGTACCGCTGCAGGATCTGCTGTACCTGGCTCGCGACCTTGTAGTGCCGCTCGCCGATGACGCCCGGGTCGAGGATGCGGCTGGTCGAGCCCAGCGGGTCGACCGCCGGGTAGATGCCCTTCTCCGCGATACCACGGCTCAGCACGACGAACGCGTCCAGGTGCGCGAACGCCGTCGCCGGCGCGGGGTCGGTCAGGTCGTCCGCCGGCACGTAGATCGCCTGCACCGACGTGATCGCGCCCTTCGCCGTCGAGGTGATCCGCTCCTGCAGCTCGCCCATCTCCGTCGACAGCGTCGGCTGGTACCCCACGGCGCTGGGCATACGCCCCAGCAGCGCGGACACTTCCGAACCCGCCTGCGTGAACCGGAAGATGTTGTCCACGAACATCATCGTCTCTTTACCCGACGCGTCGCGGAACTCCTCGGCCATCGTCAGCCCGGAGAGCGCCACACGCAGACGCGAGCCGGGGGGCTCGTTCATCTGACCGAACACCATCGCCACCTTGTCGATGACGTGCGCGGTCTGGCCGTTCTCGTCGGTGTACTCGGCCTCCTGCATTTCCAGCCAGAGGTCGTTGCCCTCGCGCGTCCGCTCGCCGACGCCGCAGAACACGCTGTACCCGCCGAACTCACGCGCGACGCGTGCGATCATTTCCTGGATGATGACGGTCTTGCCGACGCCGGCGCCGCCGAACAGACCGATCTTGCCGCCGCGGACGAACGGGCAGAGCAGGTCGATGACCTTGATGCCCGTGGGCAGGATCTCGGTCTTGGGGTTGAGCGCGCTGAACTCGGGCGGCTCGCGGTGGATGGGGCGGCGGTCCGCGCCCTCGACGGGGGGCTTGCCGTCGATCGGGTCGCCGAGCAGGTTGAACACCCGCCCCAGCACGCCCTCGCCGACGGGCACCGTGACGGGCCCGCCGGTGTTGGCGACGGTCATTCCGCGCCGGAGCCCGTCGGTCGAGCCCAGCGCCACCGCGCGGACCTGCCCGCCGCCGAGGTGCTGCTGCACCTCGCCGGTGAGCTTGACGCGCCCGCTCGGGGTGTCCTGATCGATCAGGATCGCGTTGTAGATTTCCGGGAGGCGGTCTTCCGGGAACTGGGCGTCGAACGTCGAACCGATGACCTGGGTGATCGTGCCTGTCGCCATGCCGCGAAGCTCCTCGAAAGCGGTCCCAATCTCCGGGTGAGTCGCCGGGACGGATGCAACCCGCCCGACGCCCGAGCCGCGTCCCGCGGCCAAGGGCCGAAAGGATAGAACCGACCCCCCACCACGACCACCGCCCCGACCCGCATCCCGGGCGCACAAAAACGACCCGGACGTCACCCGCCCGGGTCGCTCCATGGATCCACACAAAAGACCGATCCCCGCTCAGGCCGCCCGACGCCCCCGCGACTCGTCCTCATCCGCCGCCAGTTCCGCGTCCAGCGCGTCCTCCGGGCGACGGAACCGACGCTCCCAACCCTGCGGGCGCACGTTGCTCGGCGTGTCCGCACGCTCCCGCCAATCCTCGGCCCGCGGCAGGTTCAACTCGCTCCCCATCGTCTTCCGGTACCCCAGCAGGCGGATCACCTCCAGCACGTCCGTCCACGTCGGGAACGTCACCTGGTTCGCCTTCTTGAACTCGTCGATCGCCACCAGGAACAGGAACTGCTCCGGCGTCATCTCGCCCTCTTCGGCACGCTTGGTGAAATCGCTCAGACGACGCCCCGGACCCCGGCGACGCTCCAGGCCCGTCGGCCCCCCACCGTCGCCCGCGCCGCCGTCGCCGCCCGTCGCCGAGCCCTCGCCCAGCAGGGCGCGGCGTTGCGCCTCCACCTCGCGCCGATCCAGCCCGGACCGGCGATCCACCACGCCACCGGGCGTCCCCGCGGGCGTATCCCCGCGGGCTCGGTCCGGCGTCCCACCCGATCCGCCGGCTTTGCTGCTGCTCGACCTCGGCATCGTCGCCGTCCTCCCTGAGGCCGACAACGCACACGCCCGCACAACGCGGGCGCCCCGGCTCAGGCCTCAGAGGTCGTCATCGTCCAGATCCTCGTCCCCGTCGAGGTCGTCCTCGTCGTCGTCGTCCTCGAGGAGGTCGTCGTCGTCAAATTCGTCCTCATCCTCAAATCGCTCATCTTCGTCCTCGTCGTCATCGACGAGAAAATCCTCATCTTCGTCCTCGTCCTCGTCCCCGACCCCCGCTTCCGGGAGCACCGAGACCCCGCCCGAGGGCGACCAACGGTCCGAAGAACCCCAGCCGCTCGCCCCCCACGGATCCGTCGGCTCCACCGCCGCGCCCGGCACAAACCCCGCGCCGAACACCCCCGACGACCACGCACCACCGATCAACACGTCTGCCATCGTCGCCACCCGTGATTCAAGGTCCTCAGGACCGATGTCAAAATCCCGACCGCACGCCGCGCCAACCCGATCGGCGCCGACGCCGCCCGACCCGGAACACACACGGGGCGGGCTTGCTTCCAATCACGCCGACGCTCCCTCCCGGTCGGCGCGGCTCAGGGTAGCCACCCCGCAACCCGCCGTACACTACAAACCTCCGACGCCCTGTCAACGACCCCGCCGCACCCTACACTCTCGCCCATGCCAGGCGACCCCGACCCACACCCCAAACACGAGCACCCACCCACCGCCTTCAGGCCCGTCGCCGGGCTCCTCGCCTGCGCCCTCCCGGGGCTCGGGCACGTCGCCCTCGGGCAGATCACCCGCGGGATCGTCATCGCCGCAGGCGTCCTCGGGCTCTTCTTCTCCGGCCTGTTCATCGGCGGCATCGACGTCGTCGACAGCCGCGACAGCCGCCTCTGGTTCCTCGGACAGGCCGCCGTCGGGCCCGTCGCCTTCATCACCGACCGCGTCCACCAATCCCGCTTCAAAATCGTCGAAGACGCACGCCTCCGCTCCGCATGGCCCATGGAGGCCCGCGAGCCCGACGGCTCCGCGCGACTCCTCGACCCCGCCAACCCCAACGACCGACCACCCAAGGTCAAGAGCCTCGCCAAAGTCCACGAGCTCGGCACCCTCTTCACCACCCTCGCCGGCTTCCTCAACGTCATCGTCGTCCTCGACGCCCTCCTCCCCCCGCTCCACCGACTCCGCGGGGGACGCGCATGACACACGCCATGCTCCCCGCCTTCAGCTACCGCCCGTTCATCGACCCCGTCGACGTCTGGATCCCCTGGATCCACGACGCCTGGTTCTTCCTGCTCATCCCGCTCGCCTTCGGCATCAGCGTCGTGTACCGCGCCGTCCGACTCGACAACCTCGCCGAGCTCTGGCCGAGCGTCCTGAAGATGACCGCCCAGGTCATCCTCGGCATGATCGCCCTCGCCCTGGCCGGCTACATCTTCGTCCTCGTCCTGCTCCCCCTGCTGACGCCGATGCCGGGTTAAGAAGATCTCGGATCTCAGAACTCAGAGCAGCGGATCGGATGGCGCGATGGGCGCAGCGCGTCGCACTGTGTCCGCTGTGCGATTCGATCCGCTGCTCCGAGCTTCGAGTTCTGAGCTCTCACAAATAACTCCCCGCCCGCGCCCCCTGCGCCTCGGCGTTCTGCACCATGTACCGCAGCGCGTCCACCGCGTGGTCGTGCCCGTCCTTCTCCGGCTTCAGCTCGTGCGGGCGATCCGCCGGGTAGTGGTACCGCTCCAGGCACTCGATCAGGCGCGCGCACCGGCGATGCACGAACAGCCGCGGCTCCCCACTCGCGGGTTTCAGCCGCCCGCGAAGAAGCTGGATCCCCTCGTGCAGCCCGATCTTCCGCGAGCGCACGCGCAGCCCGGCCCTGGTCAGCACCTGCACCGGGCTGAGCCCGGTCTGGTCGTTGCGCTGGCGCCCGGCCGGGTCGACCCCGAGCCACGCGAGCGTCGGCATCCCGGACCCGACGATCGCCGCGACGTGCTCGCCGAGCACGACCTCCGTCTCCACCCGCTCGAACGCGACGAAGATCGCCCCGTCCCCCGGGCGCACGCACGCCCAGAGCACGACCGTCGCGCCGCGGTAGCCGAAGTCCATCCCCCCGATCCACGCCCATTGCTCCCGCCCCGGCGGCAGGCTGTCGATCACGTGGACCCGCGGGTCGAACTCCGGCAGCACCGCGTGCGTCCGCGTCGGGCGCAGGCAGAGCATCTCGGCCTCCCACACCGGCAAGCCGACGCGGGCCTTCATGTCGATCGCGTCGCGCACCGAGACGTGCCCCGCCGGGGCGCCCGCGCCGTCGCGCGCCTTCGCCCGCCCCGCGCACTCGCCCAGCAGCGGGCAGTCGCCCTCCAGGTCCCCATCGCCCCGGCACGCGCGCTCGCGGTCGTCGCACGCGCCGAGCACGTCCACCACGCCCCACTTGAACAGCGTGCGCCGCCCCTCGGCGCAGGCCTTGACCAGGTCGAACATCAGCCCGTGGGGGATGTGCATCGTGCTGAGGCACTCGACGCTCCCGCGCACGCCGAGCCCGTCGGGCGTGGGGATGTCGCGGGAGCGCGTGACGAGCTGGGCGGCCTCCCACACGAGCGGGTCGAACAGCTCCACCTCGTCGCAGCGGAGTTTCTGCACGCGCGTGCCGCGGACCGACGCCTGGCTCTGCGCCAGGATCTCGGCCCTGCCGCCGGTGGTCAGTCGCAGTCGCTTCTCGGTGATCCGCCCGTCCACCAAGGGGGCGAGGTGCTCGCGCTCGAACAGGGCGCGGAGGTGCTCGTGCATGCGCCGGGATTGCTCGAGCGAGCCGCCGAGCACGCGGATCTCGATCCCGGGTTTAAAAATCAGATCGAGCGCCGTCGCGACCGCGCCGAGGAAGGTCTTGCCCCCGCCGCGGTTGGCCCAGACGACGGAGTCGATCGGCCCGTTCTCGCGCTGGAACGCGCGGTCGAAACCGGTCGGCGGCTCGAGCTCGGGCGCAAACGAGCCGCGTCCTTCGAAGTAGGCGTGCGCGACGTAGCCGAACGGGGCCTGGTGCCCGGCGAGGAGCGCCTCGCGCGCCAGCGTGACGCCGAAGGCGCGCCGGACGAACGCGTGCAGCTCGCCCCGCGTCCGCGGCGGGGTGCTCGGGTCGATCTCGAACGCCTCGCTCACGGCGCACCGCCTTCCGCGGGCGGCTCGAGGCCGAGCGCGGCGAGCAGGGCCGGGGCGCGACGGCGCCCGTGCCGACGGAGACGGCGCAGCACCGCCGTGCGCTCGTCGGCGGTGAGGAAGAACGTCAGCGCGTGCGGGAGCTCGCCCGGCGGGCGCGGCTCGGCGGGTTCCGGGATCCGGTCGTGGGCAATGCTGGCGTGATGCTGCTCGCGCTCGTGCTTGTCGTTGTACGTGGCGTCGGGGCGCGGTCCTTCGCGCCGGGTGCGTCCTTGCATGGGTTGGGCTCCTTCACCCTTCCCAGCCCGGGGCACGCCGTGTGCGCATACGCGAGGGGTCGGACGCTCAGGCGGCGTGCGGCTTCGCACGCGAGCAGCGCGGGAGACGCCGCCGCGAGCGCCCGCGTCGGCGTGCGCGACCGGGCCCATCGGCGGAGCTCGCGGACGAGCATCGGGTCGCCCGCGGCGGCGCGCTGGCGGGCGCGGTCGCCGAGCAGCGCCGACTCGATGCCGCGGGTTTCGAGCGCGTCGATGAGGCGCGCGTCGCCCTCATGCACGGGGAGCGGGTACGCGGTCATCCCGGCGGCGGCGAAGAACCCGCACGCCGAGCCCATCGCGGCGATCGCCTCGGTCGCGGGCGTGAGCGGCGCGTCGAGATACGCACGGACCAGCGCCCGCGCGACGCCGAGCCCCCGGTAGCGCGGATCGACGATCACCCGCGCGATGCACCGCACCTCGCGGTTGAGCCTCGCGGCCGATTCGTGCCTGTCCACACCGGTGTAACGCCCGGGCCAGGCGAGGTTTCGCCACACGCCGTTGAGCGTCGGCATCGCGAGCACGAGCACGCCCGCGAGCATGGCGCGGTCGGCGTCGATCGCGACGCGGACGCCCGCGGGGACGGCCGGCGCGCCGGCGAGATAGTGAAACCGCGCCAGCGCCGCGTACGCCTGGCGGGTGCCCGCGCCGATCGCCAGGCGCACGCCGCCGGGCAGGGCCGCGTGCGTCGCCGGTGTGTGATCGCGCGTTTCGCATCGGTTCAGGCGCACGTTTCACCCCCGTTCGTTCGTGTGTCGAATCGCCACCCGCCGCCGAGTTCGAGCCGGACCACCGTGTCCGGCTGGAGCGCGCCCAGCAGCTCGCGCCGCCCCGTCGCGACGACCATCGCGATGCGCCCGCCCGTGCGCACGGCGCGGGCGGCGAGCGCCGCGGCCGTGCGCGCGGTTACCGGGTCGAGCGACGCGGCGAATTCGTCGGCCAGCAGCGTCGTGCGCGTGCGCACACCCGCGGCCTTCTCCGCCCGCGCCAGCGCCACCGCGAGCGTCAGGCGCCACCGCTCCCCGTCGCTCAGCGTGCGCGCGGGGCGCGCCAGCACCGTCGCGTCCGCGAGCCCCGCGCGGGTCAGGCGGCGCAGCCGTTCGCCGACACTGCCGCGGACGGCGTCGATGGGCGCGAGGCGTCCCGGGACGGGCCGGGGCTCGACCACGGCGCCACCGAGGCGTCGGCGCAGCTCGCGCAGGGCCGAGGACTTCCCGCTCCCGCTCGGGCCGACGATCGCGACGACCACGCCCGGAGCGAGGCGCCGCTCGAGTCGCGACGCGATCGCTTGCGCTTCGGCGCTGGCGTGCGCGGCGCCGGCGCGGCGCACGCGGAGCGCGAGCCCGAACATCGCCGCCACCGCGCGGGCGTGCTCGGACGGCGGCGCGTCGAGCACGACCTCCCGCCGGCTCACGGGCGCACCCCGTGCGGGACGGGGCGGGGCGTGCCGATCGCGCCCGTGCGGGGTGTCTCGGGGTGCGGCACGCCGGTTCGGCGTTCGGAGTTGGACGACGAGCCGCTGGTCCGCGTCGGGGGCGCGGTGCGGGCGGCGGCGAGAACGGTCTCGTACGCCGCCTCGATCGCGTCGGTGTGCCGGCGGACGGTGTGCAGGCTCATCTGGAGCTCGCGTGCGGCGGCGCGGAGGCTGAGCCCCTCGATGAAGCAGGCCGTGCCCACGCGGCGGCGCGAGTTCGTCCACAGGTCGCGGTGATGGACCACAAAGAGGAACCTGGGGCTGGTCAGGCGGGCGGCGAGCTGTCGGACGCGGCGCCGGAGGCTCCGGGGGCAGTCGCCGGTGAGGCGGGCGAGGTCGGTGACGGGGTGCCCGTCTCGGAAGACGGCTTCGACGAGGGCTCGATCCCGGGGCGGGAGCCAGACGGCCCGCTCGACGAGACGAGCGGTGTGCTCGCGTCGTCGGCGTCGTCGGAGGTCCGATTCCACGCCCGCGTCCAGAGCCGCGTGCCGATCCCCTCGTGCAGCCATCGTGGCACCTCCCCTGCAAGCCGCGCCGTCCGTCGGCCGGAGGCGACGCGCCCCAAGCACGGTTTTGTGGCGAATTCGGATCAGAAACACAGACTTGTGTTCACTGATCAGAGAACATTGCGTCGATAGTTCTACCAATTGGCGCACGAAACACAAGGGGTCTGTATGGTAACGCGACAAAGCGGCGCACACGAGACGTCACTGTCGGAGCAGACCGTGCCGGCACACCCATCGAGCATCCCGTTCGGCGCGTTGGTGCGCGATCGTCGTCGCGCGTTGCGCCTGAGTCTCGCCGCGCTCGGCGAGCGGGTCGGGTGCGCTAAGAGCTATTTATCGGCGATCGAGACCGGGCACAAGCCCCCGCCTCAGGAGGATCTTGTCCGCGCGATCGAGCGGGCGCTGGCGGTGCGAGACGGGCGACTGCTGGCGGCGGCGCGGGTCGAACGCACGCCGCGGAGCGTCCGAGAAGAGCTGCGCCATGTTCGATCGATGGTGAACGAGGCGCGACGCCTGGCGACGATGGTCGCCGAGAGCGCGGTCGACGACCGGGGGCGTCTGGAAGGGGCGCTCGCCCAGGCGCTGGCGAGCGGCGAGGCCCATCGCCTGGCGGCCCGGCTCGGCGGCGGGCGCCTGGGCCCCCACCACGCCGCCCCCGAGCCGACGGAGACCCGCCCGCTGGCGCTGGAGATCCCGGTGATCGGGCAGGCGCGGGCGGCCGGGTCGGAGGCGCCCGCGGACGGGGGGGAGGCGGGCATGGGTTCGGTGCTGGTGACGCCGGGCGTGGAGGACGCGGACGCGTACGCCGTGCGCGTGGTGGGCGGCACGATGTCGCCGGACGTGGAGGACGGGGACCTGGTGATCGCGAGCCCGTCGTCGCCGGGCGGCGAGAGCGGCTGGGCGGACGGCTCGCTGCGGGTGCTCCGCCTGCACGGGGCGAAGGGGCGGGTGGTGGCGCGGGTGTACCGGGCGGGGGCGGGGCGGGTGCGCGTGCAGCCGAGCGTGAGCTCGGCCGAGGCGTTGGTTGTGAGCACAGGGCGGGTGCGTGCGGCGGACGCCGTGGTCGTCATTGTGCGACGGGTGCGGGCCTGGGCGGGGGTGTGAGGGTGAGGGGAGAGGGGAGAGGGGAGAGTGACCCCCTCCGTCGGCTTCGCCGACACCTCCCCCGCCGGGGCGGGGGAGGGAAAGGGATCGGAGATGGGTGAGTTGATGTGCCACTGACCTTGTCTGCAAGGTCAGTGTTTTTGTGTGGGGCGCACTAACCTCTCGGAAGAGGTCCGTGGCACATCCGGAACTGTGTTTCTGGATCTGGGCCTTTGGTGCTTTGTGATTTTGGTGATTTCCGCCGGACCCCCTCCGTCGGCTTCGCCGACACCTCCCCCGCTGGGGCGGGGGAGGGCATTCAGGGGAGGAGG
>JBJHBZ010000042.1:0-28179 GCA_050485765.1 Phycisphaerales bacterium | reverse complement strand
GTCCCATGTCACGCTCCTCCGCGTGACATGGGACATGGGCCAGGAGGCCGAGTACCTGTTCAGCACGCTCATGGGCGAGCAGGTCGAGCCGCGCCGCAAGTTCATCGAGGACCACGCGCTCGAAGTGAAGAACCTCGACGTCTAAGTTCTGTTTGCCAGATCGAGCCCATCTTCTAAATCTTGGTGGGATGGGCCTCCGGCCCGTCTCTCCGACGCTCCAAGGCGGGACAGACGTCCGCTCAACCGAGCCGGCAAACAGAACCGAACCTCCGGCGCCGTCCCGCCCGTTATCGGCCCGCCCCGCGCGAACGCTCCCCCCTTCTCCGGTGCACCCGGCGCAAACGGAAGCCGCCCGCCCGCACCATCCCGCCTTCCGCCCCGCCAGCGTGGGGAATCGGCCGATGACTCGCCCGCACGCCCTCGCCCCAGCCGCGCGGGACGGTGCGGGAGGCCAGGGATGAGCGGATCGCACCCCAACCATTCGAGCGGCCGTGTGAACTCGATCGGCATGCGCGAGCGCGAGCTGAGCAAGCTGCTCGGCGCGCTCGACGCGGGCGACCGCCCGCAGGGGGTATGCCAGCGCGGCACCGCGACCGGCAAGAACGCCGGGAAAAAGAACGTGAAGAAATCGGTGCGCAAGCGCGTCCACGCGCGATGGCCCTTCCTCACCGAGAGCGTGATGCTGCAACTCGAGCAGCCGGCGGGCGGCTGCCTCGAGCTCGTCGTCGCCTGTCGTAACATCAGCCAGGGCGGCGCGAGCCTCTTGCACCGGTCCTACGTCCATCCCAACACCGCCTGCCGGGTCCAGCTCCCGCACCGCACGCGCGGACACGCCGAGCTCGCCGGCACCATCATGCACTGCAAGCACCTCACCGGCGTCGTCCACGAGATCGGCGTCCGTTTCGACGAACCGATCAATATCAAGGACTTCCTCGAGCCCGACCCCCTCGCGTCGTACTACAGCCTTGAGAACGTCGACCCGTCGACGCTGACCGGTCGCATCCTCCTCGCCGACGCGGGCGAACTCGACCGCGAGATCGTCCGCCACTTCATGCGGGAGACGCACGTCCGCATCGCCGAGTGCACCTCCGGCGAGGAGGCGATCGTGATCGCCTCCACCGGGGTGACGGCCGTGCTCGCCGACTTTCACCTCCCGGACATGAACGGGGCCGAGCTCGTCACCCGCCTGCGGGCCGAAGGCGTGCACGCCCCCGTCGTGCTCATGAGCTCGGACAAGAGCCCGATCGGGCGGGACGCCGTGCACCGCGCCCGGGCCGACGCCTTCATCGCCAAGCCGATCAGCCAGGAACTGCTGCTCCGCGTGCTCGCGGAGTACCTGCTCACCCCGGGCTCGCCCGGCACCGCCCCCACCAGCACCAACGGCGTCCCCCCCGAGCTCGCCGCCCAGTTCTTCGCACAGATGCGACGCTGCGCCCGCGAACTCGCCCAGGCGATCCAACAGAAAAACGCCATGGCCTGCTACGCAACCTGCATGCGCATCAGCGGCACCGCCCCCTGCTTCGGCCAAGGCGACCTCGCACGCATCGCCGAAACCGCCGGGCAAGCCATCGCCCACAACATGAGCACCGAAGACGCCCGAGTCGAACTCAGCAACCTCCTCAGCGCCTGCGCCCGACTCACCGGCCTCAACGCCGCGGCGTAGGTTCTATTGAACAGCGATCGCATCGAGACTTCCGATGCTTGGTGGGATGGGCCTCCGGCCCGTCTCTACCGACGCTCCTGACGAACTCTGTCGCCCGCATCGGCGAGCCGCTAGCGTTGCAAGCACTGAGCCCGTGTCCTGGGCATGAGCGAGGCGGCCGAGTATGCTGCTCCGCATGACGTCCAACGCTTCCGCTTCGCAGGCGCTTCCAGCAAACTCGGGCACGCCAGACAATGTGCCCAAGGATGTGACGTTGTGCCGCACGTCGCCGATGTTGCACCGCGTACCGCCCTTGGTGATCGTGTTGCTCCCACAGATGGTGTTTACGCTCAACGTACTACTATTTGTGACGGCGATGATTGAATCGATGACCTTCATCCCGTTCGAGGTTTATATATGGCCATCACTCGCGCTTCACTTGGTGGCATTCGGTGTGCTCGGTGGAAAGGCGTTTCGTACCTATTTTCGCAGCACTTCGCTCGCGCCGGTTTCCAAGAAGCCCGATCCAGATTCCCGTGTCAACATCGCGCTTTACGCCGACCAGCGTCGCCAACTACTTCCGCTCCGTGACGAGTCGTTCGAACCGATGATGTTTCGCGTACTACGCTCGTCACTGCCGATGACATCGAGAAAGGGAGGGTCGAAAGTCTCGAAGAGTGCGGATGTATCGTCGATTCTCTCGTGCGTCAACCCACTGTGGCTGCTGTTGCTGATGGCCTGGGGCGTACCTATGTCATTTATGACACCCGGCTGGATGCAGACGCTGGCAATACTGGCCTTGGGTGGAGCATCGCTTGCATTGCTGCTTCACCCTCGAACGTATCTCCGCGTGGTGCCGGGGCGTGTGGACATCATGCGCGTACCGACACTGGGCTGGGGTGTCGGGCCGCGTCCGAGCGTGGAATCGATCGACCTCCGCGGGTCGCGGGTGCTGATGGATCTCCGCTCGGCTCAGCTCATCCTCGATCCGGTTTACGACCCGCCCCCGGGCCCGCTCGCGACCGACGCGCAGCGCGATGAGCACCGAGCACGGGCGGCGCGCCAACGCCTGTTTCACTTTGGCACGGCACAAAACCGTGAAACCGCCATGATCGCGATCGCACGGGCCGCCGTCAGCACCGCCGAGCCCGGCGACCTGCCCAACGACAAGCTCGCCGGCTAAAAAAAGGCCCGGCGCAAGCGCCGGGCCGTCGCATTCATTCACCAACCCCGCACCACTACGGCACGATCACCACGCGGCTGATCCCCTCCGCCAGCAGCTCGTACACCAGCTCGATGTCGTCCGGCAGCAGGCGCACGCACCCCATCGACATCTGCTGCCCCATGCTCTCCGGCTCGATCGTCCCGTGCAGCCCGTACCCCGTGTGCACCGAGTACGGGCCCACGCCCTCGATCCCGATCCAGTGCTCACCGATCGGGTTCAGCGGGTCGTCGGCATGGAAACGCTCGCCCGTCCGAGGGTTCACCCAGTGCGGGTTGATCAGCTTGCTGTCCTGACGCACCACAAACTCGCCGATCGGCGTCGAATCCCCCTCGCCCAGACCCACCGTGAACGAGCGGATGAACACCCACTCGCTCTCCACGTCCGGCGGGCCCGCGTACAGGTCCAGGCGGTAGTGGCTCTTATCCACCACCACATGGAACGGCCCGCGCACCAGCTTCAGCCGCTGCCCCACGCGGATCCGGCGCGGGTCGCTGATCCGGTTCACGCGCTGAATCAGGCGCCAGTCGATCGCCAGCCCCATCCGGTTCGCGATCCGCGCCAGCGTGTCGCCCGATTGCACCTCGTAGGTCATCGTGAGCGGGTCCGCGTCGTAGACGCGCGGGCTGAAGGTCACGTCCTCAGCGATCGCCCCCAGGCGCTGGCGGAGCGCCGCCGCCCCGGAGCCGTTCCGACCCGTCCGCATCAACGCCGCGTTGAGCACCTGGCGCGCCTCGACCGGGCGGTTGGCCCGGATCAATCGCTCGGCGTCCTGGATCGCCGCCTCGGCGGTCGTCCCGCTCGGCGCGGGGGCCGAGGGACGCGACGAGGGCGTCGCCGTCCGCGTCGGCTCGGTGCGCGCGGGCTCCGTGCGGGGCGTCTCGGTGCGCGCCGGGTCCGTGCGCGCGCGGTCGGTCGTCGTCGTGTCCTCGCGCGACGGCTCGGGACGCGCCCGCTCCACCGGAGCCGGGCTCGTCGACCGCTCGCGGCTCTGCGACAGCGTCTCCACCGGCGGCTCGACCGGACGCTCCACAATCGGCGCGGGCTCAGCCGATCGCGACGTCTCGCGCCCGGTCACCGGCCCAGTCACAGGGTTCGTGCGTTCGCGGCTCGTGTCGCCGGTGGTCATCGTCGCCGCCGCGACCTCGACCCCGTCGCCACCCCCGCTCCCGCCCGAGCCGGAGACCCACCCGAAGACCAGCCACCCGCCGCCGATCAGCAGCGCGAGCACGACCAGCCCCACCGGGAGCGGCAGCCCGCCGGGGCCCTTGCCCCGCTTGCGTCGTCGCCCGTACACACCCCCGCGGGCGCCCCCGCTCGCTCGTGCGGTCTGCGATGGCAGCATTGTCTCGGCTCCTTCCGTCTGCGATTCCGGGCCGCGGCTTCACCCGCCGCCGCCCGCTCCACGCGCCGGCCCCAACACCCGCGCGATCGGTTCACCTGTTCAATCGGTCGGACCGACTCCGCCGGCCCACCAGCCCTGTTCCGTCACCACCGCGTCCATCACGCGGTCGTGCGCCTCGATCGGCACGCGCTCGACAACCTGAGCCGCGAACGCCGCCCCGATGACACGCGCCCCGATCGTAAGCCGAGACAGGAAGCGGTCGTAGAACCCGCCGCCACGCCCCAGCCGACCCCCCCGGGTATCAAAGGCCAGCCCCGGCGCCAGGACGAGCCCCACCCGTTCAATCGCCACCCCGCGGCACCCCGCACCCGGCACCCGAACCCCGTGCTCCGACACCTCCAGCTCCGACTCCAGCCCCCCCACCCCGGAGACGGCCGCCGCCTCCATCGCCCCCGACCCCCAGTCCACCCGAGGGAAACACACCGTCCACCCCGCGCCCAGCCACCGCCGGGCGACCGGCTCGACGTCCACCTCGCCCGGCAAGGGCAGATAGAGCATCGCGACCGCCTCGCCCCCGCCCACCCGAGCCGCGGCTTCGCGCAGCTCGCCCTCACGGGCGGCGATGTGCGCGCAGATGCGGGCCGAGGCGTCGCGCCTCGCGTCCGCATCGAGCGCACGCAGGCGCTCGCGGGCGGCCTGTCGGGCGGCAGGTTTGGCGGCACCCGGGCGCGTGCTCATCAGGACAGGACTCCGGATCACACCCACGCTATCGGCCGCACGACACGAACCCCCGGAAGATCCGTGAACGCGCATCCCTTGCGCGAAACCACACCGTCTCCCGCCCTTCACCAACGGCGTCATGGAAATACCCAGCGTCCGGTGCCATGGAAACGCGGAGCCCCAAAGGGGCGGAGCTTTTCCATGCCGAGGGCGGACGGCGTCCGGAGCGAGGAAGAATCAGAAGTCCCGGAAAAGCTCCGCCGCGGCGGCTCCGCGTTTCCGGGGCACCCAACAGATCAGGTCAATCCGAACACTCAGCGTTCCGGCCGATCCCGCAGCTTCGCCCGGATCGCCCGGATCTCCTTCAGCCGCTCGCTCAGGATCTTCTCCATCCCGTGCGGCGTCGGCTCGTAGTACCGCGCATCCACGCCGAGGTAGTCCTGACCCGTCACGCCGCCCTCGAAGCGCTGTCCTTCGCCTTTGCCCGCGTCGTGCGAATACGCGTACCGCTCGCCCCGGCGTTCCCGCATGCGCACGCTCGCGTCCTCGCCCGCTTGCGTGATCGGCGAGGAGTTCGGATCCCGCAGGTGCATCGGCACCGCGACCGTCCGACCCTCGCGCACGTCGGTCTCGGCCGCCTTGATCGCCAGGTACGACGCGTTGCTCTTGGGCGCAAGGGCCATATAGATCGCGGCCTGCGCCAGCGTGATCCGCGCCTCGGGCATCCCCACGCGCTCCACCACATGCCACGCGTCGAGCGCCAGCCCGATCGCCCGCGGGTCGGCGTTGCCCACGTCCTCGCTCGCAAGGATCGCCAGGCGTCGCGCGATGAACCGCGGATCCTCCCCGGCTTCCAGCATCCGCGCGATCCAATAGACCGCCGCGTCCGGGTCCGACCCGCGAACACTCTTGATGAGCGCACTCGCCGCGTCGTAGTGCTCGTCCCCGGTGTGGTCGTAGACGGCCGCTTTCTGCTGGATCGAGTCCTCCGCCACCGCGCGATCGATGACGATCTTCTGTCCCTCGCCCGCGCTCGAACTGAGCACCGCGACCTCGAGCGCCGTGAGCGCGCGCCGTGCGTCGCCGTCGCTCTTGATCGCCCACACCCGCACGGCTTCATCCTGCAGCTCGATTGCCAGCTTCCCGAACCCCCGCTCCGGGTCGCGCACCGCCCGGCGCACCACCTCGCCGATCTCGTCCTCCGTCAGCGGCTCCAGGCGGAACAGCGTGCTCCGGCTCACCAGCGCCGAGTTGCACGCAAACAACGGGTTCTCCGTCGTCGCGCCGATCAGCGTCAGCGTCCCGCGCTCCACGTCGCCGAGCAGCACGTCCTGCTGCGCGCGGGTGAAGCGGTGGATCTCGTCGAGAAACAGGATCGTCCGCGGCCCGGAGTCTTCGAGCCTCGCCGACGCCTGGTCGGCGATCTCCCGGATCCGCTTCACGCCCACGCTCGCGGCGTTCTCACGCTCGAAATGCCGCTTGGTGTACCCCGCGATCAGCTCGGCGAGCGTCGTCTTGCCCGTCCCCGGCGGCCCGTGCAGGATCAGGCTCGTGATCGCGTCGGCCTCGAGCATCCGGCGCAGCAGCTTCCCCGGCGCCAGCAGGTGACGCTGCCCCACCACCTCGTCCAGCGTCCGCGGGCGCACGCGCACCGCCAGCGGCTCGGCCCGCCGACGCTGCGCCGCACGACGATCCTGCCAGAGGTCGCTCATCAGGAAATGTTAGGGGTCTCGCGCCCACGCCGACGCACCCGATGCCCGAGAGATCAGCCGCGGACCAGCACCACCACCGCGTGGACCTCGACCGCCCGCCCCTCCCCCACCGCGTCGACGCGCTCGTGCGTCTTGCCCTTGACGTTCACCCGCGACACGTCCACCCCCAGCAGGCCGGCGAGGCTGGCCCGCATCGCCGCCTTGTGCGCCCCGAGCTTCGGACGCTCCAGGATCACCGTCGCGTCGAGGTTGCCCACGGCGTACCCCGCCGCCCGGACGCGGCGTACCGCTTCTTCTACGAACACCCGCGAATCCGCGCCGTCGTGGCGCGGGTCGGTGTCCGGGAAGAGCTGCCCGATGTCCGGCTCCGCGATCGCGCCGAGCAGCGCGTCGGTGACGGCGTGGTAGAGCGCGTCGCCGTCGGAGTGCCCGACAGGCCCGCGGTCGTGCTCGAGGCGGACCCCGCCGAGGACCAGGGGGCGGACGGGCTGCCCCTTGCCCGTCGCCGCGGGCGAGCCATGCCCCATCGGCTCCAGGCGGTGCAGGTCGTATCCGTGCCCGATGCGGAACGGGGCGCCCCGCTCGGTCGTCGGAACGGGATGGGGGGTGTCACCCGACGCGTTCGGCTCGGACATCGCGTCCTCTCAACCGGTTTCAGGGGGTATGAAGCGATCTCACGGCGCGAGCCGCGGGGTTGCGGGGACGATCCGCGACCCCGCGGGGGTTCTCGGGCGTACGCCTGACCGTCGACGGAGGATACGCCGGGATGGGGACAAGGAACCCTTCGGCGGCCCTCACGCGCCCCGTCCGTCTGGGCCGATACACTCAGCCCAGACCCTTCTTGTTGTCCGAGCGGGGCGCATCGCCCCGCCTTGTGCCCGGAGACCGACGCATGACGACCCGACGCCTCGCCACGCTCGCCGCCGCCGCCGTGTCGGTCGGCCTCACCGCCACGCTCGCCGGCTGCTTCGCCGGTCCCTACCGCCCCGCCGGGTCGCAATACTCGATTGATCAGTTCACCTACATCTCCTACCCGCACAGCCCGAAGACGGTCGAGCTCGTCGATACGCGGACGGGCGAGATCGTCTGGGCGGTCGACGTGCCGGTCGGGCAGCAGCTCACGTTCCGCTTCTACGAGAACCGGGAGAAGGACAACCCGATCACCCCGGCGATGATGCGCTGGGACATGTACGAGGCCAACACCCGCTTCGGGCGCAAGAACAACACGCTGCTCGTCCCCCCGGCCGAGGCCCGGCGGATCGAGATGCACGTCCGCCCGGGCGTCGAGTACCCGCCCGACGAGCCCGTCATCACCCGCGGCGAGTAAAAACCTCTCGCCCGGACCCGGACGCAGCCACCACCGAACGCACGATCAGCCGCGGGCCTCCAAGCCTGCGGCTTTTTTTCGCCCCCTCGCTACGCTTGCCCCATGCCTGATCCTGTGCCGCACATGTCGTCCGAGACCTTCCGCCGCGTCGGTCACGAGCTGGTCGATTGGGTCGCGAGCTATCTGGAGACCGTCGGCGAGCGACGGATCACGCCCGGCGTGGAGCCGGGCGAGGTCGCGGGGAAGGTGCCTTTTTCGCCCCCGGAGAAGGGCGAGGGGGACTGGGACGCGATCGTGGGCGACCTGGACCGCGTGATCCTCCCGGGGATGACGCACTGGCAGCACCCGGGGTTCTTCGGCTACTTCCCGTGCAACGCGAGCGGGCCGGCGATCCTCGCCGAGCTCGTCTCGGCCGGGCTGGGCGCGCAGGGCATGCTCTGGTCGACCGGGCCGGCGGTCACCGAGCTCGAAACGCGGATGCTGGACTGGCTCGCCGAGGCGTTCGGGCTCCCCGCGTGCTTCCGCTCCGACGCGGACAACCACGGACGCCTCGGCGGGGGCGTGATCCAGGGGACCGCGAGCGAGGGGGCGCTCGCGGCCCTCGTCGCCGGGCGAGACCGCTGCCGACGCGCGCTCGCCGGGGCACGCCCCGCCCCGGACCACAATGCCCCGGACCCGGTCTTCACGTGCTACACCTCCGAGCAGAGCCACAGCTCGATCGTCAAAGCGGCGATGGTCGCGAGCGTGGCGCGGTCGGCCGATGACCGCGAGCGCGTGCGCCTCGTGCCGACCGACGACCAGCTCCGCATGGACGCGGGCGCACTCGCGTCGATGATGCGGGAGGACGTCGCGCGTGGGCGCGTGCCGGCGTTTGTCGCGGCGACACTCGGCACGACCGGGACGGGCGCGTTCGACCCGGTGCGGGCGATCGCGGAGGCCGTGCGCGCGCAGGCGCACCCGGAGGCCGGCTCGCCCTGGCTGCACGTCGACGCCGCGTGGAGCGGGGCCGCGCTGGTCTGCCCGGAGCACCGCGGGATGCTCGACGGCGTCGAGCAGGCCGACAGCCTCTGCGTCAACCCGCACAAGTGGCTGCTGACCAACTTCGACTGCGACCTGTTCTGGACGCGCGACCGACGATCACTGACCGGGGCGATGTCGATCACGCCGGAGTACCTGCGCAACGCCGCGAGCGAGGGCGGGCGGGTGATCGACTACCGCGACTGGCACGTCCCGCTCGGGCGCCGGTTCCGGGCGCTCAAGCTCTGGTTTGTCGTGCGTCACTACGGGCTCGCGGGCCTGCGCGCGCACATCGCGGCCCACGTCGACCTCGCGGCAAAACTCGAAGCGCGCCTCCACGCCGACGAACGGTTCGAGCTCCCGCTCCCGCGCTCGCTCAGCCTCGTGACCTTCCGCTGCCGAGCGGGCGACGACGCGACGCGGGCGCTGCTCGAGCGCATCAACGCGACCGGCGAGGCCTTCCTCACGCACACCGTCGCCCCGACGCCCGAGCGCGACGGGACGAGGCGGGCGAGCTATCTCGCGCGGGTCGCGATCGGCGGGACGCAGACCGACGCGCGGGCCGCAGAACGCCTGTGGACGCTCATCGACACGCACGCCCCGCGCGCCGAGACGACGGCTTAAGCCGGCACCATGCCGCGACCGTTCTCCGGCTTGGGCGCCGGGGCGGGCTCGCGCGCCGGCGGGCGGGTCCAGTCGTCCTCGGGTCGGCTGACCGCGTCGGTCGACATGCCCAGCGCCTGACGCAGCCCGCTGATCATGTCGAGCATCAGGCTGAACATCAGCGGCACCAGCACCAGCGTGAAGACCGCCGCGCACAGCAGGCCGCCGATCACCACCGACCCGAGCCCGCGGTACATCTCGCTCCCCGCGCCCGGGAACAAGACCAACGGCGACATCCCCGCGATCGAGGTCATCGTGCCCATAAAGATCGGGCGCGTCCGCGTGCGCACGGCGTAGGCGATCGCGTCGTAGCGGCTCATGACCTCGCCGTCCTGCCCGCGCATCTGCTGCAACGCCCGGTCGACCAGCAGGATCGAGTTGTTCACCACCACGCCGATCAGGATGACAAACCCGAGCATCGTCAGCACGTCGAGCTGCTGCGGGGCGATCGTCGGATCGCGCATGCTCAGCTCGTGCACGATCTTCAGCCCGGCGAACCCGCCCACGACCGCCAGCGGCACGCTGAACATGATCACGAACGGGTACGCGAAGCTCTCGAAGAGCGCGCACATCAGCAGGTACGTCACGGCCAGCGCCCAGATGAAGCGCGCCGTCACGAACTGCGGGTTCTCGCCGAAAGTGATGGTGAGCGTCGCGAGCACGCCACCGAGCAGGATCGCCCCGGCCGCCCCGTAGGCGAGCGAGACCTTCTTCTGGCGCACGGCCTTGATGCCGGCGTAGACCGCGCCGGCGATGCCCAGCGCGATCAGCAGGAAGCCCGCGGCGCGCCCGAACACACTCGCCGCCGCACGCCCGCCGGCGTTCGCGCCGCCGTTGCCGCCTTCGGGCGGGTTCGGGTTGGCGCCGAAGAGGGCGGCGGTCACCTCGTCGAGCTTGGCGGCCGTCCCCTCCAGACGCACGCGCATCGTGCGATCGATCATCCCCGCCTCCCGCGCGGGCTCGATGATCTCGCGACGGATCTCGCGCATGACGTCTTCGAGCGCGCGCCCCTGCGGCGGCGTGACCTTCAGGATCACGCTCGGCAGCTCCTCCACACGCTGGATCTGCTGCGGCGCGAGCCCGGGGACCAGGTCGACGACCGTATCGAGCGGCACGATCCGACCGGCGGGCGTCCAGATCGGCACCGACGCGAGCTGCTCCTTGTATTCGAGCCTGCCGCCGGTGGGCACGAGCACGAGATCGACGCTGTCGTCGGGGAGTCGGAACTCGCCGGCGAACGCGCCGTCGAAGAGCGCGCGGACCCCGGTGCCCACGGCGCTGGTGCTGAGCCCGAGTCGTCGCCCACCCTGGTTGACGCGGATGCGGAACTCGGGCTGCTGGAGATTGAAGTTGGAGGGCTCGGCCTGCACGCCGACGCCGAAGCCGTACTTCTGCCCCGCGATGCCGTACATCATCTCGGCGGCGGCGATGACGTTGGCAAGGTTGGGCCCTGAGATCTCGATGTCGATGGTGTTGCCGCCGCCGGCGCCCATGCCGAAGAGGGAGGTCTGGCGCGCGCCGCCGAAGACGTCGGGGCTGGTGCCGCTCATCGCGTTGCTGAGGATGGTGCCGACGGGGATGACGACCTCTTCGATGGCGCTGGTGGCGCCGGCGAACATGCCGCCCTGGAAGCCGGCGATAAAGAAATTGTCGATGGGAACGGGGTCGAAGGTGGGCGCGGTCGGGTCGAAGATGTTGCTGATGGGGGGCGCATCGCGGAGAACATCTTCAATCGTGCGTCCGCCGTGGAGCTGATAGGGCGCGATGACCTGCTCGACGCGCTCGGCGAGGATCTCCTGCTGCTCGATGCTGAGCCCGGGGGGGATCAGCATGCCGCCAAAGACCAAGTTACGGTTGCCGGCGGGCAGATAGTCGAGCGGCGGCGCGAGGACGATCGCCGCGGTGATGCTCGCGGTCATCATGGTGATAATGACCGCGGGGCGGATGGTCCACCCGCGCCACCCGGACATCATCCACTTCACGCCCGAGCCGAGCCCGTGGACGAGCTTGGCGCAGAGCGGGCCGAGCCCGAACAGATCGTCCCAGAGCGTGCGGAGCCGCCCGTGGTGCGCTTTGCGGTAGGGCTTGAACCACCGCGAGCACGCGGCCGGGATGACCGTGATCGAGACGAACAGGCTGAGCGTCACGCTCGCGACGATCGCGAGCGTGATATCCCGGAAGAGCTGCCCGGCCTCTTCCTGGATCGTGATGACCGGCACGAACACGGCGACCGTCGTCAGCGTCGACGCGAGGATCGCGCCCCAGACTTCCTTGCCACCGCGGTAGGCCGCGACCATCGGCGGCTCACCGTCCTGGAGGCGCCGGTAGATGTTCTCCAGCACAACGATCGCGTTGTCCACCACCATGCCGACGGCGAACGCGAGCCCCGCGAGGCTGATGACGTTGAGCGTGCGCCCGAACGCGAGCAGCACCAGGAACGTCCCGATGACCGAGACGGGGATCGCGATCGCGACGATGCCCGTGCTGACAAACGAGCGGAGGAAGAGCAACAGGACGATCGCGGCGATGGTCCCGCCGACCCAGAGGTTCTGCGTGACCAGCCCGATCGACGAATCGATGTAGATGGTTTCGTCGTAAACCTGCGTCAGGCGAAGGTCCGGCCCGACGACGGGGTGGATGTTGGGCAGGATGTCCGTCCGGACCTCGTCGAGACGCTCGCGCAGCTCGCCCATGACCTCGACGACGTTGGCGTTCTGCTGGCGGATCGCGTTGATCGCGATCGCGGGGACGCCCTGCGTGCGCACAAACCCGCGCCGCTTCTGGTGCCCGAGCTCGACGGTCGCGACGTCGCGGACGTAGACCGGGCGCCCGTCGCGATACGCGATGATGGTGTCGAGGATCTCACGCGGCTCTTCGTACTGCCCGATGACGCGGACGCGGTAGTCGCGTTTGCCCTCGGCGATGGTGCCGCCGGTGACGTTGCGGTTCTCGTTGCGGATCGCCTCGATCATGTCGAGGTGGCTGAGCCCCCGGTTGGCGAGCTTGACGGGATCGACGAAGACCTGGACCTCGCGTTCGCGCCCGCCGTAGATGTTGATCTCGGCGACGCCGTCGACGCGCTCGAGAAAGGGCTTGACCTCTCGGTCGAGGGCGTCGAAGAGCGTGGTGAGGTCGAAGCCGGCGTGCTTCTCGCGGGCCTCGGGCGCGATGTCGAGGATGATCCAGGCGATCGCGTTCTCGCTCGCGCCGTCGGCCGCTTTGATCCGGGGCTCGGTCACCTCTTCCGGATAATCGGGCACCTGGCGGAGCGCGTCGCCGACTTCCTGGAGCGCGCGGTTGATGTTGGTCCCGAGCGTGAATTCGAGCGAGATCGTGACGCCGCCGTCGCGGCTGGTCGAGACCATCCGCTTGAGGTTGCTGACGTTCTTGAGCTGCTTTTCCTGCTCTTTGGTGATCTCGTCGACAACCTCTTCGGGCGTGCGGCCGAACCAGTCGGTTTCGACGGTGATGATCGGGCGGTCGACCGTGGGGGTGAGCTGGATCGGGATCGCGGTGAGCCCGATCAGCCCGAACATCACCAGTAGCAGCACGCCGACCGTGACCCCGACGGGCTTGGAGATCGACAGCTTCACAACGTCCATACGCCTCGCCCTTTCACGCCCTGGCGCTCGGCGACGCCGCGGGTTTTTTCAAACTGTCTTTCCCCATACCCCCGCGGCTCGCGTCAGTCCCGCGCCCCGCCCGCCGGGCGGTTCTGGATGATCAGCGGGCGTCCGGGGAAGCCCATCCGCTCGTTCCCCTCGACCACCACGAGCATCCCCGCCCCAAGCTGCGGCGCGCGCACGGCGAGGTACTCCGCACCGGCCGCGAACAGCACCTCCACACGCGCCACGCCCCCCACCTCTTCCCCCGGCATCCCGGCCGCGAAGTAGACGAACGAGCCCACGTCGTCGCGCATCAGCGCGTCCTTGTGCACCAGCGTGCTCTCGGTCTGCTCACCGGTCGGCACCATCCCCGTCACGCTCATCCCGGGCTTCAAACGCCCACCCTCGTTCGCCAGCAGGACGCGCACCGGGAACAGGCGGCTCAGCGGGTCCACGTCCGGCACCACGCCCACCACCGGCGCTTCGAGCTCCTGACCCAACGCCGTCACACGCACACGGACCATCACCGACTCCTGCCCGGCGCGCCCGATGTACCGCTCCGGCACGTCGATCCACGCCTCGATCTCGTCCAGCGAGACCAGCTCGATCACCGCGTCCCCGCGGTTGATCCACTGCCCGCGCTCCGTGCGACGGGAGACGACCACGCCGTCGAACGGCGCGCGGATCGTCAGGTCGCTGAGCTGGCGCTCGGCCCGGGCCAGCTCGGCACGCTCGGCTTCCAGACCCGCCTCGGCCTGCACCAGCATCGCCTCGGCCGACTTCACCAGCGTCGCCGCACGGTCCAACTCCGTCTGCGCCGCCGAGCCGCGCTCCAGCAGTTCCTCCAAACGTCCCAGGTCGAGCCGGTACTCGGCGAGCTCGGCCTCGCGCTGCACGATCAGCCCCTGCGCCGCCGCCGCCCGCGCCCGCGCCCGCGAGACCTCGATCCGAGCCTGATCGTCGCGCAGACGCGCCACGATCGAGCCTTCCGAGACGTGCTCACCCTCGCGGATGCCCAGCTCGACCACCAGCCCCTCTTCCTCGGCCGCCAGCATCGCGCGACGGATCGCCCGCAGCTCGCCCGTCACCGGACGCCACAGCTCCACCGTCTCCACGCGGACCGGATCGATCCGCACCGTCTGAGGCGGGGGCCCGTTCTGCGCGCTCGCCGAGGACGCGAGGGCGAACCAACCCGCCAGCACCGCGAGCCCGAGCCAACCCCACGAGCCCGTCGCCGCGGACGCGGCACGCTTGCCTGCACTCATCGCTGGTCTCCGTGATCGTTGCCTCGCCCCTCGGGGCGGGCGTGGTCGTGTTGGGCGGGAACGCCCGGGGCTTGCACGCGGTCGTTCCCCGTCGCAGAGGCGGACCCGTCCCGCGAGCGGGTTTCGAGGTGGAGCCGGAGCTTGCCGAGCAAGTCGGCGAGGGTCGCCTGCTCGCTGGGGGAGAGCCCGCTCATGACCTCTGCGACCTTGGCGAAGTGCCCGGGCAGGAGGGCCGACAGTCGGTCCTCACCCTCGCGGGTCATCCAGACCCGCGTGCTGCGCCGGTCCTCGGGGTTGGGCTCGCGAGCGAGCCACCCGTCGCTCTCGAGGGCGTCGATGATGCCTGTGACGGCGGCACGGCTGAGCCCGCCGCGGTCGGCGATCGCGCTCGGGAGCGCCCCTTCCTCGCCGTCACAGCTCAGGAGCATCAGGACGGTGAACCGCCCCTGGCTGAGCCCGTAGCCGCGGAGCATCTCGTCGTAGACCGCGAGCAGGTCGCTCCCGGTGCGGAGCAGCTCGAGCCACGCCTGAGCGGCACGGGGACGAAGCTCCGGGCACTGAGCCGCGTGGGCCTCGATCGACTCGTACTTGGGCATGTCCCGGAGGAAGAATCGTTCATTCACGCCCGGACAATAAACCACTGAATCAACCTGATCGAGTTGCTTTACCCAATCATAATCAAAACCAAGCGTTTTTCCTCGGGTACAGGAGGACAGGCGTTCGCCCTACCCCCCTGCCCGAGTCAGGGCTGGAGTCACTGGATCCAGTCCCGGTCTATCCCCTAAGTGAGAGGACGTAAATGACCCAAACTTTTGATTTTCCACGGTTTAGAGGACAAAAGAGAGCGTCTGCACTGAACTTGTTCGAACGCAGGGCCGATTTTTGAGATAACAGGCATTGCGCCTGAACGACTCGCCTTGTGGGGATGCTTGATGCCGCCTGCGCCGCTGACATCCAATGAAGCCGAACGGGTGGCGGCTCTGGAAGCCAGTGGGCTGCTTGACATCGCCGCCGACTCCCAACTTGACGACCTCGCGAAACTGGCCGCGACCGTCACCGGGATGCCCGTCGTGTTGGTGAGTCTCGTGAAACGCCATGAACAGATGTTTTTGTCCCGAATCGGCTTTGACTGCGCGGGCACGCCTCGGGATGCGGCCTTCTGCAGCCACACCATCCTCAGCACCGAGCCGATGGTGGTCGAGGACGCCAGTCTCGACCCGCGGTTCGTGGACAACCCCCTGGTGACCGGGCCGACGGGAGTCCGGTTCTACGCTGGCGTGCCGATCTTCGGGGCGAGCGGGCACCCCTTCGGTTCGCTCTGCGTCATCGACACCCAGCCCCGGAAGATCTCTGAGTCGGCACTCGAGGCGCTCCGTGTCATCGGGCGTATGGTGGAGATGCGGCTCCAGCTCCTGCAACGCGCGAAAGACGCCGACCGGCGGGCCGACCAGTACCGCGACCTCGCGAGTGAGTTGACGGCGATGCGGGTGAAGTCCGATCGCTTGGCGGCGATCGCACGCCACACCATCAACGCGGTCATCATCACCGACGCCGACGAACGGATCGAATGGGTGAACGACGCGTTCACGCAGATGACCGGGTACACCTTCGCGGAGGTTCTGGGCCGCCGCCCGGGCGACTTCTTGCAAGGCCCGGACACCAACCCGGAGACGGTCGCAGAGATGACGCGTCGCATCGCCGAACGCCGCCCGGTGGACGTAGAGATCCTGAACTACCGCAAGGACGGGACGCCGTACTGGTTGCAGGTGCAGATCCAGCCGCTGCAGGACGAGACGGGGCGCTTGACGGGCTTCATGGCGATCGAGCTGGATATCACCGAGCGGAAGCAGCAAGCCAAGGAACTGGAGCGGGCGCGGGACGCGGCCGAGTCGGCGAGCCGGGCGAAATCGGCGTTTCTGGCGAACATGAGCCACGAGATCCGCACGCCGCTGACGGCGATCCTGGGCTATACCGACGTACTCCTGGAAGACCCCAGCGCGGACGCACCGGACCTGCTCCGCGCCGTGAAGCGCAACGGCGAGCACCTGCTGACGATCCTGAGCGACGTGCTGGACCTCTCGAAAATGGAAGTCGGGCACCTGCACATGGACCCGTCGCCGTGCGATCCGTTGTCGGTGCTGCGAGACGCGGCCGAACTGCTGGGCCCCCAAGCCCGCGGCAACGGGCTGACCTTCCGCGTGGAATTGCCCGAGACGCCCGAGCCGGTGATGGTGATGACCGACGCGGGGCGCCTGCGCCAGATCATCGTGAACCTGGTCTCCAACGCGGTGAAGTTCACGCAGGCGGGCTCGATCACCGTCCGCGGAGAAACCAGCCGCACGCCCAACGGGCAGGTGCGCCTGCGGTGCTCGGTCTCCGACACGGGCCCGGGCGTCGATCCGCGCTTCCTGAGCCGGATTTTCGAGCCGTTTGAGCAAGGCGACCCCTCGATGAGCCGGCGCACCGGCGGGACGGGGCTTGGCCTGGCAATCAGCCAGCGCCTGGCCCGCCAACTCGGCGGGGAAATCCGCGTCGAGTCCGAACTCGGGCACGGGTCGACGTTCACGCTGGATCTGGACCTCGCGCCAGCGTCGGCGTCCGAACCGCGACGCCCCCGCCCGCCCGAGTCCCGGCGGACCGAGCCCCCGATGGTGGGGCGCGTGCTGCTGGTGGAGGACAGCCCCGACAGCCGGCGCCTGATCGAAACCCTGCTCAAGGGCGCCGGCCTGTGCGTGTCCGTCGCCCAGAACGGGCAGGCGGCCCTGGAAGCGGTCGACGCCGCCCGGGACTCGAACCAGACGTTTGACCTGATCCTGATGGACATGCAGATGCCGATCCTGGACGGGTACGACGCGACACGTCGCCTGCGGGCCGAGGGCTACAGCCGCCCCATCGTCGCCGTGACGGCCCACGCCCTGGCCGGAGACCGGGAAGCCTGCCTCGAAGCCGGGTGCAGCGACTACGCGACCAAGCCGATCCGGAAAGATCCCTTCCTGCGCCTGGTCCGCCACTGGCTGCACCGCCCGCACACCGGCCCGGACAACGCGTCCAGCCGCATCGGGCAGGAAGCCAACCCAGAGACCCGACGGGCGGCGTGAAACCACCGACTTCGTGAATACCCCGGGTCGTGTGACAAAATCTTGTGGAAACAGTCGTTAAACCCCTGCTCTGGGGAAGCACCACCCCTCGGTGGGTGTTATTTTTTACAGGCTGACGATGACTCCGGCCTCATGCTTGTTCCGAACGCGATCAGTCCGAGTGTGTGAGTCCGTGGCTCCGAGTGACGCGAATTTGATGCCGTTCCAGTTCTTGGTGTTGTGCCCTCGAATGCCTGAATCTGCCTCGTCCATCAACGGCTCGCATCGGCCCCCGACCCGCATCATGCTGGCCGACGACCACACGCTCCTGCGTGTCAGCCTCGGGTCGCTCTTGGATCAGACCGAGGGCCTCGAGCTGGTGGGCTCGGTCCCGACCGGGCACGACGCGGTTCGGGCGGTGCGGGAGCTGCGCCCGGACGTGCTGATCCTGGACATCGACATGCCCGGGCAGGACGCGTTCCAGGCGGCCCGGGCCGTGATCGAGGGCTCGCCCGAGACGCGGGTGCTCTTCCTGTCCGCGTTCACGAGCGACCATGACGTAGAGAGCGCGCTGCAGGCCGGGGCGCGGGGGTACGTCGTCAAGAGCGAGCCGCCGGGCACGCTGATCGAGGCGATCCGGACCGTCGCGCGCGGGCGGCTCTGGTTCAGCCCGGCGATGGAGGCGCGGATCGAGTTCCGCGACGACGGCCCGCACCTGCGGGATCGGAGCGTCGGGCTCTTTGAATGCCTGACGCCGCGGGAGCTGGAGACCCTCCGCTACCTCGCGCGCGGACTGACCAAGCGCGAGATCGCCGACATCATGCACGTGTCGGTCAAGACCGTCGAGAAGCACACGACCAACGTGATGGCCAAGCTCGACGTCCACGACCGGGTGCAGCTCGCGCGCCTCGCGATCAGCGAAGGCCTCGCCCGCGCGTGAAAATGCCGCCGACTTCGCTCGCGAAATCGGCGGCTTCCACTGACAACATCCCGCACGCGATCAGAACCGCGACTTGGTCGTCGGCTCGTGCAGCACGCGCCACGCCTCGGCGCGCTCGGCCCAGTGCGACCAGCCCAACGCCTCGAGCAGCTCCACCCGCTGCTTCCGCAGCGCCTTGCGGTCGCTCGGGCGGTCCCCGAGGCGCGAGTGGATCATCCCGAGCGCCACCGCTTGCCGCCCCTCGAGCAGCGTCTTGCCCAAACGCAGCTCGAAGTAGTCGTTCCCGCTCAGGTCGGCCCACCGGGCGAGCTCGCGCTCGGCGGCTTCAAACGCCTCGCGATCCGACGCCTCGCCGCTCTCGCGGGCCTGGGCGAGCTTGGCCTTGGCCTTCTGGTGCAGGGCCTCGATGAGCGCGTCACGCTTCTTGGTCATCTCGGCGCGTTCGCGTTTCTGCTCGGGGTCGTTGTCGTCGATGGAGAGCCCGAAGTGGGCCGCCAGGTCGCCCCGGTCGATCGCGCCGATGACCTCGTCGGCCGCCGCCACGATCGCCGCCCGACCCTCCGGCGTGTCGGCGTCCTTCGCCTTCACGCGCCGATCGAGCACGGCCGAAAGGACGGGCAGGTGCTCCGCCCACTCGCGCAGGATCTCGCGCTTGAGGCTGTCGAACGCCTCCTGATCGTCGCGCCCCATCGCGCGCAGGCGCTCGACTTTCAGGTCACGCACGGCCTCGGCCACCTTGTCGAGCGCGCCGCGCTCGTCCTTCGCTTCCCCGTCCGACGCACGCGGCGGGCGCTTCTCGTTCACCTTCGGCGGGACCGTCACCAGCACGGGCCACCCGCCCGGGCGGGTCGTCGCGCCGACCAGGTCGCCCCCGCCGCCGCCGAAGGTCATCGAGCCCATCAGGACGTCGCCCGGCTCGGCGTCGCGCGGGATCGCGCTCCCGTCCGGCGCCTTGATCCAGACGCGGGCCGTGTCGCCCGCCCCCACGACCGTGGACCGCATCGCGCGCCCGCTCTGGGCCGCCTCGGGCGAGTCCGAACCCGTCAGACGGATCGCGCTCGGCAGGCGACGATCGACAAACAGCGGCATCGTGCGCATCGGCTCCAGGGCCGACGCGTCCTCGTGACGGAACTGGAGCTGAACGGTGTAGTCGCCCTTCTTCAGCTCGACGTCGCGCCCGTAGTAGCCGCCGAAGTGCTCCCGTCGCCCGTCGGCATCGAGAATCATCCAGAGGAAGCCCTCGTAGCTCGCCCACGCGAACGGCTGCATCGTGGCGGCGGGGTTGATCGCATACGTCCCGTCGTCGCTGATCTTGAGCGGGAACTCGACGACCAGCTCGTGCGGGATGCGCCCCTCGGGTAGGACCTCGCGCGGGCTGTCGACGGGGCGCTCGCGCCAGTCGCTCGGGCGGATGACGCGCCGGTGGTGCGTGAGCGAGCCGCGGGGCTCGAGGTGCTCGCGCCGGAAGGGGGCGGTGACGTCGATCGGGACGACGCCCGCGCCGCCCATCATCGAGATCGTGGAGCTCGACGGGCGCAGGCCGCGGAAACGGATCTCGTACTCGAACTCGACGTCTTCGAGCCCCGACCAGTTTCGCGCGATCGCGACTTCGAGCGTGCGTCCGCCCTCGACGGCGATCGATCGCAGCGTCTCATCGCCATCCTCAAAGCCGATCCACCCGCGCGACTCGCGCGCGTCGAAGCTCTCGCCCTGCAGAAGCTGCAGGGTCTGCACGATCAGCGTCTGCCCGGTCGCGCTGTCCAGGCGTCGCAGGGTCAGGTCGGCCCAGGTCGCACCGGTCGGCACCGCGTAAAAGCGGCGCACGATCTCACCCTCGCCCATCTCCAGCGTCTCGCGGTGACGCCAGCGGTCGTCGCGCGTCAGGTGCATCGGACGGACGACGGTCACGGGCAGGCGGAAGATCGGGCCGCGCTCCGGGCGGTCGGCGTCGAACGCGTCCACGGTCGCGACGTGGACGCCGGGCTCGAGCTCGCGCGGGTCGACGCGCACGCCGAAGCCCCCGCCGCCGGTCGTCAGCAGCATGCTGGAAGCCGTCTCGATCCATTCGGCATCGGTGCGGAGCGTCACCCGCCCCTCGTACCCCACCATCGACTCGCGGTCGTGCTTCTCCGGGAACCGCGGCGTCACGCTCACGCGCAGCTCGTGGGCGCGATCGGTCTCGTGCGGCTCGCGGAGGTAGACCCCCCGGCTCTCACCGACTCGCACGTCGTAGTGCGCCGCGTCGTCGTCGAGCCCGGCGTGGTTCTTCAGGTGCGCCCAAGCCGCGGGAACGTCGATCATCCCCGCGCCGACGTCGAACGCCGTCATCCCATCGATCGGGTTCGCCGTCGCTTGCAGGGCGCGCTTGATCGCCTCCGGCGAGGGATCGATCCCGTGCTGGGCGGCGGCCGAGCGGAGCAGCGCCACGGCGCCCGCGACGTGCGGGCTGGACATGCTGGTCCCGTTCATCTGTGTGACGCCTCGGAGCGACCAGTTGGGCACCGGCGCGAACGCGCCGCCGGGCGCGGTGACGTCGACGCCGAAGTCGCCGTCGAGCGTGGGCCCGCGGCTCGACCATGTGAACTGCGTCGTCGCGCCGGCGCGCCGCAGCCCGTACTGGGCGCGGGCCATGTCTTCATCGACGGTGGCGCCGACGCCGATGATGGCGCTGGTGGTGCCGCCGGGCGAGCCGGCGGTGGTCATCGCGGGCCCGCTGTTGCCGGCGCTGGCGACGTAGACGACGCCGTGGTCGCGGATCACGCGTTCCTGAAGCTCGACGATGCGTCCGACGTTGGGGAACGGGCTGGAGCCGCCGTAGCTCTTGTTGATGACGGTCGCGTTGTTCCGCAGCGTGGCGACCAGGGCGCGTATTTCGCTGGTGTTGTGGCTGCTGGAGCCGAGTCGCGTGTCGCCGATCTTGATGCCGACGATCTGGGCCCCCGGCGCGACGCCGTTGATCTCCGGGCGATCCGGGTGATGGGCGGCGACAATCCCGGCGACGTGCGTGCCGTGGTCCCCGCAGTCGACGACGATGCTGAGCGTGTCACCCTCGTCGTAGATGTTGACGGCGAAGTTGACGAGCGTGTCCCCGGCGAAGGTGGCGTACTCGAGCCCGTCGCGGAAGTTGGTCATGGCCTTTTCGTTGGTGAAGTCGCCGTCCTGGTCCGTATCGACGGCGGCCATCCACCGCTCGCCGTCGTGCCAGACGAGGCAGTCGTAGACCGGGCCCGGATCGGGCAGGTCGCTCGCGAGCTTGGACTCGAGCAGCTCGACGCGGGCCGCGAGCTCTTCACGCTCTTCGAGCTGCGCGCGCGTGGGGCGCGGGTGGTCACGGTCGAAGGCGGCGAGCACGCTGCGCGCCTCGGCGAGCGCGGGGCGCTGCACCTCGGCGAACTCGTCGGCACGCTCGCGGCGCACGCGGTTGACGGCCGGGCGGGGGAACAGGTCGTACGCCGCCTTCAGCCCGACGCGGAACTCCCCGGAGGGGTTGGTCCACGCCGGGTTGAGCGTCAGGGTGCGCCCGCTGAGCCCGGTGATCGTCCCGTCCTCGTTCGGGGTGACCCTGGTCGTGGTGTCCACGTCGCCGGAGCCGGAGGCGTCGACCAGGTCGATGACCTTCGGCCTGCCGTCGGTGGTCACCTGAAGCCCGGGCGCGCCGGGATCAACCCCGGTGTCGAAGATCGCGACGACGATCCCGCGTCCGTCGGCCTCGGGGTTCGCCTCCAGAAACGCGGGCACGCCCGTCTGCGCTTTCGGCAACAGGTGCGTCGGGTCGAACGACGGCACGTCGCTCGCCGAGATCCGGGCCGGGTGCTCCGCATGACGGAGCGCCTCCGCCCCGCCCGAAGCCGCGAGCAGCGTCCCCGCGACCAGCGCGAGCGCCAGCGTGCCCGCCACCCACGCCCGCGGCTTCACACGCCGTCCCGAGCCAAACCGCTCCGAGCCACGCGACGCCGCCGATTGAACCCGATCCGAACCGCCCCGAATGCGCATGCGACAGACCTCCGACGCCGATCATCGGCGCGTGCTGCAGCGTACCGGGTGCCCCGGGGCGGGGTTGCTCGAAAGGGTCCGTATCGCGGGCCGACGCGCCCCGGCGATCAGTCCCGACGCTGCGGGGCCGCCGACGGACGCTCCAGCTTCGCCGGGCGGCTCGGGTAGGGCGGAGCCTCCACGAGATACGCCCGAACGATCCGCGGCGGCTCGCCGGTCGGGCGATCCTGGGCGCCCACGGGCACGGCCGCGATGTCCAGGATCACTTGGGCCCCGTCCACCGCTTCACCGAACGCGGTGTAGTTCCCGTCCAGGAAGCTCGTCCCCTCGCGGCTCAGGCAGAGGAAAACCTGCGACCCGTTCGAGTCCGGCATGTTGCTCCGCGCCATGCTCAGCACGCCGAAGTCGTGCCGGAGCGAGCTCGGCTCCAGGTCCACCATGTACCCCGGCCCGCCCATCCCCGTCCCCGTCGGGTCGCCGACCTGAATCACGAACGGCGGACGCCCCGGGCGATCGTTGATGATCCGGTGAAAAATGATGTCGGTGTAAAAGCCGCCCTCGACCAGGTGACGGAAGTTCCACGCCATATTCGGCGCTTCATCGGGGCGCAGGCGGATCACGATGTCGCCGGCCGAGGTCTCCAGCACCACGTGCTTATCCACGTACGCACGGATCCCGCTGTAGGTGTTGCCCACGCGCTGCCAGCTCACCCCCTGCCCCCCCGGCTGCGCGACCTGCGGCGAGACCATCGGCTGCAGCACCACCGCCGGGCCCACGGGCTCATCGCCCACGAACAACTGCGCATAGCTCAGCGTCGGCGTCGAGCCGCGGGCCCCGGCCGCCCAGAGCTGCGGGAAGAGCGCCGCCAGGTCGGCCCGCCCCTCAGAAACCGCCGCACGCGCGATCACGCGCGCCGAGTTCGGCTCCAACAGGCGGACCTCCGCGTCCCCGTTCACACCGGCCGGCACGTCGATCGAGACCGGGATCGGGCGGTCGATGCCGTAATACAGACGCTCCGGCGTGACCTGGGCGCTCGCGCCGAACGCGAGCCCCGCGACCGCGCCCAGCGCGACCACAAAACGATGAAGCGGACGGGCGACGCGGGCACGAGGCCCGCCCGACGTGGCGGTGGTGGCGTCTTGCATCATGCTCGAGTGTACCGCCACGCCCCCGCCCGGGCGGCACACCCCGACCCCCCGCCCATCATGGACGGCAAGAGAGACGGGCCGAGGCCCGTGGTTCTTCAAGCCGTCCCAGAATCCAGAAACCGAGCCGACGCCGCTGGACACACCCCGCCGGGACAATATACTTGCATAATGACGCCAATATCCAAGCAATCACCCGCGTCCCCCGCCGCCGCCGCCCGCCGACGGGCGGCCCTCGACCGGCGCCTCGACCCGGAGCTCTTCAAAGCCCTCGCCGACCCGACCCGCCTCCGCCTGCTCGCCTGCCTGGTCAAGTGCGGGCGGGCGTGCTCGGTCTCGGAGATCGCCGAGTGCTGCGCCGTCGATTTCTCCGTGGTCGCGCGCCACCTCGCGACACTCGCGCGGGCCGGGCTGGTCTCGGGCGAGAAACAGGGGCGGACCGTGTGGTACACGCCGGAGTCGTCGGGCCTGACCGACCGGCTCCGCGCGCTGGCCGACGCGATCGAGGAGTGGCCCGCTCGCCCCGCCGGCGCCCCCGGCGCGTGCGACACGGAAGGATGCTGCGATGCCTGAGCCGAGACCCCGCGCCCGCGTGCTGTTTCTCTGCACAGGCAACTCGTGCCGAAGCCAGATGGCCGAGGGCTGGGCGCGTCACCTGCACGCCGCCACGATCGACGCCTGCAGCGCCGGCACCGACCCGCACGGGCTCAACCCGCTCGCCGTCCGCGCGATGCAGGAAGCCGGCGTGGAGATCCGCACGCACACCAGCAAGACCATCGACGCCTGCGACCCCGAGACCCTCGATTTGGTCGTCACCGTCTGCGGGCACGCGCACGAGACCTGCCCCGTCTTCCCCGGCAGCACCCGCGTGATCCACCGCGGCTTCGACGACCCGCCGAGGCTCGCCGCGAACGCCGCGAGCGACGACGAAGCCATGCCCCACTACCGGCGCGTGCGCGACGAGATCCGCGCGTTCATCCAAACCCTGCCGAGCGTGCTCCGCGAGCACGGGATCGCGAGCGGCGCGTGACTCACACCCCCTCCACGTCCGCCCCAGTCGCCGATCCCGTCTGCGCGGTCGCCCGCCCACGCCGCCTGTCGCTGCTCGATCGCTTCCTGACGCTCTGGATCTTTCTGGCGATGGCGGTCGGCGTCGCACTCGGGCGGCTCGTGCCCGGGCTGCCCGACGCCCTCGACCGCGTCAGCGTCGGCACGACCAACATCCCCATCGCGATCGGGCTCATCCTCATGATGTACCCCCCGCTCGCCAAGGTCCGCTACGAAAAGCTCCCCGAGGTCTTCCGCGACTGGAAGATCCTCGCCCTCAGCCTCATCCAGAACTGGCTCGTCGGCCCGGTGCTCATGTTCGCGCTCGCCGTCCTGTTTTTCAGCGATCACCCGGAGTACATGATCGGGCTCATCCTCGTCGGGCTGGCGCGGTGCATCGCGATGGTGCTGGTCTGGAACGACCTGGCCCGCGGGAGCAGCGATTACGCCGCCGGGCTCGTCGCCTTCAACAGCATCTTCCAGGTCCTGTTCTTCGGCGTCTACGCCTGGGTCTTCATCACCTTCCTCCCCACGCTCTTCGGGCTCGAGGGCGCGGTCGTGGACATCACCATCGCCGAGGTCTTCCAGAGCGTGCTGATCTACCTGGGCATCCCCTTCTTCGCCGGCATGATGACCCGTTTCATCCTCCGCCCGCTCAAGGGCGAGGCCTGGTATTCGCAGGTCTTCATCCCTCGCATCGCGCCGGTCACGCTCGTCGCCCTCCTCTTCACGATCGTCGTGATGTTCGGGCTCAAGGGCGACCGCATCGTCGAGCTCCCGTTCGACATCCTCCGCATCGCGATCCCGCTGGCGATCTACTTCGTCGTCATGTTCCTCGTCAGCTTCCTGATGGCGAAGAAAGTCGGGGCCGACTACGAGCGGGCGGCGACCCTCGCGTTCACCGCCAGCGGGAACAACTTCGAGCTCGCGATCGCCGTCGCGATCGCCGTCTTCGGCATCGGCTCGGGCGTCGCGTTCGCGACCGTCGTCGGCCCGCTGGTCGAAGTCCCCGTCCTGATCGGGCTCGTCACCGTCTCGCTCTGGCTGGGCCGAAAGCTCTACGGGCGCGACCCACGCCAAGACAGCATTTCTGATCCCCAAACCCCACCCACGCCGGACGCCGGCGAAGGAGCGTGAGATGAACGCACCCAACAACAGCAGCGAAAACACCTGGGCCGACGTCCGCGACAAGGTTCGCGAGGGCTACGCCGAGATCGCCCGCACCGGGCAGTGGTCGAGCGTGCAGGGCGCGCCGGCGGCGCAGCCCTCCTCATGCTGCGGCGGCGGCGGGTGCTGCGGGCCGACGACGCTGACGCCCGCCCAAGTCGCGCAGGCCGTGGGCTACGCCGACGACGAGCTCGCCGCGATCCCCGAGGGCGCGAACATGGGGCTCTCCTGCGGGAACCCCGGCGCGATCGCCGCGCTCCAGCCCGGCGAGGTCGTCGTCGATCTGGGCGCGGGTGGCGGGTTCGACTGCTTCCTCGCCGGCCCGCGCGTCGGCGCTACCGGGCGCGTCATCGGCGTCGACATGACCCCCGACATGCTCACCAAGGCCCGCGCCAACACCGACGCCTACCGCGCCCAGTCCGGGCTCGACAACGTCGAGTTCCGCCTCGGCGAGATCGAGCACCTCCCCCTCGCCGACGCCGAAGCCGACGTGGTCATCTCCAACTGCGTCATCAACCTCAGCCCCGACAAGCCCCGCGTCTGGCGCGAGATCGCCCGCGTGCTGAAGCCCGGCGGGCGCGTCGCCGTCTCCGACCTCGCCCTCCGCAAGCCCCTGCCCGCCGCGGTCGCGGCCGATATCGAAGCCCTCGTCGGGTGCGTCGCCGGGGCGGACCTGATCGAGACGATCCGCACCGACATGCAGGCCGCCGGGCTGAGCGAGATCACCCTCACCGAAAAGCCCGAGTACGTGCGCGCGATGACGACCTGGCAGGACCCGCTCTACAAGAAGATCGCCGCCAGCCTGCCCGAGGGCGAGACCATCGCCGACTACGTCACCAGCCTCGACATCGCGGCCCGCAAACCCCGGTAACACCGGCGCACAGGCATCGCCCCGGCGAGCGCTTCATCCCGCGCCGCTTAGCGCGCCGGCTCCACCCGAGCCGGCGCGGGCGGGGCCGGGACCGCCGCGGCTTCCTTGGACGACTTGTCCTTCGCCGCCTCGCCCGATCCCTCCGTCGCCATGTCCTGGCGCTGCGGGCGGTTGTTCGCACGAGCCACCAGCTCGAACACGATCGCGTTTCCCTGGATCGACTCGCGCACGTCAAAGCTGCTCCGCCCCGGACGCAGCTTGGTCCGCGTCCCGAACGCGTCCTCGTCCGTCGCGTCCAGCTCCAGCATCACCGTGCTGAAATACGCGTTGCTCGGGCCCAGCGTCACGACCTTCCCCGGCGGGATCCGGTCCGAATCGATCAGCCACTCCCACCCGTCCACGTTCTGCTGCACCATCTGCACCGAGACCGGGCGCTGCGTCGCGTTGCGGACCTCGACCGAGTACTTGCACCCGCTCAGGGCGAGCCCCAGCACCAGCCCCGCCGCTGCGCCAAGGCAGAGCCGCCCGAGCCGTGCCCGCCTCGCCGGTATGTCCCGTCGCGTCCGCATCATGCCCAAGCCTAGCGGAATCCGCCCCCCGCTGCCCGGGAGGGGACGGGGATGCGCCCGCAAATTCCAGATGAAAATACCTGCATATCCCAAAACAACCCATTTCCAGGAATCGTTTCAACGGCTATTCTCATCGGATGATGAGCCTCACACCCGACGACCATCGAGCGGACGCCCTGCAGATGCCGCTCGCGACCCGCGACCCCGCCCGGGGCCCGAGCCGCCCCGCGACGCTGGGCGAGGAGATCGGCAAGGCCAACCCCTTCGAGCACGCCGAACAGGAGGCGGCGCTCAACATCATCCGCACCGCCGGCAAACTGGCGGCCGAGGTCACCCGCCTCACCAAGACCAAGGGGCTCAGCCAGAGCGGGTACAACGTCCTCCGCATCCTCCGCGGCTCGCGCCCGCGCCCGCGCGCCTGCCACGAGATCGGGCGCGAGCTGGTCGTCGCCGTCCCGGACGTCACACGCCTGGTCGACCGGCTCGAACGCGACGGGCTCGTCCACCGAGCCCGCTGCGAGCAGGACCGACGCGTCGTCCGCATCTCCATCACCGACCGGGGTATGGACCTGCTCGCCCAGCTCGATCAACCGATCGTCGAGCTCCATCGCCGACAGCTCGGGCACCTCGGGCTCGACGCGCTCCGCACGCTGAACACCTTGCTCGTCGCAGCCCGCCACCCCGAAGACGCCGACGAGCCCACGCCCGAAACGTCCAACGAGGCGTAAGCCCCTCCCCCCCCCCCCCGGTTGGGGAGGGGGGCCCCGCCCGGCCCACCAAGACGCCCCACCAAAACACACCCACAAACCCGGCATCCCCCACCGCCCAGAACGTGCGCCGATGGGTCAGGCC
>JBJHBZ010000041.1:0-28784 GCA_050485765.1 Phycisphaerales bacterium | reverse complement strand
GGGAGTACGGTCGCAAGGCTAAAACTCAAAGGAATTGACGGGGGCTCACACAAGCGGTGGAGCATGTTGCTTAATTCGAGGCAACGCGAAGAACCTTACCTGGGTTTGACATGCACGGATTAACTCTGTGAAAGCAGAGCCACGCCCTTTGGGTGGAACGTGCACAGGTGCTGCATGGCTGTCGTCAGCTCGTGCTGTGAAGTGTCGGGTTAAGTCCCTTAACGAGCGCAACCCCTATCGTTAGTTGCTAACGGGTCAAGCCGAGTACTCTAGCGAGACTGCCGGTGTCAAACCGGAGGAAGGTGGGGATGACGTCAAGTCAGCATGGCCCTTATGTCCAGGGATGCAAACGTGCTACAATGGCGTATACAGAGCGAAGCAAGGCCGCGAGGCGGAGCAAATCGCACAAAGTACGCCCCAGTTCGGATTGCAGGCTGCAACTCGCCTGCATGAAGTTGGAATCGCTAGTAATCGGAGATCAGCTACGCTCCGGTGAATACGTTCCTGAGCCTTGTACACACCGCCCGTCACGTCATGGAAGCTGGGAGTGCCCGAAGTCACCTCGTTTCAGGGGTGCCTACGGCAAGCTCGGTGACTGGGACGAAGTCGTAACAAGGTAGCCGTAGGAGAACCTGCGGCTGGATCACCTCCTTTCTAAGGGATTTCCTTAGACCGATCCCGCGGAGCGATCCGCGAATCGGCTCTGTGAGCGTATCTCTCGCCCGCCAACGCCTCGGCCACAAACCGATGCACCGGCGGATAGCGTCGTGGCAACGCGTCGCCAAGATGACCCGACTGCAAACTCTGCAACCCTCGCGGGCAACCGCGAGGGTTGTTTTTTGCCCCCCACTCCCGATGTTCGCCAGCTGAGCCCCGGAGCGTGGCGCTACCCGCGCCGATCCCCGGGAGACAGAGCTTGCACCCATTGCTGCTCATTTCCAACCAGAAGACCGCTCGACCTATGAGCCGCTGGTCGTGCTGAAGTCTGGCTGAATCGTCGGCTTATCGGCTTAGTTGCCGGACGCGCCCGCCGGGCGTCCGAGCAGCGCGAAATCGGTCACGCCCGCCGCCCGGAGGGCGTCGAGGACTGCGACCAGGTCACCGCTCCGGCTGTCGGCCTCGGCCGCGACGAAGACCGGCGCGCCCGGAGAGGCCGCCAGACGCTCCAGCACCCGCTCGGCCACTTCATCCAGCGGCACCGACTCGCCCCCAACCCGCACCAGCCCGTCCCCAGCGATCACCACCGAGACAGCGTCCGTCCCGCGTGCGGGGTCGGCCGAGCCGACCGTGGGCAGGCGGACGCCGAGCACGTCGGCCCGCACCATCAGCACGATCGCGAACAGAAAGAACGTCAGCAGCAGAAACACGACGTCGATCAGCGGCGTCATCTCGAGCCGAGCCTCCGGCATGCTGCGTCGGAATCGCACGGCCCTGGACTCCTCTCCGCGCCAACCTTGACCACCCACCCTCGGCGGATCGCGAGATCGTAGATCAGCGCTGATGGCGGAGGTACGTCCGCCCGCCCCATCGCACGGGGGTACCCGTGCGGAGGTCCCGGGCGGCGTCCATGAGCAAACGGGTCACGAGCCAGGCCCCGACGGGGTGCGTCGGCGCCATCCAGATCGGGTGGCGCCCGGTGCGGTAGATCAGGAGGAGGGCCGTGAGCCAGACGGCGAGCCCCGAGAGCCCGACCGCGAGCAAGCACGACCCCGCGACAGGGCTTCCTTCCGCAGGATCGCCCCCGAGGCCGATTCCCCCCGCCACTGCGGATCCGATAGCGAGCGCCGGCAGGGCGATGGAAACCGCGCGGACGCGCCAGGCCGATCGGCGCAAACGTCGCACGCGCCGCTTGGCGGCTTCGGTGTAGATCCGCTTCCACCCTTCGCGGAAGGCGGGCCAGGTGTCGTACATGCGGCAGGTCAGCATGCGCCCGCCCATCGCGATGCCGAGACGCTGCTTCGCGGCGACGAGACGGCGGGCGAACGCGAGGTCTTCGAGCAACTCGTCTCGGACGCTGGCGTGCCCGCCGATCGCTTCGTAGGTCTCGCGGCGGAAGAGCATGAACTGCCCGTTGAAAAACGGGCGTGACGTCCGCCCCTGATTGGCCCGCGTGAGGGGGTACTGGTAGAACAGCTCCATCCCGGCCGCGGGCTGGACGAGCTTTTCGAACCAGGTGTCGGTGGTCATGGTGGAGACGAGGCTGAGGGCGTCGAGCCGCCGGTCCTCGAGCAGGGCGCTGGTTGCCCGCAGGCAGGACGGGTGAAACCGCGTGTCGGCGTCGGCAAAGAGCAGGAGCGAGGCGGCCCGCGCCCCCTCGCTCCGCGAGACGCCCTGCCAGACGGCGTTGACCTTGCCCGCCCAGTCTTCGGGGCAATCGTGGATCTCGATGATCTCGAACCGCGGGTCGCCGTCCGTGGCCGCCCGGGCGTGTGAAGGGGTCGCGTCGGTACACCGGTCGCAGCAGAGCACGAACCGGGCGTTCGGATAGTCCTGGGCGCGGAGGGAAGCGATCAGGCCCTCGATCTCGTCTGCTTCGTTGTGCGCGGGAATCAGGACGCAGACGGGGGACGTCGGCGGGCGGCGATCGGAGATCGCGACGCCCTCGTCGGCCGACGGGGTGACGCGGAGCGTGCGCACGACGCGGATCAGCGTGGCGGCCCAGTAGATCAGGCACGCCGAGGCGCCCACGAACAGCATCACCGCTCCGAGTTGCGTCAGAAACTGAACCACGGGCCTGAGCCTAGGGGCGGACCGGTGGATCGGTGCAACAAACAGCTTGTCCAGTGAAGCTCGAACTGAAACGCACGATGGGCTCATCTGAACACATTTTGAGACGGGGCCTGAGAGAGGGGGGAGAGTTCAGCATCGCCAGCTTTGGAGCCCGCCCTGTTGCTCTGGGCTTCATCCGGATGTGGCCTGCCGGTTGACCGGGCGCGGGTTCGACCGGACGATGGACGGGAGCCGCGGACGTGCCCGGCGGCCTGGTGTTCGGGTGCGCGTTCGGGAGGATTTGCCATGTCGGTCCGGATGGAGCTGAGCCGCATCCTGATCCGTGAGTTGAACGACTACCAGATCATCGAGCTGCGAGAAGTTGCGCCGAACGGGGAGGCCGCGCCCGGGGTCGAGACGAGGAGCTTCCCGATCGTGATCGGGCTGCCGGAGGCGCAGGCGATCGAGCGCCGGCTGAAGGGCGTGCCGATCAAGCGTCCGCAGACGCACGACCTGCTGCAGAACGTCATCCGTGAGCTCGGGGGCGAGCTGGAATCGATCAGCATCACGGACCTGAACGAGCACACGTTTTTTGCGACGCTGGACGTGCGGAAAGGGGGCGAGCTGCTCCGCATCGACGCGCGCCCGAGCGACGCGATCGCGCTGGGGATCGCGGGAGACGTGCCGATCTACGTCGCGGAGCACGTGCTCGACTCGGCGTTGACCGAAGAGGACGGCTCGGTCTGAGCGATCCCGCGGGGTGGGTCGGGCCTCGCCCGCGTACGATCTGTGCTGGTGCTGTGCTGGTGTGCGGCCCGATGGCGTGCCGCCGTTTTTCTGGGAGTTCACCCGCTCTTGCCGACCGACCCGCCCGAGTCTTTCCGCTCCGAGACGTCCGCCCCAATGGACGTGGACCCGCACGTGGTGCCGCGGGTGTACATGACCGCGGACCTGCCGGGGATCGGCGGCGCCATCAAGACGCGGGACACGGATTTTCTTGTCGAAGAGATCCCGCTCTACACCCCCGTCGGCGACGGCGAGCACCTGTACCTGTTCGTTGAGAAGCAGGGCATGAGCACGCTGGACATGCTCGGCGTCATCGCGAAGCACTTCCGCGTGCACCGGCGGGCGGTCGGGTATGCCGGGCTGAAGGACAAGCACGCCGTCACGCGCCAGATGATCAGCGTCCACGCGCCGGGGCAGCGTCCGGAAGATTTTCCGGAGATCCGGCACGAGCAGATCCGCGTGCTCTGGGCGGACATCCACACCAATAAGCTCCGCCCCGGGCACCTGCAGGGGAACCGGTTCAGCATCAAAGTCCGCGGCGTGCGCATGACCGATGCGCTCGCCGCCAAGCGCGTCATCGACCGCCTGCGCGAGACCGGGGTGCCCAACCGGATCGGCGAGCAGCGGTTCGGGATGCTCGCCCAGAACCACGTGATCGGGCGGGAGCTGATCCTCGGGCACGACCGCGAAGCGCTCGACACGCTGCTCGGCCCGGATGCGTCGCACCCGGAGAATCACCCCGAGGCGCGGGCGCTCTACGCGAGCAGGGACTACAGGGCGGCGGCCGACCGTCTGCCCTTCCCGATGCGCACCGAGCGCGGGCTCCTGGACCGCCTGGCGCGGGGGGAGAGCCCGAGCGGGGCGTGGGCGAGCGCCGACAAGCGGGCCGTGGGCTTTTTCATGAGCGCGTTCCAGTCGGCGGTGTTCAACGCGGTGCTGGACGAACGGGTGATCGCGGGGACGATCGGCGCGCTGCTGCCCGGCGACATCGCGATGAAGCACGAAAACCGGGCGTTGTTCGAGGTCACCAGCGAGATGGGGGACGACCCGCACGAGGCCGAGCGGTGCGCCCGGTTCGAGATCTCGCCGACGGGCCCGATGTGGGGGCCATCGATGCTGCGCGCCTTCGACCGCGTTGGGGAGGCGGAGGAACGCCTGCTGCGGAGCTTCGGCGTGACGGCGGAGGACGTAGAGCGCGCGCACAACGTGCGCCGGCTCCCGATCCAGGGCTCGCGCCGCCCGCTGCGCGTGCCGATCATCGACCCGGAGATCGAAGGCGGCACGGACGAGCACGGCCCGTATGTGCGGTGCGCGTTCGACCTGCCCCGCGGGTCGTTCGCGACTGTCGTCATGCGCGAGGTGATCAAGCCCGATCAGCGCGGGGTGCTGGACGGGGAGAGCGAATCGCCGCTGGAAGGGTGAGCATCGCGAGCGTCACCGGGCGGCCGAGAGGCGGCGAGGACGCACGCTCGAAACCATGCGGATCAGCGGGGTTTGCAGGTCGGTCGTGATGCGGTCGGCCGCGTCGTCGTGGGCGCCGACGGTCAGGTCCACGGTGGCGCGCCGGAGGCGTCGCGAGGTGTCGTACTCGAGCGTAAAGACGGCGTCACGCACGCGGTAGAGCAGGTTCTGCTCGAAAACGCCGGTGCTGGCCCAGGCGCCGGTTTCGACGTTGCGTGAGAAGCTTTCCACGCGGGCTTCGAGGCGATAGGGGCCGAGGTCGCCGCCCTGAGCGACGCGCCGGACCTGCCAGAGCTGCTGCGTGTCTTCATCGAGCGTGGAGAGGAACTCGATCTCGTTCACGGAGATCTGCGGGGTGATGCGCGGGTTGACGGGGAAGGGGCCGAAGTTGTCGCCGTTGCGGATCAGCGAGGTGAGGCGGTGCATGGTGAGGCGTGTGGTGACGTTGACGGCCGCGCTCTCGGTCGTCGCCTGGTAGCTCTTGAACGACGCGTCGAGCGCCGCGAGGCAGGCCGCGAGGAGCGTGGAGCTGATCGTGACGGCGATCAGCAGCTCGACGAGGCTGAAGGCGCGACGGCTTCGAGAGGCGTTTTTCACAGCTTGCCCTCCGTGTAGGTTTCGGGCAACGGGTCGATGGTGAGCGGGAGGACGATGCCCTCGGGCAGGTCCACGGTCGGGTCGAAGCGGACGTTGATGCGCCCGTAGCCGTAGAAGGGGATCGGGGTGGAGCCTGCGGGCTGTGGGTTGAATGGGTCGGCGTCCGGGAGTCCGTCGCCGTCGGTGTCATAGCCGACGATGCGGACGCCGCCGACTTCGGGGAGTGTGGACGGGTCGAGCGATTCCATGTCGCCGTCCTCGGGCCCGAAGTAGCCGAGAGCGATGACGAAGTTGGCTGGGTTGCCGACGGGGTTGCCGAGCGCGTCGATGAGGGGGGCCTGCCCGTGGACGGGCCGGAAGGTCATGAGCAGGGCACCCTCGATGTCGGCGTTGCCGCGGATGTCGAGCACGCCGGCGACGATCGCGCCGCGGAGCTGGACAAACTGATCCGGCGGCGAGTTGAACTGCCCGATGTCGACCGAGTAGTTCGGGAGCATCATGCTGCTCTTGCGGATCTCGGACATGTCGATCGGGTCGGGGTTGAGCGCCGGGTTCTCAGGCTCGGCGGGGTGCTGCTGGAAGAACCGCGTGGAGCCGGTGAACTGGAGCTTGTTCCGGACGTGCGTGTAGGACTGCGGCGCGTCGCTGAGGATGCTGCCGACAAAGAGCGAGCTGTGGAAGCGGATGTTGTTGCTGAACCGGCGCGTATCCGTGACGCGGACGGTGCGGGTGACCCCGGACTCGGTGGTCGGCCGGATCTCGCCGTTCGGACCTTCGTTGTAGGTGATGACGAGCGGGTCTGGGAGCTGGTTGTACTGCGCGGGCGCGAAGCCGCCGACCTCGCTGTTGAGGATGTCGCCCTTGTCGAGCGGGTTGATCGCGAGCTGCTGCACCGGCTGGAAGGCCTGGCTGACGTTATCTCGGATTGTTTGGTACAGGTCGTTCCAGGGCTGCGTCGAGCTGTCGTACGCCTGGCGCTGGTGCACGGGACGTGGGAACGAATCGCCGGCGGTTCGCTCGAGCGCGCCGTAGTTGGTCCAGAACGGGTGGGTGTTGTTCTGCCAGCTCCGGACAAAGGTGACGCCGATGAACGTGCAGTTGATGAACAGCCCGTTGTTGCCCATGGGGATCTCGACGTCTTTGAAGACCATGTTCTCGTAGACGGGGCGGTAGTACCAATCCGCGAAACGCGGGCTGTTGAAGGGCATGCGCTCGAAGTGGGCGTCGGCGTGGTTGTCCGGGAGACCGTCGTTGGTGGTGTCCGGGTCGAGGCGGATGTACCGCGGGAGGAGCTCCCCGCCGCTGCCGGTCGCGCCCTGCGGCTTGGTTTCGACGTAGGTCGCGAGGTCGTTGACGCTGATGCCGAGGTTGCTGGCGACCTGCTCACGGAAGCTGGGGCCGTTGACGGCCGCGCGGAGGCCCATGCGCGTCGCGTCAAAGGTCGAGACGTCGTAGACGGGGAGCTGGTCGTTGTCGGCGGAGAAGATGATGGCCGGCTGGTCCTCGTCCGGCTCGATCCGCCCTCGGATCCGCTCCTGCCACGCGCCCTGGGCGGCGGCCCAGATGCTGCTGGCGGCGCGGACCTTGATCGTGCCGCGGACCTTGCTGTAGCGGTCGTTCGCGTCGAGATAGCCGTCGAGGTAGCCGAGCTCCTGATCGGGGTAGCGCCCCGTGAAGGGGTCGAAGTCCTTGAGGGTCTCGCCGAGGTGGGGCTCGAAGATGCCGTTGCCGTTGAGATCGTTGAAACCGAAGACGCCGTTGCGGTTGCGGTCCGGGTCGGAGCCGTCGATGAGGATCGCGAGATCCCGGTCGATGATGTTGCCGCTGGAGTCGACGAACTCGGTCTCGATATGGACTCGCCCGTCGCCGTCCTTGTCGAAGTGGGCGAGGAAGATATCGAACTCGTCGATGTAGCCGTCGCCGGTCACGTCGCGGAAGGCGTTGTCGGCGACGCCGTCGCCGCTGTAGTCGGTGCTGTTGTCCGGGATGCCGAGCGACTCGATGGGGTGATCGACCCGCAGGCGGTTGTCGTTGTCGACGTCGTACTGAGCCACCGCGGCGTAGAAATCGCGGAGCTTGGCGTCGAGCACCGGGTCGAGGTTGAAGAAATCGCTCTTGATGACGATCGGGTCGCCGTGGGTGCGTGCGACGTCGGTGAAGCCCGCCCCGAGGTCGCCGTCGACGTGGACGTTCTTGCCCACGAGGATGCGGCTCGGGCTGATGACAGCGTGATCGACGCGCTTGGCGATCCGAAAATCCTGCATGATCGTGCGGGTGATCGGCTTGTTGTTGGAGTCGTACCCGAGGTCGAAGCCGGTGACGATCACGCGGATCCGCGTGCCGTCGTGGAGGGGGGCGTAGGTGACCTGAAAGGCGACGTTGTCCATGCCCTGCCCGGAGCCGAGGCGCACGGCCGGGGTCACGAGCCACATGTCTTCCCGGAACGTGTTGACCGTGTCCGCGCCGGGCGGCGCGGAGGTGAACGTCGGCAAAGCCGCGCCGAGCGTCGGATCGGTGTTGGCGTCCATCGCGTGGTGGTTGAGCAGCGCCTCGGCCAGCCCGGCTGGAAGCGTCGGCTCGGTCACCCCCGGCGCGGGCGGGGCGCGGAAGACCGCGCCGTACCCGTCGAGCTGCCCCACCCAGAGGTCGCGTCCGAACTGGCTGTCCATCGTGCTGTGCGCGAGGACAAACCGCCCGGCGTTCTGCTGCAGGCGGCGCGTTGCGATCTCCATGCCGGTTTCGGCGGCGTTCATGGCGCGCAGGACGTGGACGTGCGTCGCCGCCGTGCGGATGTTCCCGCGGCTCGAGACCGCCATCGCCGCGACGAGCGAGCCGAACATGATCAGCAGGATCATCGCGAGCACGCTGACCGCGCCGCGCTGCCGGGCCGCGCTCCGCACGCTCGCCTGCGATTTCCGTGACGTCCGCTTCACCGGGCGACCTCCAGCCTTTCCACCCCCGCCGCTCACGGCACGATCCAGATCAGACGCGCAACCTCCTGCGGCACCGCGTCGAACGGGCCCTGAAAGTCCACGATCACCGTCACGCGCAGCGGGAACTCGTGCACGCGGTGCGTCGGCGTCTCGTGGTCGTTCGCCACGACGATCGACGTGTCGAACGGATCGAGCTTCTCGACCGTGACCGACTGCGTCCAGCCCTGGAGCGGGACGGGGTTGCCGGCTTCGTCCGTGACGACCTCGCCGGCCGCGTTGATCTCGGGGATCACGTTGTCGGCGATCGTCTGGAGCCCGCCGGCGTGCCGGATCGTGGCGCGGGAGCCGCTGATCGGACCCGGCAGGTCGCCGTTGCCCGGGCCCGGCGTCCCGACGAAGCTGAAGCTCATCCCGTCGAAGTCGTCGATGTCGTTGAAGTCATCGACGACGACCTCCCCGTCCTCGCGCCCCCAGTTAAAGATCGCAGAAGGCTGCCCGGGGTCGTTGAGCAGGACGGTGAAGCGCGGGTCGTGCTTGGGCAGGTTGCGCATCCGCTCTCGGATCTCGTTCGCGAGATAGGCGCCCGTCGCGGCCTGGCTCGACCACGCGTTGCTCCGCATGAACGACTGCTGCGCCTCGACCATCGCGACGATGCCGACGCCGATGATGACCGTCGTCATCGCCGCCTCGATCAGCGTGAACCCGCGCCCGCTCCGGCGCGACATACGCCCACGCCGAACCGCACCGCCACGACTGTTCGATCGACTCGCCACCACGGCTCACAACCTCCCCGGGCGGCCCGCATCTCCCAGCCGAGCCAGACCCGCCTGAGACAGCTTCGCATTCACTGGACGATCTGGCTCATCTTGAAGATGGGCATGATGATGGCCATCGCGATGAATCCGACGATTGTGCCCATCAGGAGGATCATGATGGGCTCGATAAGGCTCGTGACCGCCTTGATGTTGTCACGGAGCAGCTTCGCGTAGTAGCGGCTGATCTCGTCGAGCACCTCGCCGAGCTTACCGGACTCCTCACCGGCCGAGATCATCTGCACGACCGCCCGCGGCAGCAGGTTGTCCTTCTGCAGCGGGGCCGCGATCTTCTTGCCCTGCTTCACGCTCGCGTGCACGCGCCGCCACATGCCCTTGAAGAGCTGGTTGCCCGAGATGTCGCCGGTGATCAGCAGCGTGTCGAGCATCGGCACGCCCGCGTTGATGAGCTGTCCCATCGTCTGCAGCGAGCGGCTGATGCACAGCGAGCGGAACATGCCCTTGACCACGGGGATCGAGAGCTTGGCCTTATCGGCCCAGAACGAGCCGAGCTCGGTCTTCAGGAAGAAATACGCCCCGATCGCGAGCCCGCCCACGCCGCCGACGATGATCGGCCACTGCCCGGTCATGAACTTGCTGAGCGCCATCAGGAACGTGGTCGCCCAGGGGAGCACGTCTTCCTTGCCGTCGAAGACTGCGTAGAACTTCGGGAGCACGAACGTCAGCAGGAAGACCGTGACGCCGACGGCCATGATGCCGATGATCGCCGGGTAGATCGCGGCGCCCACGACCATCTTGCGGGTCTCGATCTGCTGGGCGATGTAGCCGGCGATCCGGTCCAGCATCTCGCTGAACGAACCGGACATCTCGCTGGCCCGCACCATGTTGATGTAGAGCGCGTTGAAGAGTTTGGGGTGGCGTGCGATCGCGTCGGAGAACTGCTTGCCGCTCTCGACGTCGCTCTTGAGGTCCTCGATGACCTTCTTGAACCCGGCGTGGGTCGTCTGTTCGGCGATGCCCTCGAGCGCCGCGCGGAGGTTGATGCCCGCGCGGACCATCACCGCGAGCTGGGTGGTGAAGTCGAGCACGTGCTTCTGGTTCGGCTTGCTCGCGGTGATCTTGGCGAGCGTGCCCGTCAGGCTCTGCCCGCCGCCCTCGCCGGCAACGCGCCCGCGGGCCGGGGTCACGCCGATGACGTGCAGCCCTTGGTTGCGCAGGATCGCGGCGGCCGTCGCCACGCTGTCGGCGCTCATCACGCCCTGCTGCACCTGACCCTCGCGGGACTTGACCTGATAGCGGTAGTTGCCCATCGATCCTCACCAGCCCCGGCGGGCGTCTCGGCGTGTCGAAAACCTGTCCAGCTCCGCGCCAACCCCCGCCCGCACTCGCACTCAGGCCACCAGCTGACGCTCGAGCTTGTCCGGGAAGGCGGCCTGCGCGATCGCGTCCTCCTTCGAGATCAAGCCGTTGAAGTACAGCTCCGCGATCGACGAGTCCAGGCTCGACATCCCGATCGCCCGGTTCGTCTCGATCACGTTGGGGATCTCGAACGTCCGGTTCTCGCGGATCAGGTTCCGAACCGCCGGCGTGCACAGCAGCGTCTCCACCGCAGGCACCATGCCCGGACGATCGATCCGGCTGAACAGCGTCTGGCTCACCACCGCCTGCAGCGTGCTCGCCAGCATCGAGCGGATCTGGTTCTGCTGACCCGTTGGGTACATATCGATGATCCGCTCCACCGTCTGGCTCGCGTTCACCGTGTGCAGCGTGCTGAGGACCAGGTGCCCGGTCTCGGCCGCGCTGATCGCCAGCGCCGTCGTCTCCAGGTCGCGCATCTCGCCCACGAGGATGATGTCCGGGTCCTGGCGGAGCGCGTGCTTCAGGCCGCTCGCGAACGTCGGCAGGTCGCGCCCCAGCTCGCGTTGCTCGATGAGGCACTGCTCGCTCTCGAAGACGTACTCGATCGGATCCTCGAGCGTGATGATGTGCTTGCGGTAGCGCTCGTTCATCGCCTGGATCATCGCCGCCAGCGTCGTCGACTTGCCCGAGCCCGTGTCGCCCGTCACCAGCACCAGCCCGCGGGGCAGATAGGTCAGACGCGCGATCACCTCGGGCAGGTTCAGCGCGCTCAGCGGCGGGACCTGCGTCTTGATCATCCGCAGCGCCATGCCGATCGCGCCCGACTGCATGTGCGCGTTCACGCGGTAGCGGGCCAGGTCCGCGACCTCGTAGCTGAAGTCCGCGTCCTGGATGTCGACGAAGCTCTTCTGCTTGCCCTCGGGCGCCATCGCCTTGAACATCGACTCCGCGTCCGCGGGGGAGATGACGGGCATGTCCATCGGCTCGATGACCTGGTTCACGCGGATCGTCGGCGGGTGCCCGGCGATCAGGTGGATGTCCGAGGCGTCGGCTTCGTACGCGGCGTGCAGGATCTCGTTCACGTCCACGGGCGGGCTCCAGGTCGGCGGTCTCGGCGTGTCACGGGCGCGGCCGCCGACACCCGGCGGCGGACACTCGCTCACCCCATCGACCGCCCGGAGGCCCCGATTGACCGGGCAACCCGGCGAAACACGGCAAACCGTCACGCCTGCGAGGCTCTCACCCGCGCACGCAACCCAACCCGCACAACCCGCCGAGATTGACAGCCGCCGCACCGCGCCAGACGCGGATCCAGGCCCGAAGCCCGCCCGTGGTTATCGACGTGAAGCCGCCGCCGCGTCGCGAGCCGCGACCGCGAGCGCGTCGGCCCGCTCGTTCTCGTCGTGCCCCGCGTGCCCGCGCACCCAGTGGAACCGCACCTCGTGCTCGTCCGCGAGCGCGTCCAGACGCTGCCACAGCTCCTGGTTCTTCACCGGCTTCTTATCGGCCGTCTTCCACCCGTTCCGCTTCCAACCCTTGATCCAGCTCTTCATCCCGTCCAGCACGTACTTGGAGTCCGAGAACAGCTCCACGCGGCTCGGGCGGCTCAGCGCGCTCAGCCCCTCGATCACCGCCATCAGCTCCATCCGGTTGTTCGTCGTCGCCGACTCGCCGCCCGACGACTCCCGCACGCTCCCGGAAGCCGGGTGCTTCAGGATGTACGCCCAGCCACCCGGCCCCGGGTTTCCGGAGCACGCCCCGTCCGTGTACAGCTCCACAACCGGGTGCGAACCCGCCGCGACGTTGGCTTTCGATTCCGTCATCGCCCGGAGGGTAGCGGCACGATCCCGACCACGCGTCATCCCGCGATGAAGTCGCCCCAAGACGAGGGCATCTCGTGGCACGGGCGTCCCGCCCGTGCACCACACCCCGCGTGCGCTCAGAAGTCGTAACTCGCCCGCTCCAGCGCCAGGTCGTGCGCCTTGTGATACGCGCCCGCGAGGCGGTCCCATCCGAAATCGTGCGCGTGACGCTCGACCGCGTTGCGCATGTCGATCCGCCCGCGCCGATCCAGGCGGCAGTAGGCGAGCAGCCAGCGGGACAGATCCGCCGCCGCGTCCGGCATCGGGCGCCCGCGCCGTTTCAGCACGTTCAGCCCCCATCGGTCGTGATCCGGGAAACGCTCCTGCACGTACCGCCCGAAGCCCGCCAGGTCGCTCGTGATCGACGGCACACCCATCGCAACGCACTCCAGGGGCGTGTACCCCCAGGGCTCGTACGCGCTCGGGAACACGCCGAGGTGGCACCCGCGCACGAACTGGTCGTACTCGATGCCCCAGAGCGGGTTCTCCGGCTTGATGAACTCCGGGTGGTACACCACCTTCACCCGGTCCTCCGGGCGGTTGAAGAGCCCGAGCTGGCGGATCCGGTCCAGCACCGGGTCCGGCTCCGGCACCGCGTGCGTGCAGACCGGCGGCAGACCGTCGGTCCGCAACGCCTGCTGCGTCCGCCGATACCGCAGCGCCCAATAGTCCTCCACCATCGCGTCGAGCTCGACCTTGCGCCCGGCCGCCGCCGCCGCGAACATCCGCTCGCCCACCTGCTTCAGGATGCTCTCGCACACCGACTGCAACTCGTTCAACACCCCGCGGCTCTGCAACGCCCGAGGGCTCAGCCCCGCGCCGTCCCGCTGGGTCACGATGAAGAACACCACCGTCACGCCGAGGTCAAAATCCTTCAGCAAGTAGTTCAGACGCGCGAGCGCCTCCAGGCACAGGTCAAACCCCTTGTTCCCCGGCTCGTACCGCCCGCTCGTGAACGCGTAGATCGTGCGCGACAGGTCAAAGCTGTAACTCGGGAAAAAATGGCCCATCGTGAAGCGGTGGATCTTGTCCTTGTACGCCTGGTGCAGCGTCTGGAACTCGTGCCCGACGTCGAACCGCTCCACGTTCAGCCCGTTGGGCACGATCCCGTCCGGCGCGCGCCCCAGCAGGTGCTGGCACTCCTCGCCGGTGATCCCGCTGACGGTCGTGAGCACGTGGGCGGCGTGCGCACAGGTGCGCTCGATGTGGTGCTGCGTGCGCACGCCGTAGCGCTCGCTCGCCCCCCACGCCTCGATCCTCGGGAGCTTGTCGTAAAAATCGGCCTCGTTCCCGGCGATGTACCGCCCGAGCAGCGTCGCGTGCGTCGTGAACGAGGTCGCGACCGGGAGCTTCTCCCGGCGGATCAGCGGGCACGCCAGGCCGCCAAGCCACTCGTGGAAGTGGGCCAGCACCCGCCCCGAGCCCCCCGGCACGACCCACTGCTTGCACACCTCCCGCATCAGCAGGCGCACGTCTCCCGCAAAGCTGACCGACAGGTCCACGAACGGGTCGGACCCCGGCGTCTCGATCCCGTGGTGCTGCCAGATCTCGTACTTCAACTCCGCGAGCTGCGCCTCGGTCAGCGGACGCTCCAGCAGCAGCACCCGCGGGCGACCCGAGACGAGCCAGACCCCGTGGTGGGCGATCAGCCCCTGCTTGGCGAGGTTGTCGACGACACGCTTCATCCAGCCCGTCGGGCGCTTGGGCTCGAACTCCAGGGCGCTCCGCTTGGCGTCGTACGGCCCGACGAGGTAGTACCGCGTCCGCCAGCGCTCGACCATCGCGGGCGCCTTGCTCCGCAGCACCTGGTAGATCCCGCCGACCTGGTTGCAGACCTCGGTCGCGATCTCGAAGCACATGACCCCGCCCGGGGCGCGGGGGCCCTGCAGCTCCTGTCGGCGGCGTCGGGTGACGGCTTCTCGTTCGGTCGTTCCCATGCGTCGCACACTCTACCGACCCGCGCCGATCCGCGCCAGAGCCGCCCCGGCGAATAGGATCGCTCATGTCCAGCGCCACCCCCACCGCTCCGAGCACGCCCGCCTCCGAACCCGCGACGGTGCACCGCTTCGAGGTTCGCCCGAAACCGGGCGAGGCGGACCCCCGGGCCGAACGCCTGCTCGCCGAGGCCCGCGCGATCGCCCCCGGGCTGCGTGGCGTGGAGCTGGTGCGGGTCTACCTGGTCGAAGCCGCGGGCCTGAGCGACGCCGACGCCGACCGCCTCGCGCAACGCCTGCTGGGCAACCCGGTGACCGAAGCCGCGACCCGCTCGGCCTCGGGCGCCCCCGCGGGCGGCGTGGCGATCGAGGTCCACCCCCTCCCCGGGGTGATGGACCCCGCCGCCGCCAGCGTCCGCGACGCCGCCCGCGTGCTCTTCCCCGATGTCCAGTGCCAGGTCTCGACCGGGTGGCGGTACGAGTTCCTCGCCCTCTCCGCGAGCGAGGCCCGCCGGGTCGCCGAGCGCCTGCTCGCCAACCCCGTCGTCCACGCGATCTACGACCACGCGTACGCGCCGAGCCAACTCCCCCACGGACGGGCGGCCGAGTTCCGCCTCACCCACGTCCCCATCCGCGCCCTCGACGACGCCGGGCTCGAAAAGCTCTCCCGCGAGGCCCACCTGTTCCTTGACCTGCACGAGATGCGCGCCATCCAAGCCGAGTATCAGCGTCTGAGCCGCGAGCCGACGGACATCGAGCTCGAAACCCTCGCCCAGACCTGGAGCGAGCACTGCGTCCACAAGACGCTCAAGGCCACCATCCGCTACCAGCCCGACGGCGCGAAAACGGGCTTCCGCCTCCCCGGGCTCGACGACGCCTCGCGCCCCCGCCCCGGTCACGAGTCCCAACCCGACGGCTCGGTCATCATCCGCAACCTGCTCAAATCCACCGTCGCCGCCGCCACGCACGAGTTGATCGCCGAGGGGTGCGACTGGACGCTCTCGGTCTTTGTCGACAACGCCGGCATCGTCCGCTTCGACGACGACCACGCCGTCTGCATCAAGGTGGAAACCCACAACCACCCCTCCGCGATCGAGCCCTACGGCGGGGCCGCCACGGGCATCGGCGGGTGCATCCGCGACATCATGGGCACGGGGCTGGCCGCCAAGCCGATCGCCAGCACCGACGTCTTCTGCGTCGCCCACCCGGACACCGTCGATGTTCCCGCCGGGTGCATCCCGCCGCGCCGCGTGCTGGAGCAGGTCGTCGCCGGCGTGCGCGACTACGGCAACCGCATGGGCATCCCCACCGTCAACGGCGCCGTCGCCTTCGACGACCGCTATGTCGGCAACCCCCTCGTCTTCTGCGGGTGCGTCGGGCTCATGCCAGTCGACAAAATCGAGGGACACGCCAACCCCGGCGACCTCATCGTCGCCCTCGGCGGGCGCACCGGACGCGACGGCATCCACGGCGCGACCTTCAGCAGCGCGGAACTCACCGACACCCACGCCGACGAATTCGCCCACGCCGTGCAGATCGGCAACGCCATCGAAGAAAAGCGCACGCTCGACGCGATCCTCCGCGCCCGCGACTACGCGGGCGAGGGATCAGGGATCGGCCATCAGCCACCAGGAAAGAGCCATGCTGATGGCCGATCCCTGATGGCTGATCGCTGCCTCTACTCCGCCATCACCGACTGCGGCGCCGGCGGGTTCAGCTCCGCCGTCGGCGAGATGGGCGAGAAGATCGGGGCCGACGTGCACCTCGACCGCGCCCCGCTCAAGTACGCCGGGCTCTCCTACACCGAGATCTGGATCTCCGAAGCCCAGGAGCGCATGGTGCTCGCGGTGCCGCCCGAAAATCTCGACGCGCTCCAGAAGATCTGCGACGAGGAGCATGTCGAGCTCGCCGTCCTCGGCACCTTCGGCACCCCCAACGCCGACCTCATCCTCAACTACATGGGGCACGAGGTCGGCCGCCTCCCCATGCACTTCCTCCACGACGGCATCCCCACCCCCACCCGCGAAGCCGCCTGGACCACGCCCGAAACCCCGGACACCAGCGCCGCCACCAGCGCCGACGACGTGCGCACGCCGAGCGTCCGCGACGCCCTCCTTGCGCTGCTCGCCCACCCGGACATCGCGAGCAAGCACTGGATCATCCGCCAGTACGACCACGAGGTGCAGGGGCGGACCGTCCTCAAGCCCCTCGTCGGCCCGCAGACCCGAGGCCCCGGCGATGCCGCCGTCCTCGAACCGGTCCCCGGTACGAACCGCGGCATCGCGATCGCCTCCGGGCTCGCCACCCCCGTCGGCGACCCCGACCGCGCCGGCGACCCGTATCACATGGCGCTGTGCGCGATCGACGAGTGCGTCCGCAACCTCGTCTGCGTCGGCGCCGACCCGGCGCGGACGGCGATCCTCGACAACTTCTGCTGGCCGAGCTGCAAGAAGCCCCAGAACCTCGCCTCGCTCGTCCGCGCGGCAGAAGGCTGCTACGACGGGGCGAAGGCCTACCGCACGCCGTTTGTTTCGGGCAAGGATTCCTTGAACAACCAGTTCACGACCAACGACGGGCGCACGATCGAAATCCCCCCGACGCTGCTGATCACCGGGCTCTCGATCGTGCCGGACCTGCGCCGCGTGGTGACGATGGACGCCAAGCGTGCGGGGCACGCGCTCGTGCTCGTGGGCCCGGCGTCGGCGCCCGCGCTGGGCGGGAGTCGCTACGCGGAGCTCTTCGGCGTCGAGCGCGGGCACGCCGGCGTGCCCGCGGTGGATCTCCAACTCGGCCCAGCGGCCGCCCGGTGCGTCGCCGAGTGCATCGCCGACGGGCTCGTCCGCAGCGCCCACGACGTCTCCGACGGCGGGCTGCTCTGCGCGATCGCGGAGATGCTGATCGCCGGTTCCACGAGCGCCGAGCCGATCGGCGCGTCGCTCGCTGCGGGCCTCTCGGGCCCGGAGCTGTTCACCGAGTCGCCGAGCCGGTATCTCCTGGAAATCGAAGCGGAGCAACTCGAGGCCATCACCGCCCGGGCGCACCAAGCCGGCTTGCACGCCACGCCGATCGCCACGCTCGACAGCACCGCGCGTCTCCGCGCGGGCGCTCTCGGGCTGGATCTGACGGTCGACGAACTCGCCGGCGCCTGGCTCGGGACGCTCGATTGGTAACCAAGGCCTAGGCCTGGCTCAGGCCGCCTGGTTCGGGAGCGCCTGCTTGATCCAGCCCGCGAGCTTGTTCGCGAGTTCGCCCTTGCCGGCGAAGTCGTGAGCGCCCGCGTCGATCGCGTTCTGACGCGCCCGCCCCTTGTCGTCGGCGCTGGTAATGAAGACCTTGACACCCTGCATCGCGCCGCTCATGGTGATCCACGTCGCCAGGTCGAGCCCGGAGCCGTCGCGGAGGTGCGCGTCGAGGATCACCATCGCCGGCAACTCGCCGCCCTGACCCCCGGCGGCCTGTCGGAGCAGGCGGCGTGCGTCCTTGTCGCCATACGCGACGTCGCACTCGATGCGAAAACGCTGCTTCAACAGCCCGCAGACCAACGCCGCCGCGAGCGGGTCGTCTTCAACCACAAACACCGGACGCGACAACGGCTCCCCGCACCCTGACAACATCGGCTCGCCCTTTCGCTCATCCCGAGGTCGATTCTCCCTATGCCGGGCACAGATCGAGATCTGCCGAGCCATCGAATTTCTGGCTCTCCGAGTTGAGTGCCCCCGGGGTTTTGCACGGACCAAAACGGGGAAAACACCCACCCCCTCATCGCTCACGCCGGCGATTTCAGGTCCGATACACGACAATCGCGGGATCACCAGCGGACCCGACGGGACACCAAGCCTCACCGCAGCCCGAACTCTTTGAGTTTCCGGTACAGCGTCCGCTCGCCGATGCCCAGCAGCCTGGCGGCCTGCTCCCGGTTGCCCCCGGTCAGGCGGAGCGTCTCGCGGATCGCCCGCTTCTCGATCTGCTCCAGGCTCGTCCCCGCGAGGCTCCCGCCGGAGAACGCCTCGCCGCCGGCGAGCCCCTCCCCGGCCCGGATCTCCTCGGGCAGGTGCCGGGCGTCGACCTCTACCGTCGTGAGCGCACCGTTCGCCGCTCCATCGCCCGCGGCCGTCACCACCGCGTGCTGCACCACGTTCAGCAACTGACGCACGTTGCCCGGCCAATCAAAACCGGTCAGACGGAGCAGGCAGGCGTCGGTGAGCTCGACCACGGGCGACGCCTCGCCCGAGCCGCCGAGTTCGCCCGCGAACCGGGCGGCCGCCTTCCGCGCGATCGGCGGGATGTCCTCCCGGCGCTCCCGCAGCGGCGGCAAATGCACGTGCGCCCCGTTGATCCGGAAATACAAATCCTCGCGGAATGACCCCTCCGCGACCATCTTCTTCAAGTCCCGGTTCGTCGCGCTCACGAACCGCACGTCCGCCTTCTTCGACGCGTTGGACCCCAGACGCACCACCTCGCCCGACTCCAGCACGCGCAGCAGCTTCGCCTGCATCGTCAGCGGCATGTCCCCGATCTCATCCAGAAACAGCGTCCCCCCGTCGGCGTACTCGAACACGCCCTCCCGGTCCTTTTCCGCCCCCGTGAACGCCCCGCGCACGTGACCGAAGAGCTGATCCTCAAGCAAGCTCTCACTCTGCCCCGCGCAGTTGAACGCGACGTACCGCCCGCTCGCCCGGCGGCTCTGCGTGTGCACCGCCTGCGCGATCAGCTCCTTGCCCGTCCCGCTCTCGCCGGTCACCAACACCGGGATGCTGCTCCCCGCGACCGTGCGCACCTGCGCCAGCACCTTCCGCATCGGCTCCGACACCGCGACCACGCCCGGGAAACCCGCCGACTCCAGCTCCAGCTTGAGCCCCGTGTTCTGCCCGCGCAGCAGCACCGTCTCGGCCGCACGCTTGACCAGGTTCCGGAACACCTCCAGGTCCAGCGGCTTCTCGATGAAGTCGTACGCCCCCTCCTTGAACGCGCTCCGCGCCGTCGGCACGTCCCCGTGCGCGGTCACCATCACCGTCTCGGCCTCGGGCTGCAGCTCCCGCGCCGCGTGCAGGACCACGAGCCCCGCGTCCGCGCCATCGCCCGCGACCGTGCGCGCGCCGTACGCCACCCCCGCGCTGGTCGGCATCCGAAGGTCGGTCACGATCACGTCGAACGCGCCGCCGCGAAGTTCCTCCAACGCCTCCTCGACGCCGTGGACGATCGTGCAGACGTGCCCGGGGCGTCGCAGCGCGTCGGCCATCACGTCGGCGTGATCCGGCTCGTCCTCGACGATCAGCACCTGGGCGCGCGCCTGTTGCGATTGCGAAGCATCACTCATCGGACCATCCTATTCCGATCCCGCTCAGCCCTCGATCACCCGACGGTGAGCCGCGCACACCGCGATCGCTAAAGCGTCCGCCACGTCCGGCGGCTTCGGGGCCTCGGCCAATCCAAAAAGCTCCTGGATCGCCGCCTGCATCTGCTGCTTCGACGCGTTCCCGTGCCCCACCACCGCTTTTTTCACCTCCGCCGGCTTCAGCTCCACGATCCGCACCCCCGCCCGGCGCGCCCCCAGCATCAGCACCCCCCGCGCGTGCGCCATCACGACCGCCGTCGTCGGGTGCTTGTAGTGGCTGAACAGCCCCTCGATCGCGACCGCCTCCGGCTTCAGCTCCGTCAGCAACGCCCCGAACTCCGCGTCCAGCGTCCCCAGCCGGTCGGCGATGCTCGGCAACGTCGACCGACCCGTCACCAGGCGCACCACCCCCGCCTCGACCAGCGCCGGGCGTCGGTCGCGGGGCGACCAATCCACGCACCCGTACCCCGTCAGGCGCAACCCAGGATCGACCCCCAGCACGCGCACGCGAGTCACACCCCGCCCGCGCGGGCGCCCGGGCGCGGGGCCCCGGCGCTGGCACCGGCGCCGGCGATGAATCTCAACTGGTGCGCCACCGTGCGTGCGATCACGTCGCTCTCCACGTTCACCCGGGTCCCGGGCTGCCAATCGCCCAGCTTGGTTTTCTCCAGCGTCGTGGGGATGAGCGCCACCTCGAACCACGCCCCGCGGGCCGCGTCCACCGCCGCGATCGTGAGGCTCACCCCGGCGAGGGTCACGCTCCCCTTGGGCACCATCATCGCCTCCAGCCCGCTCGGCGTCCGGAGGCGCACCCGCCACTCCCCCTCGCTCACGACCGAGACCACCTCCGCCACGCCGTCCACGTGCCCCTGGACCAGGTGCCCGCCCAGCAAGGTTGTCGGCGTCGCGCTCGCCTCCAGATGGACCCGATCCCCCGCCCGCAGGTCGCCCAGGGCGGTCACCCGCATCGTCTCCGGGATCGCGTCGAACGCGAAGACGCCGTCCGCGGGCGGCTCGGCGAGGGTGAGGCAGACGCCGTCGATCGCGATGGAGTCCCCGGGCTCAGCCGGGGCTGCCCAGGCGTCGGGTCGGATGCGGAGGCGGACGCCTTCCGGCGTGGCGTCGAGCGATTCGACCCGCCCGAGGTGATGGATCAGCCCTGTAAACATGACGGAGTCTCCCCGCGCGGGGCGGAAAAAGCCAGCCGGAACCCGGCCCGATGCGGCTCGAATCGTGAGTATGGAGCCGAGCCCGGGCCTCGCCCGGCTTGACCCTCTCGGGGCGGGCCTCGATACTGGTTCGCCCCGGGGGGCGAGGCCCGGCCCGGGCCGACCCTTCCATCGCACGACCGACCCGACGCGTCGCCGACCGATCGCGACGATCACCGCCCCGAGGAGCCCCGCATGCCGACGTTTCTGAGCAGGATCACCTTCCCACGCCCCCGCGCCACGGCGCTGACGGCGTTCGGCCTGGTCCTCGCCACCATCGCCGCCGGCTGCAGCGACCCCCTCATCCAGCGCACACGCGGTCGCCCGCTGACCATCGACCAGCGGGCTGAGCGGTTTGAAGTCCCCCACGAGCGGTACGCCGAGCTCGGGTACCGGCTCGACTGGCGCGGCTTCCCCGGCGTCAGCCCCGGGCAGCGCGTGCTCGACCTCCACATCGACGCCGACGACAACACCGTTGCCGTCATCGAGACCGGCTCCACAATCAGCCTGCTCGAGAGCAACACCGGGCGGCTCCGCTGGCAGAACCGCGTCGCGAACGAGCTCACGCGTCTGCACGGCGTCACCCGCGGGCCCAACGGGCGCGTGGTCGGCGTGGCCGAGACCGAGTTCTTCTTCCTCGATCAGGGCACCGGCACGCTCGTCGATCGTCAGAACCTCAGCAAGCTCGCCAACACGATGCCGGTGCTGGAAGGGCCGGTCGCGATCTACGGCACCAGCACGGGGCAGGTCGCGACCCACCTGATGACCCAGGGCCTCCCGCTGTGGGGCTTTGCCAGCCGGGGCGCGATCGAGGCACCGCCCGTCCGCGTCGGTGAGGCGGTCGGCGCGGTCACCCGCACCGGCGACGTCGTCTTTCTCCGCGCCAGCGGGGGCTCGCTCCTCGGGCGGGCCCGGATCTTCAACGGCACCGAGCCGGGCACACGACCCGTCGCCAGCGACAGCATCTTCTACATCGCCAGCCTTGATCAGTCCGTCTACGCCTTCGATACCACCGGCGGGCAGGTCTGGCGCCACCGCACCAGCACCCCCCTCCGCGCCCAGCCGGCGCTGATCGACGGCGTGCTCTACGTCACAACCGAGGCCGGGCTCACCGCCCTCGACGGCATGCGCGGCGACGTCCGCTGGGCGAGCAGCGAGCTGACGGGCGACGTGATCGGTATGCGACGCGGGATGCTGCTGGTGTGGGACGCCGCCGCGCGCAGCGCGGCCCTGGTCAACCCGGCCGACGGCGGGATCGAGGCCCGCGTCCACCTCCCGGGCGTGACCATGCTGCGACTGAGCCGGGCCGTGGACGGCGACCTCTACGCCGTCAGCGACACCGCGGTCGTCGCCAAGTTTCTTCCGACGCGATAAGCACCCTTCGCACGCGCCGCCCGGCGCGTGCCCACCCGCACGAGGGCGACCATGTCCGAAGGCCTCGCACCCGTCCGCCGAGCCCTCCTCTCGGTCAGTGACAAGACCGATCTCATCCCCTTCGCCAAGGCCCTCGCCAGCCACGGCGTGCAGCTCGTCTCGACCGGGGGCACGGCCCGCGCGCTCGAGGCCGCCGGCGTCCCCGTCACGCCCATCGAAGATCTCACAGGCTTCCCCGAGATCATGGGCGGGCGCGTCAAGACCCTGCACCCCAAGGTGCACGGCGGGTTGCTGGCCCTGCGCGACGATCCCGAGCACCAGGCCCAGGCCGCCGAGCACGCGATCGAGCCGATCGACCTCGTCTGCATCAACCTCTACCCGTTCGAGGAGACCGTGGGCAAGCCCGGCGTGACCGACTCGGAGGCGATCGAGCAGATCGACATCGGCGGGCCGGCGATGATCCGCTCGGGCGCGAAAAACTTCCGCTCTGTCGCCGTCGTCACCAAGCCCGGGCAGTACGACCGCGTCGTCAACGAGCTCAACGCCCACAGCGGGCAGACCACCGCCCGCCTGCGGGCGGAGCTGGCTGCGACGGCCTTCGCCAAGACCAGCGCCTACGACGCCGCGATCGCCGCCTACCTCAGCCGACGCCAGCCCGAGGCCTTCCCGAGCGTGCTGGATCTGAGCTACGTCAAGATCGACGACCTGCGGTACGGCGAGAACCCGCACCAGGCGGGCGCGCTCTACCGCGACCCGGCGTCGACAGGGCCGACGATCCCCGCGAGCCGCCAGCTCCACGGCAAGCCCCTTGGGTACAACAACGTGCTCGACGCGGCGGCCGCGCTGGAGGTCGTCAAGGGCCTCGCCCGCTTCGCGCGGGTCGAGCGCGGGGCCGACGCCCCGCCGCTCCCGGCGGCTTGCGTCGTCAAGCACACCAACCCCTGCGGCGCCGCGAGCGCCCCCACCGCGATCCAGGCTGTCGACGCCGCCCTCGCCGGGGACCCGATGGCGGCCTACGGCGGGATCCTCGCCCTCGCCAGCACGCTCGATCAGCCCGTCGCCGAGCGCCTCTGCGTCGACGGCGTCTTCCTCGAAGTCGTCTGTGCGACCAACGTCGAGCCCGACGCGCTCGAAACCCTCAAGCAGCGCTGGGCCAATCTGCGCGTGCTGGAGATCGGCGACCGCACGCCCTTCCGCGGGCGGAAGCTGGACTACCGGACGATCCCGGGCGGGCTGCTGGCGCAGGATCGCGACGTCCGCCTGCCGGAGCCGGGGCTCTGGACCCACGCCGCCGGGCCGGAGCCCAGCGACGCGGACCGCCAGCTCGCGGCCCGCCTGATGCTCGTGGTCCGGGCGCTCAGCTCCAACGCCGTCGCGATCGGCGGGACGCCCACAGGGAGCGAGGAAGCGGAGTCGTTTGCGCTCTTCGGGGCCGGGGCGGGGCAGATGGACCGCGTCGCGGCTTCACGCCTCGCGGTGGAGAAGGCGGGCGAGCGGGCCCGAGGGGCGATCGCCGCCAGCGACGCGTTCTTCCCCTTCGCCGACGGGCCGCAGATCCTCATCGACGCCGGCGTCCGCCTCATCGTCCACCCCGGCGGCTCCAAACGCGACCAGGACACTTTCGATCTCTGCGAAAAGCACGGCGTCGCCTGCCTGACCACCGGCGTCCGGCATTTCAGACACTGAAAAACCGGTCGCACTCCGGGTTCCTGGCCGTTTGCCCGGCGGCGTCTAAGGCCTATGATCGGAGCCCGGGATTCCGAAAGCCCGGATCGTTCGCCTATTGTTCGGAGATTCGCGATGTCCAAGCAGTGCTACTACACCGGCAAGAAAACGGGCTTCGGCAAGAAGCGCGCCTGGAGCGGTCAGAAGATCGTGCTCGGCGGCTTCGGCCTGAAGTCGACCGGCATCAGCCGTCGCACCTTCAAGCCCAACCTCCAGACCGTCACCGCGGTCGTCGAAGAGGGCGGCGTCAAGAAGACCAAGCGGATCACCGTCTCCGCGGCCGCCATCCGCAGCGGGCTTGTCGAGAAGCCCCTGAAGCGTAAGTACGGGTACACCCGTCAGCAGAACGAGGGCGCCGGGCACTGACCCGCCCGTCTTCGTCGGCGATCGACGTCACCGTTGCAATCACAGACGCCGCGTCCTGCTCCAGGACGCGGCGTCTTGCGTTTCCGATGCGGGCGTGTTGCTCCCCGCGAAGCCTGCAACGCCGGAGCCCGGCCCGAAGGCCGGCGCTCAGTTCGGGGCGACGTTCAGCTCCCGCTGACGCCTCGCGAGGCGTTCCTCGACTTCACGCCGGAACCGGTCCATGTTCGAAGGCTCGGGGAAGAGGATCGCGAACGGCTCGCTCTGCCCGGCCGCCGCGAGCGCGTCGATCTCCTGCCCGTACATCGCGACGAGCATGTCGTACCCGTACCGTCGGAGCGAGACCGGGGCGTTGATGTAGATCGTTTCCGCGTCGTCGAGCGAGACCGCCTGCAACGCCTGCGTGAACGCGAACCCCATCAGCAGGTCGAAGTCCGCCGGGAGCACCTCCGCGCGCCCCACGCCGCCCGAGGCGGTCACGAGCCGGCGGCTGGTTTCCATGTAGCGCCGGTGGAACTCGCGGGCGTAGTCGAGGTTGCTGCGGAACAGTTCCTCATCGCCGCTGCGGAGCCCGACGAGGAACGCCGCCTGGAGGGCCGCGGTGATCTCGCTGGAGGCGACGTACGTCGTCCGGAACCGCTCGTCGCGGAACTGGTACTGGATGAAATCGTCCAGCGGAAGCGTTCGCCAGTGGGCCACCATCGGGTCGTTGAGGTTCTGCTCGGCGAAGGTGCGGAGCTGGCGGAAATATCGCTCGGCCTCGGCACGCTGCCCGCGCCGGTAGAGGAACCGGATCGCGTCCTGCAGGAAGTTCTCGTACCCCGCCGAATACGTCGTAAAGGCGCGCTGGCGGCTCTCGAAGATGCCGGCGCGATCGCGCATCTCGGTCATCACGCCGCCGTAGGTGTCGAGGAAGTGGATGTTGGGCATCGCGAGGTACGAGCCCAGCTCGCCCCGCTGCAGGAAGTCGAGCGGGTCAAAGAGCAACTCCCCGAAGCGGTAGAGCTCCTGCACGCTCTGCAGCATGATGCGTTCGGCGTTGACCACGTCGACGTCGGCCGAGCTCGTACCGGTCACGCTCTGCTCGGACTCTTCCGAGCCTCGGGCGGACCAGTAGAGAGCGTGGGCCGCCGGGTGGCGCCAGTCGATCGGCCCAAACCGGCGCGTGTACCGCACCATCCGATTCGGCTCCATCCGGTACTCGTTCACCAGCACCTGACGCCGGACATACGCGAGCAGCATCGGCCACGCCTGCTCGTACCGCGGGTCGTCGAGCAGCGTCTGCAGGCGGCGGCTGCGCTCGCCGAACGTCGCCTGGTAGGCCTCACGGCGGACGCTCCGCGCCGCCTCCCGGTGCAGGCCCACGCGCTCCAGGAGCGAGAAGTTCGGGCGGAAGTCCAGGGCCGTCAGCTCGTCGACCAGGCTCGGCAGGACCGCTTGCGTGTCCCGCGGCAGCCGTCCCTCTTCGACACCCTGCGCGATGCGCCGGCGCTCCAGCTCGTACAAGCCGTTCAGCGTGCGGGGCGCGTCGGCGATCTCCTGAAGCCAGGCGGCGTACGCCTCGATGGTCGCCTCTCGCCCGCTCAGCCCGAGCGCGAGCGCCGGCGGGCGTCCGAGCAGCCAGTGCCACTCGAGCGCGAGCGCCCGCTTGTAGTACTGATTCGCGTCGTCGGTGGTGCCGGAGACCTTGTGCAGGAAGATCCACGCCAGCTCGCGGTGAAGCAGCATGTCGTTGGGGTTGGCGGGGATGCCCTCCTCACGGAGCAGGCGGATCCCCTTGTTCACCCACTGCCACCGCTCCTCACGCGTGCTGGTCGCGACGGAGATGTTGTACGCCATGTTCCACGCGTGGAAAACCCACACCCGCGGGAACCGGGGCTGGAGCGTCGTGATCGCTCGGCTCAGGTTGATCGCCTCGTGGTAGCGCCCTTCCTCCTTGAGGTCGTTGGCGCGCATCCAGAGCATGTTGACGAAGATGCCGCGGAACGCGCCCATCGCGATCCCGAGCGCGACCTGCGGGGGGTCGCCTTCCTCGGCCCGGTCGGCGTAGGTCAGCCGATGCTTGCCCGCCGACGCGGTCAGTTGCATCCCGAGCACCGTGGACGCGCCGGCGAACACCAACGCCAGCAGGAGGGCAACAAGCTGAATCACACGGTCGCGGCTCATGCGAGGTTCCTCACGTCCACCGTACGCCCGGGGCCGAACCCCGGTTCAACGCCCCGAGCGATTCACCGCCCCGAATAGATCGCCAGCTCACGGCGCCGGAACGCCAGCACCGCCAGCCCGTAGAGCACCCCCGTCCACGCCGCGATGACCCCCACCGCGACCGCGACGCTGGACCAGCTCAGGAGCAGCCCGTCGACCAGACGCTGCGTCGGGCGCAGCTCGGCGTAGATCTGAAACGCCCGGGCGATCGGCGTCGCGATGCTGACCGTGATCAGCTTGTGCCACTGCGTGTTGCCCTCGTGGTCGGTCGTCCCGTACAGCTCGACGGCGTTGAGCATGAACGTCGACATCTCCGCCGCGATGAACGTGCCCAGCGTGACCATCGCCGCGACGGGGAAGCTCAGGAACGTCGCGGTGAAGATCCCCACCATCGCGATGAACGCGAGCTTGAGCCAGAGCACGCCCATCACGCGCGCGAAGTTGGCCCTGTACGACCCGGCTTCGTACGAGACCTCCAGCCCCCCGCGACGGGCGAAGCTGATCGTCCGCACGCTCGCGAGGCGCATCTGCTGCACGTCCCCGTTCCACACGTCGAGGTAGAGCACCCCCTCGTCGTCGATCACGCCCGGGCTGATCGGCGGGAGCGTCTGGCTGAACCCCGGGCTGACCTCGCGGACCTGCGTCTGCGCGACGTGCGGGAAGCCGAAGGTCAGGTAGAAAAACTCGTCCGGGTTGTTGTTCCCGGCGTCGGCGCGGAAGCGGAGCGACAGCGGGCGCCCGCCCGATTTCGCCCCGCTGAGCCCGCGGAACACGAACCGCTCGGATTGCCCGGGCTCGATCGAGAAATACGCCGTCACGGTCGTCTCGTAAAGCTGGCGGATCACTTCCGCCTCTTCCGAGGGCGTGCGCGCGAAGCTCGGGTCCGACCGGCGCTGGGTCTCGATGAACTCCCGGGCGCTGCGGAGGAACTCCGGGTCACTGGGAGAGAACGGCATCTCCGGGCGCACCGTGACGCGGGCCGCGAGCACCTGCGTCTCGAGGATCAACCGGTCGCTGGTGATGACCGACGCTTCGCTCGCGGGGATGAACGCCTGCCGTTCACCGATCGCCGGCTGCCCGCGGAGGTACTCGGTGAACAGGAAGACCCCGGAGCCGCAGACCGCCAGGAGCACGGCGTTCAGCGTCACGATCCCGAGCCACTTGCCGAGCAGGTACTGCCACGCCGAGACCGGCTTGGTGACCGTCTGCCAGATCGTCTTGTCGCGCTGCTCGAACGCGACCGTCGCGGTGCTGAAAAAGACGGTGAGCAGGGCGATGATCCAGAACGAGCCCGAGGTGCCGTACTGCAGGAACGACTGCACGCGGTAGCGGAGCTCTTCCTGCGCGTCGAGCAGGCCGGGCAGGGTCGAGAGCCCGAAGATCAGCAGCACGATGAACACAACGCTCAGGCGGAGGCGCACGGCCTCGGCCAGCACGTTCCTTGCCACGGCCGTGATGGGGTGTCCCGGGCTGAGCGCCGCGCGGGCCGCCTGCATCAACGCCGTGAAACTCGCCGTCAGTACCGCTATTCCTAAAATTACTACGGTCAGTAACTCAAGGGTTGCTATCAGACGGTCCGAAATAGATATTTGCAAAGGATTTAAGCGATGGTCGAAGGCTAAAACCGACAGCCACATTGACGAAATCAAAAGGGCTGTACCTGCAGCCAGCCCGAGGTACGTCAGCCCGAGCCCCATCCAGATCACGATGACCGCCAGCCCCGCGCCGATCGCGAGCCCCACGCCCACACCGGTCGGGTCGGTCTGCGCGCGCAGGATGTTCTCGAGCGCCCGTCGCCCCTCGTCCAACGCCGTATCCGGCGCGACCTCGCCCTCGACCAGCGGCGCGCCCGCCTCGGTGCGGCGTTCGGCTTCATCCCGGCGTTGCTCTTCCACCATCTGCGCCTCGGCCGCACGCAGCGACTCCAGACGCGACGCCCCGCCGTCGGGGCTGGTCATCAGCAACCAGTAGGCCAGGAACACGCCGACCGCGACCAAGGCCACGGCGATCGTCGCGCCCACCTTGAACGCGAACGAACGCTGGACCAGGTCCGCACGACGGAAAAACTCGCGGGCGTTCACGACCCGCCCCCGGGACGGCGGCCCGCCCCGCGCGCCGCGTCGTCATCCCCATCGCCCGAACGCTCGCCCGGGGCTGATT
>JBJHBZ010000040.1:0-30557 GCA_050485765.1 Phycisphaerales bacterium | reverse complement strand
GCCCTCGCCCGACGACCGAGCCGGCGAGGCGGAGGGTGATCGCGACGCCGCCGACGTTGGGCCCGAGGTCCGGTAAGGCCTCCCCACCGCCCCGGGTCCAGTCGGGCACCTCGCCGGACTCGACCCAGACGCGGAGGGCATCGAATGCGGCCCGGGCGGCGATCGGGTCCGGCTCCTCGCTCTGGGGCGTGAGCGCGTGGGCCGGGGGGGAGCAGAGGGCCAGGATCAGGGCGAGCAGGAGCGCGCTCCACGCGGCCCGGAGGCGACACGTGGTGTTGACGGGACGCCACATCCCGCAGATGCTGCACCGGTTCTCGGACGTGGACCCCTCGCTGGCGCGTGCTGCGGGGGGTTTGGCGTCCGGGCCGCCCCGCTGGCACGCGGGTTGAACATGTGTCCTGCAGACATTTGGAGACATGACCATGAAGAACCTGCTCGCCATCACCGTGAACGATCAGCGGATTGCCGTCCTGAGCCTCCTGAGCTTCCTCGCCCTCTGCTGAGGGTTGACCGAGCGACGCTCGCCGATGAGGCCGTCCTGCCCGGGGAGGTTCCCCGACTCGGCCTTGCCGCCCGTTCGAAGTGGATCCCAGAGCCGACCACCGCCGCGGTCGCGGCGGTGGTTGTTTTTCGGACCTCGTGCCGACGCCGCACCGTAGGGGCCCGCCGCCGCACACGGGGAGACTGTACCGGCTCGGTCGGGGTCGGTGTGCGTCGCGAACGCTTGGATCGCGGCTGGCGGGCGTTTTCGGGGCGTGGAGGCAGCAAAACAGGCCCGGGCTGGAGCCCGGGCCTGCGTGTGGTGTGACGGATGGGGTGGTGTTTTAGAACTGGATCTTGTCGGTGCCCATGGAGCCGTGCTGGTCCATGCCGCCGCGGACCGGCCCGGGGCCGAAGCCCGGGGTGCGTCCGCCTTCGGTGTCCTTGGGCTCGTCCTCGGCGCCGGAGGCGTCGCCCCACTGGGCGCGTTTGAGGCTGAGGCCGATCTTGCGGTCGCTGGTGTCGACGCGGAGGATCTTGACGTCGATCTCCTCGCCGGCCTTGACCACGTCCTGGGGGTTCTCGACCTTGTGGTCGGCGAGCTCGGAGATGTGGAGCAGGCCTTCGAGCTCTTCTTCGAGCTCGACGAAGACGCCGAAGTTGGTGATCTTGGTGACGGTGCCTCGGACGACCATGCCGGGGTGGTAGGCGTCGGGGATGGCGTGCAGCCACGGGTCCTCGGTGAGCTGCTTGATGCCGAGGCTGATGCGTTGCTTCTCCTGGTCGACCTCGAGGACGACGCACTGGATGTTGTCACCCTTCTTGACGACCTCGTTGGGGTGTGTGACCTTCTTGGTCCAGGACATGTCGGAGATGTGGAGCAGGCCGTCGATGCCGGGCTCGATCTCGACGAAGGCGCCGTAGTTGGCGAGGTTGCGGACTTCGCCCTCGATGACGGTGCCTGGGGGGTACTTCTCGCTGACGAGTTCCCAGGGGTTGACCTCGGTCTGCTTCATGCCGAGGCTGATTTCCTGCTTGTTCTTGTCGATGTCGAGGACGACGACGTCGACGTTCTGCCCGGGCTCGACGATCTCGCTGGGGTGGTTGACGCGGCGTGTCCAGGACATCTCGGAGATGTGGACGAGGCCCTCGATGCCGTCTTCGAGTCGGACGAAGGCGCCGTAGGACATGATGTTGACGACTTCGCCGGAGATGCGGGAGCCGACGGGGTACTTCTTCTCGATCTCCTCCCAGGGGCTGGCTTCCTTCTGCTTGAGCCCGAGGGCGATCTTCTCGCGGTCGCGGTCGATGTTGAGGATCTTGACTTCGACCTTCTGCTCGACCTTGAGCATCTCGCTGGGGTGATTGATGCGTCCCCAGGACATGTCGGTGATGTGGAGGAGGCCGTCGATGCCGCCGAGGTCGACGAAGGCGCCGAAGTCGGCGATGTTCTTGACGGTGCCGGTGACGATGTCGCCTTCTTTGACGTTCTCGAGCAGGCGGCTCTTGGCGGCGTCGCGTTCTTCTTCGATGAGCTTGCGCCGGCTGATGACGATGTTCTTGCGTTCGATGTCGATCTTGAGGATCTGGGCCCGGACCTTGCGTCCGATGTAGTCGGTGACGTCGCCGGGGCGTCGGATGTCGACCTGGCTGGCGGGGAGGAAGACGGGGACGCCGATGTCGACGAGCAGGCCGCCCTTGATCTTGCGCATCACGGTGCCCTCGACCGTGTCGCCTTCCTTGGTGGTGTCGATGATGCGTTGCCAGTTGATCTGGCGGTCGGCCTTGCGCTTGGAGAGCTGGACGAGGCCGGACTCGCTCTCCATGCTCTCGAGCAGGACGTGGACCGTGTCCCCGATCTTGAGGTCGGTCCCGGCGAACTCTTCCTTGGGGACGAGCCCCTCGCTCTTGAGCCCGACCTCGATGACGACGTCGTCGCCGGCGAAGCCGATGACCTTGCCCTTGATGAGGCTTCCGGAGCTGAGGTCGCTGACCTCGCCCATGAGCTGTTCCATGCCGTCCTCTTCGCCGCCGAGCGCTTCGCGCACGAGCTTGTCGGCCTCGGACATATCCAGCCCGAGATTGGCGATGAGTGTCTCGTCGATCATGCAGTCCCTTACCGCGCGGGCGTGCCGCGCTTCCGAAGGTCCGCTCGCCGAGACCGCGGCGGGTCGGCGAGCGACCGCGGCGGGAGCGACCCCGACTCCCGCGCCACCCCCGCCCGTGGATCGGTGCGGCGTGGAAGGCGGGAGGCCCGTGTGGGCGGTTCGATGTTCAGAGATTCACGCCGCGTCGACAATCGACGCGCACGCACCGACCCTGACCCCGGGCGGGCAGACCGACCGGGATGGAAACAATAGCCCGGGAACGGGCCCCGAGCACCGGATTTTCAGGGTGCAGGCCTGCAAATACAGACCGAGGAGGGTCGCGGCCCCCAACGGGTGCGCCGGAGCTTAGCGGCTTCCCAGTTGCAACAGGATTTCGGGAAGGGCGTGATCGAAGGCGGCGTTGGGGATCGCTTCGTCGGCGCCCGCGTCGCGGGCGGCCTGGAGCAGGTCTTTGCGGACATGGGGGCCGAACGCCAGAACCCGCACACGGGCGGGGCGTGGGGCGGACGACCCACGGGGCGAGGGGTGGTCGGCGGGGTCTGGGGCCGGGTCGGCAACAGGGACACGGGCAGGGGCTTCGGCCTCTCGCAGGGCTCGGATCAGCTCCAAAGCCGCTCCTTCGGCGTTCAGGTCGACGATGAGCGCCCGGACGTCGGCATCGGCGAGGCGGTCGCGGAGCATCGCGGGCGTGCGGGCCGGTCGGCAGGGGAGGGCGAGGGCGGTCGCGGTCTCTTTGATTCGCGTGGCCCACAAGAGATCGGCGGCCATGTAGAGTATCATTGGAGCTACACCCTTCTCAGTGCATGCGGCGGCTTCGCTCGGGGCGGAGCTTGCTCGTACGCGCACCATAGGGGGGTGTGGCTCCGCTCGGGTGTTGGCCCGGGGAGGAGGAGACGGGCGTGCGTGCGGTTCGCGCGCCCGGGAGGCGACCGCGTCGGAGCCGATCCCGCCCGGCCGACGCGAGGGCACCCAGGCGGACCGATTCAGGAGGCGGCCTCGCCGATGAGCACGACCAGCAACACCGGCAGCACCAACGCATCGGGCGCGCCCGCGATGCCGTGGGACCCTGTCGTGGAGGAGCTTGGGTTCCCGAAGGATCCGGACAACCTCTACCTCCAGACTGTCATGACGATGCTCAAGGCGGCCGAGGTCATCGAGCTCCGCCACCGCGTTAAGATCATCCTCGCCCAGCCCAAGAACGAGATCATGGTGCACTTCCCCGTCCAGATGGACGACGGGCACCACCGGCTCTTCAAGGGCTACCGCGTGCAGCACAACAACGCGCTGGGCCCCTACAAGGGCGGCATCCGCTACCACCACGACGTCCACCTCGACGACGTGAAGAGCCTCGCGCTGCTCATGACCATGAAGTGCTCGCTGGTCCGCATCCCCTTCGGCGGCGGCAAGGGCGGCATCAAGGTCGACCCCCGCTCGGTCAGCCCGAGCGAGATCATGCGGATCACGCGTCGCTTCACCGCGGCGATCGCCAACGACATCGGGCCGGACTACGACATCCCCGCGCCGGACGTCGGCACCAACGCGCAGATGATGGCGTGGATGGCCGACACGTACCAGTCGATCGCCGGCATGGGCGGGCGGGCCAACGACGCGATGCGCGTCGTCACCGGTAAGCCGGTCGAGATCGGCGGCTCGCTCGGGCGTGAGAAGGCGACCGGGCAGGGCGTGGTCGACGTCTGCAAGGAGATGCTCCCCGAGATCGGTATCCCCGTGAACGGGATGCGCGTCAGCATCCTCGGGTTCGGCAACGTGGGCGGTTGGGCGGCGCGGATCTTCCAGGACCTCGGGGCGAAGATCGTCGCGGTCATGGACCACACCGGCGCCCTCCGCAACGACGAGGGCATCGACTGCAACGCGCTGGCGGACCACGTCCGCGACACCGGCGGCGTGGCGGGCTTTGAGAAGAACGAATCGCTCACGGGCTCGGGCACCCGCTCCAGCGCCGGGGCGACGGTGATCAGCGAAGAAGAGTTCTACAAGACCCCTGTGGACCTGTTCGTGCCGGCCGCTCTGGAGCAGATGATCAAGGAAGAGCAGGCGGAGTGGCTGAACTGCAAGGTGGTCGCCGAGGCCGCCAACGCCCCCACGACCCCGCCCGGTGACCGCGTGCTGGCGAGCCGCGGGATCGAAGTGATCCCGGCGATCCTCGCCAACGCGGGCGGCGTGACGGTGTCGTACTTCGAGTGGGTGCAGAACAAGTCCAACGTGACGTGGGACGCCGAGCAGGTGGACCGCGAGTTGAACCGGCACATGGTGATGGCCGCTCGCCGGACGAACCTCGCGCGTCAGCGGTACAACTGCGACCTGCGGACGGCGGCGTACATCGCGGCGCTGGAGCACATCGGCAAGGTCTACGCCGTGCGCGGCATCTTCCCGTAAAGCGGCGAGCCGTACTCTCTCGATCATCCACCAGCAAGCCCGGCTTTGGCCGGGCTTTTTTCGTGCCGGGCTCCCCGTCGATGGCAACTCCGGCGGCGTCTACACGGAGCAACGTCAGCCTGCAAACACTCCTTGAAGCGTCGATGACTCGCAACGCGCCGGGGCGTTCCACCTCTTCCTGGTTCTTGGGCTTTCAGCGAGTGCGTGGGGCCGGGCGTCGGGTTATTGCATGCGGAGCGGTTCGTGCTGGTAGGCGCGGTCGCCGGGGGCGCGGATCGCTCGTCGGAGGAGGAGGGAGCCGTCGGCGCGGTAGAGGTCGATGAGGGCCTGGCGGTAGTTGACCATGGCCCGGACCTCGGCGATCTGGCTTTCGAGCAGGTCGCGCTGGGCCTGGGCGACGAGGAAGGCGGTGGAGGTGCCGACGCCGAACTTCTCGGTTTCGGCGCGGAGGGCTTCTTCGCGGAGCTGACGGGTGGCGCGAGTGGCTTCGATCTGCTCGCGGGCGCGCTGGACTTCGAGGTACGCCTCGCGGACGTCGAGCCGGACGAGTTGGGTGAGGTTGCGCAGGCTTTCGGAGGCTTGCTGGCGTGAGAAGCGGGCGCGGTCGTACCCGGCGGCTGCGGCGCGGTTGCCGATCGGCACGGCAAAACGGAGCCCGGCGGCGAGGTCGTAGCCGTCGCCGTCGATGTTTTGCCAAGCCTCGCCGAACGAGCGGGCGTAGCCGGTTTTTCCGAGCGTGACGAAGAGGTCGAGGCGTGGGAGCAGGCCGTCGCGGGTGCGTATGACTTCCAGTCGTCCCTGGTCGAGCAGGAGTCGCGCCTCGTTGAGCTCCGGGCGGAGTTGCTCGGCGAGTTCGACGTGCTCGCGCACGGGGCTGAGGGGGACGACCTCGGACTCGGCCTGCCCGACGACGCCCAGCTCCAGGTCCCACGCGTCCTGGGTGTCCGGGGCGATCAGGCGCACGAGTCGGAGCCCGAGGCGTTCTTTGTTGCTGCGGGCGTTGATGAGGTCTTCGGTGCGTTGGGCGACTTCGGCGCGGGCGGCGGCGAGTTCGGTCGCGGCGACGGTGCCGACTTCGACACGTCGGCGGGTTTCGTTGAGCTGCTGCTGCGCGAGGCCGAGGGAGCGTTCGAAGATGTTGAGTTCGAGATCGGCGTAGAGGTATTCCCAGAAGGTGAACTCGACTTGGGCGACGAGGGCTTCGGTGAAGCCGCGGAGTTCGTACTCGCTAATTCGGGTGTCGAGTCGTGCTCGCTCGATGAAAGCGTTGTTGACGCGGGGGCTGGCGCCGCGGAGGAGGGCCTGGGTGAGCGTGAGCCCGGGGCGGACGGTGTATTGCTCGGGTGCGTTCGGGCTGTCGAGGCGTTCGGCCGAGAGGGAGACGCCGACGTCGGTGCCGGTCGGGAGGCGTTGCTGGAGCCCGACGCCCGCGAACTGGGCCTCGTTGCGGACGGTGATGTTGTCGTCGATCGCGGAGGAGTACTGCTCTCGTTGGAGGAACGAGCCGGAGACTTCGGCTTCGACGACGGGGTCGAAGACGGCGCGTTCGAGCTGTTCGAACGTGGCGGCGACGGCGGGCTGGAGCTGCTGGGCGCGCAGGCCGCGGTTGTTTCGGAGTGTCAGCAGGACGGCCCGCTCGATGGAGAGCTCGAGCGGGGAATCGAGGAAGGCGTCGTCTTCGCTCTCGTCGGCCTGAGCGGCGAGGGGCTCTCGGGGAGCGGTGGCGGTCGAGCCGTTGGGCTGTCCGACCTCGGTCACCTCGCGGTAGATCGCCGCATCGAACGGGGCGCGGGCGTTCTGGCAGCCCGTGAGGCTCGCTGCGAGCGTCATCGCGAGCCCGGCGGTTGCGAGGACGGCGGTCGCCGGGGTTGAACGGCGCGGCAGCGGTCTTGGGCGTTCGTGCATCGGTGGTCTTTATCGTGCCGCGAGGGGCTCGGGATCGTCTTTTTGCGGGTGGGCGACGGTGTACCCCCGGGGGCCGCCCCCGCGCGTTAGGCCCCCCGGGGGGCGCCCCCCGCCTATCCCGCCCCCGGCGGGGGGGCCGTGGGCCTCGGCGCCCCCGCCTCGCCCCAGCGCCAGGGGGAGCAGCCCGAGGATCGTCGTCAGCGATGTCATGAGGATCGGGCGGAAGCGGCGGACGGCGGCCTCGCGGACGGCTTCTCTCGGGCTCAGGCCCAGCTCGGTGCGGAGGCTCGTTGCGCGATCGACGATGAGGATCGCGTTGTTGACCACGATGCCGCCGAGCATGATGCACCCGATAAAGGACTGGATGTTGAGCGTGGTGCCGGTGAGGTAGAGGATGAGGACGACGCCGATCGCGGCGAAGGGGACCGAGCACATCACCACCAGCGGGTCTCGGAAGGACTCGTAGAGGCTCGCGAGCACCATGTAGACCAGGAGCAGCGAGAGCACGAGGCTCATCGCGAGCTGGACGAAGGCTTCCTGCTGCTCTTCGTAGTCGCCGGCGATGACGATCTCGTGGTTGGCGGGGACGGGTACGTCGCGGAGGCGTTCGCGGATGTCGGCGACGATGGAGCCGAGGTCTCGGCCGGAGATGTTGGCCGAGACGGTGTTGGTGCGTTGCTGGTTTTTGCGTTCGATGAGGATGGGGCCGCGCTGGGGTGCGGTGTCGACCATGTTCTGGAGGGCGACGAGCTCGCCGCGGTCGTTGGGGACGAGGAAGTCGAGGACTTCTTCGAGTTCGAGCTGCTCGGCGTCGCGGACCTTGACGAGCATGCGGACTTCCTGCCCGCCTTCGCGGTACTCGCCGACGCGGGTGCCGGCGATCGCGGTGCCGAGGGTCCGGGCGATGCGCGAGACGGAGACGCCGAGGTCGGCGGCTCGGTCGCGGTCGATGCGGATGATCTCCTGCGGGACGCCGACTTCTCGTGTGAGGCGGACGTCGGTGATGCCGGGGATGTCTTCGATCGCCTGCCCGACGAGGGAGGCGAGTTGGTCGAGGATGTTGAGGTCGAAGCCTCGGACTTCGATGGAGAGCGCTTCGCCGCCGCCGGAGCCGACGCGGAGGAGGAAGAGCCCGGAGCCTTCGCGTGTGCGGACGGTGCCGCCGGGGATATCGGCGAGCGAGCGTCGGAGGTCCCGGGCGACCTCGGCGCTGGATCGGGTGCGCTGGTTGGCGGGGACGAGGGAGAGGTTGAGCTCGCCGGTCGCGCCGGCTTCGGGTCGGTAGGGGCTGGTGCCGATGTTCATGACCGAGGCGCGGGTCTCGGGCACTTCGGCGGCGGCGATCGCCTCGATGATGCGCATCTTGTCTTCGATCGCCAGGATGCGCGTGCCGACGTCCATCTCGAGGTTGATGCGGACCTCGGACTCGTCGGCCGAGGGCATGAGCTCGGTGCCGATGCGGGGCATGAGCAGAACGGTCGCACCCCCCACTGTGAGCAGGAGCGCGAGCGTGAGCACGCGGCTGCTGAGCGCGGCGCCGAGGATGTCGCGGTAGGCGCCCTCGATCTCCGCGAAGACCCAGCCGATGCTCGTGAAGAACGCGCCGTGGCGGGGAGCGCGTGGGAGCTGGCGCCCGTCCGGCTTGAGCGATGGCTCGGGGTGGCGCTTCATCAGGCGCGAGGCCATGACGGGCACGAGCGTCAGCGCGACGAAGAGCGAGCAGAGCAGCGAGAACGCGACGACGGCGGCGAGCGGGAGGAATAGCACCCCGCTGATCCCTTCGACAAAGACCAGCGGCATGAAGATGACCAGAGTCGTGATCGTGCTGGCGACGACGGCGGCGGTCACCTCGTTGGTCCCGCGGATCGCGGCTTCCCACGGGTGGGCGTGCTCGTGCTCGCGGACTCGGTAGATGTTTTCGAGGACGACGATCGCGTTGTCGACCATCATGCCCACGCCGAGGGCCAGCCCGCCGAGGGTCATGAGGTTGAGCGTGAAGCCGCCGAAGAAGACCATCGCGAAGGTGCCGATGATGGAGATCGGGATCGCGGCGGCGATGATGAGCGTGCTCCGGAGGTTTCGGAGAAACAGGAGCAGGACGAGGACGGCGAGCGCCCCGCCGTAGAGCACGGTGCGCCCGACGTTGGCGAGGGCGCGCTCGATGTAGTCGGACTGGTCGATGATCGGGACGAGATCGAGCTGTGGGAATTCGGCGTTGAGACGCTCGACCTCGGCCTTGGCGCGCCGGGCGACGTCGACGGTGTTGGTCCCGGCCTGTTTCCGGATCGCGAGGCGCACGCCCGGCTCGCCGTTGATGCGGACGATGCGGACCAGGCGCTGGTGCGTGTCGTCGATGGAGGCGATCTGCCCAAGACGGACGACGACGCCGTCGCGCGTGGCGACGGCCATATCGCGGAGCTCGTCGAGGCTGGTGAACTCGCCGGGGGTGCGGATGGTGACGTCGTAGTTGCCCTGCTCGATCGAGCCGGCGGGGATGTTGACGTTCGCGTCGCGGATCGCCTGGAGGACGCTGTCGATCGGGATGTTGAGGGCTCGGAGGCGGTCGGGGTCGAGGTTGACGTGGATCTCGCGCCGGAGTCCGCCCCAGCGCTGGACGGCGGCGACGCCGCGGATCCGCTCGAGGCGGTGGCGGACCTGGTCGTCGATCAGCGTGCGGAGCTCGATGGGGTCGAGGTGGCTGGAGACGCCGACGATGAGGATCGGGAAGTCCGATGGGTCAAAGCGTCGGAGCTGCGGGCGGTCGGCGTCGGCGGGCAGGTCGCCGAGGATGGCATCGAGGCGTTCGCGGAGGTCGTTGGCGGCCGCGTCGAGGTTGGTCCCCCACTCGAAGCTGATGCGGATGTCGCTGACGCCCTCGGCGGAGATGGACGTGAGCTCCTGCACGCCGGGGACGACCGAGACCGCCTCTTCGATTGGGCGTGTGATCAGCTCTTCGATCGATTCGGGGCTCGCGTTGGAATAGCTCGTGGAGACCGTCAGTGTCGGATAGGTGATCTCCGGCATCAGGTCGATCGGCAGGCGCTGGAGCGAGAACGCCCCGAGCACCACCACGATCAGCATCATCATGCAGACCGAGACGGGTCGGCGGACGCTGACGCCGGCGAGGCTCACGAGACGCCCCCCGGGATCGCGTGCTGACCCGCGCCCGCCTCGTACCGCTCCACGCCTTGGGAGGCGTCGCCGTCCGGTGTTCCAGGCTCTGAGCTGTTCTCGGGCTCGGCTTCGGGCTGGGGCACGGGCTCGGGCTCCGGTTCGGGCGAGGTATCGGATTGGGCGTCGGGCTCGGGCTGCGGGGGTTCGACGCCCTGGATCGGCAACGGGGGCTCGCCGGCCGCGGGGGGCTCGGCCTCCGGCGGGGGGAGAGCCGCGGGCAGGCCCGGGCTCACGACACGGACCGGCGAATCGTCGTCGAGCAGGTGCTGGCCGAGCGTCACTACACGCCCGTCGAATTCCGGCGACGGGTCGATGACTTCGACCATGCCGCCCTCGCGGATGCCGAGCGTCACCGGCACAAACCGGACCGTCATCGAGCCCTCGCCCACCACGAACACGCCCTGCATCCCGCGGCGCTGCACGATCGCCTCTCGCGGGATCACGACCGCCCCCTCCGAGCGGGCCAGTTCGATCTCCGCGCGGACGAACATCCCCGGACGCAGGCGGTGCCCGAGGTTGGTCAGCTCGATCTCCACCCGCGCCTGGCGGGAGGCTTCTCGAAACTCCGGCGCGAGGCGCACGATCCGCCCGGTGAAGGCTTCCCCGGCGTGCGAGTCGCTGGTGATCCGGGCGGGCTGGCCGATCGCGAGGCGGGCGTAGTCCCGCTCGGACACGTAGACGACCGTGACGAGCGCGTCGATATCCAGCAGCGAGACGATCGCGCCGTTGGCGGCGACCGTCGAGCCCTCGTCGACGAAGCGCTCGCCGACGATCCGCGGGGTGTCGCCGTCGGGCCAGACGGCGCGGATCGTGGCATAGGACAGGCGCACCTCGGCCGCTCGGAGCTGCGCCTCGGCCCGGGCGACCTGGGACTCGCTGACGCGGACGCGGGCTTCTTTGGTTTCGAAGTCGGCGCGGGCCGCGTCGAGCTCGGACTCCGAGGCGATGTCCTCGCCGAACAGGCGCGAGACGCGTTGGAAGTTCCGCTCGGAGATCGCGAGCATGCTCTCGTTTTCCGCGAGCGAGGCCTCGGCGACCCGCAACTCGGCGCGAGCTTCCTCGACGGCCTGCTGGTACTCGGCGCCGTCGAGCACCGCGATCACCGCGTCGGGCTCGACCACGTCCCCGATGTTGAACCGCATCTCTTCGACGCGGCCCGCAATCCGGGTCGCGACCATGGAGCGGGAGCGGGCCTGGAGCGTGCCGGAGAGCACGCGGATCTCGCGGACGTCCCGGGTGCGGATCTCGGCGGCTTCCACGGGCACGATCGCCACGCCGGGCACCTCGCCCCCGCGATCGCCTGAAGTAAAGAAACCCCAGAACGTCACGAGCAGCACCATCGCGATCACGCCCGCGATCGTGCCGATGACGGCGCCTCGCACTACGCGGCGGAGACGGCTGTGATCCTCGTCTGTTCCAGAAGACTCGGAGCGCAAAACCTGGCTTTTCTTGGAAGATGACGGGATATTCTCGGACCGGCCCTCCGTTGGGGCGGCGCGTGCGATAGCCGCGCCGTCTCCGGCAGGGTCACTTGGAGGATCAGAACGCGGCATCAACCCAGAACCGCCATGAGCCGCCATTGAAGGGACACACACCCGTACATCAGCATCGAAAAATCCCCGGAACGGTCGGGCGACCGGTTCGATGCGTCAAGGCGCACCGTGACCACCCATCGCCGAACACATGCTTCGGCCGAACCCTCGGCGTTGGTCGGCTATTCCCCTCAACCTGATGAATTGACCGGGGCAAGGCCGAGAATATCCGGCTGGAGGGATCGGCCCGTTCTCCAGGCACGACAAAGAACCCCGCGGGGACGGGGTTTCATGGTCATTTCAGGCTTGATGCGACTTACTCCAGGCTCAGAACTCGCGCCCGAGCGTGCTGCACGTCCGAAGACACGGCTTGAGCGAGATTTCCGCAGCGAGGGCTTACTTCTTCTTGCTCTTGAAGTAGTCGCCCTGGAACTTGCGCTGGAACTTCTCCACGCGTCCGGCGGCGTCCACGAACGCCTGCTTGCCCGTGAAGAACGGGTGAGAACCGGACCAGACCTCGACGTGGAGCTCGGGGACGGTCGCGCCGACCTCCATCACGACCTCGCCGTTGTGGTAGACCTTGCACTTCTGGTACGTGGGGTGGATGTCTTTCTTCACGGCCGTCTCTCACAAGGCCCGGCAAGCCGAGCAGGTGCGTTCTCAGAATCAGTCCCGACTCAACCCGCAGGAAGCCCGCCCGGGGTCCGTTTCAAGCACCCCATCGGGGCCTGGGTACCCGCAACGCCGACGGACAGCAGGGGTTTTCGGCCCCCCTACCCGCGGCAAGCCCGCCCGCAAGCGGCCCAAACTGTAGGAACTTCCGCCCCGAAAGCCAACACCCCCACAGAGAACCCTTGACGAAGCCGACACCGGTGCTAGCCTTGCACCGCCCGAGTCTCTCCCTCGTCCCCCCACCCCCACCGGGGCAGGCGGGCGGAAGAGGCCGCGGCGACAACCCGATCCCCGATAGCTCAATGGTAGAGCGAGCGGCTGTTAACCGCTAGGTTGCAGGTTCGAGTCCTGCTCGGGGAGTTTCTTAGGTTTTTGTATGGGCATCTCTTTCCGGGTGGTTGACTCGGGAGCGAGCGGATTGGGGCCCTTGGGGCCGTTTGCGGGCCGATCGGCGCTCTCGGAGTTCGAAACTCAGTCATGGGTGCCGATCAGAACCCCCGGATCGCCCGGCGCTCGCGCCCGAGACTCTCGCGCTCTCAGACTCTCGGTTAGCAGCGCTCGAAGTCATGGGTGCTCTTGCCCGCCAGTTTCGAGAGCGGCGAGGCCCGAGCGGTGCGAACGGCTGACCTTCAGATCGATCACGAGCGGCTGGCAGATCTCTGCCGGCGGTTTGGCGTGTCGAAGCTGGAGGTCTTCGGGTCCTTCGCGACCGGCGACGCCGACGCCTCAAGCGATATCGATGTGCTCGTGACGTTCGCGCCCGGCGAGTCGCCTGGGCTCGGCATCGTGGAACTTCAGCTGGCGCTCGAGGACCTGCTCGGCCGCACGGTTGATCTGTTGACACGCGATTCGGTCGAACGGTCGGCGAACAAGTACTTCCGGCGGTTTGCGCTGCGATCGACGGAGCCGCTGTATGAAGCGGCGTGATGAGCTCGAACGCGACCTCGTGAAGTGCGAGGACATGCGGCTGCATGCCGAGCGGTCCGTGCGGTTCCTTGGCGGGCGATCACTCGGCGAGTTCCTCGATGATGAGCTTGTGCAGGCCGGTGTGATCCGGTGCGTCGAGGTGATCGGCGAGGCGGCGAAGCTGGTCTCCGACGAGACCCGGAGCCGCGAGCCCAAGATCCCGTGGCGGCTGGTCATCGGCATGCGGAATGTGCTCGCTCACGACTACGGCGTCGTGATGCCGGAGAAGGTCTATGAGATCGTGACCGTGCACGTTCCCGAGCTGCTCGACCGGCTCGGGCCACTGATCGCCACGCTCGAAGCCGAGGTCGGGTGGGATGATTCGGGCGACGAGGCGTGAAGCGTCCGCAGGCCGCGGGCAGCTGCTTCGCGATCTATACCAGACAATCGACCGAGCCCACCGACGGCATCTCCTCGTGCGATGCGCAGTTTCGCACTTGCATGGATCTCGTGGTCGCCGAGTCGGGGACGGACGCGAGTTGGCTCGGCGAACGGTTCGACGACGAGGGCGTCTCTGGGCGAACGCTCGATCGACCGGCTCTGCGCCGGCTCCGCGAACGCGTGCGCGAGGGCGAGATCGGCGTCGTGTATGCGGTCGCGATGGATCGGCTATCTCGCAGCCTCCGCGACACGGTCGTGCTGTTTGACGAATTCGAGTCGTCGGGCGTCAAGATCCGATTGGTCCACCAGCCCGAACTGAGTTCCGGGCCGGAGAGCCGGCTGCTCCGGCACATCCTCGCGTCGTTTGCGCAGTTCGAGCGGGAGATCATCGCGGCCCGGATCGCCGAAACGCGGGCGTACCTGAAACGGCACGGGCGACGGCTCGCGGGCCCGCCGCCGTATGTATATGACGCCCATCCGGAGACGAAGCAACTCGTCCGCAACCCTGCCGAGTCACGGCGTGTCCGGGCGATCTTCCGACGCGCGGCACGCGGGCATGCTTTACGAATCAATTCAACAAATGAAAGCGGCACCTCACGACTACGCGAGGCACCGCTGCTCTGAGTAACAACTCAGCGACGTGATGCGTCTGGGTCAGCGCACGCCACGCCGGTGGGAGGCCTCGTCGGATGCGTCGACCTGTGTGCCGTAAACCTCATGGTTCTGATGGTTCCAACGGGCGTCGTTCCAGTTCGGCTCACGGTCCGCGTTGAGCACGGGCACGGCGCGGACCTGCGCCTGGGTCATGGGCATGCTGTAGATGTTGCCCCTTGCTTGCAGGACGGACATCGGCACGGCGATCTCGCCCTGAGGAGTCTGAATGACGGCGTAGACGATGCGCCCGGTTGATGGATTCAGCACGAGATCCCGGATCTTGCCGAGCTTCTGCTGCTCCCGGCATTGGACCTCGCGCCCGATGATTGTTGATGCCTTCAGAATCTGCACGGGCGCGTCTGCCGAGGCGCCGGGTGCACGGGTTTCGGCTTCTTGACGATCGTCACGGCTCCAACTGCGACCGTCGCTCTCTTGACTGTCCAGGTCGGTCTGGTGACGCAGGGCGCTGGTGAGTTGTGGATCGGCGCGGTTCGGCCAGCTGCTGTTGCTGAAGCCCTGGCGGTCCTTGAAATCGCTCTCGGCAAGGTTGATGGTGATGCGTCCGTCGTTCAGCGTCGTCATCGCGGCTGTGGGGATCGCGTAGCGTGATTCGTTGATCCCGAGAAAGCCACCCCGGCGGAGAACCGCGTAGACAACACGATCAGTTGTCGGATCGATCGCGAGCTCGTCGATGTCACCGAGCTTGTCGCCGCTGCGGCTGCGGGCGCTGGCGTTCATGAGGTCGGAAGCGCGGGCGAGGTTCCATTGGCGATCGTCGGCGTCGCGATCGTTGCCGTACGACATGGAGCTGCTGGAACGCATCCCGAGCGCGGTGTTGTTTCGCATGTCGATGACGACTTCACGGACCTTGGTGTTCTCAACCACACAGGTCACGATCGCGTAGAGGGGCACCTCACTGCCCGGCGTCTGGGGCGGGGTCTGGCCGGTGGGCTGGCGTGAACGGTCTTGTCCGGCATCGCGGGTGTCCGGCGTGCGTGCCGGCTGGGCATCACGCGGCTGACTGGTGCGCAGGCTCATGCCCTCGCCCAGGAACGGATCCTGCTCCATCGATAAGCGGATCCCGATCGCGACGCCGTTGCTGTGCGACTCGGCCGCGGTGATCGCCTTGGACAGGCTGCCCTTCATCTCGCTCATGCGCTCGGCGAGCTGCACCGATCGCCTCGGGGCGTCGGCCTGCGGTTGGGCGAAGGCGACTCCGGAAGCGAGCACCAGGGCGGTGATGAGGATGGACGAATTCTGACGCTTCATACTTGTTCTCCACGTTGTTGTGCGGGTCTGCGACTACTGTGCCGGTTGTTTGCCGACTTTCGCCTCGGCTCGCGGTGTTGGAACCCTGCCGACGTGCCGGCGGTTGATGCCCCGGCACGTCCATGATCGAGTTCGGAAGAGCCGCCTCCACGTTTTCACGCCGAGGCGGCCTCTCTCTCCGTCGGCCTGATGCGTGTCATCCCTCTCCACGCACGGCGACGAGGCTACTTCTTGTGCGAGTCGATGTGCTTGCCCGGCTGCTCTTCCCGATCGTGCTGCTGCTTGTCCTTCTGGTGGGAGTCGCGTTCGGGCGCGGCGCCGGGGACGGTCGCCGCCTTGTCGGGACGCATGCTCCGGCTTTGATCGGCTTTCTCCGAGGTTTTGCCGTGTTCGTGTCGTTTTTCTTCTGTCATGGTTGTGCTCCACGTTAAGTGACCTCGTGTGCGGCCACGGTGTATACGAGTGCCCCGACGCACGAACGCCAGAAACTCCACTCGGTTGAATCCGAATCGTCGGTGTCGGAACACCTGTTCAGGCATTGGCGCCCGCTCCACTCGGCTTGCTGTCGATCCGCTTGCGTAGCTGGTCGGGTGTCATCCGCGCGGCGGGGGCGGCGCCTTCGAGGGCCGAGCTGTAGTCCGTCGGTGACGCGTTGTCGTTGTCGCGAACGTCGCGGCATGTGCGCTCCGAGATGCTGAGCCGCTCGGCGTCACCCGCATCGCCCGCACGCCCGGTGTCCGAAACACCGCGCGTCGCCGCGGTGATCGCCGGCGAACGCAGCATCACCACGCCGGAAAGCACGCCCTTAACAATCTCGCTCGCGACATCGACCACGCGCGTGTCCGTCGAGCCGTACCCGTTCGTGTTCACGCGGAGCAACTCGCGGCAGCCGGCCTCGACCTGGGCAGGGTCCGCCCCCTTGGCAAGACCGATCACCAGTTCGCGCGAGGCCGTCGCAAGGGGAGAAAGTTGATGAGAAGCGTCCATGATCGCATACCTTCCGAGAACGTTTCGAAGCTCGCGTCCTCTGTGACGCCTCGCTCCGTTGTTCACGGTCAAGTATGGTCACTTGGGCAAGGCGCGGGTATCGGGCGATGCCCCGAGTGGTCGCGAATGAACGACCCGAGGCGGGCGAGGCGCCTAATCGTTGAGTGGCGTCAGCCCCTCACGGATGGCGTACCGCGTCAGAGCCGCGATGGAGTGGAGATCGAGCTTTCGGATCAGGTTCGTGCGGTGCGTTTCGACGGTCTTGAGGGCCGCACCCAGACGCAAGCCGATCTCCTTGCTCGTCAACCCTTCCGCGATGAGCTGGAGCACCTCGCGCTCTCGCGGCGTGAGTGAATCCGGTGGCGGCGTGCCGGTGCGCGCCGACTCGTGCTCGTCCCATTGACGACGCTCCACCAGCACGTGCGTCAGGTCCGAAGCGACGTAGATCTGTCCCCGCCGGACGGCGTTGATCGCACGCACCAGCTCGTCGGCGTCGCACGTCTTCAGTAGATAGCCTCGCGCGCGGGCGTCCAGCATGCCCATCACGTACCGATGGTCGGAGTGCATCGAGAGCGCGATGATCGCGATCTTCGGGTCGATCGTGTGAATCTTCCGTGTCGCCTCTAACCCGTTGAGCCCAGGCATGCCGACATCCATCAGCACAACGTCCGGAGCAAAACGGGCTGCGAGGGCGATCGCCTCGTGCCCGTCAGTTGCCTGCGCGACGACGGTGATCCCTTCGGTGTGCTCGAGAATCGAGCGGATGCCAGCAAGCATCATGGTGTGATCGTCGACGATCATCACAGACGTCTGACTATTCATGGTCATGTTCAGTTCCGTGATCCAGTGGCACCGTGATGATCGCCTTTGTGCCGTCCCCGGGTGAGCTCGTCAGGTGCAGTTTCCCACCGATGCCGCGGATCTGCTGCTCGACGCTGAGCAGCCCGTAGCTCGTCCCCTCATGCATGGCCGCGCGGATGCGCTCGATATCAAAGCCCGGCCCTGTGTCAAGCACCATGATGCGCATAACACGCTTGCTGACGATCAGAGTAACAATGATCTCCGAGCCGGCGGCGTGCTTGGCCGCATTGATCAGTAGCTCGCGGACTGCGCGAAATACGATGACGCGCTTCTTCTGAGTGAGTTTTGGTGTGATGCCGTTGTGAGTCATGGCGACGTTCACCGAGTATCGACCGGCAACATGCTCAGCGAGCCAGTGCAACGCCGGGCCTAGCCCGAGATCCTCGAGTATCGGCGGGCTGAGGTCGAACGTGAGCGTGCGAACCTCATCGATGACGCGGTCGATGGTTTCGATGAGGTGCGCGGCCACCACCGGGTCGAGACCTAGCTCGATCACACGCGAGCGAACATACACCATATCCTGCGCGACAACATCGTGCAGCGCGAGACCGACACGACGGCGCTCCGACTCTTCGATCAGCGTCTGACGGATCAGAAGCAGGTCGATCACCCGTTGGCGACCATCCGCGACGACGAAATGCTGCGCCGGCGGCCGCAGCACCACCAGCGTCAGCGCCAAGCCCCACCCGCTAGAACGCAAATCTCGTCGCTCGATGCTGAAACCGTGGTCCTGCGCCGCTTGAATCGCGCAGGACATGCTGGTCATCCGACTCGGCGGCAGCGGCGCCTCGGGCGCGCCGTCGTCGGGCTCGCCAGCGTGATCGGCGCCACGCGCGGGCTTGACGCGCTCGCGAACCTCCATCACGGGCGATCGCGGCGCGTCCGCGGGCAATGGGAATTCGCCGAGCTGCGCCCATGCTGTGTTGCAGACCACGATCGCATTATCGTCAGCGACCACAGCAGCCGCGACGTCAAACATCGAGACCACGTCTTGAAGAAGTGACCAATCAGGAGCGTTTGTCGTGCTGGAGTGTTGCCGCTGCATCGAAGAACTGTTCATGCACTTGCCCATCGCCCAACTCCGTCACAATCACTATAGCCGCGGATTGGAGCAGGCGAGGTATTCTGCATGCTGCGTGTACTGCGATGAACGCCCTACGGGTATCACCCGATGGTGCCGAATCGTGCGCATGTCATGATGGGACTAGCCACTCCGTGGATTGTCCGGTTGGCATAAATTCGCAGCGAATGTCGCCATGAAGTGCGAGGAGGTCAGGCATGGACAAAATCAAAATAAACGAGCGGATGTCTAGCGAACCTCCGGGAGGCGCATCACGCAAGAACTACAGCGAGTTGATGGAGGGGACGCGCCCGGCTGCGGACGCGCGACTGCACCGTGCGATCGTTTCCACGAAGGAATCGCGCGACGCACTGCCCGACGGGGTGGATGAAGCAGCTGCGGTGTCCGTGAAACGCATCCACCCAGCACGACGCTTGGATCCAGAAAACACACGGAGTTAGAAGAAGCCATGGGAATCATTATCCTTATCGTGCTCATTCTCTTGCTCGTCGGGCTGTTGCCACGATGGGGATACAGCAAGAACTGGGGCTATTCTCCGAGTGGAATACTCGGAATTCTCGTGGTTGTTCTCCTGATTCTGCTCATCATGGGCTACATCCCGCGAGGCTTCTGAGCCGGGCTGTGCATCAGTTTAGCACCATGACCAAACGCACACTGAGTGCGAGGAAGAAGACGCCATGTCCACGTCACGCTTAGTTGGCATCGGGATCGCGATCTTTGGAATCGTGCTACTGATCGTCGGAATTATCGCGACCGACTCGATCGCGGATCGCTTCAGCAGCTTCTTCACGGGCAAGTTCACCGAGTCCACAGTCTGGTTCATCCTCGGCGGGACAGCGCTTGTGATCGCCGGCTCCGCGCTCGCGATCACGAGCGCTGATCGTTCTCGGTGAGCACAAATTACTAGAGCCTACGCGTCGGACCACGGATAAAGCGGATCCTCTTGACCTTTCCCCGGTAAGCAGTCCACAGTCTATGTGAGTGATTCGACGGCTGCACGCCGCTGCTGGGCCGCCCGGAGCGCAGCGGAGGGCGGGCCAGCAGCGATGGTCTCGGGTGCTGGCGGGCGGTAGCCCAGCGACGAGTGCGGCCGCACCGTGTTGTCGTGCTCCCGCCACCGCTCGATCAGCACGCGGGTCTCCAGCAGCGTCTCGAAGACCTCACGGTCCAGCAGTTCATCACGCAGCTTGCCATTCAGGCTCTCCACATACCCGTTCTCCCACGGCGAGCCCGGCTCGATGAAGAGCGTCTTCACGCCCATCTTGCCAAGCCAGTCACGCACGGCCGTTGCGGTGAACTCCGGGCCGTTGTCACTGCGGATGTGCCCCGGCACGCCGCGCGTCGCCATCAGCCAGGCGATGCGTTCGAGCACATCGTCGCTCCTGAGCGTCCGCGCGACATCGATCGACAGACACTCCCGTGTGTACTCATCGACGACCACCAGCATCCGCACCGGCCTGCCGTCGGCCGTCCGCGTCTGCACGAAGTCGTACGCCCAGACATGATCCTTATGCTCTGGTCGGAGCCGCACGCAGCTCCCGTCGTTGAGCCAGAGACGACCACGCTTGGGCTGTTTCCTCGGCACTTTCAAGCCTTCTCTCCGCCAGATCCGCTCCACACGCTTGTGGTTGACCCGCCAGCCCTCCCGATGCAGCAACGTCGTGATTCGAGGCGTGCCGTACCTTCCGTACACCGCCGCCAGCTCGATGATTCGCTTCGTCAACGCATCCTCATCATCACGCGTGATCGGGGTGTGACGCTGCACAGCTCGGTTCTGGCCCAGCACCCGGCACGCGCGACGCTCGGAGACACGGAAGTCGTCCATCGCGCCCCGTACCGCACGCCGCCGGCGCGGCGGGCTCACCAGTTTCCCGAGGCGGCCTGCTTCAGGATCGCCTTGTCGAGCTCCGCGTCCGCGAGCAGACGCTTCGGCGTCTCGGCTGTGGCCAGCCGACTGATCACGTAATCAGCGATGTCGTCGATCGTCGCCATGCCGTCCTCCGGGCGTAGATTATAGATCGGCACGTAGCCGGCTGCATCTCCACCCGCCGACCGGCCCCTCGGGACATTCCCGCAGGCACGAATCGCCCTCACTGGTGCCGTGCGCGGAGGTGCGTGGCCCTATATCCTGTAGGCCCAGAGACCCTTGGAGTGACCCCGGAGACGCTTACCCGCCATGCCCACGCTTGACTGGATCGGAAAACAGGCTGTCGTCGGCCATCACCGGCGGGTGCCGTCTCGGTTGCTACATTGCGACCGGGCGCTGTCTGCCGGGGATCCGGACGCGGGGAACCTGCTGGTGCAGGGGGACAATCTGGAAGCCCTCAAGGCGCTGCTGCCGTACTACGCCGGGCAGGTGAAGTGCATCTACATCGATCCGCCGTACAACACGGGCAACGAGGGGTGGGTCTACAACGACAACGTGAACAGCCCGGAGATCCGGCGGTGGCTCGGCGAGGTGGTCGGCAAGGAGGCAGAGGACCTGAGCCGGCACGACAAGTGGCTGTGCATGATGTACCCGCGGCTCCGACTTTTGAAAGAGTTTCTCAGCGAGGACGGTATCCTATGCATCTCTTTGGATGACACAGAGCTTGGCCGGCTTCGGCTGGTAATGGACGAGATTTTCGGGGTGAACTGCTTTATTGGCTCGATCGCTTGGAACACTCGCAATACCGACAACCGCGTAAAGACGCAACTCAGCCCAGACCATGAGTACATATTGGTGTATGGCAAGCGAAGTGATGCGGCAATTCTCGGCCGCGTGATTGAACGCGACTACAAGAACCCAGACAACGATCCTCGAGGTCCTTACGTTACGGATCCACTCACCGGCAAGGCCACGCGATCGGAGCGACCAAACCTACACGCGTACAGCATGGAGCAGCCAGGCACCAAGAACGTCTGGCACCCCGACCCAGCGAAAGGATGGATTACAGATGAAGCTGGGTACCGGCAGCTTCTTGCAGCTAATCGAATTTGGTGGCCACCAAACCCGAAGACTGGAAAGCCGCGAAAGAAGCGGTTTCTTTCCGAGACAAAGGAGCGCATGCCGGCCTCCTCGTGGTGGCCGGAGTTTCGCGCACAGTCTGGAGCGAAGCAGGTTGGGGACATCTTGGGTGAACGCGTGTTCGCGTTTCCTAAGCCGATCGACGTGGTCACCAAGATCATCGACCATTCGGCGCCTCCAACATGTTTCGTCCTCGACTCCTTCGCGGGTACCGGCACCTCGGGACACGCTGTCCTCGCGAAGAATGCCGAAGATGGAGGACATCGTCGGTTCATCCTCGTCGAGATCGATGAGCAAGTTGCCAGCTCAGTCACTGCCCCTCGCTTGCGAGCGGCAATTGAGGGATACGGCGAAACACCCGGCCTTGGCTCCGGCTTCCGGTTCTGCCGCCTCGGCAAGCCGCTCTTCGACGAGCATGGCTCGATCGCCGAGGAGGTCTCGTTCACTGATCTCGCCGCGCACGTGTTCTTCACGGAGACCGGTTCGCCGATCCCGAAGCGTGCCCGGAAGGATAACCCGCTGGTCGGTTCGTTCGACGGGCGGGCGATCTACCTGCTCTATAACGGGGTGCTCGGCGATCGCCGGCCGGAGAGCGGGAATGTGCTGACCCATGCCGTGGCCCAGGAGTTGCCGCCGCACCCGGATGGCGCGGGGCCAAGGATCGTGTTCGGCGAGGCGTGCCGGCTTGGGGCGGGTTCCACCTCCCGCTGTCACCGGGGCGTTTCTTCCCCGACTTCATCTGCGAACTCAACGACGGTCGAATTGCTTTGGTGGAGTACAAGGGAGCGATGCTTGCCGAAAAGGCGAGCGAGCTCCACAAGAAAGCCATCGGTGAACTCTGGGCAGGCCAGTCTGATGGGCATGGCGTGTTCGCTTGGGTGGCTGACAAGGACTGGGACGAACTCGCTCGCCGCTTGGCACCCGTGGCCAAATGACCCGCTGGCCTCTGGCTCAACACGGGGTTCCGATCGGTTCCGCGAGCACGTGTACGCCCGCGAGCTGCTGCGCATAGGCGTCGCCGAGGGCGTCGTACGGGCGAGCTACGGCGGCGTGCCGTGCCAGGCCCGCATCGACTGGGTCAACCCCGTCGACGGCCGCGGCATCGTTGACTTGAAAAGTTGCGACGACCTCGACCGCTTCGAGGCCGACGCCGAGCGGTTCGGCTACGCGCACCAGCTCGCGTTCTACCGCGAGCTCGTCGTCGAGGCCGCGGGCGTCGAGCTGGAGTGCCACCTCGTCGCGGTCGAGAAGCGCGAGCCGTACCGCTGCGGCGTGTGGCAGCTCTCGCGCCGCCTGGTCGACCAGGCCGCGGACGAGAACGCCGACGCGATCGAGCGCCTGAAGCGATGCCGCGAGACCGACGTGTGGCCCACCGGCTTCGAGTCGATGCGGCTGATGGACACCACCGCCTGAACCACGACCCACGCACCCCATCACAGGAGATCCCATGACCCTGACGGACACGCTCATCCGATCGGCGACGCCCGGCCCGCCCAAGATCCTTGTCTTCGGCGAGGCCGGCGTCGGGAAGACCAGCCTCGCCCGCGACGCGGGCGCCCTGCTCATCGACTGCGAGAACGGCGCCTCGGCGATCGCCGGGCTCGTCCGCACGCCCTTCCTCGCCTCATGGCCCGAGATGCGGGCCTGGCTCGCCGAGCTCGCCGGCGGCGTGCCCGAGGAGGCCGCGTGCGTGGCGATCGACACGCTCGACTGGATGGTCCAGCGGATCGTCGAGCACGTCGTCATCGAGCTCGACGGCAAGAAGCAGGGCGACGTCACGAACACCCTCGCCAGCGCCCACGGCGGCTACTTCAAGGCCCGCGAGATCGTCCAGAACATCGTCAGCCGCGACCTGCTTCCACTCGGTGCAGCAGGCCTTAGGTACGCGTCGGACCACGGATAAAGCGGGTCGGAGTGAACTGCCTTTCCCGCTCCGAGGCAAGGCCGTCTGCCCAAGGTGCCGAAGGCCGCTGTGCACGTACGCCGTGACACACCGGCGCGGTCCAACGATCGTGAACTACCGCTACTACCGGTGCCGCTCGACGGCGGGCGGGCGACCGCCGTGCCGTGGGGTGCAGGTCGCGGCGGGCGAGTTGGAGTCGGCAGTCCGGGAGATGCTCGGCGAGGTCGTGGCGTGGCAGTCATCGAGCCCGAGCGACCCAAACCACTCGGACGCCCTCGCGATGATCTGGAGATCCATCGGCGAAGCCGCGCAGGACCAACTTCTTCCGGTGCTCGTGGAGCAAATCCAGTTCCGGCGGCGGATGACGGAGGTGCGATTAACCGTGTCTGAATCGGCGATTCCGTTGCTGGGGGATCGCTTTCAGACCCAGCTGCGTTTACCACCAGATCATGTTGAGTCAGGGCGAATTTGAGCTTGGCGGGCCCACGTCCAGAGGACGCGGGCCTGCTTGCCGGCTGGGTGGGGCTGGAACGGACCGCATGAGAGCGGTGAAACTTTCGCTTTTGGCACTCGGCTCGAGACATCCCTTAGCGGGCGGCTTGCCACAGTTTCAGTACTTCAGCTTCGCGCTCAGCGTTGATCCCCGCTCTCAGGTTCCGCTGTCGCTCTTCCGGCAGGGTTCTGAACCATGACAGGGTGTCGGCGCACGTCTCGCGGATCGGGCGGAACGTTAGACCCGCGGCCACGGCCCTCGCACAGGACCGAGAGCCAAAGCCTGCATATCCGCCGCTTGCCGGCACCCACGCGGGCATATCTGACCATGCGCTGACCCCGTGCTCTGTCAGGAACGCCGTATCGACCCAGACCAGATTGGACGCATTGTCGGACACGTCCTGGCACGCTTCGAGCATGGTTCGCATCGGCATGCCGCCTGCGGGTCCAAGCGCATTGAACACGCCCGTGATGTTGTTTTCGGCGACGTGCACGATCCACTTGCCCAGATCCATCACATCGATTATCTGAACAGGGTCGGCGCCGTCGCCGGGGCAGAGCACGTCGCCGCCGCGGTCGATGCGGACCGGCCAGTACGTGAAGCGATCGGTGCCATCTCGCTTGCCGACGATCAGACCCGGCCTGATGTTTGTGACGCGGCCCGGCATGGCGGCTTCTGCCGCCTGCTCGCAGAGCGCCTTCAACGGGCCGAATGTGGCCCCGGTGACGTGCTCGACGGTCGGATCCTCAATCGTGTCCACCGGCGCGTCCTCATCCGCGCCCGGCTCGGCGTGAGAAGCGTACACGGACACGGACGAGATAAAGATATATTGCCGGACATTATCCGCCAGGAGCGTCGCCGAATCGCGCACAATCCGCGGCACATAGCCGGATGTGTCGATCACGACGTCCCACTCCCGGCGCTTCAGGGCTTCGAGATCGCCATCGCGATCACCACGCAACTGCTCGAGGTGTGCGAACATCTCGGGACGCGTGCGCCCGCGGTTGAATAATGTGACCACATGGCCGCGCTCGATCGCCTGCTCGACGATCGCAGGCCCCAGAAATCCAGTGCCGCCGAGGATCAGGATCCGCATCCTTGCCGGCGCCCAATCCCCTGCCAGCACCCTCACGCCCAGGCCGGGAGCGAGACCAGCGGCCACAAGCCCCGCCGCCGCAAGAGCCGACGTGTGAAGGAAGGATCGGCGCGTGGTCGCATGCATGACATCGTGCATCTGCTAACTCCTCTCGTATCCGATATTCAGTCCAAACGGTCAGGATTACTACTTCGCGATCTCGCAATCGCACCCTGCTTCGCGCCGAGATAGATGCTGATGCCCATCCAAGCGATCGCGATGGGAACAACGGCAAAAGCGATGCCGAAGAGCCCGGGGGCGAGCGCGTGCAGCGGGCGCTCCACCTGAGCACCGACCACGTCGCCGCTGCGGTACACAAAGGTGTCGATCAGCGACTTGGCTTTATACTTTTCATCGCGGCTCACGACGGTGAAGAGCGTCTCACGGGCCGGGCGCGCGATCGCACGGCTTACGGCGCGGAACATCGCTTGCACCAGGACAAGCACCGTGAGCGCCGGCGCCGCCGCGAGCCATATGAAACCGACAGCCGTGAGGAGCGGGAGAATCGCGAGTGCGATGCCCACGCCGAGCCGGCGCATGAGCCAGCCGGCCACGAACGCCTGCATGATCAGCGTTGCCACCTGCGTCCACAGGTCGATGTGCGCAAACAGGCGTGTGTTCTCGTCGCGGGTGCCATCCAGCGCGTCGACGAGCCGGAGCTGCGTAAAGTAGAGAAACGTCGCCGTGATCGAGATCATGAGGATGTACACGCAGATGCACAGGAGATAGGGCGAACGCGAGACGCTCTTGATCCCGTCGAGCGCGGTCCCGCCGATGATGCGCTGCGAGGGCGGTTGCAAGGTCCGATGATCGGCGGCTGGGATGCCGACGCCTGGAGGCGCCGCCAGTGTCGGAAGCACCCTCTGCTCGTCAGGGGTATCCGATGCGTGCCCATCACCGCGGGTGTCACGGCGCATCCGATCCATTCGCCCGCTGATCGCCCGTCCGAACCAGATCGAGATCTCCAGCAACGCGGCCCCGATGAGCAGCAGCGATGCGGTGCCAAGACTCGAAGCAAAAGCCGCGCTGATTGCGGAGCCGGTGATGGCGCCCAGCGTGCCGCCGACGGCAATGACGCCAAAGAAGCGCTTGCTTTGATTCAGCTTCAGACCGTCCGCAAGCAGAGACCAGAACAGCCCAACCGCCGCGAGATTGAAAACCGACAACCAGACGTAAAACACCCGCCCGGTGAGCGCCCCGACCGCTTCGGGCCACAACTCGATGATGAGCCAGAAGGCCACGAGACTCATCGCGAAGAAGCGGTACGTCACCGGCAGAAACACACGCCGACTCGTGCGGCTCACCAGCCACGCAAAGACCGGGTGCGCGAGCAGCGTGACAAACAGCGTGCCCATGAACAACCAGCGAACAGCTTCGATCCCGCCTTAGAGCCCGAGGGCTTCGCGCGCCGGGCGGAGCACCATGAGGCAGGTAAGGATGCAGTAAAACTGCGCCGCCGCCAGGAGCGCAACGCCTCCATCATCACGGCACTTCAGAAGGCGCGCAAGCCCCCGCACGGTGGTCATGAGTCGCTCTCACTCGCCCGCGGCATCCGGCTGCTGCCACCTGATACGGCGCACAGCGATGCCTGTGTTAGTACGGACCGTACTATAATGCCTTGCGCGAGGCTGGTTGCACCGCTTCGACGACGAAAGCCCCGCCATCACGGACCGGCCGGGACGATGACGAACCATCCGGCTACGGGCGGCCGAGCCGTACAAGCGCCTCGCGCAACCATTGGCGCCGAGATTCCACGTCGAGCTCGCCCGTCCGAGCGACCAGGCGAAGGAACTTGTCATCGCCCGTGTACAGCTCTTCCCACTCTTGCACCCTGCGCTCGACTTCCCCGAGCCCCTCGATCGCGGCCTTCAGCCAGGCCACCTGTTGACGAGGGGGCAGCACCCCGAGGAATCTCAGCCGCGAACGCAGCGGATCGTGGGTGACGGTGATCGCCTCTTCGCCCAGCGGGGGACCGATCCACTGCCGGATCGCCTCCAGCCCGGCCGGGGTCACGGCGTACACCTCGCGCTTGCGCCGGCCGGTCGCTTCCTGCTTGACACGCAGCAAGCCAGATTTTTTGAGGCGGCGCATCAGCGGGTAAATGGTCCCCGCGCTGCCGCTCCACTGCGTCGAAGGCGAATCGAGCATGCGCTTTCGAATGGCATAGGGCGTGCAGGGGCCGATCTGCCAGACAAGGCCGAGCGTGAAGCACTCGAGTTCGCTGAGTTCGTGGCGAGCCGCCATGCGGGAAACTGCTCCTGCTTGATCTGCCAACCCCCGGCAGTGTAGTTGGACACCCTGCGCACCGCAGCGGATCCGCGGACGCATGACGAAAGCCGCGCGACCGCGCCGACTGCCCGGGCCGCTGGCCATCTCCCGCGATCGCCGCCCGATTCATAGCCATGATCCAAACAAAATGCTATTGAGCACGCCGGAGCAGCCTCCGAAAAGACGACCGGTGGAAGGCCAGCGGTCTCCCGCGTCACCCGTCTTGCAACTCCTGTGTACGATTCGCATATAGTACGATGCGTACTATTTTTGGACACCCGCACTGGAGCACTCGCCATGCCTGTTTCCCTCCCTGTCGTGATCGCCACGCTCGCTGCCGCCTTGGGCGCACAGACCGCGTCCGCAGAGCCACCCACCGGTCCTCGCAGCGAGCTGGCTTCAACAGTCAGATCCATCGCGTCGATGCTGCGTGACTCCTACGTATACCCCGAAGTCGGCGAGCGAATGGCGGCGGACATACTCGCACGCCTCGAGCGAGGCGAGTATGACGGCATCAGCGACGATCGCACCCTGGCGGATCGTCTAACGGCCGATCTGCGGGCGCTCAGCGATGACAAGCACCTGGGCGTGGTTCACACGCCCCGTGCGGGGAGCCCCGGGCCCGCCGGCCCCATGCGAAGCCCCGACGACCTGCGGCGAGAAAATTACTACTTCCGCAAGGCCGAGTTGCTGCAGGGCAACATCGGCTATCTCCGCTTCGATCTGTTTGTCGCCGACGACCGATCAAAGGAAACCGCGTCTGCGGCGCTCGCGTTTCTCGCCAACGCCGACGCGCTCATTATCGATCTGCGACGCAACGGCGGCGGCAGCCCGGACATGATCCGCTACATCACCAGCTACTTCTTTGATGAACCGACGCTGCTGAATGTCATGCTCGACCGCGACGGCAAGGTCGTCAGCGAGTATTACACGCTGGAATCCATCCCCGGCAAGCGCTTTGCGCCGGATCTACCCGTCTACATCCTGACGAGCAACTACACCTTCTCGGGTGCGGAAGAATTCTCCTACAACCTGAAGCACCTGAACCGTGCGATCGTAATCGGAGAGACCACCGGCGGCGGTGCCCACCCGGTTCGCGGCGAGCGCGTCAACGATCGGTACACGCTTCGCGTGCCGTTCATGCGCGCTCGCAACCCGATCTCTGGCACCAACTGGGAGGGGACAGGCGTCCGCCCGCACATCGAAGTCAGCGCAGACGATGCGCTCGATCGCGCACTCCGCGAGGCGAGAGAAGCGGTGTTCGGCGAGAAATCGATTCGGGAAGCGGGATGGCCCAGAACCCGGGCCGGCGCGGTCGCCGCGGCGTTCTTTGAAGCGTACGGCGACGACGACTCCATGTCGCAATTCTCAAAGACGTTCCGCGCCGAGTCCGCTCGCGGGGGACGCTCGGACGCAGACTACGCCGCGTTCTGGCGCGACTACGCCGAGAAGGCCGTGCCGATTTCCTATGTCTCACGCGGCGAGCACGAATTGACCGTCACCGCGTCCATCACCCGTCAGGACGGGCGTGAAACCGAAGCCAGATTCCGCTTCGAGTTCGAGCCGCGTTCGCCGCACGGGCTTCGGGCCATTCACGTCTCTGCGATGTGAGGATCGCTCAAGCCGCAAGTGCCCAGCAGCGACGGAAGACCGGCTGCTGGAGACCGAACGGCACCAGCCGCACAATGAGCGGCGATGCGCCTGTCCGGCCCCCGAGAAGGAATCGAAATGAGCATCATTGTCCTGTGTGCCCTCGCGGCGATCACCACCCAGGCCATCGAAAATCCCACACCTGAGCACCTCCCCCGAATCATGCGCGCGGTGCGTATGAGCGAATTTGGTCCGGCACACGTGCTGCAGGTCGAGCACGTCCATCGCCCGACACCGGGTCGGGGCGAACTGCTTGTGCGTGTCCATGCCGCCGCGGTCAACCCCATCGACACGATCGTGCGCACCGACGGCGCCCGCGGCATCTCCGACGCCAGACTCCCGTACACCCCAGGCTTTGATCTCAGCGGCGAAGTCGTGCAGCTCGGCGAAGATGTTTCTGGCTTCGAGGTCGGCGATGCAATCTTTGCAATGCTGAGCCTGCGGCGAGGCGGCGCCTATGCCGAATACGCGATCGTGCGGACCAGCGAGATTGCGCGAAAGCCAGCAACGATATCCCATGCCGAGGCCGCCTCGCTGCCTCTCGTCGCCCTGACGGCTTGGCAGGCACTGTTCGAAACCGCGGATCTCCAACCCGGCCAGACTGTCCTGATCCATGCCGGCGCGGGCGGCGTCGGATCGATCGCCATTCAACTCGCCAAGTGGAAGGGCGCCACGGTCATCGCCACGGCATCCGAGCGCAACCACCCGTTCCTCCGCAGTCTTGGCGCCGACGTCGTCATCGACTATCGCACGCAACGCTTTGAAGACATCGCGAAGAACGTCGATGTCGTCCTCGACCCGATCGGCGGCGAGACGCAGAGGCGATCCCTGCGCGTGCTCCGAGATGGAGGCGTCCTTGTCGGTCTTGTCGGCCTGGAGCAGGTGGCCCACAATCCGTCAGGGAATGTTCGCGCAAGGGCTATCCTCGTAGAACCGAACTCGTCGCATCTGAAGCAGATTGCCGAACTGGTCGAGGACGGCAGCTTGAAACCGATCGTGTCGCATCGTTTCCCGCTTCAAGAGGCGGCCGCCGCCCACCGGCAGAGCGAGACCCGTCACACCCGTGGAAAGATCGTCCTGCAAATCGTTGCAGAGTGACCGCTCTTTTCACGATTGAGCGCACAGCCGGGCCGCCCATCGCGTATCCCATGCCTCGGCCGGGCAGAGACATGAATCGCGGATATTTACAAGCATCGCTCAAGGAACTTCACAAGCTCACATCCCAGTGCCCCTTGATCGTCCCGACAAACACGATCACCATCGGCACATTTTTCTCGCCGCCACGGTTGACATCCGCGACAAACGGGACCAACCGTGGTCGTCCCGCGCCGCGTGAGGGGGCGACCGCAGACAGGCGAGGCGTTGATCGGCCTCACCCGAGTTTCACTCCGCGCCCCCGTGAGGGGGCGACTGTGCGCGGCGCAGAGCTGGAGGATCAGGAGCGCGTTTCAATCCGCGCCCCCGTGAGGGGGCGACACCCACGACCTGGATGCCTCCGTCGACGACACCAGTTTCAATCCGCGCCCCCGTGAGGGGGCGACAGGAGCTGCGGGGGCTCTTTCTTCTGAGCGTCGGCCGTTTCAATCCGCGCCCCCGTGAGGGGGCGACAGCGGCGACCCGCGGAACGCCCAGCG
>JBJHBZ010000039.1:0-31559 GCA_050485765.1 Phycisphaerales bacterium | reverse complement strand
ACAGCTCCCGAGCCGACGCGTCCCCTGGTGATCGGCCTGGCCGGCGGGATCGGCGCGGGCAAGTCCGCGGCCGCCGCCGCGCTGGCGGACCTGGGCTGCCTGGTGAGCGATTCCGACGACGCCGCCAAGGCCGAGCTGGACGTCCCGGAGGTCCGCGACCAGCTCGTCGCGTGGTGGGGCGAGGCGATCCTCGCCCCGGACGGCTCGCCCGACCGTCGCGCAATCGCCGCGATCGTCTTTCAAGACTCCGACCAGCGCCGACGCCTGGAGGGGCTGATCCATCCGCGTCTGAAGGCGGCCCGGGCATCGCTGATCGAGCGCGGCGCGGCGCTCGGCGTCCCCGCGGTGGTCATCGACGCCCCGCTCCTGTTCGAGGCCGGCCTGGACGCCGAGTGCGACGCCATCCTGTTCATCGACGCCCCGCGCGAGGCTCGGCTCGCCCGGGTCCGCGCGGCCCGCGGGTGGGACGAGGCGGAACTCGATCGGCGAGAGGCCGCCCAACTCCCCTTGGATGAGAAAAAAGCCCGGTCCACCGCGGTGATCGCCAACACCGGGGACGCGCGCGCGCTCCGGGGCGAGGTCCGCCGGTTTTTTGAAGACCGGCTTCTGCAAGACCGCTTTCTGGAAAATCCCCCCAGGGCGTGACCGGACCCGCCCGAGACGCGGCCCGCCCAGCTTGACAGGGATGGCCGGGTCTCCGGATGAAGGCGGCGTCGGAACGGGCCGAAAAAATTGGGTCCGAATCCTGAGCCTGCGGGGGGGATCGGACCGTATACTTATCTCAACTGCGGTCGCGTGCAAGAGCGTCCGCTGGGATCCGGTTCCCGCGAATCCCCCCACACGTGTGAAGGATGATTGCTCGGCCCGCGGCGTTTCCAGCCGCGCCGGGTGAACGTATTCGCGGGTTGCACGTCACACCCGTTCCGAAGCTTGCCTCCGCTGCCCAGTTCGGCCTGTTTGCCCCGCGTCCGCGGCTTGCCCGCGACCCCGCGATCCGCACACGCGCCGCCCCCGGCACCCCGGAGCACGACCAGGAACGCAACGCATGGACACGCTGCACGCTCGGCGCCCTCGCGCCCGGGGTCCACGGTGGACACCCGCCCGCACGAGCCGCCCGAGCCCCGACGCAGCCGAGGTATGAAGCCGATGCCCAACAGCACGGAAGCCGTTCCGAACGAGCCCAAGACCCCCCGCCGCCGCAAGACCGCGAGCGAGAAGTCCGGCGAGAAGACCATCGCCAAGAGCAAGGCGTCGGACAAGCCCGCCAAGGGCGAAGCCGCCGAGCCCAAGCCGGCGGCCCGGAGTGAAAAGACGCTCAAGCCCGCGGGCGAGAAGGCCCCGAGCGAGAAGCCAGCCGCCGACAAGCCCGCGCCGGAACGCGAGAACGCCGACCGCAGCGCCGATCGGGGCTCGGAGCGTGGACCCGACCGAGGGGCGGAGCGAGGCTCGGACCGGGGTGCGGATCGCGGTTCGGATCGGAGTTCGGATCGGGGGGGCGACCGCTCCGAACCCCGCGGCTCCGGCGGAGACGCCGCCTACGCCAGCGGGTACAACAACGCCTACGGCCCCAACGGACGCAACCGACGCAAGCGCAAGAAGAACCGGGGCAAGCCCGGCGTCGGGCCCGGCGCCCCCAGCGGCCCCGGCGAGCACCGCCCCTACACCGGGCACCACCACCGCTCCAGCGGCATCCCCGATCACGTCCTCCCCAGCGACGAGGAGCTCGAACGCGAAGCGGCCGAGCTCGAAAAGATCGCCGCCAAGGTCGACCCCGCGACGCTCAAGGATCAGCTCACCATCGCGCAGCTTCAGCGGATGGACCTCAAGAAAGAGCTGCACAAGGTCGCGGAGAAGGAAGGCCTCGAGGACTTCCAGCAGACCCCCAAGCAGGACCTGATCTTCAAGATCCTCAAGGCCCGGGCCGCACGCCAGGGGCTCATGCTCGGCGAGGGCACGCTCGAGGTCATGCCCGACGGGTTCGGCTTCCTCCGCAGCCCGGAGCAGAGCTACCTCCCCGGCCCGGACGACATCTATGTCTCCCCCAGCCAGATCCGGCGCTTCGGGCTCCGGCGCGGCATGGTCGTCAAGGGCGCGATCCGCCCCCCCAAGGAGAGCGAGCGCTACTTCGCGCTGCTCCGCGTCGAGGAGGTCAACGGGCGCGCCCCGTCGGCGATCCACGACCTGGTCAACTTCGAAGACCTCACCCCCCTGCACCCCGAAGAGCGGTTCGTGCTTGAAACCGAGCCGGACGTCATCGAAACCCGCGTGATCGACCTGGTCGCGCCGATCGGCAAGGGGCAGCGGGCGCTCATCGTCGCCCCGCCCCGGACGGGCAAGACCGTCCTGCTCCAGAAGATGACCCAGGCGATCACCAAGAACTACCCGGACACCAAGATCATCGTCCTGCTCGTCGACGAGCGCCCGGAAGAGGTCACCGACTTCCGGCGCAACTCCGCCCCCGGGGTCGAGGTCGTCGCGAGCACCTTCGACGAGCAGTCCCACCGCCACGTCGCGATCGCCGAGATGGTCATCAACAAGGCCAAGCGCATGGTCGAGTTCGGCGACGACGTCGTCATCCTGCTCGACTCGATCACACGCCTCGCCCGCGCGTACAACACCGAGATGCCCCACTCCGGCAAGATCATGACCGGCGGGCTCGACTCCAACGCCCTCCAGCGCCCCAAGAAGTTCTTCGGCGCCGCCCGCGCCATCGAGAACGGCGGGAGCCTCACCATCATCGGCACCGCGCTGGTCGACACCGGCTCCAAGATGGACGAGGTCATCTTCGAAGAGTTCAAGGGCACCGGCAACAGCGAGCTCCACCTCGACCGACGCCTCGTCGAGAAGCGCGTCTACCCCGCGATCGACGTCGCCGCCAGCGGCACGCGGCGCGAGGAGCTGCTCATGGACCCCAAGGAGCTCGAACTCGTCTACCGACTCCGCAAGGTCCTCAGCGACATGAACGTCGTCGAGGCGATGGACCTGCTCAAGACCCGCCTGAAGAAGGTCAAGACCAACGCCGAGTTCCTGATGACGATGGCGATGGGCTGACCCGCCCCCGCATCCGACCGTCCATCCCGGCCCCACGCACGGACCCCACCCGCGGGGTCCGTTTCTTTTGCCGAAAGCACCCCACCGATGCGAGCCCGCCGGGCGTTCGGGCGTCAGGACGCGTGCTCGTCCTCGTCGGGCGTTTCGTCGCTTTCGTGCTGGGCTTCGAGCCGGGCTTCCAGTTGCCGCATGCGTGCGGCGACCTGCTCGATCTTGCCGCCGAGCTCCAGCACCGCGTCGTGCAGGAGCTCGAGCTGGCGCGCGTTGAAAGCCTCGGCTTCTTCGATCCGCACCAGGCGTTCGTCCCCGCGGGGCGTCTCGCTCATCGCGTATCCTCCGTGTCTGCAACGCTAGGGGCGTCCCGTCCCGAGCGACGGGCGCGATGGCGCCGCCCGAGGGAGTCTTCCGACGTGCGCACGCTCGCGTTCATCACACTCCTCGCGGTTGCCGCGGGCTTTGGCACGGCCGACGAGCCCGCGCCGGTGCTCGACTTGCAGCAGGCCGACGCGCCCGCGGGCGCGCCGCTGTTCGGGCAGGCCGACGGGCGGTGGTGGTCGCTGGGCTTCACCTACGCCCACGATTTCGAAGCCGCGACCGACCTGAACGTCTACGCGAGCATCAGCCGGTTTCTGGTGGACGACTTCGAGGTCATGGGCGAGCTGGCGGCGTGGTACTTCGCCCAGTCCGGGCGCGACGCCGCCGGGCTCAACCCCGCGCTCAACCTCCGCTGGCACGTCCACAACACCCACCGCGATCCGACCGCCGCCCAGCACTGGAGCCTCTTCCTCGACGCGGGGATGGGCGTGCTCGTCTCGACCGACAACGTCCCGCAGGGCGGCACCGGGCTGAACTTCACCCCCCGCGCCGGCGCGGGCCTCACCTGGCGCCCCAGCGCGGGGCGGTCGCTCTACCACGCGGGCGTCCGGTGGCACCACATCTCCAACGCCCGCATCCACGGCAACGAACGCAACCCCGACCGCGACGCCCCGGCGCTCTACGCCGGCGTCACGTTCCCGTTCTGAACTCCCATGGCGCACGACGCGGCACAGGCGGGGCAGGAACACGAGGCCCGGTCGCTGCGGCTGCGGGCCGAGGCGATCGCAGACACGCTCGCCGCCGGGCGCCACCGCTCGCGCCTGCTCGGACGCGGGACCGACCCCTACGACGCCCGCCCGTACACGCCGGGCGATCCGGTGCGCGAGCTGGATTGGCGCCTGCTCGCGCGAACGGGCCGCCCGTTCCTGCGCCGGCGCGTCGCCGAGACGGGCGTCCGCCTCGCGATCGTGCTGGACCACTCGGCCTCGATGTCTTTGCACGGCAAGCTCCCCCGCGCCCGCGAGCTCGCCGCCGCCCTCGCGAGCGTCGCCTGGCGGACGGGCGATCGCGTCTCCATCGCGACGCACCCCGAGGCGGGCGAGCCCCCGCGCCTGACGCCGACGCGCGCCACCCCCGCGCAGGTCTTGCTCGCGCTGATCGAGCCCGAGCCGCGCCCGGGCGCGACCCTCGCCGAAGCGATCCCGCCCGCCTCGGCCCTCCGCGGCGTGGACGTGCTCATCGCGATCGGCGACACGTTCGAGCCCGCGCCGGACCTGGTGCGCGCGCTCGCGGGCGCTCGGGGCGGCCCCGCGGGGCGGCGACGGCGCGTGGTCCTCTGCCAGCTGCTGCACCCCTCGGAGACGGACCTCTCGCGCGTGCCCTCGCGGGCGAGGGATCCGGAGAGCGGGCGCGTCGTCGCGACGGGGGGGCGCTGGACGCCGGCGGACTACCGGCGCGCGTTCGAGTCGCACACGGCTTCGCTGCGCGGCGGGCTGGCGACGCGGGGGTGCCGGTTCGTGAGCGCGCGCACGAACGAAGCGACCATCGCGCCGCTGCGCCGCCTGCTGCGCGCGATCGCGCCCCCGTCGTGAGGCGCGGGGCTCAGCCCGCCTGCGCGAGGCGCGGGCGGTTGGGGCCCAGGTTCAGGACCGAGATCTGGTTCCGCCCGCCCTGCTTGGATTTGTAGAGCTGCTTGTCGGTCTGATGGAGCCAGGCAGCGGCGTCGACATCGACCGGCCCGGTGGAGCCGCAGAGCCCGATCGAGCAGGTCACGCCGCGTTCGGGGTGCCGCTCCCAGCAGACGGTTTCGAGCGTGGCGCGGATGCGGTCGCAGACCTTGCGCGCCTCCTCGGGCTCGGTTTCGGGCATGATGATCGCGAACTCTTCGCCGCCGTAGCGGCAAGCGACGTCGGTCTGGCGGAGCACGCGCTGGAAGATCTGGCTGATGCCGATGAGCACCTGGTCGCCCGCGGGGTGCCCGTAGGTGTCGTTGAGGGACTTGAAGTGATCGGCGTCGAAAAGGGCGAGGCTGAGCGCGCGCCCGTGGCGCTGGCAGGCCGCGACTTCTTCGGTCCATCGCTGATCGAAGTACGCGCGGTTCCAGAGCCCGGTGAGCCCGTCGACCTGCGCTCGTTGCGCGAGCATCTGGAGCAGCGCGTGCATCCGCAAGGCAGAACGGACACGGACGCGGAGCTCGGTGAGGTCGAACGGCTTGGTGATGTAGTCCACCGCGCCCAGGTCGAACGCGGTCACCTTGTCCTGCGAGCTGTGCAGCCCGCTCAGCACGATCACGGGCAGATGGATCGTCGCGGCGTCGTCCTTCAAGCGCCGGAGCACCTCGAACCCGTCCATGCCGGGCATGTCCAGGTCGAGCAGCACGATCGCCGGGGTCTGCGTGCGGATGGCTTCGAGCCCCTCGGCGCCGCCCTCGGCGTGGGCGAGGTCGAGCGCCTCGTTGCGCAGACGCGCCTTGAGCAGACGGTGGACGTCTTTCGAATCGTCGATGACCAGGACGCGAGGCTTGGTCTCGCTGAGTTGTGCGGCTGCGATGGTCATCGAGTCATCCTGCCCGGGCACGTACGCAGCGGTTGAAGCCGCGCCCGAGCCGTTCCCCAGAAACCCCATCCCCCGCTCCCCAGGCCCGCGGCCGGCTTGGCTTACGCACGAACCCGTCGGCACAGGCCCGCCAGGGCTTCCACCTCCGCACGCACCGACTCCAAGGGACACGAGGACTCGCGCAGCGACTTGACGCGCTGTTCAAGCTCGCCCGCGACCGAGCTGATCTCGTCGAAGCCGTACCCTGCACCCGCCCCCTTCAGCTGGTGCGCCAGTCGCTGGAGCTCTTCCCAGGTCTCGGTTCGAGCCGCGGACTCGAGGGCCTCGGCACGCTGGGGCATCTCGCCGCAGAACACCTCCAGCAGTTCGGTCATGTCAGGGTCGTCGGCGAACGTGCTGCGTAGCGGCTGACCGTTCATGGGATCCCCAGGCATCAGGCACCTCCCCAGCCCAGCATCGGAGAAGCCGTCCCGGGAGTTGACCCCGGGCCGAGTGTTCCCACCCGTCCCGGGCACTTGCTTCGCCGGGCGTCCCGCACAACCCCGACCCCTTGCCCACCCGCACCGCCCCAGAACTGTGCAAAGGCGCGCCCACCCCCCACCCTCGCCCACCCAATCCGTACAGATCGACCTGAGAGAACCCCCGGGCGTCCGTATCACGTGTGCAAAAGAACGGAATCTGGTCCGCGGTACGTGTGAAAAAGAACAGCCCGAGCCGAGGCTCGGGCTGTTTTAGCAATGACCCCAAGGGGATTCGAACCCCTGTTTTCAGGATGAGAACCTGACGTCCTGGACCAGGCTAGACGATGGGGCCAGCGTGATTTCTGACACCGAAGCGGGATGCCGCACCGATGGCGATGGCTCGGTCCAGTGAGCCGAATGCAAGCGTAGGCCGTCCTCCGCGCGGGTCAACCGATTCGGGAAACAGACCCATTCTGTTCAGAACATCCCGCGAAACGAGCGCTCCGGGCTCAGACCGTCGCGGGCGCACCAATCACGGCGCGTCGGACCTGGGCCAAGGCGTACACAGCGGCCTCGGTCGAGCTGCTCCCCACCACCGCCCCGCCCAGCGCCGCGTCGGGGCCGGGACCGGGACCGGGAGGCGCGAGGGGCGACCATGCCGCCCGGTCACATCCGAAGAGTTGCACGTGGCTGAGCGAGAGCTCGAAGCCCAGGTCGTGAAACTCGCGTCGCACACGCTCGACGCCGGGGTAGAGGCGTCCACTCCCGGGGGCGTACGCGCACCCTGCGCTGTCCAGCGGGTTCCAGCCCGTCGCGTACAGGGCGTCGATCGCGACATCCAGCCCCATCGGTGCGCCCTTTCCGCGAGAAGCCGTCCCGCCCGCATCGCCTGATACGTGCCCGTATAGCCTAGCCGATCGTTCCCCGCGGCTCCATCACCAAAAACGGGGATGATCTTTCGAATACTACCCGACGATGATGAGCGCAAAGACGTCGTACAAGGCGTGGACGGCGACGACGATACCGAAGCCGCGGGCGAGGTAGATGATCCCGAAGTAGACCCCGCTGAGGATGTAGAAGGTGAGGAGGAGGCGGACCTGCCCGGCCGAGCCGGCGGCGTCGTGGTACCAGGCGAAGGCGATCGCCGAGATCAGGATCGCCGCCGGGCCGGCCCATCGCTCGGGGACGCGGAGGAGGTCGGCGAGGATGGTGTGGGCCGCCGCGATCCCGACCATGCGGAACAGCAGTTCTTCGTACAGCCCCGCCCCGACCGAGAGCGTCAGGCGGGCCTGCCAGGGGAGGTCGCTGAGCGCCGGCGTCCCGTTGGGCGAAGCGCCGACCAGCGGCTCGGGGGGCGACCCCGCCAGCACGCCCGCCGGGCTGAGCAGCACCCCCAGCACCACCAGCGGGAGCGTCCACGCGACGGATTCCATCGCCATCCCGCCGAGCGTCCGCGGCTCCACCTGCCACGGGTCGCGCCGGAGCACGTGCCACGTCAGCAAGACAACGACGAGCGTGATGCCGGGCAAGTGAAAGCTGACCGCGCCGAAGAGCTCGAAAAAACGCGCGAGGAGGTTGTGCGCTCCGATCGTGTCGAACACGCCCGATTCGCCACGGAGATAGAGCCATGACCCGACCTCGTAGAGCACCAGCATCGGCAACAAAAACGCGAGGATCACCAGCGGGCGCTTGCTCCGGGCTGCGTAGGTCTGGTCCGCGGCGGTCAGACGCGGCGGCGCGGGCGGGCGCGCGGTCGAGGCACGCTTGACGCCCGGCGCGGCGCGGCGCCCGGCGTTCGCTCCTCCTCGCGCCCCTTGACCCGTCATCCAGACCCCCCGCGACCATCGCCGACGGCGCCCGCACGCGAACTGCCCACACCGGCGCACCGCCGTTCGCTCACACGACGGGCATGATAAGGACGCGGCCGACACCCCGCGCCGAGCGATGCCGAGGCTGCCAGGGGGCGCGAAAAAAAGCCGCGAACCTGCGGGCTCTGGCCTTGCGCGGGTTCGCGGTTTTCAGTGGGTCGGTTGTCGCATCGCGCCGGCGGTCGTGCCACGATGAACTCGGCATCACGGCGAGACCGCACGGGCGGGACGCCCGCCCCGCACGTGGGCACCTGATTCGGTCAGCCGGCCTTCTTGGCGGCGAGGAACCGCTTGTTGAGGCGGCTCTTGCGACGGGCGGCCTGGTTGGCGTGGATCACGCGCTTCTGGGCCGTCTTGTCGATGATCTTGCAAACGCCCTTCAGGGCCTGGGCGGCCTCGTCGACCGAGCCGCGGCTCAGCTTGGTCTCGAAATCCTTGATCGCCAGACGCATGCTGCGCAGACGCCAGCGGTTGAGCGCACGACGCTTGATGTTCTGCCGGACCCGCTTCTTCGCTGAGTTGGAATGCGCCATCGGTTCAATCGCTCCGTATCGGTCGGTCGCCCGGCGACGCCCGGGCTTGTCTGGGCGGCGGCCGGCGTATCACGCAGGCAAAGGATCATCGCACCGCCCGACGCGAGCATCGCGGGGACGGGAAAGGGATGATCGCACCCCCGGGGCCAAAATCAAGCGCCAAAATGACGGCGTCCGGGCTCGCCCGCTTGCCGAGGGGCGACCTTCCGCGTAGCCTACAAGCCGATCCGGACCCGGCTCAGCCGCCCGAGATCGGAGCCGCCCCCCAAAGGTGCCACACCCCAAAGGCCGGCGACAATCAGCATGCGGGCGTAGCTCAACTGGATAGAGCACCTGACTACGGATCAGGAGGTTGAGGGTTCGAATCCTTCCGCCCGTGTTGACGGCTTCGTTTTGGACAGTGGATGACCCGGCCCTTGGCCGGGTTTTTGCTTTACCCAACTGCAAACCAAACCATTTCATGGCCTCTCTCGCTCCCGGCCTAGGGTAAATTCGCTAGACTGAACCAGGTTCGCATGTTCAGTGGGGACCGGCCGGGAGGCGCGGGGTCTTGTTTTGATCTGGCTGTTCACGATTTCGATCGCGCTTTATGTCCTGGCTGGAGGATGGGTTGTCTCGGCGGCGGTGCGCGGCCAGCTCTCGTCTCTTCTCGGTGTCGTGCTCGGGCTGCCCCTGCTGATGGGCGCCCTGAACACCACGCATCATCTCGTGGGCGTTGCTTCGCCTGCCGGGGGTATGGCGTTTTGGCACCCTGTGCTGGCGGGCGTGATCGGGGGGTTGACGGTCGCGCTCGGGCGGGTGCTGGCTCGCGGGGCTCGCGGCGGAACGGGCGTGGGCACCGATCACCACGCGCAGGTGCTGGCCGAGCACATCCGAGACGGGCTCTGGATCTGGGACGCCGAGCGTGACGCGCCGGAGTTCATCAGTCCGGGGATGGGTCGTCTTTGGGGGGTGTCGGCCGAGGCGATGATGGCCGACCCCGCGCTCTGGCTGGCCTGCGTGCACGAGGGGGACCGGGTGTCTTGCTCGCGACACATGGCGTCCGCGATCCGGGACGGGCATTTCGAGGACGAGTACCGGATCGTGCGCCCGGGCGGGGAGGTGCGGTGGGTGCGCTGCCGCGGGCGGCTGTTTGTCGATCCCGAGGATGGTCGAAAGAAGGTCGCGGGGACGACCGAGGACATCACCGAGCGTCACGAGATGCAGGCGGCGTTGGCGTCGAGCGAGCGCCGGTTCCGCGAGATCGCCGAGACGGTGCGCGAGGCGTTCTGGGTGGCGTCGGCCGACGTGCGCCAGATCGAGTACATCAGCCCGGCGTACGAGACGCTCCTGGGGCGCTCGGCCGAGGCGTTGCTCCGCGACGGCGAGGACTGGTATCGCGCGGTCCACCCGGAAGACGTCGGATGGGTGCGCGAGGCGTTCGAAACGCTGGCCGAGGGCAAGGAGTACGACGCGACCTATCGCGTCATCCACCCGGACGGGACAGAGCGATGGGTGCGCGACCGCGGCTTCCCGGCCTTTGCCCCGGACGGGCGCGTGGAGCGCATCATCGGGCTCATCCAGGATCTGACGGCTCAGAAGCAGGCCGAAGCGGAGCTGCGCGACTCCGAGGCCCGGTTCCGAGAGATCGTCGAGACGGCGCAGGAGGGCATCCTGCTCGCCGACCAGTCGGGCATGGTCGCGTACGCGAACGACCGGATGTGCGAGTTGCTGGGGCTCGGGCTGGAGCGCGTGATGCACCAGCCGGTCGATCGCGTGCTCCCGCGCCAAGCGAGGGAGACGTTGTCGACGCTGCTGGGTGCGCGTGCGGCACGCGGGGAGCCTCGGGACGTGCGTCTGGAACACGAGAGCGGGCGCGTGGCCGAGGCTCTGGTTTCGGCGGCTGCGCTCCGAGATTACAAAGGCGCGACACGCGGATACGTCGCGATGTTCACCGACATCACCGAGCGTCGACGGGCCGAGCGAGATCTGTTGCAGGCGCAGAAGATCGAGGCGATCGGAGAGCTCGCGAGCGGGGTGGCGCACGATTTCAACAACCTGCTGGCGGCGATCGGGGCGCACCTGCGCCTGGCGCAATCGACGCTGGAGCCGGACCACCCGGCCCGGCGGAGCTTGGAATCGGTGCAGGCGGCGGCCGACCAGGCGGCGGGGGTCACGCGGTCGCTGCTGACCTTCAGCCGGCGTTCGGACCCGGAGCGTATGACAGTCTGGATCGGTGACCCGATCGAGCAGACGGCCCGCCTGCTGCGTCGGGCGATGCCCGCGCGGATCGCGCTCGACACGCCCCGCCTCTCGCGCCGCGAGCACCCCTTCTACATCGAGGCGGACCCGACGCAGCTGCAGCAGGCGCTCTTGAACCTGTGCATCAACGCCCGGGACGCGATGCCCGACGGCGGGACGATCCGCATCGAGGTGGAACGCCTCGCCGAGACGGGCGACGCCGCCGCGGGAGGCGGGCGGGCGGCGGTGCGTCTGACCGTGACCGACACAGGAGCGGGGATCCCGCCGGAGCTGCACCAGCGGGTGTTCGAGCCGTTTTTCACGACCAAATCGCGGGACGACAACACCGGGCTTGGGCTGGCGATCACGCACGGGATCGTGGCGCGTCACGGCGGGATGATCGGGGTCGCGTCGGCGCCCGGGGAGGGCACAACGTTCACGATCGACCTGCCGCTGGTTGCGGCGCCGGCCGACGGGGACACGCCCGCGGCGCGGGAGCCGATCGGGCGAGGGCGGTTCGTGATGATCGCCTCGGCGCACGAGCACGTGGGTCGCTTGCTGGCGTCGGTGCTGCGGAGCGAGGACTACCGTGTGGAACTGCTCCGGCGCGGTGAATCGCTGCTCGAGAACGCGCCGGAGCGCCAGGGCGAGAAGCTGCTGCTGCTGGACTTGGACGGGCAGGCGATGGACGGGTTGGGGTGTTTGCGTCGGCTCCGTTCGAGCGGGGACGCGAGCGCGGCGATATTGATCACCTCCTCCGAGGAAGCCGAGGACGACGCGGCGGATCTCGGGGCCGCGATTTTGCGGAAGCCGTTCCAGGTCGACGACGTGCCGGGCCTGCTTTCGAGAGCGGCACGAACAATCCGAGGCGTGGGCGGTTTGGAGTCGGCCGACGGCGGCGACTCGGCCGTGCCCGCTCACGCCGTGCACCACACAGAGACGGAGCCCTCGCCGTGAGCGATCCGATCCGCGTTATTCTGGCCGACGATCACACGCTGGTGCGGGACACGCTGCGTCAGTGGTTGAACAACGCCGGGGACATCGCCGTCGTGGCGGAGACGCCGACAGCCGAGGCGGCGATCGACGAGGCGATCCGTCACAAGCCGGACGTCGTGCTGATGGACATCGACATGCCCGGGCTGCTCTGCTTCGACGCGGCTCGGACGATCCGGGCGCGCTCGCCGGAGACGAAGATCGTGTTCCTGAGCGCGTTCTTCCACGACCGGTACATCGAGGACGCGCTCTCGGCCGAGGCGAGCGGGTACCTGACCAAGAGCGAGCCGCCGGAAGAAGTCGTGCGGGCGATCCGCGAGGTCGCCGCGGGGGGGGTCTGCTTCAGCCCGGAGGTGCGTTCTCGGATCGTGATCGACGCGCAGGGCGCGCGCCTGAGCGCCGAGCCGCGGACGCGCGCCGGCACGCTGACGCCGCGGGAGGTCGAGGTCCTCCGCTACATCGCCCGAGGCCTGAGCAAGAAGGACATCGCCGGCACGATGCACATCTCGGTCAAAACCGTCGACAACCACTGCACCAACCTGATGAACAAGCTCGACATCCACGACCGCGTCAGCCTGGCGCGATTCGCCATCCGCGAAGGCCTGGCCGAGGCGTAGGCGAGAGCGAGAAGCTCCGAACGCAGAGCTCGACGGCATGTGCCACTGACCTCTTCTGAGAGGTCAGTGCTCTCCACCTTCCTCTCCTCCAACCCTCCCACCAACACCGATCTGTGACATACGAGAACCCAAAGGGTCAGAAGCGAAGCCCGGAGCACTGACCTTGCGGACAAGGTCAGTGGCACAGTGGCTCCGAGCTTGCCCTACTCCTTCAGCCCCTGCGTCGCGATCCCCTCCACGAACGTCCGCTGGGTCAGGAAGAACAGCACCACCACCGGCAGCACCACCAGCACGCTGGCCGCCATCAGCAGGTTCCACGGCACGTTCCCCGCCTGGCTCTGGTAGAGCTGCAGGCCCAGCGCCAGTGTGAACTGGTCGCGGTGGTTCAGGAAGATGAGCGGGCCGAGGAAGTCGTTCCACATGAAGATGAAGTGGAACAGCGCCACCACGCTCAGCGCCGGCTTGCTCAGCGGGACGATGATCCGCCAGAAGATCCCCCAGTGCGAGCACCCGTCGATGCGGGCCGCCTCGTCCAGCTCGCGCGGGATGGTCAGGAAGAACTGGCGCAGCAGGAAGATATTGAACGCCGTCCCGAAGAACGCCGGCACCCAGAGCGGGCGGAACGTCCCGATCCATCCCAGCTCGCGGAAAATGATGAACATGGGGCCCATCAGCACCGGGAACGGGATCATCATCGTCGCGAGGACAAAGACGAACAGCGCGTTGCGCCCGCGCCACTGGACGCGGGCGAAGCCGTAGGCGATGAGCGCGCTGGAGATCACCATCCCCCCCACCGCGAGGAACGACACCAGCAGCGTGTTCCGCAGGTAGAGCGGAAAATCGACAACCGGGTCGGTCCACACGCCGCGGTGGATCACCTCGCCGTCGGAGTCCAGCTCGCCGATGTAGTTCCGCACGACCTGCTGCGGCACGATCGAGATCGGCTCCGGCAAGAGCGTCGGCGGGTTCGCGAGCGTCTGCTCCGTCGGCTTCAGGCTCGTCGAGAGCATCCAGAGCAACGGGAGCGCGAACAGCAGGCTGATGCCCACCAGCACCGCGTACACCGCGATCCGCCCCAGCACGCCCTGATCCGTCCCTCTCGCCATCGTGCGCACGTCTCCAGCATCAACCGGTCGTTCAAGCCCGGTAGTGGACCAGCTTCTTGCTCACCAGGAACGTCAGCCCCGTCAGCCCGAGGATGATCAGCAGCTGCACCCACGCCATCGCCGACGCGTACCCCATCCGCTGGAAGCGGAACGCGTTGTCGTACAGGTACATCGTGTAGAAGAACCCCGCCCGGTCCGGGCCGCCCTCGCTCCCCACCATGATGTACGGCACCGCGAACACCTGCCAGCTCGTGATGATCGCCATGATCACGTTGAACAACACCACCGGCGAGATCATCGGGAGCGTCACATTCAGAAACTTGGTGAGCGGCGGCATGCCGTCCAGGTCCGCCGCCTCGTAGAGCGCCTTGGGCACGTCCTGCAGCGAGGCGATGTAGATCACCACCGCCTGCCCGATCGACCAGAAGCTCATCAGCACCAACGCCGGCATGATCCACGTCGAATCGCCGAGCCAGTTCGGCCCGCGCACACCCACCGGCCCCAGCACCGCGTCGATCGCGACGTTGATCAGCCCCAGCTCGCCGTTGAACAGCCAGAGCCAGATCATGCTGCTCGCCACCAGCGGCACCAGGCTCGGCAAGAACACCGCGCTCCGGAAAAACACCAATCCCTTCACGCTCTGGTTCAAAAGCCACGCGACGAACAACGCCAGGATCGTCCCGAACGGCACCGCGAGCGCCGCGTACAGCGTCGTGTTCCCCATCGTCTTCCAGAAGAGCGGGTCCGTGAACATCTCGGCGTAGTTGCCGAGCCCGATCCACGCCGGCGGCTCCAGCAGGGGGTAATCCGTGAAGCTGTAGTACAGGCTCATCACGATCGGGGCCGCCATGAACGAAAGGAACCCCACGATCCACGGGCTCACAAACAGCAGCCCCGTCACCCACTCGGGCGTCTTTCGATCCGTCCTCCGCCCCTTGGGCGTCTTCGCCCCGGGCGGGATCGCGGGCTTGAGCCCGTGCATGTGGGTGTGCGCGTCCTGCGTGCTCATGCGTCGGCCCCGTCGCGCCGGGCGCGGCGCGCGTTGGCGGCGTTCAGGTGCCGATCCATCGTCCGCTGCACACCCTCGAGGATCACGCGGGCCGACCGTTCGCCCTTCCAGAGCGGGTCCATCACCGCGTTGAACTCCCCTTCATACTGCGGCCAGACCACCGTCTCGGGCTTGCCGAACGCCCGCTCGCTCCCCGCGATCCGGTTGAACACGTCGATCTTCGGGTTCGGGTGCGCCGCCTCGAAGCCGGGCGAAACCCGCGCCAGCGGCGCGGGCTTGGCGTGCCCGATCGCGAGCTGCTCGGTCGACCACTGACGCTGCGTGAAGCACAGAAACTCGAACGCCTCCCGCGGGTGCGGGCACCCGCGCGGGATCACCAAGAGGTCGCTCTCCAGCAGCCCGATCGGGCGATCCGGGTCGTAGATCGACGCCTCGACCGGGAACGGGGCGGCGCCCAGCTCGAAGTTCGGGTCGAACGTGCGGATCAGGTTCCCGATGAACGCCCCGTGCAGCGCGCTGGCGACCTTGCCCGCCAGCAGCGGCTGCTGCGCGCTGTTGTACGTCCCGAAGCCGCTGGACAGGCTCACGAGCCGCCCGAGCCCGTACCGCTCCGGGTAGCTCTGCACCCACTCGTACCCACGGACGTTCGCCGGCGCGTCGGCCGTGATCGCCCCGCGCTTCGCGTCGTACAGCTCGCCGCCGAAGTAATGCCCCCAGATCCAGTTCCACCACCCCGGCTCGCGGTGGATGAACCCGATCCGGTCGATCTCGCCCGCCCCCGAAGAGCCACGCCGCCCGTCGCGGTAGGTCGTCAGGCGCTCGGCGAACGTGTCCAGCTCCTCGATCGTCCGCGGCGGGGCGTCGGGGTCCATCCCCGCCTCGCGCACCGCACGACGGTCGTACACCAGCCCCAGCGTGTTGCACGTGTTCACCACGCCCCACAACCGCCCGCCCCCTCGACCGGCCGGCGCTTGGAGCTTCCACACCGGCGCCTTGTACCGCTCGGCCCGGAGCACGAACCCGTCGTCGTCGCCGTACCGCTCGGCGAACGTCCGCTCGATCTCCGCCCCCCACTGATCGATCATCCCGTCCAGCGGCTCGATCGCGCCCGCCTGGCTGAACGCCGGGATCGAGAAGTTCCACAGCCCCAGCAGGTCCGGCGGATCGCCACCCGCGATCGAGATCATCGCCTTCTGATCGATCGGGCTCATCGAGAAGTACTGGACCCAGATCCGGTCCTGGCTCTCGTTGAAGGCGTTGACGACGCGCTGCATCGCCGAGCCCTCCTGCCCGGTCCACTTCTCCCAATAGTTCAGCACGACCCGCCCGTGCGGCGCGGTCCGGGCGGCCCGGGGCCCGAAGAGGATGAACCCCAGCCCAGCCGCCGCCATCGACCCGATGACCGCGCGGCGGGTCCACACCCCGATGTCCGCAGCACGCAATGACGATTGGCCCGGGTCCGACATCAGGGGGAGATGGTATCGGAAACTCGCAGCGAGGTACGAAGCTCGGAGCGAGGAACTCGGAGCAGCGGATCGGACTTCGGAACGGGGACGGCTGATCCTCTCAAAATCCGATCCGCCGCTCCGAGCTTTGAGTTCAGAGTTCCGCTAGGCTCCGCCTAGCCCCGGGCCCGTGGCGGAATCGGCAGACGCGGCGGCCTTAAAAGCCGCTTCCGGGAAACCGGAGTGCGGGTTCGACCCCCGCCGGGCCCACTTACTCCCCGGGTGGCTCAGGTCTCCGACCTATGTCCCCCCTCCCACCCCCTCACCAGCTCGACACCCGCCCCGCACCCCGCCTACCATCGCCTCCCCGGCACCCCTGCCGAGCTGTTCGCAAAACCCGGTCATGGACCCGCCCCGTCCGGCGGTGACGACGAGCCTTTCCGGCCTTGACGCCGGAGCTCCTCGGCTGCTCCTTCAGAGCGGGTCCTGCACCATCAGCGTCCCGATTTGAAGGAGTTTCTGGTTTATGGTCCGAATCCGCATGCAGCGTCTGGGTCGTCGCAACCGCCCGTTCTACCGCATCAACGCGATCGATAAGCGCACCCGTCGCGACGGGGCCGTGCTCGAGAACCTGGGTTGGTACAACCCGATCGAGAAGGACCCGGAGAAGCAGCTCGAGCTGAAGCACGACCGGATCAAGCACTGGCTGGAGCACGGGGCCGTCCCGAGCGACACGGTGCGCGACTTCCTGGCGAAGGCGGACCTCTTGAGCCCGAAGCAGAAGGCCGAGTGGGAGCGTGACCGCGAGGTCGCCCGGAACCGGACGATCGCGAAGAAGGCGGGCGAGCGTGCGCAGGCGGCCGCGAAGTCGATCGGGGAGCTGGCGGGCAAGGCCGAGGCGGACCTGTCGTCGTTCGTGTCGAAGGTGAACGAGTCGTTGAAGTCGGCGTTGTCGGCGGTCGCCTCGGGCAAGCCCCAGGAGGCCGACGCCGCCGCCACCGCCGCCGAGGGCGCTCTGGCCGAGGCGACCAAGGCCGAGGAAGCGCACCAGGCGAAGAAGAAGGCGGACGAGGAAGCCGCAGCCGCCAAGGCCGCCGCCGAAGCCCCTGCCGAGGAAGCCCCCGCGGGCGAGTCCGCCGAGGCCTGATCCGCTACAGGATCCGCCGAAACCGGATGACGCCGCCCGGCGGCACTCCTACAGTTTCGGATATCTCAGCCCCACCACCCACGGGCCGCCGTCTGCAAAGACTGGCGGCCCGTGCCCTTTCACGGGTTCAACCGTGCCTGCCTGTGCCACGGACCTCTTCCGAGAGGTCCGTGCCCCCTGTGCCCCGAGGCAACTCGGAAGTACACTCACACCCAAAGGAGACGTCATGCACAGATCCTTCGACCGATCCCTGATGATCTTCATCGTGCTCGCAGTCGCGGTGTTGAACTTCGGATGGCTCGCCGCCGCTGTGGGCATGGTGGCACGAGGCGGCTGGCTCACCGTGCTGGTCACGATGGGGATCGTCTGGGCGGTCAATATCGTGCTCTCGTTCGCCGGAGCATCGTTGCTGAAACGAGAGAAAGCCGCGTAGCGTTCCTCTACCCCTCCTCCCTCCCAAAACCAACCCACAACAGCACCAACAAGAACAAGAAGCCCGAAGAACGAAGCCCGGAGCACTGACCTTGCAGACAAGGTCAGTGGCACAGCGGATCCCTACCCTCTCCCCGTGCGCATCGACGTCGTCACCACCTTCCCCGAGCTGTTCGCCCTCGCCCCGCCCGGCGTGCTCGGCGTCTCCATGCCGGCCCGCGCTATCGCCGCCGGCAAGCTCGACGTCCACGCCCACCAGCTCCGCGGCTACACCGACGACAAGCACCAGAAGACCGACGACCGCCCCTTTGGCGGCGGCCCAGGCATGGTCATGCTCCCCCAGCCGCTGTGGGACGCCGTCCACGCCGTCGAACCAATGGACCCGCGCCCCGCGACGCGCATCCTGCTCACGCCGCAGGGCGAGCGCCTGACCCAGGCCCGGGTCGAGGATCTCGCCGCCCGCCCCCGCCTGCTCCTGATCCCCGGGCACTACGAGGGCATCGACGAGCGCGCGATCGAGGCCCTCCAGCCGCTCGAACTCTCGATCGGGGACTACGTCCTCTCCGGCGGCGAGCTCGCGGCCCTCGTCCTCATCGACGCCCTCGCACGCCTCCAGCCCGGCGTCCTCGGCGATCAGCACTCCGCCGCCCAGGACTCCTTCGGGCACGCCCCCGCCACCGACCCCAACGGCTCGCCCGTCCCTCCCAAGGCCCTCGCCCGCCTCGCGAGCGAGTTCGGGCTCGCCCCGGGCGACCTCGACCCGGCCAACCCCCGCGCCCGGCGCCTGCTGGATTGCCCGCACTACACCCGACCTCGGAACTGGGACGGGCGGCCTGTCCCCGACGTCCTGCTCTCCGGCGACCACGGCGCGGTCGCCGAGTGGCGCCTCCGCCAACGCCTGGAACGCACCCGCGACCGGAGGCCGGACCTGCTGGAGAGGGGCAGCGATCAGGCCTCAGCCATCAGCGATGAGCCCTGAGACGCCCGCTCCCTCCTCACCTGATGGCTGATGGCTGATGGCTGATGGCTGATGGCTGATCGCCGCCCCCCTCTGGACCCCCCGCCCCCACCCGGCCTACCATCGCGGCCCGGGACCGCGCTCGTCCGAGCCCGTCCCGACCCCCCGCAGGAGCCCGCCATGAGCACGCAGCAGCTGATCGAGAGCATCAACCAGGACCAACTCAAGACCGACCTCCCCCGCTTCGACATCGGCGACACGATCAACGTGCACGTGCGCATCGTCGAGGGCAACAAGGAGCGCGTCCAGGTCTTCCAGGGCGTGCTGATCAGCCGCAAGGGGCGCGGGATCAACGAGATGATCACCGTGCGCCGGATCGTGGACGACGAGGGCGTGGAGCGCACCTGGCCGATCAACAGCCCGCTGATCGCCAAGTTCGAGGTCGTGCGCCGGGCCGACGCCCGCCGGGCCAAGCTCTACTACCTGCGCGACCGCGTGGGCAAGAGCCGCCGCCTCCGCGACCGCCGCCGCGGCATGAAGCACGTGGAAGGTCAGAAGACCGTTCACTGATTCTCGTCCCCTCTCTGTCTGCACAATCACGAACCCTTCGCAGGCGCGAAGGGTTTTTCGTGCGCATACCGTTGCCCATGCGAGCCGTCGTCGTCAGCAAGCAGGGCAAGCCCGTCGCGCCGAGTATCGAGTACCGCACCGATTGGGCGGAGCTCGATCCGCCCGCGACCGGCGAGGCGCACGTGCGCACGCTGTGCAGCGCGTTCAATCACATGGACCTCTGGGTCGGCATGGGCGTGCCGGGACTCAGCCTGGCCTACCCGCGCGTGTCCGGGTGCGACGCCTGCGGCATCGTCGAGCGCGTCGGCGAGGGCGTCGACCCCGCCTGGCTCGGGCGGCGCGTGGTCTACAACGCGGCCGTCCGCCAGCCCGACCGCGCCCACCCCGACGACCCGCCCGCCTCCACGCTCGCGCCGGAGTACGAGCTCATCGGCGAGCACCGCTTCGGCGCGCACCGGGAACGCTTCAGCGTCCCGGTCGCCAACCTCGCCGCGGTGCCGGACGAGGCCGACCCCGCCGAAGCCGCGGCCTTCGGGCTCACCACGCTCACCGCCTACTCCATGATGATCACCAAAGCCCAGCTCCGACCCGGGCAGAGCGTGCTCATCACCGGCATCGGCGGCGGCGTCGCGACCAGCGCCCTCGCGATCGCCCTGCATATGGGGTGCAAGGTCGCCGTCACCAGCCGGCACCAGTGGAAGCTCGACAAGGCAATCGAGCTCGGCGCCCACGCCGCGTTCCTTGATCGCGGGCCCGACAAGGACCACGACTGGTCGCGCGACGTCCGCGCCTGGACCAACAAACGCGGCGTGGACATGGCCGTCGACTCGGCCGGCAAGGCGACCCACCTCCGGTGCATCAAGAGCCTCGCCCGCGGCGGCGCCTATGTCACCCCGGGGTGCACCAGCGGGCCGGACGCGACCACCGACCTCGCGCGCATCTTCTGGAACCAGCTCCGCGTCCTCGGCTCCACCATGGGCACCACCGACGAATTCAAAGAATGCGTCGCCCTCTTCAACAAGGGCGCGATCAAGCCCGCGATCGACAAGATCTACGACGCAAAAGACGCCAAGCAGGCGTACGAGCGCCTCGAAGCCGGCGAGCAGTTCGGCAAGCTGGTCCTCCGCTGGAGCGCGTGAGCGAGGCCCCCCGTGTCCCCCTGTCTCCCTGTGCCACTGACCTCTCCGGAGAGGTCAGTGCGCTGTCTCCTTCAATGCGCCGTCTCTTCGAGTGCAGGAAGAAAAAGAAGCCACGGAGCACTGACCTTGCGGACAAGGTCAGTGGCACAGTTCACTGCGCCGCCGTGGGCGTGCGCAGACGTTCGATCGTGCCCGTCGTGCTCCGCCCCGGGAGCAGCTCGACCAACTCGACGCGCCCACCGAAGGATTCGACCAGGGCGCGCTCCGGGATCGGCTTGTCGCGGTAGTCCGCGCCCTTGACGTGCACGTCGGGCTTCACCACCGCCAAGATCGCCTCCGGCGTCGGCTCGTCGAAGATCACCACCGCGCCGACCGCCTCCATCGCCCCCAGCACGGCGGCCCGATCCGCTTCGCAGTTCACCGGGCGACCCTCGCCCTTGAGCCCGCGCGTGCTCGCGTCGGAGTTGAGCCCGACAACCAGGAAATCGCCGAAGCTTTTCGCGCCCGCCAGCGTGCGCACGTGCCCGGCGTGCAGCACGTCGAAGCACCCGTTGGTGAACACGATCCGCTCGCCCGCCTCGCGCCGGAAGCGGAGTTCGAGCTCGAGCTGCTTCGGCGTGCGCAGCTTGCCGTCGAGGCGTCCGTGGCGGACGAGGATCTCGTGGTGGATCTTGTCGAGCGGGATCGGCTGCACGCCGAAGACCTCGACCTCCAGCCCCGCCGCCGCGTTAGCGAAGCGGACACTGTCGAGCCAGGAGCACCCATTCGCGCGCGCCGCCGCGAGAGCCGCGAGCATCATGTCCCCCGCGCCGGTGACGTCGTACACCTGTCGCGCCACCGTCGGCACCGCGACCGGCTCGCCCGCGCCCTCCAGCAGGAGCGCCCCGTGCCGATCCAGCGTCAGCACGACGGCTTCCAGCTCCAGGTCATCACGCAGCACCGTCGCGAGTCGCGCGTTGTGCGCCGGCGAGCCCGCGGCGTCGGTCGGCAGGTCGGTCGCCAGCTCCGCCTCGGTCCGGTTCGGCGTGATCGCCGTCGCGCCGCGGTAGCGCGCGTAGTCCTCGATCGCCGCCGGATCGACGAACACCGGCACACCCGCGCGGCGCGCCGCCTCGATCACCCGCGCGCACAACGCCGGCGTGCAGACGCCCTTGTTGTAATCCTCGATGCAGACCACGTCGGCCTCGCCCAGACGCGCCTCGAACGCGCGCACGAGACGGTCGGTCACCTCATCCGCCAGCGCCTCGCGGCTCTCAAAATCCACGCGGAACATCTTCTGCGGGTGGCGCTGCTGCGCAAGCCCGATCAGGCTCCGCTTCACGGTCGTCGGGCGCGACGCGTCGGCGATCAACCCCGACGCCTCGACGCCCTCTTTCGCCAAGGCTTCGCGGAGGAGTCGCGATTCGTGGTCGTCCCCGGTCACGCCGAAGGCTTCGACGCGCCCCCGCATCGCGACCAGGTCCAGGCACAGGTTCGCCGCCCCGCCCGGGCGGCTCTCGCTCTGACGCACGTGCAGGATCGGCACCGGCGCGTCCGCGCTCAGACGCTCGGCGTCGCCCGAGAGCAACTGATCCAGCATGAAATCCCCCACCACGAGCGCGGTGAAGGGCTTCCAATCCGACAATCGCTCGAGCAGGGCGTCCATAGCTGAAGTTTAGGAGCGTTCTTCTGACGGCACGCTTCCGCGATCCGCCGCCGGAGCCGCGAAAGGATCAGTCCTCGCGTTCGAACCGCTCGCGTGCTCGGCGTTTGGCGGCGAGCAGCCCGCCGGGCTCCTCGCTGGAGGCCGGGGGCTTCGGCGCGGCTTTCGGCGTGTCCGCCGGCGGTGGCTTGCTCGGCGAGGGGGGCGGGGTGGGATCGGGCGTCGCTTCGCGGGCCGCCCGTCGCGCCGCCCGACGCCGGGCCATCGCCTCCTCGCGGATCCGCGCCGCGTCGTCCGCGCCGAGCACGGGCGCGGGGGCCCCGGCGTCGGCGTCGTCGGTGCTCCGTCGCGAACGCAGCCCACCGACCGTCGCGCTCGCCTGCTGCGAGCGGTCCGCCGTGCTCTCCACGACGCTCGTGCGCCAGTCCCCGCCGTAGGCCTTGCTCAAGAACCGGTCCCACGCCACGCGCCGCGTCCCCACGTCCAGCAGCAAGACCGCGACGGCCCAGACGAGCAGTGTCCGCCACAGCGGGGTCATCGCGACCCGCGGCGGCACATCCCGACGATCGAACAACCCCGAGGGCGCGGGCTCGCCGAGCTCGAAGACCCGCCCGCCCGACTCGCGCGCGATCGCCTCCAGCAGCGACGCGTTGCTCTCCAATGACCGGGCCGCCTCCGCGCCGGGCACGCTGACGCCGGCCGTCACGGGTGGGAGCGCCTCGCCCCCCGCGCTCGGGCGCAGGACGACAACGTACGTCCCCGAGCCGCGCGAGGGCGCGCGCACGGTGTAGACGCCCGGGCCCGTCTGATCGAGGCGGATCTCGTGGGCGCGCCCGTCCGGCGCGTAGAGCGTCCCACGCACGGTCAGCAGGTCCATCGGGCGACCGTCGGCGTCGAGGCCTTCATACCGGATCGTCAGCGTGTCGCCGTCGTGCTGCACGTCCAGCTCGCCCGAGCCGCTCCCGGGCGCTCGGCTCGCGAGGCGCACGACCCGCGTCCAGAGGTCCGCGTACCCCTCCCACCCGAGCCACGCGCTCGCCCAACGGTCGTGCGCGTCGCTCGTGAACGCGACCACTTGCCCCAACCCCACCGACCAGTGCGAGAGCACCGGCTCGCCCGTCGGCGCCAGCATCGCGTCGGTCACCGTCGGCACGTCCCGGCGCTGAGTGAGCACCAGCCCGCCGAGCGGCGGCGGCTCGCCCAGCCCGGACGTCAACGCCGAGCCCGAAACCGTCACCACCGGCTCGAACACGCCCTCGCGGATCATCGGCTGGCGCACGATCCGGACCGCGCTCAAGAACACACGCGGGAGCATCATCGGGTTCGTCACGCGGAAGTACGTCCCACCGCCGCGGGCGGCCATCGCCTGCAGCGTCTCCACGTCCGCCAGATCGCCCAGCGCGATCGTCGTCACGCGGATGCCCTGCTCGTACAAACGCTCGGCCTGGGCGGGCAGCTGCTCGGCCCCCATCGAGAGACCGTCGCTCAGCACCACGACCTGCTTCACCTTCGCGTCGCTCCCCGCCAGCTGACGCCCGGCCTCGGCGAGCGCCGGGCCGATGTTCGTCCCGCCGCCGGAGGCGATCGCCAGCGTCCGCTGCTGCGTGCGCTCCGGGTCGGTGTTGGGCCCGAGCGGCTGGATGACATCGAACCCGATGTCGTGCGCGATGACGCCGACCAGGTCCTGCGGGTCGAGCGAGCCGATCGCCGCCGCCGCCGCCTCGTTCGCGATCGTTTGCAGGTCGCGCGTCGACCCGCCCATCCGCGCCCGCATCGAGCCCGAGCGGTCGATGACGAACACGATCCCCGCTTCGGGCGAGACCAGACGCTCCGGGAGCGAGAGCTCGACCGGGAGCAGCGGCTCCACCGCCGTTCCGCGCCACGCGCCCGCCCCGAACGAGTCCGGCCCACCCACCATCACCAGCCCGCCGCCCAGGTCGCGCACGTACGCCGACAGGCGTTCGGCCCCGTCGGCCCCGACCTCGTCCGCCGCCACGTTCTGCAGCACCACCAGGTCGAACGCTTCCAAACCCAGCAAATCCAGCGGAAAATCCGACGGCGGACGCGTCTCCACCCGAACCCCCGACGACGAGAGCGTCCGACCCAGGATCGCGCCCGGACCGCGCTCGTCACCACGGCTGACCCCGTCCACTACCAGCACCGACCCGCTCCCAGGCGTCAGCGTCACGCCCTCGGCACGGTTGTTGTCCGCGAACGTATCGCTCGGCGGCTCACCCTCCCCGGCCGGGTCCGGCTCGAAAATCGCCTCGAACCTGTGGATCCGACCCGCGTCCAGCGGCACCTCCACACGCACCACGCTCCGACCCTCGGGCACGCGGATCCGACGACCGAACCCGGGATCCCCCGGCGACAGGTCCACCGACTCACCCTCGCGCAGCAGACGCAGCGTCCCCGTCGTCTCGTGCGTCGAACGCAGCACGATCCGAACCGGCACCGTCGCCCCCTCCGGCGCACGCGGCGGCGACTCCACGCCCTCCACCAGCACCTCGCGGTCGATCGTGTACCGCACCGGCGCCACATCAATCGGCGTGCGCACGCCCGCGGCCGAGCCCGCGCGGCTGAGCTGCGCCGCCGCCGACAACGCGTCACCACGCGTCTGATTCCCGTCCGAGATCAGCACCAGACGCCCGGCCGCGTCCGCCGGGATCAACGCCGACGCGTACCGGAGCGCCGATTCGATATCCGAACCCGGCGACCCGCGCAGGTCCATCGTCCGCCCGGTCACGTCGGCCCGCGTCGGCGTCGCGACCGCAAAGCGCGACCCGTCGAAGATCACGATCCCCGCCAGGTCGTCCGCCCCGCGGTCGCCCAGCGCGTCGCGCATCCAGTCCCGCACGCGCGGGAGATAGCTCGTCGACCCGTCGCCACCGGACCGACGCACCGTGTCCGAGACGTCCACGACGAACATCACCGCGAGCCGTTCGGTCCGCTGCACGCTCGCCGCCCCGGCGAGAGCCGCCGCGATCAACCCGAGCAGCACCACGCGCAGCACGATCGCGCTGGCCCGCCGGTACCCGGTCATCCCCGTAAACCACCGCCACGCCAGCAGACCCATCGGGACCGCCAGCAGCGTCAGCAGCAACCACTCCGGGCTCGCGAAACGGAAGCTCATTTATGAACCGCCCCCGCCGCCGCTCCCACCGGAGCCCGAGCCGGACCCGCGTTCCGCGTCCCGCGCCCGCTCGGGCGCCGACGCGGGGGGCGACGCCTCGCCCGCGCGCTGCTCCACACGCTCGAACACCCGACGGATCAGATCGCGCCGACGGTTGGGCACGGTTTGCTGCTCGAGCGCGCGCTCGGCCGCCGTCACCGCCTCCCGCAGACGATCCCCGACCTCCGCCCCGCCCCGCCCGACGCCCTCGCCCGCCTCGCCCTCACCGAGCCACTCGGCGATCACGCGGTCCTGTGCGCTCGCCGCGGCGTCCGGGCTCCGCGCGTCGACCGTCTGCGTCGGGCGGGCGCGCAGGTCGTCGGTCGTGCGCGGACGCGGGGCCTCGGCGAGCGGGCCGCGATCCGGCGCGGGCGCATCCCCGGGCTCGAGCCCTCGGAGCCGTTCGGCCCGCTCGCGCAGGCTTCGTGCCGAGTCGCGGGCCGCGTCGCTGTCCGGGCTCGAATCGCGCAGCTCGCGCAGGCGCTCGCCGAGCGAACGCCCGTCCGGCTCGCCGCGCCCGACCCCTTCGCCCACGCCCTCCCCGTCGCGCTCGCTGAGCCCGTCCTCGCCCGCGCCTTCGCCGATGCCCGGGTCGCCCGGCTCCCCGCCCGGCGCGGGGCCGCTCTCTTCGCCCTCACCGGGCATGCCGCCCGGCTCGCCCGCCTGATCGGTGGGCTCCCCGCCGGGGACGCCGTCCGCTTCACCACCGTCAGGCTGCGAGGGGCCGCGCTCGCCGGGCGCGCCCTCGCCGGGCGACGGCACGTCCGTGGCTCCCGGCTCGGGCGGGCCCATCTCGCCCGGTGCCTCGCCGCCAGGCTCTCCCCCGGGCGAGGGCTGGGAGCCGTCACCGGGCGCGTCGGGGTCCGGCGCTTCGCCTTCTCCTTCGCCCGGCGTGGGCGAGGGCTGCCCTTGCAGCCCGCCATCCTGCTCGCCCGCTTCGCGGAGCTCCGACTCGAGCTCTTCCGGCGTGGTCGGCGGGCCTTCGGGCTCGTCCGCCCCGGGCGCGAGCGGCGACGGCGCGCCGTCCGGCGCGGGCTGCGACTCCCCCTCGCCCGGCACCTCCCGCGGCTCGCCACCCTCACCGCCAGGATCCGACCCACGCCGATCGCCCGGTGCGTCCGGGTCCGGTGTTTCGGCATCTCCTGCTTCAGGATCCGAGCCCGCCCCGTCCGGGCGCGCCCCGTCACGCTCGCCCTCGCCCGGCGTCGTCGATTCGTCCGCCTCGCGATCCGACGCGTCCGGAGCGCGCGGCTCGGTCGGCGGCGTAACCGGATCCGCCGCCGTCTCGTCTTCGCCCCGCGTCTCGGGCCCCGGTTCTGGCTCGAGCTCGGGAGGCGAGGGCGGCTCGGGCTCGCGGAAACGCTCCGCTTCCTCGCGAAGGCTGTCCTCGATCGCCTCCCTGGCACGCTCGGCCGCCTCGCGGGCCTGGGCCTCGGCCTCGGCTTCGGCCGCCCGGTCGGCGAGCCGGTCCGCCTCCGCCGGATCGAGCCCCGCCTCGCGCAGCGCCTCCGCCAGGCGGTCCCGGTCCGACGCCAGCTCCCGCGCCCGCGCCTCGTCGCCGAGCGCGCGGGACGCGTCGTCCAGCCCGTCCCGCTCGGTGCTCGCCGGCGGCTCCGAGCGGGACGCCTCGAGCGCCTCCGCCAGGCGATCCAGTTCCTCCGCCAGACGCTCGCGATCCTCGCGGCTCATCCCCGACGCCTGCTCGCGCAAACGCTCGGCCTCCGAAGCCGCCCCTGCAAAATCGCCATCGCGCAGCCGCTCGGCGAGCTCCCGCGCCCGCTCCAGCGTGCCCGGGTCCAACCCTTCGAACCGCTCCCGCGCCGCCGCACGCTCGCGCTCGGCACGAACAGCCTCGCGCTCGGCTCGCTCGGCGAGCGCTTCCAAGCGCGCCGCGGCCTCCTCGCGCACTTCCCTCGCCGATCGACGGCCCTCGCCCGCGAGTTCCGCCTCCAGCTCGCGCAGGCGCTCGAGTTGCTCGCTCGAAGCCGCGTCCATGCCCCGGCGACGGGCGGCCTCTTCCGCGGCCTCGGCCGCCTCGCGCACCTCGCCCGCCGCGGCGCGGCGCGCTTCCAGTTCCGAAGCCGCACGCAGTTCCGCCTCTCGCGCGCCCGGCGTTTCGGTCCAGGCCGCGTACGGCAGCAACGCGCCCCCCGCCGCCACGAGCCCGAGCACGATCGGCCACGCAACCCACGACGAACCCGCACGGATCGGGTACACGCGCTTCAGGTCCGCCTCGCCCGCCGCACGCTCGGCGTCGGCCCTTGCCCACGACGCGAAGCCGTCGCCCGACGCACCAAGCCCCAACGCCGACGACAATCGCCCGCGCAGCCCGAGCGTGGAGTCGATCGCGATCGCCGCCGAGAGCGCCCCGGGGCGTGCCATCCACGACCGCGCCGTCGCCCAGACGATCGCGCCCGCCGCGGGCACGCCGACCATCGCCCACCACGCCACGCCCAGCTCGCGCCCCCACCCGAGCAGTCGATCCGTGCCGACCAGCGCCCCGCCCACCAGCCCGCCAACGAGCAGCGCGCGCCCGGACCTAGCGACCAAGTCGCGCGCGAACGCGCGTCGCCGGGCCCGTCGGATCAATGCTGCGGTCTGCACAGAGGGCATCCTGACATCCTAACGCGTTCCGGAACCGGGCCCCACGCCCGGTTTGCGAGGGCCCAGCAAACGCCCCTGCTGTTCTACGCCCGGGGCTTCGTCGCGGTGCGGGCGGGCGATGCCGTGCGCGGTGCAGGGATTGATCGACGACGACGCCCTGACGGGCCGATACCCTTGGGTCGAATGCCGACCGATCCACCCACCCATCCGCGCGACGGCGCGCCCGATGCCGAGCGAGCGGGCGAGACGCTGCAACTCGCATTGCGCGCGCTCACGCGGGGACAGCGTCTGGATGAGCTGCTCGCCGAGCGGCTGTTCGGGCACCTGCTCGCGGGGGAGCTCGACCCGGCGCAGATCGGCGCGGTGCTGGCGCTCTGCCCGCCGGGGCAGGTCGCGCCGGAGGAACTGGTCGGGGCGGCCCGCGTCATGCGCGCGCACGTCACCCGCGTGCCCTACGACCCGGGCGCGAGGGAATCCCTGATCGACACCTGCGGCACCGGGGGCGCGCCCAAAACGTTCAACGTCTCCACCGTCGCCGCCCTGATCGCCGCCGGCGCCCAGCCCCCGGAGGGCCGCCCCCGCGCGATCGTCGCGAAGCACGGGAACCGCTCGCGCACCGGTCGCGGGTCGGCGGAGGTGCTCGAAGCGCTCGGCGTGCGGGTCGACGCCCCGCCCGAGGTGCAGGGCGAGTGCCTCCGCGAGGCGGGCGTCTGCTTCAGCTTCGCGATCCACCACCACCTGGCGATGCGGCACGCCGCGGGCCCCCGTCGCTCGCTCGGCGTGCCCACGATCTTCAACTGCCTCGGCCCGCTGACCAACCCTGCCGGCGCGCGCCGACAGCTCATCGGCGTCTTCGATCGCTCGCTCGTGGATCCGATGGCTTCCGCCCTCGCCGCGCTCGGGGCCGAGCACGCCCTGGTTGTCCACGGCGACGACGGGCTCGACGAGCTCACCACCACGACCACCACGACCACCGCCCGCGTCCGCGCGGGCGTGGTCACCCGCGAACGCCTCGACGCCGAGACCCTCGGGCTCCGTCGTGCGACGCTCGAAGAGCTGGCGGTCGATTCCGTCGCCGAGTCCGCCGAGGCGCTGCGGCGCATCCTCGCGGGCGAGCCCGGGGCGAAGCGGGAGATCGCGTTGCTCAGCGCCGCCGCCGCGTTGACCGTCGCGGACACGGCCCGGGACCTGCAGGAAGGCCTCAAGCTCGCGAGTGACGCGGTCGACAGCGGGCGGGCGCGCGACGTGCTCGACAGGCTGATCCGGTGCTCGCAGGGGTGAGCGCCCGGACGCTTACGGCTCCACAACCAGGTGCGCCGCCCGCCCGAACGCGCGCCCGATCTCCGGCGCATCCGTGAGCTCGAGGACGTATCCCTGACTGGTCGATGTCACGAGCGTCGCGCACCGCGCGACGCCGCCCTCGGAGGCGAGCGGCTCAAACCAGAGCACGGCGTCCACACCCACGCCCCCGAACGAATCACGCAGCAGCGGGAGCACCGTCGCCGAGTCCAGCGGCAAGCGCCCACGCACCGCGCGCGCCTGCGCGACCAGCTCGACGCCCTCCGCCTCCTCCTCGGCGTCCGCCGGCAGCACGGTGCCGACCACCCGGGCCCCCCGCTCGCGCAGCCCGCTGATCCCCGTCGTGAACTGCTCGCGGATCGAGGCGTCCACCGGCGCTCGGAAGTCGCTAATGACCAGGAACGTGCGCCCATCGAGGCTGACATCACCGGCGAACGCGGTCGGGATCGACCCGACCCGGGCCGCCGGCAAACGCTCGAAACGCTCCGCCTCGGGCGCATCGCGCCGGGCGCCGTCCGCGCCGCCTATCACCGCGTCGGTGAAGGTCGCGACGAGCTCGCGCCGGTCTTCCGGGCTGTCGAGGCCCATGCGCACGATGAAAGCCGCGAGCCCGACGCACGCGGCGAGAAACAGGAACAGCGCGATCGCGATGCCGCCGTTCGCCCCCGAGGCGTGCTGACGCCCGGCGTACGCGCTCGCGACCCGCCCGCGCCGCGCGTTCGCTCGGTGCCGAGCACGCTCGCGCGTCGCCATCGCCCGGGCGCGGGCGCTCTCCCGCTGCTGCTTGGCGCTCTGGCGCACGCCGGGCGCGACACGCGGGGCCTGCGGATGGCGCACACCACCGACCGGCGGCGCGGGCTCACGATCGCCCTCGACCCGGTACTGCCCCGTCCACCAGTTGGTCACCGCGAGGCTCGGGCTCACACGCTCGCGCCGGGGCGAGCCCGCCTCCGGACGCCCCGGGGGCGGCGGGGGCGGTGTGCGCCGAGCGCCGGCCGCAGCCGCGGCGGCGGCGCCGAAGCCCAGGTCCGGCTCGGGCGTCTCTGCCACGCCGGGCGATGCCTCGCCCGCGCCCGAGACGCTCGGCAGCATCGCCGGCTTGACCGCGAACGGGTCCGACGCCGACAGCACCGCGTCCAGGTCCGCCAGCATCTCCGCCGCCGAGGCGTACCGCTTGTCGTACTCGGCCATCGAGCGCCGCACGATCCACCGCAGCGCCTCCGGGCAGCGCTTGGTGATCTGGCTCAGCCCGCCGTGCGCCGGGAACGAGTTCTCGATCATGCTGAACAGCACCGCGCCCGCGGCATACACATCGAACTTCGCCCCGTCGACCTGGTGGACCTTCACGCCGCGCAGCGCCATGCGGACGAGCTCCGGGTCGCGGAAATACTCGGTGCCGTGGGTCGTGAGCGTCATCGCCGAGCGGAGCGGCGTGACGAGCCCGAGATCGACCACGTGCGCGCGCCCGTCGTGGATGATGATGTTGTCGGGCTTGACGTCCTTGTGCCAGAGCCCGCCGCGGTGATAGTCGCCGAGCGTGCGCACGAGGTCGGCGGTGTAGACCATCGCCGAGCGCAGGTGCCGATCGCTCAGCCCGTCCGCCCCGCTGTGCGCGTGCAGGCGGGTGGTGACCACGCCGAGCGGCTCGCCCGGGACGTACCGCATGATGTAGTAAAACCGCTCGTCGTTGAGCTCGTGGTCGAGCACGAGCCCAAGGCGCCGGGCCGCGTCGAGCGCCCGGCTCTCGCGCACGATCTGCGGGAGGCTGCTCCCGTCCGAGAGGCTGAAGCTCTTGATCACGACCTGGTCCACGCCCGTGAGCCCGCGCCGTTCGAAGGCGGCGCGGCGCATCTCGTCCGGCTCGGCGACGTACAGCTTGCTCCCCGAGCCCCCGCCCTTGAGCGAGCCGATGATCGTGTACCCCTCGAACTGCCCGGTGCGCTTGCTGGGCGTATCGCGGGTCGGGGCGGCGGCGATCGCGGCCGGGAGGCGCTGCTCGATCCCCTCGGTCAGCCCGTGCAGCAGCAGCAATCGTGCCGGGTGCCCGATCAGGACGCGGTAGAGGCACGCGCCGAGGGTCGAGACTTCCGCCGAGACCGCGCGCCCGAAGTGGGCCGAGGCGCTCCATCGCCCGATCGCGATGTTCGCGATGACGAGAAACGCGAAGAGCGCGACGGTCATCATCGCGCCGACCGCGCGGACGGCGTCTCCCAGCACGCCGAAGATGAACTTCGCGACGTGGGCGATCAGCCAGCCGATGCCTTTAAAGACGGGCCAGAGCGCGTAGCGGATGAGCAGGACCGCGAGCGCGATGCCGAGCACGCCCCCGGTCAGGATCAGCATCATCGTCATCAGGGGGGCCATGCGCGTTCTCCAGAGCGCCCGGTCCGCGGCCGGCGTGCCGAGCGACCGGGTGGCGCGG
>JBJHBZ010000038.1:0-32051 GCA_050485765.1 Phycisphaerales bacterium | reverse complement strand
CCCTGCGGATCGCTCGCGTCGCCCACCGGACTGCTCGCCGAGGCCCGGTCGCTGGGTGGAGTGGGTGGCGTCGAAGCAGACGGGTGGGGGGCCGAGGTCGGTGAACTTGCGGCAGTCGAGCTGCATGAGGTCTTCGATCCCGGCGAAGTCGTTGACGAGGGCGTGGTAGCCGAAGAAGGTGCCGCGTTCGGTGGTGAGGACGTTATCGCACCCGGCTTCGTGGAGCTTGCGGACGGGTCCGACCATCTCGGCGGGGCTGAGGAACTGGCCCTTCTTGACGTTGACGGCCCGGTGGTGCTTCGCGGCGGCTTCGCCCGTGGCGAGGAGCAGGTCGGTCTGTCGGCAGAGGAAAGCGGGGATCTGCAGGAGGTCGGCGGCCTGGGCGACGGGGTCGGCCTGGGCGGGCTCGTGGAGGTCGGTGGTGAAGGGGACGCCGAGGTCGGCGGCGATGTCGGTGAGCCAGCGGAGGCCGGTCTCGAGTCCGGGGCCGCGGGGGGAGTGGAGGCTGGAGCGGTTGGCTTTGTCGTAAGAGGCTTTGAAGATGTAGCTGAGCCCGAGCTTGCGGCAGAGCGCGGCGAGGTGGTCGCCGACCTGTTGCCCGAGTTCTTTGGATTCGAGCAGGCAGGGCCCGGCGATGACCGCGAGGGGTTGTCCGGGGCCGATCCTGGTGTTGGCGACGGTGCAGGTGCGCGGTTGGATGGTGTGATTGGGCATCGGGGGTGAGGGTATCGCGTGCGGTGGCGGTGTGGAGGGGATTGGGCCGCTACGCTGAGCGCGTGCTGACGCTGCGTGAGGTGCACAAGTCGTACGGGTCGACGGTGGCGGTGGACGGTCTGTCGCTGCGTATCGAGGCGGGCGAGGTGTTCGGGCTGCTTGGGCCGAACGGGGCGGGGAAGTCGACGACGATCGGGCTGGCGGTTGGGCTGCTGCGTCCGGACCGGGGCGAGGTGGAGCTGGCGGGGCTGGGCCCGCCGACGCGGGCGAGCGTGCGGCGGCACCTGGGGGCGTGCCCGCAGCAGATCGCGTTGTACGAGCAGTTTTCCGGGGAAGAGAACCTGCTGTTTCTCGGGAAGCTGCACGGGCTGGACCGCGCGACGCGGAAGCGGCGCGCGGCCGAGCTGCTCGAGCGCGTCGGGCTGACGGCGCGGGCGAAGGATCGCGTCAGCGCGTACTCGGGGGGGATGCAGCGCCGGCTGAACATCGCGGCGGCGCTTGTGCACGATCCGAAGCTGGTGCTGCTGGACGAGCCGACGGCCGGGGTGGACCCGCACTCGCGCCATGCGCTGTTCGAGCTTGTGCGCGCGCTCAAAAGCGAGGGGCGGACGGTGGTGTACACGACGCACTACATGGAGGAAGCGCAGCGGCTGTGCGATCGTGTGGGGGTGATCGATCAGGGGCGCGTGCTGGCGCTGGGGACGGTGGACGAGCTGATCGCGGCGCACGGCGGGCAGAGCGTGGTGACGGTGCTGCGCGACGGGGCGAGCGGGACGGATGAGGCGGAGCGGATCGAGACGGACGACCCGATGCGCGTGATCGCACGCGTCGCGGGGGAGCCCGGGGCGCGGGAGGTGCGCCTGGAGCGCCCGGATCTCGAGGGCGTGTTCCTGCACCTGACGGGAAGGAGCCTGCGGGACTGATGCGCGCGGTGCTTGCGCTGGCGATGAAGGACCTGCTGCTGCTCCGGCGCGACCGGGCGGGGGCGTTTTTCACGTTGGTGTTCCCGGTGGCGTTCGCGGTGCTGTTCGGGCTGATTTTTTCGGGCGCAAGCGGGGCGCCGACGGGCGTGCGCGTGCTGGTGGTGGACGAGGATGGGAGCGCGGCGTCGTCGGCGTTCGTCGAGCGGCTTCAGGAGAACGCCTCGCTGCGGATCGAGGTGATCGGCGACGTGGGCGCGGGCGAGGCGGCTGTCCGGCGCGGGCAGCGGGCGGCGATGCTGGTCGTGGGCAATGGCTTCGGCGAGGGCGTCGCGAGCCCGGCGCGGCTGTTCGGTGGGGGCGGGGGCGATGAGGGCGCGTTGGTGCGCGTGGTGGTGGATCCGGGGCAGCGGTTTACGCAGGGCGTGCTGCAGGGGGTGGTGACCGGGGCGTTGTTCGAGACGATGCGCGCGACGATGGGCGAGCCGGAGGGCGTGCGCCGTGCGGCGCGGGACGGGCGGGCGGCGATCGCTGGGGCGCCGGCGGAGACGGTGCATCTGCCGATGCGCGTTGCGCTCGGGGCGGTGTTCGATCAGCTTGAGCGGGTCGCGGCGGCGATGGAGGCGGAGGGGGACGGGGCCGCGGCTCGTGAGACGGGGGCTCGTGAAACTCGTGCGGGGGATGCGGAGGAGATGGGCGGGTTTGGTGTGCGGTTTGAGGAGGTGGCGGTGGCGCGGTCGGGGCCGCGGAGTTCGTTCGATCTGACGATCCCGCAGGGGAACGCGTGGGGGCTGATGGCGTGCGTGATCGGGTTCGGGATGAGCCTGGTGACCGAGCGGACGCGGGGGACGATGACGCGGCTGCTGATCGCGCCGGTCTCCTCGTCGCAGGTGCTGGCGGGGAAGGCGGTCGCGTGCTTCGCGACGGCGTGCTTCGTGCAGACGGTCTTGATCGCGGTGGGGGCGGTGTTCTTCGGCGTGCGCGTGGGGAGCCCGGGGCTGCTGGTGGTAGCGATCGCTGCGAGCGCGTTCGCGTTTACCGGGATCATGATGGCGCTGAGCGCGGTGGGGCGGACCGAGGGGGGGAGCGAGGGGTTTGGGCGTGCGGTGCTGCTGGTGCTGGCGCTGTTCGGCGGCGGGGGCGTGCCGCTGGCGTTTATGCCGGAGTGGATGCGCCAGGTGGCGGGGGTGAGCCCATTCAAGTGGGCGATTCTGTCGGTGGAGAACGCGGTGTGGCGCGGGACGAACGCGGCGGAAGCAGCGGGCCCGCTGCTGGCGCTCGCGGGGTTCGGCATCGCGGGGTTTGTGCTGGGCGTGTGGCTGTTCCGGCGCTCGCTGAGCCGCTGAGGCGTCGAGTCGCTGAGGCGGGCTGGCGGGGCTGCTGCGCGAGGCGGCGCGTACGATGGGCGGGAATGCACCGCCGCCCGCCCCTCGGGGGAGGGCGGCTTCGGGCGGGTAGCTCAGTTGGCCAGAGCGTTCGCTTTACACGCGAATGGTCGCCGGTTCGAGTCCGGCCCCGCTCATCTTCTTGTTTTGCAAGGACTTACAGCAATCTGCACCGGGCTGCGTAAAGCTCCCCGCGTGCGGAGGTTGTGAGTTTGCTTGCGGGTTGTTGCCGTTGGCTTCGGCTCGGTGCTGCGTCGGGTTCTGCGCCGCCTGTGCGCCGGATTTTGCGCCGCGTCCGGGGACGGGTGTGGGTGTGGCGGCGGCTCGGTCGTAGTCGCTGTCTCGGACCATGTGGTAGTGGGCCTCGGCGATGGCGGCGGTGTGCCCGAGCCAGGCGGTGCAGACCGCGGCCGGGTGCTCGGCGGCGAGTTCCGTTGCTCGGCTGGCCCGCATCGCGTTGAACAGGCGCGGCCAGGGCGTGAGCCCGGCGCGGTCGATGATCCGGAGCAGGTGCGTGCGAAGGTTGGCGGCGGTCGAGTCTCGGTACCCCGCGACGACGTACGCCGCTCCCTCCTCGGCGGCCTCGAAGGCCCGGAGCAGCACCTCGCGCAGCTCGGGGAAGAGCGGGATCACGCGGGAGCCCTTGCCGGCGTGGTGCTCGGTCTTCGGGCTCGTGACGCGGAGGCGGGCGCGATGCCAGTCCACGTCGGCCCAGCGGACCCGCAGGACTTCCGACGGGCAGCGGAGCCCGCCCCAGCGGGCGAGGGCGACGATGCACCGCCAGTCGTGGCTGGGGCAGGCGTCGATGAGGCGGGCGGCGGTTTCGGGATCGACATAGTGCATGCGCTCGCGGTTGATCTGCGAACCGGCGCGGACGCCCTCGAACGGGTTGCTCGGGATCATCTCCCAGCGGATGGCCTGACGGAAGAACATCCGGGCCATGCTGACCTCGCGTGCAACCTTGCTCGGGGCGTAGCCGCGATCGATGAGCCAGGTTCGCCAGGCGTCGGCATCGATCGGGCGGATGGTGCGGATGGGGCGATCCTCGCCGAAGTGCTCGATGAGCAGCTTCCGCGTCTGGTCGTAGCGGACTCGTGTGGAGGGCTTGACGTCCAGGTTCTCGAAGCAGGCGTCGAGCACCGCGCCGATGGTCGCGTGCGTGGCGCTGCGAGCGAGGACGAGCCCGACGCGGGCGATGCGGTCGTGCAGGTCGTCGCCGATGGAGACGAGCCAACGGGCCGTGTCGGCGTCGATGGGCGAATTCGTGATCGCGGCGCTGAGCAGCAGCTCGACGCGGGTCCGGATCGACTCGGCTTCCTTGGCGGTCACCTTGCCGAGACGGATGGTGCGGCGCGTCCCGCCGGCGTCGGTGAACTGGATGCGGCGTCGGCCGTTGGGTTCCTTGGCGATGCTGGCCATGGCTGAGGTCCTCCGTGCGTCAGTATGCGGTCTGTTGCGGGCGGGCGCAAGTGGGTGCGTGTGTTCGCGATCGTTTTTCTACGGATCCGAAAGGGCCGCATGGCCCGATGCGTGACTCAGAGATGTTCCCATACTCCGCCAATCCGCCCATACTTCGCCAAGGATCTAGCTTGGCGAAGTATGCGGATCGTTGGCGGTGTGTGGGCTCAGGCTCCAGAAGCAGCGGCTCGCCGGGCCGAAGCCCTCGCGATGCTTTTTGATCTTGATCTCTCTGGCGGCTCGCTCGATGGTGCGCCAGGCGATGCCCTCCTCGCTCGCCATCTCGCGGAGGTCTTTCGCAGGGACCGGGCCATCCGCGAGGACCGACCGCAGCCATTCTCCCGCTTCGGCTTTTGCAGTGCGCGACTGAGGGTCCGCGGCGATCTGAGCGAGGACGTCCGCAGCGGTGACCGACACCGTGTCGGGTTCCCAGATCAGCCGGGCGGGGTCGCCTTCGATCCTGAACGCCAGCCCGGGGGCTGGTGCGGCGAGATTGTTCTTTCCAGGAAGCAGCAAGCGGCGATCCTCGCAGTTCGGGTCGCGGAGCAGGTGGAGAACAGTGCGGGCGATCCCGGTGAAGGCGCGGGAGCCGAGCACGAGGTCGTCGGCGTGCTGACTGGATGCCTTGCGAGGGTGGGCGACCAGAAGAACCGCGGCGTTGGTGCGTTGAGCCAGGTCCGCCAGCGGGGCGAGCACGGCGCGGACTTCGTTGTCGCGGTGCGCATCCGTTCGCGAGCCGAGGTAGCTGCCGATCGGATCAATGACGATCAGGTCAACCCCGCCGAGGTCGCTGATGGCACGCTCCAGAGGCTCGATGTCATCGAGCGTGAAGTGTGTGGGCTGGAGCCCGCCTCTGGATGTTCGACCCATGACCCCCTTGAGATGATGAATTCGTTGACAGTCTGCGCCGTGCGCATCCAGGCGGGGGCGGAGCGTGTCCGCGGGATCGTCCTCGGCGGTGACGAAGATCACGCGACCAAGAGGACATAGAGAGCCGTCGGGCCATGGCAGGCCTTGGGAGATGCGTGAGGCCCAGTCGCAGGTGGCGAAGCTCTTGCCTTCGCCGGGGAGACCGGCCAAGAGCGTGAGGCGTCCGCGTGGAATGCGCCCGTACCAGAGCCAGTCCACGGTCTCGGGCTCGATGTCCGCCATGCAGTTGACGATCGCGGATCCAGCGCGAACGCCCGCTAGGGGGATCATCCGCCGAGCGTCGGTGCGGTTCGCGGCCTCAGCGAGTTCGAGAAAGGCGTTGGCGTCTGCACCGGCGATGACCGCGGCTCGCGCGTCCTTCGCTCCGGTGGGCGGTTCGATGATGCGCACGCTCTCGGCACGCCCGACCAACGTGGATGTCAGCTTCGCTGCGCCTTGACGTCCGGCATCGTCCGCATCGGCGAGAACGACGACGTGCCAGCCAGTCAGAAGTTCGGCGAGCCATTCGAGGCATTCCCGGGAAGCGTGCGCGCCCGGCACGCCGACCGCGTCGAGTCCGAGTCCGAGTAGCGCTGCGACATCGCTCGGGCCTTCGACGACAAACACAGGGCTCGCGTACGACGCGCCGGCGTAGGTGGGCAATGGGTCGGGATAGATGAGCCCGCGCTTGCCGCCCTTCTTGAAGCCTTTGCCGCCATCGGGGAGGCGGTAGGCGGTGCCGACTACCTCGCCCGCGGCATCGCGCTCCGGGATCGCCCAGCGGCCCCGGTCACGCCTGGCGAGACGAAGCCACACATCCTCCACCACACCCTGAGGCGGGATCAAAGGGGCTGTGGTTTCGGGCGAGGGGGCGATCACGACTCGGCACCCCCGGGCGTTGCGGCGATGGGGGTGTCCGGGCAGCCCGCCTCCACCCACGCGAGCAGTTCAGCGGGGTTGTACCGGCGGAGTCGCCCGACCTTGCGGCTCGGGATGATGTTGTCCATCGTCAGGGTGTGGAGTGTGCGCCCCGAGACGCCCAGAAGGCGGGCCGCCTCGCGGGCGTCGATGAGCAGGGGGAGCGGGGTCCGATGGTCGGGCTGAGGGGTGGATTCGCCGAGGGCTGCGGGTGTGCGGCGGGTCGGCACGGTGCTGGCGGTGTGTGGCGTGTTCATGCCGCAAGCTTCGCAGGGAAGCGTGGGCTTGCAAGTCGGCAAAGAGGCCGTGTACGCCAAGATACGCCGAAATACGCCGAAGTTTTCTCAAAAAGCTTGTTTGATGCTCTTGGCGCAATCCGGATAAACGCTGCAGACTTCTTCCACGTCGTAATACAACTGGCCTTTGTACTTGACGAATTTCTTCAGACTCCCTCGTTTTCCCGCAGCACGGAGCTTCGCTGGGTACAGCGTCCCCCTGCCGCTTTTACTGCCTATCCGTGTAACTTTATTGAACCATTTGGCGCTGCGATACCCGCTGAGATCAGTCGGGTGCTGTTCCTCCTCCCTCCGTGGCTGTTCTACCCCGGTCGAGGCTGTCGGGCTTGGGCGATGCCCGCCAAGGGCTCCGGTGAGCTGTGATCGCCAGGGCTCGTCCCCGTCCCAGATTGCGTCGCAGATAAGCTGGCGACCGGCGAGCAGGTGACGGGCTGAGACATTCCGATCGCGCTCCGGACTGATGCCGAAGGGCAGTTTGGCGAGGTTCGTGATGCTCCCAAGATAGTCCGCGGCGTCGGGATCGGTGACGAGCGCCGCGGCCATGATCGCGAGTTGTGCGATCAGCTCAGCACTTGGTTTGCCAGCGTGTTTGATGGCATCGGCATGGGTGGCATTGTCCGGATCGGAAAGATACGCGCAGAGCGACGCGAGCCGCTGGCGCGGTCGGCGTCCGGCCCACGCCCGGTCGATCCAGCGGGCCACATCTGCCAGCGACTCGGGATCGGAGGCAACGAGACATCGGATCTGCTGGAGTTGATTCAGCCAAACGGTATCGAGGTGCTTTCGGACCAGGCGGAGAAGCTCTTCGGCTTCATGCGAGGTGATTTTTCGGGCTTCATCAGCGCGGTTGTACATCGAGAACGTAAAGACAGAATCGGCAAAAAGCTGTTTGAATCGTTCATCGGGATCGAGGAACAGATCGACATACGGCGACCGGGGGATGAAGGGTGCGGCGGAGTCTTCGTCTGCGATCGCCGCCAGCCAGTAGACCCCGCGTCGCACTCGCTCCGCCATGGGCAAGGAACGGATGTGTTTGAAGTCGTAGTTCACGGGGCGAACGCACTCGTCGGCGTAAAGCTCTTCGTGCGTGAGCGAGCCGTGGAGCTTGAGGCGTTGGTCTTGCCACTTTTTGAGTGGTCCATCCAGTTTCTTGTTGTCCCGCCAGGCGCGTGCCGCGAGTGTGCAGATCAACGGGGCCATGCCCGGGTGTTCGTCCGCGAAGGCACGGAACCGGCGTGCGACGTCCCGGCTGTCGGGCGTGTCGTGGTCCGGTGGTTTTTCGCCGATGCGTGGCCGCATTGGGGCCTCCTTGCCTTGTAGAGGGGCGATTCTGGGCGGGGCGGCTCGGGCGGATTGTCCGTATATTGTACGGACAAGCTGCGGCCCCCTACAACGGGTCGCATACGGGTGCGAGGAGACGCGATGGCCAAGCGAGGGGGGCGTGCCGACCGGGACACGCAACAGAACGGAGCGAGCCTCGGCTTCGAGGAGAAGCTGTGGGCCTCCGCGGACAAGCTCCGGGGCTCGATCGATGCCGCCGAGTACAAGCACGTCGTCCTCGGGCTGCTGTTCCTGAAGTACATCGCCGATGCCTTCCAGGCTCGCCGGGAGGAGCTGGAGGCCCTCTGTGCGGATCCCAAGTCCGACTACTTCACCGACGGCGACGCCGACTGGACGAATCAGACCCTTGAAGACCGAGACGAGTACGCCTCCAAGAACGTCTTCTGGGTGCCGCCCGAGGCTCGCTGGAAGCAGCTTCAGGCGCAGGCCAAGCGGCCCGACATCGCCAGGCTCATCGATGACGGCATGTACGCCATTGAGCGGGACAACCCCCGCCTCAAAAACGTGCTGCCGCGGGACTACGCCCGCCGGGGCATCCCGGCTGAGCGACTCGGCGAACTCATCGACCTGATCTCCGGCATCGGCCTCGGCGACAAGGAGTCGAGGGCCAAGGACATCCTCGGGCGGGTCTACGAGTACTTCCTCGGGAAGTTCGCCGCCGCCGAGGGCAAGCTGGGCGGCGAGTTCTACACGCCCCGCTGCATCGTCCGCCTGCTGGTCGAGATGATCGAGCCGTTCAAGGGCCGGGTCTACGACCCCTGCTGCGGCTCGGGTGGCATGTTCGTGCAGGCCGAGCGGTTCGTCGAGGCCCACGAGGGCAAGGCGACCGACATCTCCATCTACGGGCAGGAGTCCAACCCGACGACCTGGAAGCTCGCCAACATGAACCTCGCCCTCCGGGGCATCGAGGCCCACCTCGGCGAGAAGCACGCCGACACCTTCCACGACGACCTGCACAAGGACCTCAAGGCCGACTTCATCCTCGCCAACCCGCCCTTCAATGTCTCCGACTGGGGCGGGGAGCGCCGCCGGGAGGATGTCCGCTGGAAATACGGCACGCCGCCGATCGGCAACGCCAACTACGCCTGGATCCAGCACTTCATCCACCACCTCGCCCCGCCGTCTCCCGGCAAGGCGGGGGGTATCGCCGGGTTCGTCATGGCCAACGGCTCGATGTCCTCTAACTCGGGTGGGGAGGGCGAGATCCGCCGGGCGCTGGTCGAGAACGACCTTGTGGATTGCATGATCGCCCTGCCCGGTCAGTTGTTCTTCACCACCGGCATCCCGGTCTGCCTCTGGTTTGTGACGCGCAGCAAGGCGGGCGGGACGCTCGGCGGCAAGAAGCTGCGGGATCGCCGCAAGCAGACGCTCTTCATCGACGCTCGCAAGCTCGGCTCGCTCGTCACCCGGACGCTGCGTGATTTCTCCGATGAGGAGATCGCCCGCATCGCCGAGACCTACCACGCCTGGCGGGGCGAAGGCGGCAAGTACGAGGACATCGCCGGGTTCTGCAAGTCGGCGACGGCTGAGGAGATCGAGAGCCACGGCTTCGTGCTGACGCCCGGTCGGTACGTTGGTGCTGAGGATGTTGAGGACGACGGAGAGCCGTTCGAGGAGAAGATGGCTCGGCTGACGGCGACGCTTCAGGAGCAGTTCGCCGAGTCACGAAAGCTTCAAGAAACCATCGAAGGCAACCTCCAATCGGTCGCCAAGAACATGGAGGATCGCTGATGGGCTCTGCGGCCCGGTTTGCTGTTGATCCAAAGCTGACCGCCTTGCTCGGCGAGACATACTCATCGAGCGAGAAGGCCCTCCGTGAGTTGATCGACAATGCCTGGGATGCGGACGCCACCGAGGTCAGGGTGACGCTGCCAGAGTCGATCTCGGAGACCATGGCAAACGCATCCATCGTTGTTGCCGACAACGGTACCGGCATGACCGAACAAGAAGTTCGGACGATCTACCTGCGCATCGCCAACGATCGATGGTCTCGAAGCAAAGACGCACGCACCGCCGGAAAGAAGCGGCCAGTGAAGGGCCGCAAAGGGATTGGCAAGTTTGCTGGGCTCGCTGCCGCCCACACAATGACCGTTGAGACGACCGCTCGGGGGAACACCACCACCGTTATCATCGAGAAGGTCAAGCTCTCGGAAGCAGCAGGCGGAGATGATCTCGAAGCGATCGATCTCCCGATCACGGTCTCGAAGACCGATACAGATCAACACGGCACAACAGTGACGCTAAGCGACTTGGACCAATCCAAAGCGATTCCAAGCGCAGACGCATTGCGACGAATCCTGGCTCGTGAGTATGCGAGGCAGAACGATTTCAGCATCTTCATCAACGACGAGCCATTGCAGGTCGCAGATCTCGGCGGAGAGTCGAAGTCAGAGACGTTCAACCATCCAGATATCGGTCTGGTCACCGTGTCTTGGACGGTCTCGGAGAAGCCGCTGCCGAAGGGTGAGTCAGGGTTTGTTTACCGAATCGGCGGAAAGGTGGTAGGTCGGACCACATTTTGTGGGCTCGAAGACGAAGAGGACATCCCCGACAAGGTACGCAATCGACTTTGGGGCGAGATCGAGGCCGACGGGCTCGCCGAACATGTCACCGCCGACTGGGGCGAGATCGTCGAGAACAGCCTTCCTCTCAAGGATGTCCAGAAGGAAGCCGCCCGCCTCGCCTCTGGCCATCTTCGAGAAGTGTGCAAGGTCGAAGTCAACGCCGCAAAGGCTCGGCTCCAGAAGGTGGTGAAGTCTCGCATTGAAACGCTGCCGGAGTATCGGCGGCAGTATGCGATGGATGCGGTCGAGAAGGTGATTCAGAAGTACTTCCCTGAGGGCGATGACAAAGTCCGCCTGCTTGTCACGCTCGTACTCGATGCGTTAGAGCGTGACGAATACTTCTTGATCTGCGAGAAGATCGCCTCGGCGTCTGGGGCGGACGTGGCCACAATCGCCGACTGTCTCTCCGAGTTCGGACTTGTCGATCTCGCTGTCATGGGCAAGCAAGCCCGAAGTCGCTTGTCGATACTCAATGACTTTGAGCGGCTGGCAACTGACTCAGCGACGACGGAGGCAGAGATCCACAAGGCCATCGAGAACAACCTTTGGTTGCTCGGCCCTCAGTACAGCCTCATCGCCTCCAATCAAACGCTCAAGAAGATCATCGATGGCTATCTCGCCAAGGGCGGCAAGCAGAAGCGGGCGTCGAAACGGCCCGATCTCTTCCTCGGCCAGTCACCGGATGAGCGAAAGCTACTGATCGAGTTCAAGCGACCCAGTGCCACGGTCGGACGAGATGCCGAGGCCCAAGTCAAGAAGTACCGGGACGACCTCACGCCAGACAACGGCCCGATGAACATCATGGTGATCGGAGGCAAGGTCGATTCGTCCCTTCGACCCGATCCCCATTCGGACGCTCAATTCCGGTCCTACACGGCGATCATCGCTAACGCTCGGACGCAGCTTGAGTGGCTGTTGAGGGAGTTGGCATCGTGATCCAGCAGCCCATTCTCAACGACCTGTGCATTGCGATCGTTGATTGCGAACACAAGACCGCCCCCATAGTCCCTGTGGGCATTCCTTCCATCCGCACCTCGAACATCAAGAATGGCCGGATTGACTTCGAGAACGCCAACCGTGTCAGCCCTGAAACGTATGCAGAATGGACCCAACGGATGGAGCCTCAGCCGGGCGACTTGGTCCTGGCTCGCGAAGCGCCGGTTGGAGAGGTCGGCCTGATTCCGCCGGGACAGCGTGCTTGCCTTGGGCAACGCACGGTCTTGATCCGGCCTACCCCTGAGTTGCTCGACAGTCGGTACCTGCTGTATCTGCTGCTCACGCCAGAGATGCGGCATGAAATGGGTGTCCGTGCGTCCGGCTCGACTGTCGCACATCTGAACATGTCCGACATCAGGCAACTCGAACTCCCCGAAGTGCCTCCCCTCGACGAGCAGCGGGCCATCGCCTCGGTCCTCGGCTCGCTGGACGACAAGATCGAGTTGAATCGGCGGATGAACCGGACGCTGGAGGGGATGGCGTCGTCGATCTTCAAGGCGTGGTTTGTGGACTTCGAGCCCGTGCGGGCCAAGGCCGCCGGGGCCGCCGCCTTCCCCGGCATGCCCCAGCCCGTCTTCGACGCCCTCCCCGCCACCTTCACCGACTCCGAGCTTGGACCGATTCCGGAGGGGTGGGAGGTGCGGCGGCTGCCCGATATCATCGAGATCAATCCGAAGCGGTCCCTCAGGAGGGGCGAACCTGCGCCGCACCTCGATATGAAGAACATGCCGACGCAAGGTCATGCCCCCGAGGCTTGGGGCGAGCGCGTCTTTGGATCGGGCATGAAGTTCACTAATGGGGACACCCTCGTCGCTCGGATTACGCCGTGCCTTGAGAATGGAAAGACGGCTTTCGTGGACTTCCTCGCTGCAGGAGCGGTGGGCTGGGGGTCAACCGAGTACATCGTGCTTCGGCCCAAGCCGCCGCTGCCCGAAGTGTTTGCATACTGCCTCGCTCGAACGGGCGACTTCCGAGACTTCGCCATCCAGAACATGACCGGCACGAGTGGCCGTCAGCGGGTTCCGGCAACGGCTCTTGAGCACTTCTCGCTTGTACGCCCAGATGAGATGCTGGCCAAGGCCTTCGGAGGGATCGTTGAGCCGCTCTTTACGCTGATTCGGTCGAATATGGATGAGTCGCGATCGCTTGCCGAGGCTCGGGATGCGCTGCTGCCGAAGCTGCTATCGGGCGAGGTGAGGGTCACCGAGCGGAAGACTGCGGAGACGGTCGCATGATTACGAAGGTGACCAAGCTTCGATTACCCGGCGTATTTCAGGCTTTCGATTGGCCTGCCGAGCTTGAAGGGTTCTCGAAATACAACCTGATCTACGGGTGGAATGGAACCGGCAAGACCACCCTGAGCAATATCTTTCGCGCGATCGAGCAACGACAATCCCTTCCGCAAGGTCGAGAGGCTGTTCTCGCAACAGGCACCGGCACGCTTCGGCATGATCAGTTCCCGACATGCGGCCTTTCGGTGCGAGTCTTTAATCGGGACTTCATCGCCGCCAGTGTTTTTCCTATTCAAGGGGCTGGCGAGTTGCCTCCCATCTTCGTTCTCGGAGAAGACAGCGTCGAGAAGCAGCGGCAGATCGAGAGCCTCAAGGCAAAGCTTGAAGCGGCGGAGACTCGGCTCAGTTCGGCTATCGCCTCGCTCACCGCAGCCGAGGAGGAGTGCGAGCGATTCTGCACGACCAACGCTCAAGCTATCAAGGATATGCTACGTGCTCCCAATACCACGCACCGATATAATAACTACAACAAGGCGATGTACAAGAGCGACATGCTGAGTCTCATCGATGACGATCGCGCATCAGATGCCAGGATCTCAGATGAAGAGTCGGATGTATTGCTTAAGGAGTGCCGAGCCACACCAAAGAGCGCCATCAGTCAACTCGTTCCTCCCGGCATTGATCCTGGCGCTCTGCTTGTTGATGTACGCAGGGCGCTCGGCCAGACTGTCGTCCGCAAGGCGATTCAGTCATTGAGCGACTCATCCGAGGCTGAGCAATGGGTTGCGAAAGGTCGCCGCATTCATCGAGAGTTCGAGTCTAAAGCCTGTCTCTACTGCGCCAGCACAATCTCGCAAGATAGGCTCGCGGCTTTGGAAGCCCACTTTAACGATGAGTATGAGCGAGTTGTCGCGACACTCGATCGGCTGCAACAGAAGGCTCGCTCGGAATTTGCGAGCATTCAGGCATTGGCTTTGCCTGACTCGGCGAGAGTCTTCGAGCATATGACAACCGAGTACGAGAATGCATTCGATAGCTTCTCAAATACTAGGGGCACGCTTGAGGCTTGGTACGCGGATGTCATTGCCAGTATTGAGGGCAAGAAAGCCGAGCTAAACACCTCTATCGAATGCACACTGAGCGATCCACCAGCGTTGACGGATTCGCTAGCGGCTTTGAATTTGATACTCAGTCGGCACAACGAGTATGGCAAGACTCAGAGCGAGTCCGTCTCAGCCGCAAGAGAGAAGTTGGCGAGGAATGCTCTGGCTCGCTCTCTGTCGGAGTATCAGCGACTCGCCAATGCCGTTGCTGATGGGCGGCAGCGGCGAGATGATGCCAGTAGCGATCGTATACGTTTGTCAAGCCAAATACGTTCGCTTGAAGCGGAAATCATCGGGCACCAACGGCCGGCGGAGGAACTCAATGCTGCGCTGCGTCGCTACCTGGGGCATGGGGAACTCACCCTTGAATCCACCGATACTGGCTATCGGATTGCCCGCAATGGAGAGTCGGCTCACGCTCTAAGCGAGGGTGAACGGACGGCTCTCGCCTTGCTTTATTTTCTGCGTTCATTGGATAACAAAGACTCTGATGTCGCCAATGGGATCATTGTCTTAGACGATCCTATTTCAAGTCTCGATCAGTCCGCCATGTTCGCTGCTTTCGGCGCAATCCGTGAGATCGTAAAACCCGCCAAGCAGATTGTGATTCTAACACACAACTTCACGTTCTTCCGGCTGGTTCGAGAGTGGTTCAAGAATCTTCGTGGGATAGACAAGAAGCAGCACCGGTTTTTTATGCTCCGCTGCACGGCAGACGCGAATGGGCGACGATCAGATCTGGGCGACCTGGATCCGCTTTTGCTCAATTTTGAGTCTGAGTATCACTATCTGTTCAGCCAAGTATACGCTCTAGCTGTTGGGCCTCCGCTTGATCGACTGGAGGGGTACTTTGCAGCCCCAAACATGGCCAGGCGGTTACTTGAGATGTTCCTCGCTTTCAGCGTCCCCGATATCGGCGACAAGTCCCTTTGGGAGAAGATGCTGAGTGCCGCCGGAATCGGGGCTCAGTCAATCGACGAGGCCACTCTCTCAAGAATCTATCGGTATGTACAGACTCATTCCCATAGCGATGCTATTGGGGATGCCGATGAAGACCTGACCATGTTGGCGGAGAGCCGGGCGGTCCTCACTGACCTGTTCAAACTCATGCGCTGTGCCAATAGAGAGCATTGCAGCCGCATGATTCAGAGATGTGGTGCAGGGGATGCAGGCCCATGACCAGGTTCGCGGAGTCCACAGTTGAAGATGCCGCCCTCGAATGGTTCGATGGGCTCGGCTATGCCATCGCCCATGGCCCTGAGGTAGCGCCCGGTGCCGCCGGCTCGGAACGTGCGGCCTACGCCGATGTGCTGCTGGTCGATCGGCTCCGGAATGCCCTGTTCACGCTGAACCCCGATATCCCCGCCGAGTGTCTCGAAGAGGTCATCACGCGGCTGCAGCGTCCCGAGCTTCCGGCGCTGATCGAGAACAACCGGGCGTTTCACGCGATGCTCCGGGATGGCGTGGACGTGGAGTACCGGCTGCCGGACGGCTCGTCGAAGGGCGACAAGGTCTGGCTGTTCGACTTTGAGAACCCCGATCGCAACGACTGGCTGGCGGTGAACCAGTTCACGGTTGTCGAGACGATCGGGACGAACCGGCACGAGCGGCGGCCCGACATCGTGGTGTTTGTGAACGGGATCCCGCTGGCGGTGGTCGAGTTGAAGAACGCCGCCGATGAGGACGCGGATATCTGGGCGGCGTACAAGCAGCTTCAGACGTACAAGGCGGAGATCCCGGGCCTGTTCGTGAGCAATGCCGTGCTGCTGGTGAGCGACGGGCTGGACGCCCGCATCGGCTCCCTGACGGCGGGGAAGGATCGCTTCACGCCCTGGCGGACGGCGGACGGGGAGGACGTGGCCCCGAAGACGGTGCCGCAGTTGGACGTGGCGATCCGGGGCATCTTTGACCGGCGCTGGTTCCTGGATTATGTCCGGAACTACACCGTCTTCGAGCGCAGCGACGCCAAGGTCATCAAGAAGATCGCCGCGTATCACCAGTTTCACGCGGTGCGGAAGGCGATCGGGGCGACGGTTTCGGCATCGCGGCCGAGCGGGGATCGGCGGGCCGGGGTGATCTGGCACACGCAGGGATCGGGCAAGAGCCTGACGATGCTGTTCTACGCCGGGCGGCTCATCGAGCAGTCCGAGCTAGAGAACCCGACCGTTGTTGTTCTGACCGACCGGAACGACCTCGACGGGCAGCTCTTCGCCACCTTCGCCGGAGGGCAATCGATTCTCCGCCAGACGCCGGAGCAGGCGACGGACCGGACCGGGCTACGGGATCTCCTCAAGCGAGCGAGCGGTGGCGTCATCTTCACGACGATTCAGAAGTTCCTGCCCGATGACCGCGGCAACGAGCATCCGCTGCTGTCGGATCGGCGGAACATCATCGTGATCGCCGACGAGGCGCACCGGAGCCAGTACGGGTTCAAGGCGAAGATCGACAAGGCGACGGGCCAGGTCGGGTACGGCTTCGCCAAGTACTGCCGGGACGCTCTGCCGAACGCGACGTTCATCGCGTTCACCGGGACGCCGGTTGAGAGCACGGACATCAGCACGAGGGGCGTCTTCGGCAACGAGATCGACATCTACGACATCGAGCAGGCGATCGAAGACAACGCGACGGTTCCGATCTATTACGAAGGTCGCCTGGTCAAGCTGGGGCTCGACAGCGTGGCGGCCGAGACGCTCGACGAGGAGATCGACGAGCTCACCGAGGGCGAGGCGCTTTCGAGCAAGGAGCGGCTTAAGAGCAAGTGGGCGGCGTTGGAAGCGATCGTCGGTTCCGAGCCGCGGGTACGTCAGGTCGCCGAGGATATCGTCGCGCACTTTGAGGACCGACAGTCGGCGATGGAGGGCAAGGCGATGGTGGTCGCCATGTCCCGCCGAATCTGCATGGAACTGCACGACGCGATCGTAGAGCTGCGCCCCGATTGGTACCACGACGACGACTACAAGGGGTCGATCAAGGTTGTGATGACGGGCAGCGCCAGCGAGGGCCCCAAGATCGCCATGCACGCCCGGAACAAGGCGAGGCGTGAGGCCCTGGCTGCCCGGTTCAAGGATCCGGGGGATCCGCTGAAGCTCGTCATCGTCCGCGATATGTGGCTGACGGGGTTCGACTGCCCGTGCATGCACACGCTTTACATCGACAAGCCGATGCGTGGTCATGGTTTGATGCAGGCGATCGCGCGGGTCAACCGTGTCTTCAGGGATAAACCCGGCGGCTTGGTTGTGGACTACATCGGGATTGCCGACCAGTTGAAGAAAGCGCTGGCGACCTACACCGAGAGCGGCGGGCAGGGTCGGACGACGATCGACCAAGAAGAAGCCGTCGCGGTCATGCTGGAGAAGTACGAGGTCATCTCCGGGATGTTCCACGGGTTCGACTACCGCCGGTTCTTCACGACGCGAGCCTCAGATCGGATGAGCGTCATCCCCCAGGCGATCGAGCACATCCTGGGGCTGAAAGACGGAAAATCACGCTATGTGCAGGGCGTCCTTGAGCTCGCGAAAGCGTTTGCACTCGCCGTGCCGCACGATGCGGCGCTCGCGATCCGGGACGACCTTGGCTTTTTCCAGGCTGTGCGAGCGGGTATCGTCAAAGCAACGGTGCGGGAGGGCGGGTCGCCGGAGGACTTGGATACAGCCGTCCGGCAGATTGTCTCCAAAGCGGTGGCGTCCGAAGGCGTGGTCGATATCTTCGCATCGGCGGGCCTGAAGAACCCGGACCTTTCGATCCTCTCCGATGAGTTCCTGGCGGATATCCAGGGCCTACCCCAGAAGAACCTCGCGTTGGAGCTACTCCGCAAGCTCATCAACGACGAGATCCGTGCGAGGAGTCGGAAAAACATCGTGGAGGCCCGCTCGTTCCGGGAGATGCTTCAGGGCTCGATACTGAAGTACCAGAACCGCGGGATCGAGACGGCCGAGATCATCCAGGAGCTCATCGAGCTCGCCCGGCGGATGCGGGCCGCACAGAACCGCGGGGACCAACTCGGGCTGAGTGAGGCAGAGATCGCCTTCTACGACGCACTGGCGAATAACCAGAGCGCGGTGCTTGAACTTGGTGACGAAACGCTGAAGAAGATCGCTCGTGAACTCGCCGACCGTATCCGGCAGAGCGCCACCATCGACTGGACGATCAAGGAGACCGTTCGGGCGGAGATGCGGGCGATGGTTCGTCGGTTGCTCCGAAAATACAGGTATCCGCCGGATCAGCAAGAGCAGGCGACCGAACTGGTCCTGGCGCAAGCCGAATGCCTCGCCCATGAGCACGCCGCTTAGCGTTTCGCTTGCGAGCTACCGCATAGTTCCATCGAAATTCGAGGATCGTTCGGGTATCGATGTTCCGTATATCAGCCAGAACCCAAGTGATACTCCGCCACATCGGTGCATACTTCGCCAATGGCCAGAAATGGCGGAGTATGCGGTTCGTTGGCGGAGTATGGGCTCAGCAAGCGGATGGAGGAGGGGGTTCTATTGCCAGATTTGCCGCAGCAGTCCGGCGTTTCGCCGCCTCGATCGCGGATTTGGTTCGGGCGGTCTCGGCTGGGATCTCGTCTGAACGCCGGTTGTGTTCGGCTATAAAGTGGGTCAGGGGATCGGTCCCGGGCGGGCACGGCCGTGGCGGGTCGAGACGCTTGATGATCGCGATCCACTCCGCGGCTCGCGCCCATTCGTGCGCTCGCTGGGCCAAGTGCATCTGGATGTACGCATACGTCAGCGGATCGGTGTCCTCGGGTTCGACCAGCTCGATGCCCGGGTACGAATCGATGATCTGGCTGGAAAGCAGATTCATGAGGAGCGCGTCTTCTGGGACACGCCGCGACGCACGGTCTGCTCCGAGGGCTTTCTCGATCCGAAGCAGTCGCGATCGAGTGCTCATCGCCACCCCCCGTTCTCGGCCGCCACGTCCTCCAGGGCCTCCAGCCGCTCGATCAGGTCGTGCTCGGTGGGCTTGCCCAGCGTGCGGTTGAGCAGCTCCTTCGCGGCCGCGAGATTCCCCTCTTTCGCCTGCTCGATCAAGCGATGGGCGATCGCGCGGATGTCGTCTTCGGACACGGCTTCGATGAGCGCCGCCCGTAGCCGAGCGACCTTCCCCCCGAGCGGGTTGCCCGGCCCGCCGGCGTTGCCAGGGGCAAATCGCCCGCGGGAGTCCCGATCCGCGCTGGACAATTCCCCGTTTGGTGACGGCGCGTGCCTGCGGCTCATCGCTTCACCTCCGACGAGGCTGAGGCGATCAAGTATCCGATCCCGAGCCGTGCTGCCGAGGGCAGGGCATCCCAGCCGTCTGGGGCGGGCCAAGCGGTTCGGTCCTCAAGTGCGCCGGATTTTGCGCCGCCCCGATCAGAAATCACCGTATTTACCGTGAAATCCAAGCTGTGTTCGAGTCCGGCCCCGCTCATTTTCTTGTTCGTGTGCGTTTCAGTAGACTCGATGCTTATGCATCGGATCTGCTATGCGCACTCGGTGGAAGGTTGCCGTCCGGAAGACGGGTGGGAGGCTGTTGAGGATCATCTTCGTTTGGTGGCTGAGGGCGTGGCGGGTGGGCCGCCGGGGGCGGCTCGTCTCGCGGAGGGCTTCCATGCGGAGGCTTGGGGGGCTCTTGCTGGGTGGTGGCACGACCTGGGCAAGTACAGTGATGCGTTTCAGGACTACTTGCTGAGCGAGAACGGTTTCGAAGCGCATCTTGAGCAGGCGCCGGGGCGTGTGGATCATTCGACGTTTGGTGCGAAGCACGCGTGGGGGCGCGGGCCGGTCGGGCAGATGCTGGCGTACTGCATCGCTGGCCATCACGGCGGGATGCCGAACTATGCGGGGGATTTGGGGCTTCAGAATCGGTTGTTGAAGACGATTCCTGAGGTTCGGCATTTGCCGAGCGGTTTGTTGGATATGCCGGTGCCACGGGTATTACCGATCAGTGGTGCGGGAACTCGCGCGGAGCAAGCGTTCCAGTGCGCGTTTCTGACGCGGATGGTCTTTTCGGCACTCGTCGACGCGGATTTTCTTGCGACCGAGTGGTTTATGCGTCCGGACCAGCGCGGCTCGCGTCAGCGGACGCAGGCGACGGTTGCGGAGCTTCGCGAACGGCTTGATGGCTATCTGGATGATCTCGCGGCTCGTGCTCGGGGGCGGGGGCTGAGCCCGGTGAACGCGCGGCGTGCGGAGGTGCTGGGCGCGTGCCGCGAGGCGGCGGCGCACAAGCCGGGGTTGTTCAGCCTGACGGTGCCGACCGGGGGCGGGAAGACGCTGTCCTCGCTCGCGTTCGCGCTGCGTCATGCGGAGCGGCACGGGCTTCGGCGCGTGATCTACGCGATCCCGTTCACGAGCATTATCGAGCAGAACGCCGAGGCGTTTCGCGAGGCGCTCGGGCCACTCGCGGACGCGGTGCTGGAGCATCACAGCAATTTCGAGCCGAAGGCGGAGGACCCGTGGTCGCGTCTGGCGTCGGAGAACTGGGACGCGCCGTTGGTGGTGACGACGACGGTGCAGTTGTACGAGTCTTTGTTTCACAATAAGCCGTCGCAGTGCCGGAAGCTGCACAGCGTCGCGCGATCGGTGATCGTGCTGGACGAGGCGCAGACGATCCCGGTGCCGCTGCTGCGTCCGACGCTGGCGGCTTTGCGTGAGCTGGTTCAGAACTACGGGTGCTCGATCGTCTTGTGCACGGCGACGCAGCCGGCGGTGGTGCAGCGGGAGGGGTTCGAGATCGGGCTGCCGGAGGCGCGGGAGATCGTGCCCGACGTGGGCTCGCTATTCGCGGCGCTTCGGCGTGTGCGTGTCGAGCCGGCGCGGGAGATGGACGACGGGGCGATCGTCGCGGCGCTGGCGGAGCAGCCGCAGGCGCTGTGCGTGGTGGGCTCGCGTCGGGAGGCGAGGGAACTGTTCCAGCAGCTCCGCGACGTGCTGGACGAGCAGGGGCTTGAGCCCGACGATCCGGGTTCGAGCTGCGTGCATCTCAGCACGTGGATGTGCCCGGAGCACCGCTCGGCGACGATTGCGCGCGTGCGTCAGCGGCTGAACGATGGCTTGGCGTGCCGCGTGATCAGCACGACGCTGATCGAGGCCGGTGTGGATCTGGATTTTCCGGTGGTGTTCCGGGCGATGGCGGGGTTGGACTCGATCGCGCAGGCCGCGGGTCGGTGCAACCGGGAAGGGCGGCTGCCGGGACTCGGGCGGGTGGCGCTGTACACGAACCTGTCGCGAATCCCAAAATCGGCGAGGAAGAACTCATTTACTTATGAACAACTGCAAGCCGCCCAGATCACATCAGGCATGCTCGGTGATTTCCCAGATCCGCTCCATCCGGAGGCGATCGAAGCGTATTTTCGTGAGTATTACTGGAAGCGCGAGCCGGAGTGGGATGCAAAAGACGTCATGAGCCGTTTTAAGTTGTCAGGCAGTGAGCCGGTGTTTGACTTTGCGGATGCGGCTGATCGGTATCGGGTGATCGACGACGCGGAGATGCCGGTCGTGGTGGGGTGGGGCGAGGCTGGGGCGGCGTTACTCAAGACGCTGCGTGAACTCCACGAGCCGGCGGGCCGCGAGCTTCGGCGTCGGTGCCAGCGGTTCGCGGTGGGGGTGCGGGATCACGATTTCGGGCAGTTGCTGGCGATGGGGGGCGTGGTGGCGGCGGACGAGAAGTTTGCGCGAGGGGTGTACGTGCTGAATGACCCAGGGCTTTACGACGCTTGGCTCGGCCTGAGGGTGGATGCGGTGGGGATCGAGCCGGAGGGGCTGACGTTCTGAGCCCCCGAGATGGCATATGCCAATCAAAAAACGCGCCTTGACCTGACAGAGCCCATTCGTTAGGGTGCTACTTGCCGTATTCGCCGGATGCACCAAGCAGCCAGGGGGTTCGTCATGTCACAAGGGATCCGTCTCCGCATCTGGGGCCGTTCGGCTTGTTTTACTCGGCCGGAGATGAAGGTCGAACAGGTTTCGTACGACGTGCTCACGCCCTCGGCGGCTCGGGGGGTGTTGGAGGCGGTGTACTGGAAGCCGCAGATCCGGTGGGTGATCTCGGCGATTCATGTGCTGGCGCCGATCCGGTTCATGAGCGTACGTCGCAACGGGGTGGGCTCGAAGATCCCGGCGGGGACGGTGTCGAAGGCGATGAAGGCCGGTCGGGGGAGCCTCGGGCTGGCGGTGGAGGACGATCGCCAGCAGCTCGCGTCGATGATGCTGCGCGACGTGCACTACGTGGTCGAAGCCCGGTTCGAGCTGCTGGATAGGAGCGAGGAGCCGGGGAAGCACCTGGGGATGTTCCAGCGCCGGGCGGAGCGGGGGCAGTGTTTTCATCGCCCGTACCTTGGTGCGCGGGAGCACGAGTGCCATTTCGCGTGGGTGGGGGCGGAGGAGGCGATCCCGGGGCCGCAGGATGCGCTGCCGGAGGCGTGGCGGACGGGGATCGGGGGCATCGATTCGGCGGATCGGTCGTCGCTCTTGGGCGAGCGTGATCTCGGGTACATGCTGCACGACATCGATCATGCGCACGGGCGGGTGCCGCGGTTTTTTCATGCGGTGCTGCGCGACGGCGTGATCTCGGGCATTGACCAGGAACGGACCTACGCATGATTTTGCCGGCGTTGATTCAGTTGTACGACCGCATCGAGGCGGACCCGGACGTGAAGATCGCGCCGCCGGGGTATAGCCAGCAGAAGATCAGCTTCTGCGTGGAGCTGAACCCGGACGGGACGCTCCATCACGTTGAAGACGTGCGCGTGACGGTGCAGCCGACCGGCAGCAAGGGGAAGGCGAAGGTGCTGGCTCGGCAGGTGTTCGTGCCGGGGCAGTCCAAGCCTTCCGGGCAGGGGTTGAACCCGTGTTTTTTGTGGGATAACGCCCAGTACATGCTCGGGTACAAGGCGGATGACCCGAAGCCGGAGCGCACGAAGGCGGCGTTCGAGGCGTTCAGGGAGAAGCACGTTGAACTCGCGAGCGAGATCGACGACGAGGCGTTTCATGCGGTCTGCGCGTTTCTGAAGACGTGGAAGCCGGAGAACCTTGATCTTGACAAGGTGGATCCGGAGTGCCTGACTTCGTTCGGCGTGTTCCGCGTTCGTCTGCCCGGAACGTTGCAGTTCGTGCATCAGCGTCCGGCGGTGAAGGCGTGGTGGCAGGCGTCGCAGGGGGATGCGGCTGGCGCGGACGATGATGAGGGTCACGGCGGGGCGATGATGCCTTCGCTGGTGGATGGTCGGGTGGGGCGTGTTGCGCGGCTGCATGAGCCGGCGATCAAGGGGGTGGTGGGGGCGCAGACGTCGGGGGCGCGGTTGGTGTCGTTCAACGCCGACGCGTTCACGAGCTACGGCAAGTCGCAGGGGCAGAACGCACCGATCAGTGAGGGCGACGCGTTCAAATACTGCACGGCTCTCAACCATCTTCTCGCGGATCGCGATCGGCGGACGGGGATCGGGGACGCGACGGTGACGTGGTGGGCCGAGTCGCCGAGCGCGGGGGGCGAGCTGCTGTTTGCGGCGATGATCGGGGCCCGTGTGCCCGGCGTTGAGGAGCAGGGGGCGGCCGAGCCCGAAAATGCGGCGGGCGAGAGCGATGACGAGGATGGCGTCTCACTCGGCGTGCAGAGCGAAGACGTGGCGACGTTGGCGCACGTGCGCGCGGCGATCGAGCGGCTGAGCCGCGGCGAGGTGCCGAACGAGTTTGCAAACGATCGCACACGGTTCCACGTGCTCGGCCTCAGCCCGAACGCGGCGAGGCTGTCGGTGCGGTTCTGGTGGACGGGTGAGCTGGGGGAGATGCTGGAGCATGTGCGCCAGCATCATGAGGATATGCGTCTGGAACCGCCGGATCGGCGGTTTGAAGGGCAGGCGTTCTCGATCTACCGGGTCGTGCGCGAGACGGCTCGCGTGCTGGGCGATCGGGCGGACATGGACACGGTTTCGCCGACCCTGGCGGGTGAGCTGGCACGCGCGATCCTGACCGGTGGCCCGTACCCGCAATCGCTGCTAGCGACTGTGCTGAGACGTACGCGGACGGATGGCCATGTTTCGCACGCGCGGTGCGCGATTGTCAAGGCCTGCATCACACGACGCCGCCGGGTTCAGGCCGGGCTTGGCGGCATATTCGAGGAGGTTCCTGTGGTATATAGCGAAGACGGTCCGCTCGCTTATCAGATAGGAGCATTATTCGCAATACTTGAAAAAACACAAGAAGAATCTTCTGCTGACGGTAGTGGAAGGTCTGCGCTGAACACAACACTCAAGGATCGGTATTTCTCTGGTGCCTCCTGTTCGCCGGCATCGGTGATTCCCAGACTTTTGAATCTTCATCAATATCACATTCGAAAATTGCGAACCATGGGCGATGGACGAAAAGCTGGGCTTGCGGCTGTTCGTGAGAAACGAATTCGAGAAATTATGTGCAAAATCAAGGATACGGGGTATCCTCGCCACCTCAATATTGAGCAGCAAGGACTATTCCAGATCGGCTATTACCATCAGCGTCAAGACCTGTTCACCAAGAAGGCTGATACCGCCGAAGCCGCGAATGTCGCGGAGGAGAACTGACCCATGAGCACCACTGCCGCCGCCGATGTGATTGCGAATCGGTATGATTTTGTGTATTTCTTCGAAGTTCGCGATGGGAATCCGAACGGTGATCCGGACGCGGGGAATCTGCCGCGGATCGATCCGGAGACCGGGCAGGGGCTTGTGACTGATGTGTGTCTCAAGCGGAAGATCCGGAATTTCGTCGGGCTGGAGCGCGGCGAGCAGCCGGGCTGTGGAATATTTGTTCGCGAACGTTCTGTGCTTAATGAAGCTATTGAGCGTGCGTACTACGAAGGTGAAGATGTGAAATCCTGCCTGGCTGCGTGGGAAGCCTGGCGAAAAGATAAAAAGAAAAATAGTAAACCTAGCAAGCATTATGAAGATGTTGCAGCAAAGTGGCTTTGTGACAATTTCTTCGATATCCGTACTTTTGGTGCTGTCTTATCCACTGGTGATGAAAAGCAGGTGGATATTGATGGTGTAAAAGCAAAAATTAAGATGACCGCTGGGCAGGTTCGTGGACCTGTTCAGTTCGGATTTTCACGATCGGTTGATCCTGTTGTTATCTTGGAGCATAGCGTAACTCGTTGTGCGGTAACGAATGAAAAAGATCTCGAAAAAGAACGCACGATGGGGCGCAAGTTCACAATCCCCTACGGCTTGTACCGCGTGCACGGCTTCATCAGCCCGCACCTGGCGGATCCCGCCCGCAACGGCACGGGGTTCTCGGAGGACGATCTGGCACTGCTGAAGCGTGCGTTGAACGGGATGTTTGAGATCGACCGCTCGGCCGCTCGCGGGGAGATGCGTCCGCGGTACTGCGTGGCGTTCAAGCACGAGTCGTTGCTCGGCAACGCGCGGGCCGACAAGCTGCTGGAGCGCGTCGCGTTCAGGCTCAGTGCCGATGCGAAGGACGAGAATCGTCCGGCGCGCTCGTTCGCGGATTACGTGCTGGAGGAGGATCTCGGGTCGCTGCCGGAGGGCGTGAGCGTGGAGCGTTGGGTGGAGTTATAGCGGGTGAACTGTCGCGGTGAGCCGGCGCCGGGTTTGGTTCTCGGCGTCCGGCGTGCCGCGGGGGGCGCGGGATGTACGCCGATGAAGACCTGATCCCGATCTCGGCGTTGCAGCATCACCTGTTCTGTCCTCGCCAGTGCGCGTTGATTCATGTCGACGGGCTTTGGGCGGAGAATCGGCTGACGGCCGAGGGGCGTGTGTTGCATGAGCGATCGGACACGCCGGGGCGGCGCACGAAGTGGCGAGCCGGCGATTCCGGTGGGGATGCTCCGTCCGCGGGGGCGGGGGCTGCTTCCGGGCTGCGTGATACGGGAGGTCGAGCGGTTCATTCGGGATCGCGTGTCGGTGTGCGCACAGTACGCGCGATGCCGCTGATCTCGCGGAGGCTCGGGTTGGCGGGGAAGGCCGATCAGGTGGAGTTGCCCGTTGATGGTGATGGGCGTCTCGTCGGCCCGCCTCGCCCGGTCGAGCACAAACGCGGGCGCCCGAAGCGTCTGGATCACGATCGCGTGCAACTGGCCGCGCAGGCGATGTGCCTTGAGGAGATGTTCGGGCTCGCAGTGGCGGAGGCTGATCTGTTTTACAACGCGGTACGCCATCGGGAGCGCGTGGCGATCGACGACCGACTTCGGGAGCTGGTCCGGCGCATTGCGGGCGAGGTTCGCGGCAACATCGTCTCGAACACGACGCCGCCGGCTCGAAAGCAGCGGAAGTGCGCCAGTTGCTCGTTGCTGCACCTCTGCCTTCCCGGCGGCACGGGGCCGGACCGGAGCCCGAAGCTCTACGTCTCTCGCGCACTCCGCGGCAGCCTGCGTGATGATATAGGCGGTGAAGATCGCGAGAACGTGATCGAGGGCGAGGGCGAGGGCGGCCCGCGATGAAGCATCACCTTAACACGCTGTTTATTCAGACTGACGGCGCGTGGCTGCGCAAGGACGGGCAGAACATCACGGTCTCGATCGATGGCGAGATCAAGGCGCGTGTGCCGGTGCACACGCTCGGTGGCGTCGTCTGTTTCGGACGTGTCAACGCGTCGACGGCGGTGCTGGCGCTCTGCGCCGAAGCGGGCGTCAGCGTTTCATTTTTGAGTCGCAGCGGGCGGCTGCAGGCTCGGGTTTCGGGGTTTACACCTGGCAATGTGCTGCTGCGTCGCGACCAGTATCGGGTAGCCGACGATGGGCTTCGGTGCATCTCGATTGTTGCGCCGATGGTTGCGGCGAAGATCGCCAACAGCCGCACGACACTCCGCCGAGCTGTTCGCGATCACGGCGACCCGGACGGGCAGCTCGCGGACGCCTGTCATCGCATGGCTCAGTCGGCCGAGGCGGTTTTTCGTGTGCGCACGCTCGATGAGATCCGCGGGTGCGAAGGCGAGGCTGCGAATCTTTACTTCAGCGTGCTGGATCGGCTCGTCACACTCCCGTCTTCGGAACGCGCCGAGTTTCGGCTGCGCGAGCGGAACCGTCGCCCGCCGCTGGACCCATTCAACGCCCTGCTGAGTTTTCTGTACGCGATGCTTGCTCATGATGCGCGATCCGCGTGCGAGGCTTGCGGGCTCGACCCCGGCGTTGGGTTCTTGCACCGCGACCGCCCCGGGCGGCCATCGCTTGCGCTGGACCTGATGGAAGAACTCCGAAGCTTTCTTTGCGATCGGCTCGTGCTCTCGCTGATCAACCGCAGGCAGGTACAGCCCGGTGATTTTCAGCGACTCGACGGCGGGGCGGTTCGTCTGACGGACAACGCGCGTCGTGCGGTGCTGATCGCGTATCAGAAACGCAAGCAGGAGGAATTGCAGCACCCGTATCTTCAGGAGCGGATCACGGTCGGGCTCTTGGTGCATCTGCAGGCCCGTTTGCTGAGCCGCGTGCTCCGGGGCGAGTTGGACACATATCCAGCGTTTATCTGGCGATGATGCGTATGTGCTGCAGACTCAAGCAGGTCGCCATCGGGATTGCGAGCCGCGTATGCATGTTCTGATCACGTATGACGTGAGCACCATCGACGCCGCGGGAAAACGTAGGCTGCGTCAGGTCGCCAAAGCCTGCCAGGATTGGGGACAGCGCGTGCAGGGCTCCGTCTTTGAATGCAAGCTGACGCCGGCTCAATACGTGCAGTTGAAGGCGTGCCTGACTGCTCTGATTGATCCGGATACAGATAGTTTGCGGCTCTATAACCTCGGTAAACACTGGCATGGACGGGTCGAGCATCTTGGGCGCGATCGATCGTCCAACCCGGACGACCCTCTCGTCTTGTAAGCGCGGGCTTTGACGGCATGAAATAGGCCCGCCCTCGTCGAAGCACACGAATCTTTGGCAGGGTGACCCCCTCACGCTGCGAACCGCATGCTTGATTCGCGTTGCGGTGAGGTTCGCGTTCGCTGTAAATCGTTTATTTTCCGCATGTTGTATTGCCATGCCGATCTGCCGCCAAGCTAGGCATCTCGGGGGTGATACGGCTCGCAAGACCGATGCGGCAAGGCCGGGGCTGAGCGACGGTTATACTCCGGCCGTCGCCCCCTCACGGGGGCGCGGATTGAAACGTGCTGGGTGGCGGCCTTGATCGCCGCCGCGACCCGTCGCCCCCTCACGGGGGCGCGGATTGAAACCAGCACACAGAACCTCGTGTGGCTCGGGAAGCCCGGTCGCCCCCTCACGGGGGCGCGGATTGAAACCTCGGCGTCGGCGGCGTCGGCGTTGACCTCGGCGTCGCCCCCTCACGGGGGCGCGGATTGAAACATCGCGATATGCCTGCACGATGCGCACCGACGCATCGTCGCCCCCTCACGGGGGCGCGGATTGAAACTGGGGCGGACCCTGCGGCGCGCGGCCCATCCCCCGTCGCCCCCTCACGGGGGCGCGGATTGAAACTGGCTCGACTGCGGCACCGGCAAAACAATCGCCAGTCGCCCCCTCACGGGGGCGCGGATTGAAACGGCGATGGATCGCTCGCGCTCGGCGTTGGCCTCGGGTCGCCCCCTCACGGGGGCGCGGATTGAAACGGCGGCCTCACGCTCGGCGGAGCTGAGCCCGTCCTGTCGCCCCCTCACGGGGGCGCGGATTGAAACTGCGGAAGGGGCGCAGCCGTGATGGGGCGGACGCCGTCGCCCCCTCACGGGGGCGCGGATTGAAACGCGATCGGCAACGCGATCCTCCGCCGCTACCGCGTCGCCCCCTCACGGGGGCGCGGATTGAAACCGCGAGGCCCGGCACGGCAAGGGGGTCGACTGGCTGTCGCCCCCTCACGGGGGCGCGGATTGAAACGCGCGGCTCGCCGCGCGCACGCTGCGCGAGCGGCGTCGCCCCCTCACGGGGGCGCGGATTGAAACGGGCAGCGGCCCGAGTGGGGCCTCGGCCTAGAGCGTCGCCCCCTCACGGGGGCGCGGATTGAAACCGCCAGATCAGGATCGCCAGCTCGACATCTTCTCGCGTCGCCCCCTCACGGGGGCGCGGATTGAAACACACCCCCCGGAGGACCGCATGAGCACCGGACCACGTCGCCCCCTCACGGGGGCGCGGATTGAAACGCGCCCCCATCCCGCTCGTTCCCGGCCGAGACGCCGTCGCCCCCTCACGGGGGCGCGGATTGAAACAACTACACCAAGAACATCCTCGACGACGGCGCGGGGTCGCCCCCTCACGGGGGCGCGGATTGAAACTCGAACGCTGTCGCTCGGTGAAGATCATCCGCGTTGTCGCCCCCTCACGGGGGCGCGGATTGAAACCACGGCTTCGGGGGCGTGGCCTGATTGGGCGGGCGGTCGCCCCCTCACGGGGGCGCGGATTGAAACGACGAGGAGCACGGGCCGCCGATCATCGCTCCCGACCGTCGCCCCCTCACGGGGGCGCGGATTGAAACAAGAAGTATACCGATAGCGAGGCCACAAACGACCCGTCGCCCCCTCACGGGGGCGCGGATTGAAACTCATGGCTCCGTGTCCTGCTGAGCTTCGTCAGCCCTGTCGCCCCCTCACGGGGGCGCGGATTGAAACGTCTCTCCCGGGCCTACGCTGAGGATCTCGGCTTGGTCGCCCCCTCACGGGGGCGCGGATTGAAACATGTCCACGTGACATCGCTTCCTGCGTCCCCAAAAGTCGCCCCCTCACGGGGGCGCGGATTGAAACGCGGCCAGGTGGGGACGGGCTCGGCCGTCCCAGGTCGCCCCCTCACGGGGGCGCGGATTGAAACGTGCGCATCGCCGCGAAGTGGATGGGCGACGAGTGTCGCCCCCTCACGGGGGCGCGGATTGAAACGCACACCTATCCACACCACCACACCATCCCTACCGTCGCCCCCTCACGGGGGCGCGGATTGAAACACGATTCGTCTCCTTCGATGGTGTCGGTGGTTTCGGGTCGCCCCCTCACGGGGGCGCGGATTGAAACACGTCCTCGATCGACTGCACGACCGAGCGCAGGCCGTCGCCCCCTCACGGGGGCGCGGATTGAAACCGCGAGCGCCCCATCGTGAGCCAGAGCCTGATGCAGTCGCCCCCTCACGGGGGCGCGGATTGAAACCGCATTGCGCTGGGTGTGGCTCTCGGCGAGAACACGTCGCCCCCTCACGGGGGCGCGGATTGAAACGCTACCGCGATGGTCTGATTGAGTGGTACCCCTCGGTCGCCCCCTCACGGGGGCGCGGATTGAAACGATTCGCTGAACGGAGATGCCAACTACACCATCACGTCGCCCCCTCACGGGGGCGCGGATTGAAACGAGGACGATTGCGCCGAGCAGCTCCGCGCGATGGGTCGTCGCCCCCTCACGGGGGCGCGGATTGAAACCCGCCCGGCAACTGATATGGCGGGTGGTCGATCAGGGTCGCCCCCTCACGGGGGCGCGGATTGAAACCGCGACCTCTCGTCGTCGGTGCTCACATCGGCCGGGTCGCCCCCTCACGGGGGCGCGGATTGAAACCACACACCCCGTCGCGGCGCACCCGCGCCGTGAGTCGCCCCCTCACGGGGGCGCGGATTGAAACTCGCTTGCGTGGGAACCATGTAATGAATAATTCGAAGTCGCCCCCTCACGGGGGCGCGGATTGAAACTCGGCGCTGATCTTGTCGCGCAGCTCCTGCTGCGTCGCCCCCTCACGGGGGCGCGGATTGAAACGTCTGCACCGCGCGGGCCAACGACCACTACGGCGGGTCGCCCCCTCACGGGGGCGCGGATTGAAACTGGAGCAGCGATCGGGCTGCGCCACAATAATGAGGTCGCCCCCTCACGGGGGCGCGGATTGAAACGGGTGAAACGGCGGGCCGCCCTCCGGCAGCGAGCTGTCGCCCCCTCACGGGGGCGCGGATTGAAACAGGTGATCCGATCGAGCGATGCGAGGTCGCCTGTGTCGCCCCCTCACGGGGGCGCGGATTGAAACGACCTGGTCGGCTGGCCGTACACCCCACCGGAGGCGTCGCCCCCTCACGGGGGCGCGGATTGAAACGACGCCGTGCTCAACGAGAGCGACCGGACCTCGATCGTCGCCCCCTCACGGGGGCGCGGATTGAAACCCGCAGTACGTCTACCCGGAGGGCAAGGACGGCAGGGTCGCCCCCTCACGGGGGCGCGGATTGAAACGAGGCCGTGGGCCGCCGGGTCGCGGACCAGTCGTCGGTCGCCCCCTCACGGGGGCGCGGATTGAAACCGCGACACCATCCGCGTGGAAACGTGGGGCAACCTGTCGCCCCCTCACGGGGGCGCGGATTGAAACGAGCATGGCGGCGAAGTCGTGCACGTCGTCGTCCGGGTCGCCCCCTCACGGGGGCGCGGATTGAAACGCCGGAGAGCGCCCGCGAGCGTGCGCTGATCGAGGTCGCCCCCTCACGGGGGCGCGGATTGAAACGCGATGTCGTTCGGGCTGGCCCGCGCGGGGATCTGGTCGCCCCCTCACGGGGGCGCGGATTGAAACACGCCGTCACCGCCTTGCGGGTCTCGCCGGGCAGGCGTCGCCCCCTCACGGGGGCGCGGATTGAAACCAGGGCGGCGGGAGCCACGTTGTCAGGCCCTGCACGTCGCCCCCTCACGGGGGCGCGGATTGAAACCGGTACGAGCGGCCGCAGGCGGGCCGGTGGCGGGAGGTCGCCCCCTCACGGGGGCGCGGATTGAAACTTGGATTTCCGCGAGGTAACGCCGGACCTCGTCGCGTCGCCCCCTCACGGGGGCGCGGATTGAAACTAACGCCTTGTCTCGGGCGATCTTACGGGCCTCAGGTCGCCCCCTCACGGGGGCGCGGATTGAAACGGGACCGTCGCGGCCTACCTGAAGGGCCGACCGTCGTCGCCCCCTCACGGGGGCGCGGATTGAAACCGGGGATTCAGGGGGATCAGGTGCTGAGCGGGAGCGTCGCCCCCTCACGGGGGCGCGGATTGAAACCAGCGGCCGACGCAGACCGAACCGTCGCCCTCCCGTCGCCCCCTCACGGGGGCGCGGATTGAAACCAGGCCGCGCTCAAAGCCGTGACCGACGCGGAGGGTCGCCCCCTCACGGGGGCGCGGATTGAAACGAGGGCGCGGGCGATCAGCTCGCGACCGCCGCGACGTCGCCCCCTCACGGGGGCGCGGATTGAAACAAGTCGCCCAAGGCCCGGGAGGGCAACAACAGCCGTCGCCCCCCCACCGGGGCGCCGATTGAAAACCCGAGCGTGATTACCCCCGGGATAGCGGCCCCCCGTCGCCCCCACACCGGGGGGCGGGT
>JBJHBZ010000037.1:17512-33151 GCA_050485765.1 Phycisphaerales bacterium | reverse complement strand
ACGTAACGCCATGCGCATTGAACACATCCGGGTCGGGCGGGAGCCCCAGCCCGGACCTGCCCGGCTCCGGAGCCGTCACCCTCACACGCATCTACGACCGGCTCCCGATGCGTAACCCGGACTCGATCCGGAGCTTCATCGGCGACGGCGACGCCGACTCCATCCGACGACTGCTCGAAGTCATCACGCCCCAGTCCGGCGGCGGGGGGCGTTGATGCGCCGCCCGCACGCCCGCCGACGCGGGTTCACACTGCTGGAAGTCGCGCTCGCCGCGGCGCTGGGGGCGCTGGTCGCCCTCGGCGCGGTCGCGATGATCGGCGCGATCAGCCGGGCCGACCGCCAGCAGGCGGCACGCTCCGAAGCCGCCGTCGAGCTCGAACGCACGCAGCGTGCGATGCAGACGGTCTTCAACAGCCTCCACATGATGACCGGGAGCACGCCGACCGGCGCGCCCGTCGGGCAGGAGCGCCCGAGCGAGCCGGCGCGCCTCAGCCTCGGGCCCGACCGCGAGCTCCTGCGATCGATGCAGCGTTCCGGGGGCGTGCAGCGTCTGGAGGTGGTGATCAACCGCCCGCCGCTCCCGGGGATCGATGCCCTCGCGGCCGACTGGGCCCGCCGGCGCGAGTACGAAGCGGCGGCTTTCAGCTCCGCGCGCGGGTGGCGCGACCCCGGCGAGGCCGAGCTCATCGGTGCGCGCACGCCGCGACGCGTCGCCTTCGAGCTCCGCCCCGAGCCCGCGCCACCCAACGCCGCCCCGGACGCGCCCACGACTTGGACGCTCTGGTACCGCCCGGTCGGCGTCTCGGCGGCGAACGAGCTGGACGCGACCTCGGCCGCCCTCGGCGGCGACGCCCCGCCGGAGGATCTCGACCCCGCCGCCGCCGCTCGGCTCGGGGCCTACCCCCTGGTCACCGGGCTGGTGCAGTGCGAGTGGCGCGTCTTCACCAACCGCGAACGGGTGACCGAGTTCGAGGCGTGGCAGGCGAGCGAGCTCCCGGCGTTCATCGAGATGGAACTCCGCACCGCGAGCGGGGCCTACGCCAACTGGCTCTTCGAGGTCGCCTGGCTCAGCGGGGCCGAGCATCAGAACGGCGCCGACCCCGCCGTCCCGCCCACACCGACCCCGGGCGGTCCAGGCCCCGGCGGAGGCGGCCCGGGCGGTGGCGCGGGGGGGCCGGGCGGCGGTGGCGGCGGCGGCGGTGGTCCGATGCGTCGCAGTGGCGGCGGGGGGGCGACCTGATGCGCCGCCGCGCCTTCGCCATGCCGCTGGTGTTGATTGTCCTGGTCGTCCTCGGGCTGGGCGTGACGGTGATGCTCTCGCGTTCGGGGGCGGATCACCTGACCGCCGCCCGTCGCGTCGAGGCCTACCGGGCCGAGCACGTCGCGCGGGGCATCCGCGAGCTGCTCGACGCCGGGCTTCGGACGATCCGTCCCGAGCAGCTCGCCGCGGGCACCAGCCCCGGGGCGTGGCGCGAGGTGCTGGTCGTCGCGCTCGATGACGGGACTGTCCTCCGCGCCTCGATGCGCGACCGCCAGGGCGGGATCCTGACCGTCTTCGACGGGCTCACCGGCGACGCGCTCCAGGAAGCCTCACGCATCGCCGAGGCGTACGGGCTCCGCGTCGGGATCGACGAGCTCGACCCCTTGGTCGGGGCGTTCGGCGTCACGGGGGAGCTCCGCGTCGTCGGCCCGCCGGAGGTCAGCGTCTGGACCGCCTCCGAGGGCGTCCTGGCGGCGGTGGGCGAGGCGGTCTCCGAGGATCGACGGCGGGGGGCGGATTTCGCCGCCGAGATCATCCGCGCCCGCGATCAGGGCTCGCTCTCCCGCGCCTCGATCGTGCAGGCGGCCAACACGGCGGGGTTCCCGGCGACGCAGCACGCCGCCCTGCTCCGCCTGGTGACCGACCGCCCGACGGTCTGGGAGGTGCTGGTGCGGGTCGAGGCGGGTGTGGGGGGCTCGGTGCTCGGCGAGCGCCTGGCGAGCCGGGCCTCGCGCGACGGGGAGACGCCCGAGCCGGAGCAGTACCGGGCGTTGATGATGCTCCCGCGTCGCGGCGGGCAGAACGTGGGGCAGGCGATGCACGAGCAGTCGGTCCTGCTGACCTGGGAGCGCGTGGAGCCCGGGACGCCGGGTTTTGACGAGGTATTGGGGCTGGAGGCGGCGCCCGGGGGCGTGCCGGGGCGCGGGGTTGGAACGGGCGTCGGTGGTGGGCGGTAGGATGGCACAGGGCTCGCCCCGCGGAGGGGATCCCAGCCCGTCAGGACGCCGGGCCGCAAGCCGGGAACAGGAACTGAGTGATGCCGACTCGACACGCCACAACCGCTCGCCCCCGAGGGGCCTGGACGCACGCGCAGGCGCGCCGGTACGCCGTCGTGGGGCGGGCGCTGGCGATCGTGCTGCTGGCGGGTGTGGCGGGCGCGGCGGTCTTCGGCGTGCCCGTGCCCAGCGCCGGAGTCGCGCCCTTGCCCGAGCGTTTCGAGCCGACGGCCCTGCCGACGCGTCCGCCCGCCCCGGAACCGCGACGGGTGGATATCGCGGACCTGGCGTTCCCCTTCGGGTTGACGCACAACGCGCCCGTCCCCCCGGCGAGCGAGCCCGAGGGGACGGACGTCGCGTCGGTCGATCCCGAGCCGGAGCCGACCCCCGCGCCGCGTGACGGCGTGCGGTACCTGGGCTCGGCCGTCGGGACGGGCGGGCTCGCCTGGGCGATCGTGGTGATCGAGGGCAAGCAGAGCCTGCTCCAGGTCGGGCGGACGGTTTCGGGCGTGGAGCTGGTTTCGATCGAGGACGACGGGATCGTGATCCGCTCGGGCGGTCGGGAGCGTCGGGTGGAGCGGGCCGAGCGATCCAAGCCCGCGTCGGTCTCGGTGGCGAACGCCGCCCCGGCGCCCGCGGCCCCGGTGATTCAGCCCCCGGCGGGCGGGCGCGGGGCGACGCCGCGGACGGGTGCGGTGTCCGCGATGGAGAACATGAGCGCCGCCGAGCGGGCCCAGCTCATCCGCGAGCAGCGCGAGCGGGCGCGCGTGGAGCAGTTGCAGAGGGGTCAGGATTGACCGCGCCGGCGCTCTTTTTAGAACGCTCGATGCGTGGCGTGCGCCTGTCGCGCCTGCGCCTGGTGGGCGAGGACTTCGAAGCGGACTGGGCGTCCCCGTCGACGACGCCGCCCGAAGACCTCCCCGCCGAAGCCGGCGCGTGGGTCGTGCGCACGCTGGCGGAGCAGCGCCTGCCGAAGCGCCTGAGCCTGCTGGTGGTGGACACCGACGGCGCGTCCTGCGCGTGGGTGGCGGCCCCGGGCGGGGACGCGCGGGTCGTCCCGGCGCTGGTGCGCCAAGGGGCCCTTGCCGGGGCGGCGGGCGAGGAATCGGGCTTCACGGGCTCCACCAGCCCCGGCGCGACGCTGGGGGCGGATATCGACCTGCCCGGCGCGGGCTCGATCGAGTCGTGGGCCGCCGAGTCTCCCGGGCAGTGGACGGCTTCGGAAGCGGGCGCGGAGGTGCGTTTCGCGGCGGTCGCGGTGCCCGACGCCGCCGCCCGCGTCCTGCTCGACGTGCTGGACGCCTCGGGCGTGCGGGTCGGTGCGGTGCAGAGCCTGTGGCACGCGTCGGCGTCGGCCTGGGCGCGCCCGGTGGGGCGCCGGTCGTCCGACGCGCAGGAAGAACGCGTGGTCGCGGAGGCGGACGCGCCGCTGATCGCCTCGGTCGTGGTCGAGCCGCGCGGGCGTCTGAACTGGTGCTGGGCGTCGTCCGGCGGGGTGCCGATCGCGGCGGGCTCGATGCGCCTCGGGCGCGCGAGCGCCGAGGCCCCCGCGTTGGAGGATCGCGAGGGCGAGGCGGAGGCGACGGCCCTCGCCCCGGCCCGCCGAAACGGCGCGCCGGGGTTGGCGTTTGGGGCGACCGACGCGGGTCGTCTGGCGGCCGATTGGCTCGGGTGGGCGGCTCAGCTCGGGGCAAGCCCGCGCCGGGTGCGGATCGTGCTCCCGAGCGTCGGGGGCCCGGAGCCGGGCGCGATGGGCGCCGCGATCGGCGAGGCCTGGCCCGATGCCGCGATCGAGCTGATCACCGATGAAGACCCTGTGGCACGGACGATCCGGTCGGCCGCCGGTCGCGTCGCGGGCGAGGACGGGCGTGCCGACGCCCCGGACGGCGCCGTGCCCGAGCGCGAGCTGCTCGGGCTGAGCCTGCGCCCCGGGCGGGACCATCGCTCGGCCCACCGCTGGCTCGCGGTCGGGCTCGCGTCGCTCGCGGTCGTGGTCGGGCTCGTGGGCGTCGCGTTCTCGAGGGCGCGCGACGGGCTCGGGGCGGAGGCGACGCGGTTTGTGAACGCCTGGCGCGAGGCCGTCACCGCCTCGGGGGCGGACCGGCTGGAGCCCGTGGGGGCGGCGAACGCGGTGATGGTGATGGAGCAACTGGTCAGCACCGAACGCGCCCGCCTGGCGCCGCGGGACGAGGCGCCGGCGTTGATGGACGTGATGTCGGAGGTCGAGCTGCTCGCGGGGCTGCTGGGCAACGATTTCGTGGAGATCCGGACGGTCGAGGTGAACCAGACGCAGCCGCGGTTGAACATCACGGTGAGCGACCTGACGATGTTCTCGATGATCCAGGACAGCCTGCGGGATATCCCGGGCTCGCGGATCATCTGGACGCGTGCGGGCGGGCAGCAGACCGGCGGGCAGCTCAACTACACCGGGCGATGGGTCACGACCGACCCGTCGCGTCGCAACTGACCGACCGGCGCTCGGAACGCGCAAAGACCACCCCCACTTAACAACCCTGTTTGACGAACCTGTTCGATGACCGCTGCATGACCACCTCGCCCGATCCAACCCGGCACGAAGACGCGCGCCTGACGCTGGCGGGGATGGCCGCGCAGGGCGAGCGTCGGAACCGCCCGCGCGGGCCGGTCGTGCTCGCGGGGGTGCTGCTGCTGATCGCGTTGCTGTACGCGGGCGTGCAGTGGGCGTCGCTGTCGGCGGAGCAGGGGCGTGTGGAGCGCGAGCGGGCCCGGGCGTCGCGCGTGCTCCAGGCGGCGGCCGACCTGCAGGCGCTGCGCGCGGGCGCGTCGGAGACGGCCTCGTCGCGCGACAGCGACCCGATCCCGGACATCCTGGCCCGCCTGCAGCGGTACGGGGACGAGTTCGGGCTGGAGGTGCCGTTCCCCCGCGATCCGGCGCGTGAGATCCGCCCCGGTTTGCGGGAGCGCCGGTACGTGTACACGCTGCGCGGGGCGTCGCTGGAGCCGATCCTGGGGTGGGTCGGCGCGGTGGTGTCGCGGGTGCCGGGGATGGGTGTGTACAGTTTCAGCCTCAGCAACCGGCAGAACCGATGGGAGCTGACCGTGGAGTTCATCCGACTGGAGCGCACCTCGTGAGCAAGCCCGCCGGGAATCGAATGCACAGCGCCCCGCGCCTCGGCTCGGCACGTCTCCGCCTTGTGCGCACGGCGACGGCGCTGCTCGCGGGCGCGTCGTGCGTATGCCTGTCGGCGTGCGCGAGTTCCTCCGGGGATCGTCCGTCGGGCGAGTCGCGGGCGTTCGAGCCGGCCGAGCGGACGCGCCGGGCGATCGAGCTTGCCGAGCAGGCGCGCCACGCGGAGCGTCGTGGGCGGTACGAGGAGGCGACGCGCCTGTACGCCGAGAGCCTGAGCTTCGACGGGAACCTGTTCGTCAGCCTGAACAACCTGGGCGTGCTGCTGATGCACCAGCAGAACTATCTGGACGCGGTGCAGTACCTGACGCGTGCGGCCGACGTCGAGCCGCGGGACCCGCGCCCGGTGACCAACATCGCCCTGTGCTGGCAGCGGACCGGTCACGACGCCGACGCGATCCGGTATTTCAACCAGGCGCTGGCGCGGGACCGCAACTGGCTGGACGCGATCCGGGGGTACGCGTTCAGCGCGCAGCGTCTGCGGCTGGTGAGCCGCGAGGCTTTGGAGCGCGTGGAACGCGGGCTCTGGATCGAGAGCGACCCGGCGTGGCGGGAGTTCTTCCAGCGCGAGAAGATGCGCCTGGAGACGGCCCTGCCGCTGCAGCCGGAGTAGAGCCGGGGCATCGTGGGGCGGGCGTCTCGCTCGTCTTGGAGCGTCAGAAGAGACGGGCCAGAGGCCCATCCCACCGAGATCGAGAGGGCGGATGCGATCCGTCGCCCCCACCTAGTCCGTTGGTTTTTCCTCGGGGTGCTCGACGAGTCGGTCCACGCCGACGAACTCGCCCGCGCCCGGTTCGGCGCGGTCTCGGAGCTGAATCTCGATCATCTGCCCGGTGCGGAGCTCGTTGGAGCCGCGCCAGCCGGCGCCGAGGAGGCGGGCCGCGAGGAGCGAGATGTCCGGGTTGTGCCCGACGATCGCGCTCGCCCCCTCGTCGGCGTCGTGCAACTCGGCGATCAGGTCGATCATGCGCCCCGGGCTGCTGCCGGTCGCGAGCCGGTCGTCGGTCCGCAGCTCGATGCCGAGCAGCTCGGCGATCGGGCGAGCGGTCTGCTGTGCGCGGGCGAGCGGGCTCGCGATGATGACCGCGGGGCGGCATTCCGAGAGGAGCAGGCGGTCGGCGAGGTACGCCGCCTGGCGGTGCCCGCGATCGGTCAGCACCCGGTCGGCGTCCCGTCCGGAATCACTCTGACGCGCGGCTTTCCCGTGACGGATGATGAACAGGTGCATCGTCATAGCCTAGCCGCCATCCCCCGAGCCGCCGCCGCCACGCCCGCACGCGTAACAGAGCGATCCCGGGTTTTGTTGCACCGCGCGCGGGATTCGCGGGCCCGCCGGGCGGGCCTCACGCCTCGGTCAGCGTCGGCTTGGCGTTCCTCGGGTCGAGCTGCATCCGCAGCAGCTCCGCGTACCGCCCGTCGCGGGCGATCAGCTCGTCGTGGCTCCCGACCTCGATCATCCGCCCGTGCTCCAGCACCACGATCCGGTCCGCGTGGCGCACCGTGCTGAGCCGGTGGGCGATGACAAAGCTCGTGCGCGTCTTCAGCAGGCCCGTCAGCGAGTCCTGGATCAGCTTCTCGCTCTCCGAATCCAGGCTGCTGGTCGCCTCGTCGAGAATCAGGATCCTCGGATCCGCCAGCACGGCCCGCGCGATCGCGATCCGCTGCTTCTGACCCCCGCTGAGCCGCACCCCCCGCTCGCCGATCCGCGTCTGGTACCCGTCCTCCATCGCCTCGATAAACCCGGCGGCGTTCGCGATCCGGGCGGCCTGTCGCACGTCCTCTTCCGAAGCGTCGCGACGCGCGTAGGCGATGTTCTGCGCGATGGTGCCGTCGAAGAGGAAGACGTCCTGCTCCACGATCCCGAGCAGCGCGCGGTAATCGGTCACCGGGATCTCGCGCAGGTCCACGCCGTCGAGCAGCACGCGACCCTCGGTCGGGTCGTAAAACCGCGCCGCGAGGTTGCACAGGGTCGTCTTGCCCGCGCCGCTCGGCCCGACCAGCGCGATCGTCTCCCCAGGGCGCACGTCCAGGTCCACCGCGTGGATCACCGGCGGGTTCGGATTCTCGCTCGCCCTCTTGCCGGAGCGACGCTTCATGCTCGGGTAGGCGAAGGTGACGTTCTCGAACGTGATGCGCCCCGCGACGCGGGCCGGGTCGAGCACGCGGCTCGGCGCGACGCCGGCGAACTCGGTCGGCTCGTCGCGCAGGTCCAGCACACGGTCGAAGCCGGCGAGCTGGTTCTGGATGTTGGTCGCGCTCCCGACCAGCGCCTCCAGCGGGCCCAGCAGCATCATCAGGTAGCCGATGAACATCGCGATGTCGCCGATCTGGACCTCGCCGCGCATGTACGCGTGCCCGGCGTACAGGATGACGGCGGCCGTCGCGACCGGGATCGCCACCGCCCACGCCACCTCCAGCAAGCGGCTGCGCCACCAGGCGAGGATCTCCTGGCGCGCCATGTAGTGGTTGCCGAAGGTGAAGCGGTTGGTCTCGCCGCGTTGCCGGTTAAACCCGCGGACGACGCGCATCCCGCCGAAGGCCTCGGTCGCGTGCGCGTCGATCCCGCTGCGCGAGGACCGGATATCGCGGTAGATCGGTCGGATGCCGGCGATCCACGTGCGGTGGCTGAGATAGACCAGGGGGATGACGATCAGCGAGCCCGCGAGCAACCGCCAGTCCACGATCGCGAGGATCGACAGCCCGCCGATCAGCGTCACGATCGCGCGCCACGGGTTGTAGATCATGCTGAACAGCAGCTCGGCCGTCCCGCCCGCGTCCTCGCGCAGGACGCTCGCGACGCCGCCGGTCTTGATCGATTGCACGCGGTGCAGGGGCAGGCGCACGGCATGATCAAAGACCTCCCGGCGCAGCTTCACCTGCAGACGCTTGGTCAGGCGCGTCGTCTGCCACCGCCCCCACATCCCCAGCGCCACGCTCAGCACGCTGACCAGAACCATCGCCCCCGCGAGCATCCACAGCAGGCGGCTGCGGTCGGTCCCGAGCCCGAGCGCCTCGTCGATGATCACCGGGCCCGGCGCGTCGGTGATGATGTAGTCGATCGCGACCTTGGTGCTGAACGGGAGCAGGAGCCCGAAGCCGACCGAAGCCGTCAGCGTCAGCAGCGACAGCATCACCGTCCAGCGGTGCCCGCGGAGCAGCGCCCAGAACGCCCGGGCGAGCGTCCACCATGTGCGGCTGCGCTGCTCCCCCTTCTTCTCGATCGTCGTCTCATCCACCGCCTCGTGGATGCTCGTCTGCTTGCGTCGATCGCGGTAATCCTGGTACCGGCGGCGGGAACTGCGTGTGCGTGGGGGCATGTGCGCCAATCGTAGGGGCCCCGGGTGGCACGGCGCTCCGAGCCTTGCCACCCCGCCCCCTTGTGCCCGCCTCCGCCCCGCTCTACCTTGCCCGCATGACTCCCCCCGAACGACGGCGTCGAGCCAAGCTCGCCATCCACTGGCGCATCCTGATCGGCCTGCTCCTCGGCCTGGTCGTCGGGCTCGTCATCAACGCCGCCTGGACCGACGCCACATGGCGCGCCCTCGGCGTCGATCATCCCGCCGCCTTCCTCGAGTCCCGCGACGCCGAGGTCCCCGTCCTGCCGGACGGCGTGCGCACGCCGAGCGAACTCGCCACCGGCGACCCCGCCCTCGACCGCCAGCTCGATCGGCGTCGGACCCACGAACTCACGCCCGAGTTGATCGACGCGCTCGGGCTCGAAACCGTCGAAGCCAACCAGGACGCCGGGCTGCTCGCGCGGGCCGCACGGTTTGTGCGACAGGCGAACGACTTCGTCGGGAGCCTGTTCCTCCGCGCCCTGATCTTTGTCGCGGTGCCCATCGTGCTGTTCAGCCTCGTCGTCGGGGCGGCCTCGATCGGCGACCCCGCCAAGCTCGGGCGCATCGGCGGCAAGACGCTGGGGATCTACCTGCTCAGCACCGCCGTCGCGATCACCATCGGCCTGCTCCTGGCGAACATCGTCGGGCCCGGCGGGTTTGTGACCGAGGAGGTGCGGGACCAGCTCGCCGAGCGAGGCCAGGCCGCGGCGGCCGACCGCATCGCCGAGGCCGACCAGCGCCGCCAGGAAACCACAGGCTGGGGCACGCTGCTCAACCTGCTCCCCGCCAACCCGTTCCGCGCCCTCGCCGAGGCGCAGATGCTCCAGGTCGTCGTCACCGCCCTGCTCGTCGGGCTCGCCCTCACGCGACTGCCCGAGGACAAACGCGCCCCGGTTCTCCGCGTCTTCGACGGCATGACCGACGTGGTCATCCGCATCGTCCACTGGATCATGAGCATCGCGCCCTACGCCGTCTTCGCGCTCCTGGTCGGCGTTGTTGCTGACATGGGCCTCGGCGTGCTCGGCGCGCTCGGGGGCTACGTCCTCGTCGTCGTCGCCGGGCTCTCAATCATGATGTTCGGCGTCTACCCCGGCGTCCTCCGAGCCGTCGCCAAGGTCGGCTACGCGCGATTCTTCCGAGCCATCGCCCCCGCCCAGCTCCTCGCCTTCAGTTCCTCCAGCTCCGGCGCCACGCTCCCGGTCACCATGGAGTGCGTCGAAGAACGACTCGGCGTCAGCGAAGAAATCACAAGCTTCGTCATTCCCATCGGCGCCACCGTCAACATGGACGGCACCGCCCTCTACCAGGGCGTCGCCACCGTCTTCATCGCCCAGCTCTTCGGCATGAACCTCGATCTCGGGCAGCAGCTCACCGTCGTCCTCACCGCCACGCTCGCCAGCATCGGCACCGCCGCCGTCCCCGGCGTCGGCATGGTCATGCTCGTGATCGTCATGCAGGCGCTGCGTTTCCCGGCCGAGATGATGGCGACGGGTGTCGCGGTGATCTTCGCGGTCGATCGCGTGCTGGACATGTGCCGCACGTGCTGCAACGTCACCGGCGACTGCATGGTCGCGGGCGTCATCGCGGCGACGGAGAACGAACTCGCCAGCGAAGCCGAGCTCGCGGCACGCGCGGAGCGGGCCGACGCCTGATCGCGGCTCGCGCCCGGCTCAGTCCTCGTCGAAGCCCGAGTCGATCAGGTGCTTGATCGCCTTGGCGGCGGCTTCGGCGTCGACGCCTTCGCAGACGATCTCCAGCTCGGTCCCCTGCGTCGCCGCGAGCATCATGACCTGCATGATGCTCTTGCCGTCGACCTCGTGGGTGCCCTTGCGGATCGTGACGGTGGAGGTGTACGCGCCGGCGAGGTCGACGAGCGACATCGCCGGCCGGGCGTGGAGCCCGAGCCGGTTCCCGACTTTCGCCGTCAGCACGCATCGTTCCGGCACGGTCTTCATGCCCTCTGGCGTCCCCTCGAGTCAGCAGCCCGTCTCATCCGCTCAGGCGCTGCGTGTCCGCTTCTTCCAGAAGCGTCACGACGTCTTCCACCGTTTCGCCCTGCCGCAGGAAACGCCGGAACGTGTCCTTGCTCAGGTTGCTGAAGATGACCTCCATCGCCTCAAGGTGGTGCTCGGGCTGGTCCTCCGGGCTCAGGAGCAGGAAGACCGAGTAGACCGGCTGCTTGTCGAGGGCGTTGAAGTCGACCCCTTGCTGGCTCAGCCCGATCGCCGCGGCCATCTTCGGGAGGTTCTTGTGCTTGACGTGCGGGACGGCGACGCCGCGCCCGAAGCCCGTCGAGCCCTTCTTCTCACGCTCCAGCACCTGCTCGATCAGGGTGTCGCGCATCGAGGCGTCGGCCGCCCCGGCCGAGACCAGCGCGTCGACCAGCTCCGCGACGACCTCGTCGCGATCGGTCGACGACAGCTTCGGCACCACGGCGCCCGGGACCACGATGTCCATCAGTTTCATCCGATTCCGCCTCCTGATGGCAGGACGACCGCCGCCCGGTCACACGCACGGGCCGACCGTCCCCCGGCAACGCTTGCAACAGCCCTCAACGGTGCTGGAGCTTCAGCTTTTCCTTGAAATCCGTCAGTTGACGCGTGCCCTTGTGCACGCAGTCGTCGATCGCCGCGTAGAGGTCCTCGTGCTTCCCGTGGCAGACGAACGCGTCGTGCTTCTCCACGTCGGTCACGAGCTCCACGTCGTAGTTCGGCCCGCTCTTGTCGTCGTGACGCTGGATCGTGAAGGTCACCTGCTGCACCCCGTCGTAATACCGCGGCAGCTTCTCGCCCTTCTGCTCCGCGTACGCCCGGATGGCGTCGGTCACGTCCAGGTTCCGTCCGACCACGTCGATACGCATCGCGGCTCCTTCCCCACCAGAACACCCGGGACGGCGCCAGCCGACCCACGCTTCGCACCATCGTACCGCGGCGACCGCCCCCGAGCGATCCCGAGCCCGAACACGATCCGATCCCGAGCGGAGAGGGCTCAGTCCCGGTCTTCATCGCGATCCGGACGCGCGGGCTGCCGAGGGAGCGAGGTCTCCCCCGGCGGGATGCCCGGCGGGGGCTGCAACGGCTGCGGCGCGTTCTCCCCGGAGGTATCCCACACCTCCTTGTCCGGCACCAGCACCCCACCCGTAATAAAGAACCGGATCGCCTCCTCCACCTTCACCGGCAGGTCGATCACCTCGTCCTTGGGCACCGTGATCGTGAACCCCGTGAACGGCGTCGGCGTCGAGGGCACGAAAATGCTCACCACGTCCCCGCCCACCTCCGCGCGGATCGAACGCATCGAACTTCCCGTCACCAGCCCGACCGTATAGACACCCTTCCGCGGGTACTGCACCAGCACGACACGGTTGAACGCGATCGGGCGCTCGCCCAGCACCATCTCCGTCACCTGCTTGACGTGCGGGTACACCTGCTTGAACCCAGGCACGCGCGAGAACAGCTTCTCCAGGCGCGTGTAGATCCGACGCCCGATCAGCCCGCCCAGGAAGACGCCTACGAAGTAGATCAGCACGATCGCCACCAGCAGCCCGGTCATCTCCAGGTACCAGTGGTCGTTCCAGAAATCGCGGAGCTTCTCGCTCCGCACGTACCGGCGCACGCGGTCGTCGGTCGCTCGGGCCGTCGAGCGGAACTCCGTCCGCAATCGGGCCGCCTCGATCTCCTCCCGGCTCACGCGGAACCACGACGGCAGACGCTCGTCGCTCACCACCCGCGGCGTCACCTCGATGATGACCAGGCGCACGCTCCGGTTGATCGGCTCGCCCACGTTGGAATAGACGAATAACGCGAGCTGCCAGAGGATCCACAGCGTCAGCACAGAGGGCAGCAGGATCGCCAAACCGCGACCAAAGAACTGCTTGAAGTCCTGGCCGAACGTTCGACGTGTCCCGTCGGGGTTCTGCCGCATCCCTGCACGCTCCACATCCGCCCGCGACCAGCCGCGCGAGCACGCGACGATTTTACAGACAACACCCCGACACGATGCCCGGACGCGGGGGCTCATCCCTCAGGAACAGCAACGGCCACCCCCGCCCCGGGATGGCCGCCCGCCATCAAGCCTCGACTTCCATCATCAATGGGCCTGACAGGATTCGAACCTGTGACCTCACCCTTATCAGGGGTGCGCTCTAACCAACTGAGCTACAAGCCCGGCAACCACACCGGAACCATCGGCCCGATGCGGCTGCAAGTCTACCGCCCTCTCCCGGAGCCTTCCACCGTCGGCGTCACCAACTCGAACCAAGCCCCGCGAGGCGTCGGCGCCAGCCGCACCCTCGACCCAGACCGACGCGCCAGCTCGCGGCTCAACGCCAGCCCCAGCCCGACGCCCTGCCCGCGCCCCGACGCGTCCCGCCCCTGCTCGAACGCCTGGAAAATCCGGCGTCGATCCCGCCGCGCGACCCCCGGGCCGCCGTCGCGCACCCCGAAGGCGACCCGCCGGCCCCCGTCCACCAGGCGCAAGGTGACCGTCGCCGGCGCGGGCTCGGAGGTGCTCAGCCCCGGCGCCCGCCCGTACCGCCCGGCGTTCTCAATCAAGTTCGACAGCACCCGTTCCAGGTCCGGCGCGGGCAGGCGGACCATCGCCCGCCCGCCCGCCTCATCGATGTCGACCGTCAACGCGACGTTCGCCCCTTCCGCGACGGCTCGCACGCCGGGGAGCGCTTCCTCCAGCACCGTCGCGCTCGGGCTCGCCGGGGCGTCGCTCCCGCGCGGGCCGGCCGCCTTCGCGTAGGCGAGCACCGACTCCACGATCCGCTCCAGGCGCGTCGCCTGCGCCTGCGAGCGTGCGGCGAGTTCGGCGGCTTTGGTCGCGTCGCCCCGGGCGGCGGCCGAAGCCGCCAGGTCCGTGCTGAGGCGCAGGGCCGTCAGCGGCGTGCGGAGCTCGTGCGTCACGCCCGTCACAAACCGGGCCCGCCGATCCGCGTTCATCAGCGCCGCCCGCAGGACGACCCCGATCGCCAGGATCGCCGAGAGCACCGCGAGCCCGGCGATGGAAAAGGTCCAGACCGCCGCCCGACCGGCCGCCGAGCCCGGCGGGAGCGCCCGTCCCGGATCGAGCGCGACCGGGAGCGTCGCCAGCGGATACCCCGAGCCCGGCTCGCCCATCGCCCGGACCCGCGCCCCGGGCAGGAGGTCCACGATCGAGCCCGTCAGGCGGGCCGAGAGGGCGTCCCAGTCCACGACCGCGACCTGCGTCACCCGCGCCGGCGGTTCGCCGGGGCTGGTCCCGAGCACCGGGCGCGTCGCCCGGCGGAGCAGGACCAGCGCCGGGTCCGGCTCGCCCTCGATCGCGATCCAGCGGGCGGCGATCGGGCCCGCCTCCCCGGCCGCGATCAGACGCGTCGGACGCGACCACCGGTCACCCTCGTCGCGATCGGGCTCGGCGTCGGCGAGGGCCTCGGCCAGGGTCGCCGCGACCGTCGCCCGGGCGCTCTCAAAGCCCGGGTCTTCCGACGCCTTGAGTTCGTCCCGCGGCTCCTCGTCTTCCCGCGCGGGCGAAGCCGCCGCGAGCTGGCGCGCGGCATCGGGGGCGCGCGTCGATTGGCGCATGAGCGTCATTTCCCTCAACGCTCGTGGTGCGTCGGCGTCGGGCGCAGGCAGGAGGGCGGCCCGCAGGCTGGGCTGCCACCGCTCCAAGCGTTCTTCGGTCAGGAGCCACTCCGCCAGGGGAGCCGCCGCGCCGAGTTCGGCCAGTGCCCGCTCGCGATCGGCCCCGCCCGGGGCGGTGGGTGAGCGGACGCCCCCGTCGGGCTCGATGACGGCGTGGAGGCGGATCATCGGGCCCGCCCCGGCGAGCAGGGGGGATCGGACGAGCGAGGCGACGCCGGGGGCCTCGTCGGGCGTGCCGCCCGCGACCGCGCCGGGGCTGTAGGCCTCGTAGTGCCACGCCGGGCGTCGGGATTCGCGTGCGATCAACTCGACGGCGACGGATTCCATCCGCCACAGCGCGAGGCGGGCGGCCTGCTCGATCGCCGCCTCCCGTTCGGCGCGCCAGGCGCGCCACCCCGCCCACGCGAGCGCTTCGAGCACCAGCAGCGCGCTGACGCCGTAGACCACCCAGGCCCAGCCCCGTCGCCCCCTCATGATGTCCCGCCGAAGACGTACCCCGCGCCGCGGACGGTCCGCACGACGGCTTCGGCGTCCACGCCGACCGCGCGCAGCGCCTCGCGGACGCGCACGACCGCCATGTCGACCGTCCGCGTCCGGACGCCGCGCGGGTCCAAACGCCAGACCGAGCGCAAAAGCTCTTCCCGCGTCACCGTCCGGTCGGCGTGCGCGATCAGGTACTCGAGCAGGGCGGCCTCCAGCTCCGGGAGCGGCACCGGGCCCTCGCCCGAGCCGGGCGCGAGCAGTTCCCGACGCGCCGCGTCGAACCGCGCCCCCCCGGGCAGGTCGACCGTCCGCACCGCCTTCGGACGCGCGGGCGACCGTCGGAGCACGGCCTCCACCCGCGCGATCAGCTCGCCCGCCCCGAACGGCTTCACCACGTAGTCGTCCGCACCGCCACGGAGCCCGCGGACACGGTCCGCCTCGGCGTCGAGCGCCGTCAGCATGATCACCGGGAGCGTCGGGCGGTCGCGACGGATCGCCTCCAGCACGCTGAACCCGTCCAGCCCGGGCATCAGCACGTCGAGCAGCACGAGGTCGAACCCCGCGGCGTCGGTCGAGAGCGCGTCCAGCCCCTGCTGCCCGGTCGCGGCCTCCACGGGCTCGTACCCCGACCATTCCAGGGTCTCACGCACCCCTTCGCGGATGGCGGCTTCGTCTTCGATAATCAGCACACGGGCGAGCGGCACGAGACCAGCGTACCCCGGCGAGCCGCCCGATCCCGTCACGCCCGCGTCACGAACGACGCCCGCCCCGT
>JBJHBZ010000037.1:0-17502 GCA_050485765.1 Phycisphaerales bacterium | reverse complement strand
CGGTGCGACGGGGCGGGGCGGGGGGATCGGCAGGTGCGGGCAGGTGAGGCGTGCGCGGGGCGGCCTGGCTCAGGCGCGTCGGCGGCGGGCAGCGAGCCCGCCGAGGCCCAGGGCGCCCAGGGCGGCCGTCGCGGGGGCGGGGACGATCGGGACCGCGCGGAGGTCCATCGAGTGGAAGCCGTAGTCGGAGTACTTCGCCGCGCCGGGGTTGCCGCTGACGAGTTCGAGGTGGGTGATCGCGCCCGGGAAGATGCTGGAGCCGGCGACTTCCCAGAGCCCGCCGCCGTCTTCGGTGCCGATGCTGAGGTTGCTCGCCACGCCCGGGCCGCTCCAGGTCGCGGTGGTGGGGCTGGTGACCTGGAGGTGGAACGCGCCGAGGTCGGTCAGGACGGTGGCGGTCTCGTGGAGGACGTCGCCGAAGTTGCCGGCGGCGAAGAGGTGGGCGACGCTCAGGCTGGTGACGAGCACGGGGGCCGAGAAGTCGAAGCGGATGGATTCGTTCCCGCTGATTTCGCCGTGGACGGCCCCGCCGCCGATCCCGACGCCGTACGCCCCATTGACGTTCTTGAACTGGAACGTGCTGACCGGGGCGGTGATGTCGGCGACGACCCAGCCCAGGTCGACCTGCGAGGAGGACTGGAGCGAGGGGAGGTGGCTGAAGTTGATGGCGTGCGAGTCGGGCATCACGCTGTTGGCCGAGGCGCTCGCGGCGATCAGGCCCGAAACAGCGGCGACGGTGACGGCGAACGTGGTGCGAGTGCGGGGCATGGTCCGATCCTCTCTCTCGATGTGTGATCCGGTTCCGTGCCCGAGGGGCGTGCTTCCGTGCGGACGGCTCGCCTCGGGCATGGACAACATGACACCCCAATCGGGGTATGACTTGTGATCGAGGCCCGGTGAGGCCGGGCGCGGCCCCCTTGTGCGGGGGGTGAGGGTTGTGCGGGGGCAACACCGGTTTGGGGTGTGGTTCTCGGGCCTGCGACGGCTCGAAGGGAGCGTGGCGATGGCGGGGTTGCTGGGGCTGCCGAGCGCGGTGACGCGGATCACGACCACGCTGGTCGTGCTGGGGGTGAGCCTCTTTGCCGGGGCGATGGGGTACCGCTTTGTGCGCGCGAGCGTCGCGGCGGAGGTGTACCGGGACCGTCTGACGGCCCTCGCGGCGGACCACGAGACGCTGCGCCAGTCCTACAACGAAGCCGTACGCCGGAGCGCGGTGACCGAGCTGGTCGTGGATCGCGGGACGCTGACCGTGCGTGTGCGCACGGGGCGCGAGGGGGGCGGCGGTGGGGTGTTGCGGGAGGTGCGGACGCCGTTCGATCCGTCGGGTGAGATTTATGTGGACTACGCGGTGCTGGACGGTCGGCTGTGGATCCGTCGGGTGTTCGACGACAAGACGCCGCCGAGCGAAGGGCTGGTGATCGATCCGGAGCTGGCGAGCGTGGACTGGTCGGCGGAGGGCGGTTCGGGGGTGCGGGTGGGCAAGGCGGTCTACCGCTCGTTGAGCGACGGGCGCTGGGTCGTGAGCGTGACGGGGCAGGGGAGCCTGGGGCTGACGCGGGTGGGCCCGGTGGAGACGCCGGCGGCCGAACTGTTGGCGGCTCCGGAAGTGCGGGAGTTCGACGAGATCACGGGCGAAGCCGACCGCGCGGTGGACGCGATCGGGTGGCGCGAGTTGTGGGGCTGGGTGCGGGGGGCGCGGTAGGGGGGAGCCCAATAACTCGGAGTTCGGAACTCAGAGCTCGGATCGGAGTGGAGGATCCGGAGCGAGTGGAGGGGTTGGATGCGGAGTCTGATCCGCTGTTCTGAGTTTTGCGTTTCGCGTTTTCAGCGCACGCCGACCTGGTGGATGAGTTTGGTGGGGAGGAAGAGGCCGAGGAGTCCGCTGGCGGCGAGGAGTGCGGCTGCGGCGTAGCTGGCGTGGTAGAGCCCGCTGGTGCGGTGGATGTGCTCGGTGGTGATGGGCCCGATGAAGGCGAAGGCCCAGGCGCCGCCGAGCATGAGCCCGCTTGCCATGCTGGTGCGGTGCGGGATGAGCCGCTGCGCGAGGCTGATGGTGACGGGGACCATGCCGCCGAAGCCCATGCCGGCGGCGACGCTGAGGGCGAAGGCGATCGCGAGCACGCCCCACGGGCCGAGCGTGTCGCGGAGGGCGTCGGCGTGCGGGAAGCAGGCGACGGCGGCGGCCCCGAGCAGGGGGACGCAGACGATCGCGGGCTTCTCGTGATGCGTGCGCAGCAGCCACCCGGCGAGCAGCCCCGCGCCGCCCATCCCGACCTGCATCGAGGCCTGCATCGGCCCGTTGAAGAGCGAGGCCTGAGCGGCGGCCTGCTCGCTGAGACGCCCGATCGGCTCGGCGGCGTTGGCGGCGACGCCGTCGTCGAACGACACGAACCGCTTCACCCATTGGAAGACGATGTAGACCAGCGACATGTTGGTCGTGAACCAGATGATGTTGCCGAGGTAGAGCATCATGACCGTCCGCCACCGGACGGCCCGTTCTTTGGGCGGGAGGGCCAGGTGCCCGTCGCGGGCGTTGCCGAGGCGGTGCGGGACGCGGTGGATGGCGCGGGCGAGGCACCAGGCGGCGAGGAGCCCCGGGATGATGAACAGGACCATCGCCTTGAGCCCGATGCTGTAGTCGGGCTTGGCGGCTTCGGTCGAAGCGGCGGCGACGGCGTGGGTGACCTCGCGGACGTAGACGGGGCTGAGGACGTTGCCGAGGACGCCCCCGAGCATGCCGGTCATGAAGAAGATGGCGACGCCGAGGCTCCGTCGGGCGCCGGCGAGCTGCCCGGCGGCCGCGGCGGCGGGGGGGTGGAAGGCGCCGACGCCCATGGTGCCGAGGATCTGGATGATCAGGAGTTGCTCAAAGGAGTTGACGAGCCCGACGCAACTGATGGCGAGGCAGGCGAGGACGAGCCCGAGCGTGCCGAGGAGTCGGGTGTTCCAGCGGTCGGAGAAGTAGGCGACGAGGGGTTGGATGAGCCCGCTGGCGATGGAGCCGACGCCGAGGAGGAGGGCGACCTGTCGGTCGGCGAGCTCCAGCTGGGTCTGGAGGAGGGGCATGAGGCTGACGGTGATGAAGCTGAAGGCATCGACGACGGTGTGGACGCCGACGGTGGTGGCGAAGCGGCGTCCGCGCCGGGTGACGAGCTCGGGATGCGGGGCGCCCTCGGGCGGGGCGGAAGGAGGGGGCGTTGGGGTGGTCATGGCTCGCCAGTCGGAGGGCGTCGGGGCACGTGTGGTGGGATGAGAGCAATCGTTGCCGGGCGAGGTCGGGATGCAAGGGGCGGAGCGACCGGTTGCAGATGGCCGTAAGATTTTGTTGAATTAGAGTTTATGCGTCTGGGGTGATGATGGGGGCTCGCCGTTGCGAGGGTCCGGAAGGGGTTTGGGGGAAATCGGACCGTTTCCGGAAACCAGGCGAGGCCGAGGGTCGAAATCATTTCCGGACGGATTGCTGGCCACGCCCTGTATTCAGGTTTTGTGAGAACCGAGGGGTTGGCTTCGATTTTGCCTGTTTTCTCAGACCGGGGTATCAGATTTCCCCAATATCGCGGTAGGATAAACCCGGAAGAGGCGGCGAGAAGTGGATGAACGCGGACCCGGCGTTCTGTCGGTATCCGCGACAGGGATCGGGCGTGCCTTTTCAAGGGCTTGGGACAGAGGGCACTTTTTCAGCGAGAGAGGATCCAGACATGACGAAGACTCGGATGACGGCATTGGCGGCTGCGGCGGCGATCGCGGCGATCAGCGGCACGGCGGCGGCGCAGAACGCGGGCGATGTGGTGTTCACGACCGATGACGGCGGGGTGTGGTTTAAGCCCTTGGGCGGATCAGCCCAACTCATTACCACGATTGCCGATCCCGGTGCAGAACTGAACGATCTCGCATTCGGCCCGACCGGGGCGCTGTTTGTCAACAGCGGCCCGCGTCCGGTTCAGACCCCAAGCACCGCGGCGATCTATCGCATCGATGACCCGTTCGGCACGCCGAGCGTCTCGGTTTTCTCGCAAAGCGATCCGCTCCAGAACCCGATCGGGCTGGTGTACGACGCGGGGAGCAACTCCTTCTTGACCCCCAACAACCCGGGGACCGCTGGTTCGCCTTCGTTCACGACCACTCTCATCGGCGTGAACGCGAACACCGGTGTTGCGACCGGCCTGCTGGCCCGGGATACCACCTCGTTCCCGACCTACGACCGCGGTTCATACCTCGCGGCCAACCCCGGTGTCGCGGGCGAGTACTTCGCCTCGACGCTCGCCGGGAGCGCGACGCTTCTGACCAATCCGCCGGCTGGCTTCAGCCGGGCCAGCACCTTGCACCGGATCTCTGTCAGCCCGGATCTGACCACTACCGAGTCGCTGATTGTCGACCTTGGCGACACCTCGATCACCGGGCTGAGCCATCCCGTGGCCCGCGTGAGCGGCGTGACGGCGGTCGATAGTCAGACGCTGTTTATCTCCGCGTTCGACTTCGATGATCAGGTCGGCACGATCTACCGGGTTGATCTGGATACCGACGGCAACTTCGCCGGTATTCAGTCGATCATCTCGTCGGACACCGCCCAGCCTTTCCTCCCGGGCGAGCTTGAGTACAACCCATTCACCGGCACGCTGCTCTTCGCGGACCGTTCCGAGTCGAACGTGTTTGGTGGCAACATTCTCGAGATCAATCTCGATGGCACGGGGCTGAGCGTCTTCGCCAACGAGGGTCGTGTCCGCGGCATTGCGATCATCCCCTCGCCCGCCGGGGCCGCGTTGCTTGCGATGGGTGGCTTGGTCGCCAGCCGTCGGCGTCGCGCCTGAGGCTGAATCGCCTCGGGCTTGAAGCCGGGGCGTTGACATCTTGCCGATCTTCACATCGCCACCCCGCGAGCCGCGCGGGGCGGCGTTTTTCTTGCGCCTGAGATCGGGGCACCGCTTCCCCGGGCGGGCGTGCCTGGGCTGCTGGCTCGGCCTGTCCCGACGCTGCGGGGTGCGGTGAACGCATCGCTGGTGCTTGGAAAAAGCGTTCGGCGGGTTCGGGATCTTCTGATATGGTGGACGCCGGTTCGGGGCCCTGCTCCGGGGATTGTCTTCGTGGGTGCTTAAGCTGGGCGGGCCGCGGCTCGCTCGGAGGTGCTGGCTGATGCGTGGACTGTGCGATCGTGGCCCGTCGGGCCGGGGTGACGGTGTCTTCGGGCGTCGGCGTTCGGTGGGCTGGTCGGTGGCGGCGATGGGCCTGTTGGCGGCGGCTTCGGTCGCCCACGCCGGGGCCGGGTTCCAGGCTCGCCCGGGCGGGCTCGAGCGGTCGATCGTGCCCGAGCGGTACGACGGGCACCAGGTGGTGCGGATCGTCGCGCGCACGCCGGCGGAGTTGATGCGGGTCAGCGGGATCGCCGAGTCGATCATGAACTGCCGCCCGGCGGTGGGCCCGCTGGACGTGCAGGTGACGCCCGCGCAGCGTGCGGCGTTGTCGCGCCTCGGGATCGAGATGGATGTGCTAGTCGAGGACCTGCAGGCGCTGGTCGAGGCCGAACGGGCCGAGATCGACGCGTTGAACCAGCTCCGCGATACGGCGTGGTTCGGGAACTGGCGTTCCCTGGCCGAGTACCAGGCGTTCTGGGCGCAGACGCAGATCGCCGCGCCGGAGGTGGTCACGATCGACACGATCGGGCAGAGCCTGCAGGGGCGTCCGATCCAGCTCCTGACGATCACCGGGCCCAACGGCTCGGCGCCGATCGAGGACCGCCCGGTGATCCTGTTCAACGGGTGCCTGCACGCGCGCGAGTGGATCAGCCCGATGACGGTGACCTACATCGCCGACCAGCTCGCGCGGAACTACGGCTCCGACCCGCGCGTCACCGCCCTGCTCGACGAGGTCGTCTTCCACATCGTGCCCATGGCCAACCCCGACGGGTACGAGTTCTCATGGACCAGCAGCCGCTACTGGCGCAAAAACCGACGCAACAACGGCGACGGCACCTGGGGCGTCGACCTGAACCGCAACTGGGGGCACCTCTGGGGCGGCCCGGGCTCCAGCGGGTTCGGGTCCAGCGACACCTACCGCGGCACCGCGCCCTTCAGCGAGCCCGAGACCCAGGTCCTCCGCAACCTCGCCGAGAGCACGCCCAACCTCGTCGCCCATATCGACTATCACAGCTACAGCCAGCTCATCCTCTACCCGTTCGGCGGGGCGGCCCAGCTCCCGCCCGAGCCGGATCGCACCTTCTTCCAGAACCTCACCCAAGACATGAGCAACCTGATCGTGTCGCTCACGGGCGTGTTCTACAACCCGATCGCGAGCTACCAGCTCTACGTCGCGGCCGGCGATTCGACCGACTGGTTCTACGCCGACCGGGGCGTCTACAGCCTGACGGTGGAGCTGCGTCCCGCGGGCGGCGGGCTGGCGGGGTTCAACCCGCCGGTGTCGCAGATCCTGCCGACGGCGATGGAGAATTATGAGGCCGCGCTGCTGTTCGCGGAGCGCGTCTCGATGTCGCTGGTGTTCGCGTTCCCGGAGGGTCGCCCGCAGAGCGCCGAGGCCGACAGCCTGGTGACGTTCCCGATCACGATTCAGAACGCGGCGGAGCAGGTCGATCCGAACGTGAGCCCGCGCGTGCGGTTCCGCTTCGGCGACGAGGGCTCGTACAGCGCGGCCGACCTGACCGCCCTCGGCGCGGGGCTGTACGAGGTGATCCTGCCGACGGGCGCGTGCGGCGTGGACGTGCAGTACTACTTCGAGGCGACGCCCGTCGGGGGGCAGGTCGTGACCAACGCCTCGCCCGAGGCGCCGTACACGCTCTCGACGTTCGATCCCGACTTTGACACGATCGTGTACGAGGACCACTGCGAGGTGGACCTGGGCTGGACCGTCGGCGTGCCGACCGATACCGCGACGACGGGCATCTGGGAGCTGGCGATCCCGCAGGCGACCGCCGCCCAGCCGGGGAGCGACCACACGCCCGGCGGCGAGAAGTGCTGGGTGACCGACGGGCGCGCGGGCACGAGCCTCGGCTCGCACGACGTCGACAACGGCGCGACGACGCTGACCAGCCCGCGCCTGGACGCGACCAGTCCCGCGGGGCGTGACGCGTACCTGGTGTATCACCGCTGGTATTCGAACGATCAGGGCGCGAACCCGAACATCGAAGAGATGCCGATCCTGATCTCGAACGACGACGGCGCGACGTGGACGACGCTGGAGACGGTGAAGGAGAACGCGAACGCGTGGGTGCGGAAGGAGTTCCGGATCGCCGACTTCGTGGAGCCGACGGACCAGGTGCGGGTGCGGTTCATCGCGCAGGACTTCGTGGGCTCGATCGTGGAGGCGGCGGTCGATGACGTGCTGATCATCTGGCGCGGGTGCGCCCCGTCGACCTCGCCGGCGGACCTGACCGGGCCGGAGATGGACGGGGTGCCCGACGGCGTGGTCAACATCGCCGACCTGAACTACTTCCTCATGCTCTGGCTCGATGCCGACGAACGCGCGGACTTCACCGGCCCTGGGCTCGACGGCGTGCCGGACGGCATCGTGAATACCGCCGACCTCAACTACTACCTCGGGCTCTGGCTCGCGGAGCAATAACCCCGTCGCCGTCGCGGTGATGCGAGTGTCGTTCGAGAACAAGCCCCGCGTTCCGGCCCGGTGTTGTGGGCAGGGACGCGGGGCTTGGCGTTGAGGCGGTTTCGACTCGGTGTCGTGAGGTCACTCGTCCATCGCAGCGAGTTGCTGGTCGATGATCTCGCGGATCTGCTCGAAGGGGTTGTTGTTCTCGGGGTGGAAGCCGCGGGCCATGTGCAGCAGTTCGCCGCTGGGTCCGATCACGACAAAGCTCGGATACGCCCGCACACGGTACTCCGACGCGACGGCGTCTGCTTCCAGAAGAATCGTGTACGTGTACCCGTTTTCATCCATGTATTCTTGCGGCTTGCTCAGGTCCCGCTCGCGCACCGCGAGGCCCAGCACGGTCACGGGCTTGCCCTCGTAGTCCTCGTGCAATTTTTGAACCAACGGGCTGCTCAGCTTGCACGGCAAGCACCACGTGCCCCAGAAATCCAGCACCACGACGCGTCCTCTCAGGTCTTCGAGGCGGATCGTGCCCCCGCTCGGAGTCTTGAGTTCGAAGGCGGGCGCCAACGGGCGCGTCGCGTCCTCCACTCGCGGCTGCTGCTGTGCCTCGGGTCGATCCGTGACGGGGCTTGCCCCGCCCGGTTCGATGCTTCGCGTCTGGCGTTCCACGGGGCGGCGCCCTTGCACCTGCGGGCGATGCTCCGGCGCCAGCGCCGATTGGTATCCTTCGGGCACGCGAATCTCGAACGCCGAGGGGCTGAGGTTTCGGCTGGTATCCGGACGGCTCAATACCAGTTCCTGGCTCACAATCGGGAACTGCACCATCACCTGGCGAGGCAGTCCGTCCGGCGCGATGGCGAAGCGGTACCCTGCTTGCCCGATCATGAAAATAATGACCTCGCAGCGTTCGCCGTCCAGCTCGACCGCCGGGCCTGACATCACACGCTCGGCTTCCGCGGCGAGCGACGCGTACGGGCTCTTGCCGCGAAGCCCTTCCAGAGGCGGGAGCATCACGGTCATCGCCATCTGCCCGCTGAAGCCTGTCGGGCGCGCACCGCGCAGCACCCGCTTGCTCTCGTGGTCGATCCACGTTGCCCGGGTTTCGTTCCATGACACATCGAACGACGAGGGCTCGCCTTCTTCACCAACCCGACCGGTACCGGCTGCGCGCACAAGGCCCGCCCCGTCCTCGGCCGGACGGACCCACAACTCGCCGGAGGCCGTCGGCATCTGTGTGGTCACTTGCTCCATGCCTTTCGGGTGAGCCTCGAATTCAAACACCACCGAATCCAAGGCGTTCCAAGCACGGTCCGCACGCTCGATGAGCGCACGCAGCTCCGAAGGCACGCCAGGACGACCCGAACCGCTTCGCGGCTGTGCGCCGCTCTCCAACTCACCGCCGCGGTCCTGCCCCGAGCCCGAGGTCTGACCCAATGCCGGAGCACCCCATAAGCACGCACCACCCGCCAAGGGCAGGGTGGCAAGCAACGCAAAAATTCGGCTCACAGGCATCGTCGATTCTCCCAGAATCCCGCGGCGAACACGCCGCGAAAAATCGTCCACAGCGTGATACGCACGCCTCATCCACACCGTCGCAACCATTTCTTCGCAACGCGCACCTATCAACTACACCCCCTCCGTCACCGCGTTGCAAGATCCTCCACCAAAACCCCTTTATTCGGGTGTTCTTCGGCCAGTGACGCGGCATTCATATTTTCGGACACAGACCCGCCCACACCAAGCGGCGCTTACCCCTCCGCCTCCGACGGCGCCCGGTGCAGCAAGCCCGCCAGCGCCGCCCCGGGGTCGTCGTGGCGCATCAGGTGTTCACCTACCAGCGCCATCCGCACGTCCGATTCCCGCAGCCGGTCCAGGTCCTCCCGCGTCGTGATGCCGCTCTCGGCGACCAGGCGTGTCCGGTCCGGGATCTCCCCCAGCAGCCCCAGGACGTGCCCCAGGTCCGTCCGCATCGTCCGGAGGTCCCGGTTGTTGACCCCGAACAGACGCAGCTCGGGCGCGTCCGGGCCCACCAGGTGGGCGACGGATGCCAGGCAGGCCCGATCGTGGATCTCCAGCAGCGTCGACATCCCCAGCGACTCGCTCAGCGCCAGGAGGTCGGCGATCCGCGAGGCCGAGCCGTCCGAGTCGAGCAGGCACTCGGCGATCAGGAGCACCGCGTCGGCCCCCGCCGCCCGCGCCTCGTAGACCTGGTACGCCTCCAGGATGAAGTCTTTTCGCAGAACCGGGAGGGGGCAGGCCGCCTTGATCCGCGCGATGTAGGAAAGATCCCCGCCGAAGAACTTTTCGTCCGTCAGACACGAGATCGCCGATGCCCCCCCGACGAGGTAGCGTGCCGCGATGCCCTCCGGTTCAAAGCCCACACCACGGTCCAGAGGGTGGTCGCCCGACCAGCGCGATCCCTGCGCCCGGATGATCCCGGCGCTCGGGCTGCGGCGTTTGATCTCGGCGATCACCCCCGTCAGCTCGCGCGAGTCCCGCACCGCCGACGCGAACGCCCGCGCCGGCTCGGCGTCCTGCGCCCGCGCGACCAGCTCCGCCTCGGGCGTCGTGGCCCGGGCGTGCTCGATGACCGCGCGGGTGTGCTCGACGATCTCGCCGAGCCGCGCCGGCATCCCACCGGGGCCGCCGCGGGCCCGATCCGTCTCAGGCATGCTCATAACCGGGATCATTGCCTGCACGCTGCTCGCAGGCGCATCCCAGGCGATGGCGAGCGGCGGTCAGCCGGTCGAGGACGTCCGCCTCGGCGACATCCTCGAGCTGCTCCGCCAGTGGAAGCTCGTCCTGCTCGCGATCGCGACCCTCGCGGTGCTGTGTCTTCTGTGGGCGGGTGACGTCATCCGCCCCGGATCGATCGCCCGGAGCGGGCCGCGTGACGTCAGCGGCTACCCGGGGCTCATCTGGCTCTTCGCCGCCCTGCTTGTCTACCTCACCACCGCGATGAGCTACACCTTCGCCGCCCAGCAGCCTTGGATCACGGCTCAGGCCCCCGAGGACTCGCTCCGGTTCAAAGCCGGCGTCACCGGCGCCGCGATGACCATCGCGGCCGCCGTCGCGATCGGGATGGCATATCTCATGGCCCGCGGCGTCGCCAAGACCGGCCTCCGCGTCCACCCCGCCGACCTCCCGCTCGGGCTCCTCGCCTTCCTGCTCACCTTCCCGGTCGTCGCCCTCGTCGGTTCCCTCGCCGCAGGGGCCCATGCCGGCATCACCGGCGAGCCCCCCGAACAGCTCGCCCACCCCACGCTCCAGGCCCTCTCCGGCAACCTGGGCGATCCCTGGGCCTGGGTGCTGATCGCCGGCGTCGTCCTCGGCGCCCCGATCGTCGAGGAGATCCTCTACCGCGGCTTCCTCCAGAGCGCCATGCTCCGCGCGTTCAAGTCCCCCTGGGTCGCGATCACCCTCACCAGCCTTGTCTTCACCCTCGCCCACGCCCCCGGCGGCGTCCCCTGGTACGCCCTGGTCACCCTCTTCATCCTCAGCATCGCCCTCGGGCTCGCCTTCGAACGCACACGCCACCTCGGCGTCCCCATCGTCATGCACATCGCCTTCAACGCCCTCAACATCGCCCTGGCGAGCTGACCCCGGCGCGGGCGAATGCCCCGAAGCCCGCGCTTTTGCGGGTTGGCCGACTCTCCTCGCCCGTGGATCGCGAATCGATCTTCGGAGGGGGCGGGCCCGTAGAATCTTGACCCGGGCGGGCTTGTGTGAGCAGGCCGGGCGGTTTGGAGGCGTTGATGCTCTGGCAACCCTCACTCCCCGAGCGGTACACGAAGATGCCGCCGGCGCGGCTCGCGTCTGAGATCGAGGACCGGCGGGCCCGCCTCGCGGGCGAGCTGGCGATCCTCGGGCATCACTACCAGACCGACGAGGTGATCCGGCACGCGGACCTGACCGGCGACAGCTTGAAGCTCAGTCAGGAGGCCGCGGAGCTGGTGGAACGCCAGCCCGGGATCCGGACGATCATTTTCTGCGGCGTGCACTTCATGGCCGAGACCGCCGACGTGCTGACGCCCGACGACGTCCGGGTGATCCTGCCGGATCTCTCAGCCGGGTGCTCGATGGCGGACATGGCGCAGTACGACGACACCGTCGAGGCGTGGGAGGCGATCCACGAGTCGCTCGCGGCCCAGGGGTGGCGCGGGCGCGTGGTGCCGATCACGTACGTGAACTCGTCGGCCGCGATCAAGGCGTTCGTCGGCGAGCGCGGCGGGGCGTGCTGCACCAGCTCCAACGCGGACGCGGTGTTCGACTGGGCGATGCGCGGCGGGGACGAGCCGCTGGCGGACGGCGAGGACGTCAAGATCCTCTTCCTGCCCGATCAGCACCTTGGGCGCAACACGGCTGCGAAGTATGGGCTGGATGTGCGCACGCAGACGTGCCTCTACGACCCGAAGCGCACGGCCCGGGGCGAGGCGCTCGGCGGGGCGAGCGAGGACCAGGTGCTGCGGTCGAAGGTGATTCTGTGGGCCGGGCACTGCTCGGTGCACAAGCTGTTCCGCCCGGAGCACTGCGACGAGATCCGCGCGGAGAACGAGCAGTTGATCGTGCGGGGCGAGACGCCGACGACGATCCTGGTGCATCCCGAGTGCTGCAAGGAGGTCGTGGACAAGGCGGACCTCGCGGGCTCGACGGAGTTCATCATCCGCCAGATCGAGGCGGCCGAGCCGGGTTCGAAGTGGGCGGTGGGGACGGAGATCCACCTGGTGAACCGCCTGTCAAAGGCGGCCGCGGCGCGGGGCGTCCACGTGCGGATCCTGAGCGATTGCCAGTGCCTGTGCACGACGATGTACCGGATCGATGAGCCGCACCTGCTGTGGGTGCTCGACAACCTCTGCGGGATCGGGACCAAGGACGGCGAGGCGAAGGTGGTGAATCAGGTCAGCGTCCACCCCGAGGCCCGCCGGATGGCGCTCATGGCGTTGGAGCGGATGCTGAAGCTCGGCCCGACCCTTGGCCCGGCCTTGGGTCCGGTGACGGCGGGGGCGTAAACGCGAGGGCGATCGCCAGCCCGTCATCGCCGAGCGCGGCGCGGACGCGGTTCATCACCATCGCGCTCTTGACCAGCAGGAAGACCGCCGCGACGCAGGCGGCGGCGTTGAGCAGCGTGCTCGGCCAGCCGAGCATCGCGCTCATGCCCGGCGCGCCGGGGTACGCGCGGGCCATGGCCGGCACGCTGAGCGTGATCGCGATGATCGCATAGACGCCGATGATCGTGCGCCCAAGTCGCTCGGCCTTGCGGGCGCGGTCGAACGCGCCGGCTCGCGCACCGATGACGGTCAGACGCCGGGCGGTGAAGATCGGGAGCGCGAGCAGGGCGATCGCGCCGATGCTCGCGAGCACCAGCAGCAGCGCGTTCGGGGTGTTGCCGCTGAGGTTGATGCTGGTGAGGGCGATCGCCAGCATCACTGGGAAAAAGACGATCGCCGCCACCACGCCCCATCGGGCGAGCGTGAGTTCAGATCCGAACATGACGCGGTCGGGTCGGTCGTCCTTGAACAGGGGCGACACCAGGCAGGTCGCGAGCAGGGGCGCGAGGCATGTTGTGAAAAACACGAGGGCGGCGTAGGGCATCACGATGATCAGGCCGAAGAGCCCGAAGACCTCGAAGAACGGATCGAGCAGGAACGTCACGATGATCGTGATGGCCGCGGCGACCGAGGTGAGATGGAGCAGCCCGGCGAGACGGGCGATCGCGCCGCGGTGCCGGCGTTGGAGCTTGGTGTTGCCGCGGTAGGCGTGGGTGAAGCGGCGACGCGCGGCGTGGGTCAGGCGGCAGTCGGGGCAGCGTTTCGAGGCGGACGAGTGCTTGAGGTCGGCTTCGAGCGCGAGTGTCGATGCGCGCCCGCAGCGCGGGCAGTCGCCTTGGAGGGCGCGCTCGAAACGATCGGTTCGCGGCGTGCGCGAGCGCCTGGAGCGCCGCGCCGGGGCCCGCTCGCTGTGCAGCATGCCGCAGACCTGGTACATCGCGCTGATCGTTTTGCTGAGCACGATGACGACTGCGACAAAAGCGACTAGGGAGAGCAGCGTGCTCGGGAGGCCGACGATCGCGGGCGTGCCCGGCATGCCCGGAAAGGTGCTCAGCAGCGCCTGCACGATGAAGGGCGTGATGGCGAGGGCGTAGACGATCAGGAACGTGCGCACGAGGCGCTCGGCTTTGCGCGCGACGTGGAACGCGCCGAGGCGTGCGGCGATGACCGTCAGGCGGCGCACCGCGAAGATCGGGAGCGCGAGCAAGCCGCCGATCCCGAGCACGAACAGCGGGATCAGCACCGCGTTCGTCACCCAGTTCGGCGGGTTGTACGACGAGACGATCAGCACCAGGATGGTGCCATACATCGCGATCGGCGCGACGGCGCACCATCTGGCCCAGCGGTGCTCGCGACCGCAGAGCAGGCGGTCGGCGCGGTCGCTCTTGAACAGGCGCAGGCAGAGGAGCAAGCCGACGAGCGGCCCGATCACCCAGACGCCGAGGGTCACGATGTAGATCGGCAGCGCGGCGAAGAAGCCGCCTCGCCCGGTGGTGGCGAAGAGCATCATCACGATGATGGGGCCGAAGATGGCGGCGAGCGGGAGGATGTACAGCAGCGGCGCGAGCACCCCGAGCGTGCGCCGGTGGTGGGTTTGGAGTGCGGCGTTGTCGCGATACGCGCGGATGAATCGGTGCCGGGCGGCGTGGGTCAGACCGCACTCCGAGCAGCGATTGGGCGCGGGGGCCGGGGGGGCGCCCTCCAGGTCGGCCTCGAAGGGGAGGGGCCAAGGGTACGCGCAGCGCGGGCAGTCGCCGCGGAAGGCGGCGCCCTCGAAGCGGTCGGTCCGCGGCGTGCGCGAGCGTTTGGAACGCGGCGGCTGGGCGGGCTCTCGCGGCATGCGGGCTCCCGAGCCCACGGGCGGGGCGAGGGGATGAACGCCGGGCGGGCGGATCAGCTCAGGGCGCGTTCCGGGAGCGGCTTGACCTCGGCGTGCGTGTTCGCCCGGGCGTCGGGCTTGGGCGAGGGCGAGGCGGCGGGGGGCGCTTCGATCGGGGCTTCCATCCGCTCGCGCATCAGGCGACCGACCTTGAACTTGACCGTTCGCTTAGCGGGGACTTCGACGCGCTCGAGCGTCTTGGGGTTCTGCGCGATGCGGGGGGCTCGGCTCTTGGTCTCGAAGACGCCGAAGTCGCGGAACTCGATCCGGTTGCCCTCGCCGAGCTGGTCGACAATCGCGTCGAGGAAGGCCTGGACGATCTTCTTGACGTCGGTGCGCTTGAGCCCGGTTTCGTCGGCGATGCGGTCGGTGAGTTCCTTCTTGGTGACGGTTTTGAGCTCGGGCTGGCGGGCGCGGGCGGGACGGACAGAGTTCTGCGTGCCGGCTGGTGCCATGTTCGCCTCATCCCCGGGGGGCGTTCGTGGTGAATCCGGGCGGGAGGGCGCGATGCCGACGCCGTGGGACGGCGTGCGGGTTTCGCGTCATTGGCCCGGTTTGGTCTCTCTTCCTCGTGCGGCAGGTGCCGCCGAACCCGCATGATCGCGGGTCCGGGCGTGAGTATGGCAGGACGTCGGGGTCCGGTCAACGCCTTCGTGCTGGCAACTTGCGCTAAACAGTGCATATCGCGGAAGATGCGCACAATCCCGGGGATCTCAAAGCCCGCAAGAGGGCACAAAATCAGGGTTTTCAACCGGATGATAGGGTCTGGAGCGCGGGTCCGGGGGCTGGTGTTCTCTCTGGGGGGCGTGTGCCGGAGAGGGGCGTTAAAAGTCGATCCCGATCTGCCAGGTGAGCCCGGCAAGGGCGCCGCGCCACTTGGCGGGGTCTCGCTCCGGGCCGGCGTCGAGGTTGAGCGAGAGGTTCCGGTAGCCGACGCCGAGGATGACGGCGGGGTGTGGGCGGTAGTTGAAGCCGGTGTGGATGTCCCAAGCGAGCCCGGCGTTGTCGCCGATGCCGTCGATCCCCCCGACGGTGGACTCGAGGTGGATCAGGAAGCGTCGCTCGAAGTCCATGTCGAGCCGGGCGCCGAGATATGGGAAGAACCAGGTGTCGTCGCGTTGGGCGGTGCGGTCGGCGAGAGGGGTGCCGCTGCCGGGGGCGGCCTGGATGACGCGGTGGCGCGTGTCGGTGCGGAAGGCGTGCATCCCGACGAGAGCGTCGAGGCGGGCGGTGAAGCGGTCGGGCTGCTCGTCGAAGCCGACGAGTCGGAGGCCCGCGCCGGCGGAGACGTGCTCGACGCGGAGACGGGTCTCGACGCGTTCGTCGGTGAGGGCCTGAACGCTCCCAAGGCTGACGGGCTCGGTGAGAAAGGCGGAGCCGGTCTGGCTGTAGGCGAAGCCGCTGAAGGTGAGGCGGGCCTTGGGGGGTGGGCGCTGGGCGGAGCCGGGGTTGTCGAAGAGCAGGTCGAGGCGGAGCATGGGCTGGAGGGCGGGGCTGTCGAGGTTGAGAGCCGCAAGGCTGGGGGCGGGGTCGGGCGTGGAGCCCGGGAGTCGGAGGTTGCCGCTGGCGGCGGCGTACCAGGCGGCGAGTTCGAGGTGCGCGCGTTCGAGCCGCCAGGCATCGCGACTGGGCATGGGCGCGGGGGCGTCCTCGGGCAGTTCGCCCGGGGCGGGGTGGCACAGGAGTGCGACGGCTGCGATGGGGGCGGCTGGTCGGAGCATGCGCGGTGGGCAAGCGTACCGTTCGGGATGGAGCGGGTCTTGCAAGAGCCGAGCGGAGATGGGGGCGACGGCGTTCGGCTCGCGCCGGGCGTGGTGGTGCCCGCGTCGGCGATCCGCGCCGAGTTTGAGGCCGCCAGCAGCGGGCCGGGCGGGCAGAACGTGAACAAGCGGGCGACGGCGTGCCGCCTGACGGTGGCGCTGGCGGACCTGCCGATCACCAGCGGCGCGCGCACACGGGCGGCGGCGCTGGGGCAGCGGTGGCTGACGACCGAGGGCGATGCGTTCGTGATCGTGTCCAACGAGCACCGGACGCAGGCGCGGAACAAGGCGGCGTGCCTTGAGCGACTGTCGGAGGTGGTGGCGCGGGCGATCGTGAAGCCGAAAGCGAGGAAGAAGACCAAGCCGAGCCGCGGCGCGATCGAGCGTCGTCTGCGGGCGAAGCGCGAGCAAGGGGAGAAGAAACGCCGTCGGCAGGGAGGGCAGGATGGGTGAGCGGCGTGATCCTGGGGCGGAGGATGGTCGGGGGTGGGTGCTGGGGATTGAGGCGAGCAACCCGTCGGCGGGGGGGGCTTCGGTGGGGTTGTGGTCCGAGGGGGGTGTGTTTCTGGAGGGGATCGGGGGGCGTGGGGATGGGGGCGGTGGTGGCGGGCGTCATGATGACGACCTGATGCCGGCGATCGATCGGCTGGTGGGGCGATCGGGGGTGGCTCGCGGGTCGATCGGTCGCGTGGCGGTGAGCGTGGGGCCGGGGGGGTTCACGGGGCTGCGGGTGGCGTGCGTGACGGGCCAGATGCTGGCGTTGGCGCTGGGGGCGTCGGCGGTGCGTGTGCCGACGCCGGTGGCGGTGGGCGTGGGGCTTGTGGAGCGCGGCGTGGTCGAGGCCGGGGCTCGGCTCGTGGTTGTGCTGGCGAGCAAGGGGGATCGGGCGCACGCGACGGTGCTGTGCGCGGGCGAGGTGCTGGGCGTGGATGAGGTGCGCGGCGCGGTGATGGACGCGGCGGAGTTTGCGGGGCTGCTCGGCGGGAGCGAGGCGGTGGTGGCGGATCGTTTTCTGCCGCCGGGGTTTGTCGCGGCGTCGGAAGCGGCGGGGGTGCGGGTTGTGCCGCCGGCGTACGACGCGGGCGTGGTCGCACGGCTCGGGGGCGTGCTGTCGGCGCTGGACGCGGGGGCGCTGGTGCCGGTGTACGCGCGGGAGCCGGAGGCGGTGCGGCTCTGGGCGGCGCGGAGGGGAGAACGCTGACCTCTCGGGGAGAGATCCGTGACAGGTCAGAGAAAGGATCAAAGAGGGAGTGGGAGTGGG
>JBJHBZ010000036.1:0-34360 GCA_050485765.1 Phycisphaerales bacterium | reverse complement strand
CGCGCACGTTCTTGACCCATGCGCTGCTCGAGGACACGACCAGGTCCAGCCCCCTGCGCGCGTGTGCCTGCGCGAGCCGGCGGCTCAGGTCCGCGGCTGCGAGGGGGTAGAGCGGGAGCAGCGGCTTGCGCAGTCGCCCGCTCGCCAGGGGCAGGCGCCCGAGCGTGCTCACCACGTGCGGGGTGGTGTCGATCGTGGGCGCGCGGGGCGTGGCGTCTTCGAAGGCGCCCATGCCGCGTCCGTCGTCGAACATGGTGTAGACCCCGACGAGCTCGGCTCCGAGGTGCTCGGGCGCGGTGCAGACGTGGGCGAGGCGTTCGAGGACGGCCTCCCCGCCGCGGTGCCCGCAGAGCCAGTCGTGGACGAGGGCGATGCGCGGGCGCGGGGGCTCGGGCGGCCCGGGTCGTGCGGCTCCGGTGGCGGTGGGCTGGGGGTCTACCATCGGTGCCGTGCGCCGAACGAGGCCTGCTTCGGGTCTTGAGAAAGGTTGGTCGGACGTGCCCGAGGATAGACGCCGCTGGGCGGAGAATCGGCTGGGGCTGGACTATCGCGCCGAGGCGTCGCGGTTCGCGACGATCCCGGGCGGGATCATCGACGCCCACACGCACGTGAACGGCGCCGAGGCGGCGAAGGTCTGGCTGGAAGCCGCGAGCCTGTACGGGGTGGTCCGGACGTACTCGCAGACGCGGTGGGACGAGGCCGCGGGCGTGCGCGAGGCGCTGGGCGACCGGGTGCGGTTTATCGCGATCCCGGACTATCACCTCCCGGACCGGGCGCAGGCGATGGGCGAGGCGTTCCTGGCGCGGATCCCGGAGTGGGCGGCGGTCTACGGGGCGCGGATGGTCAAGTTCTGGGTGGCGCCGCGCCTGCGCGAGTTTCTGCGGGGCTCCGGGCACGAGGACCTGGCGCTGCTGGACGCGCCGATCCGCCGCAGGCAGGCGGACGCGGCGACCGAGTGCGGGATGATGCTGATGGCCCACGTCGCCGATCCGGACACGTGGTTCCGCGGGAAGTACACCGACGGGTCGTTCTTCGGGAGCAAGAAGGATCAGTACACACCGCTGCAGCGGATGCTGGAGTCGTACACGCAGCCGTGGATGCTGGCGCACATGGGCGGTTGGCCGGAGGACCTGGATTTTCTGGACACGCTCCTGGAGCGGTACCCGCACGCGCACCTGGACACGTCGGCGACGAAGTGGATGGTGCGGGAGCTGAGCCGCTACGAGTCCGGGCGTGTGCGCACGTTTTTTGATCGTTGGCGTGGTCGCGTGTTCTTCGGGACCGACGTGGTGACGAGCGACGATCACCTGAAGCCGACGAGCTCGGCGGACCCTTCGATGAAGTCCGAGCAGGCGAGCAGCGCGGGCGAGGCGTTCGAGCTGTACGCCTCGCGGTACTGGGCGATGCGGACGGTGCTGGAGGGCGCGGGGGACCGGGAGAGCCCGATCGCGGACACGGACCTGATGATGCTGGAGCCGGAGCGGTACGACGCGATGAGCGCCCCCGTGCTGCGCGGGCACGGGCTGAGCGAGGCAACGCTGCGGTCGGTGTACCGCGACGCGCCGGGGGCGGTGCTGGACGGGTGGTACGAGCGGTCGGGGTCGTCGGGGGCTTGAAGGCGGGTTGTGGGGGGCTCGTCGCGTCGGTGCCGTGCGGCGGTTGGGTACGGGGGTTGGGTGGTCCGAGAAGCGAGGATTTCTCTCGGTGTGCGTGTTTTTGCGCGGCGCACGGACCCGGGATCGGGTGGGCTTCGGGATAGACTTTCCAGCGATGGCACGCGACGGCGAGCACAACGCGGGGTGGGGCGAGAGCGGGTCCGGTCGTCGGGTGCGCTGTGTGGTGCTGCACCCGCCGGGGTCGTCGGTGCCGACGGCGCTCGGGCGGGCGTTGTCGCAGCGTTCGATCGAGGTGCGCGCGACCGACGAGGCGTTCGAGGCGATGGCCTGGTTGATGCGTTGGGGTCGCTCGGCGGGCGAAGGCCCGGCCGCGCTCCTGGTCGTGCGGGGCGAGGCGTGCGTGGAGGCGCAGGCGCTGACGCAGGCCGCCGAGCGGTACGTGCCTCGGGCGGTCTGCTGGGTGTACGACCCGGAGAGGAACGAGCCGTTGCGGGCTCTGGGCGCGGGCGACGTGGCCCGGTGGGTGGGGCCATCGACGCGGGCGCCCGCGGAGCGCGTGCCGGCGTCTCCGGGCTCGCGTGCGGCCCCCAGCCTGCGCCTGGCGGGGACGGACCCGGGTGCGGGAGATCGGAAAACAGGGTCCGAAATCGCCCATTCTGGGGATGATCCTGCGTCCGAGGGCGAACCCTCGGGTCTTTCGGGTCGAACGTTACTGACGGACGAAGAGTTGGCGATGCTGCTGGCCGATGACGACGAGGGTCTTTCCGGGGCCCGATAGTTCGGTGGGGTCGCGAGAGAGAACGGGTTGCAACGACAAGGGGCGTGGTGCGGGTTTGACGACGATGCGAGCAACCGGTGAGGCGCGTCCCGCGCGATCGGCGTACCGGGTGATCCTGGTGGGCCGAACGGGCGTGGAGGGTGCGCTGCGCGCCGATGCGGAGCTGGAGCTGATCCGCGTGCGTTCGGCGTTGGACGCGATCGGCGAGCTCGGGGACCCGATCGACCACGACTCACCGGCACGTTCGGTGGTGATCGTGGGGGCGGACGCGGAGCCGACGGGCTCGCGGGCGCGGTCGTTCGTGCAGGCGTTGCGTCTGGTGGACAGCGGGGTGGCGGCGTTCCGGGTGGGTCGAGCCGGGGACGGCGGGCGGGGTGCGTTCGACGGCGTGGTGGAGCCGACGGTGACGCCGGAGGGGCTGCGAGCGCTGCTCGAAGGCCGCGATGTTGGGGGGGGAGTGGCTTCGGAGCCGGTGTCGTCGGTGCCGGAGCCTTCGGCCTGGCCGGGCTCGGCGTCGCTGGCGGAGGGGATGCCGGTCGACGCGTTGGTGCGTGCGGCTGTGGGTGCGGAGGCGAAGCCGGCGTCGGATCGTGTGGGCGACGAGCCGATGGTGGCGGCGATCCTGCGCGGGCAGGACGTGCTCGCGGTGGGGCTGCGCCTGATCCGCGAGCGCCTTGGGGCGTCGGACGTTGTGTTTCTGGCGCACGAGCGAGATGGCGACCCGCCGCCGGCCGAGGGCGTGGGCGTCCGTTGGAACGATCGCCTGCTGGGGCACCTGGTGAGCGCGACGGCGTCGCGCCGGGGGCTGCAGCGCCAGGCGGTGTGGCTCGCGGGCTGGGCGCGACTGGGCGAGCAGCGGCGTGAGCTGGAAGCGGCGGCGTTCACGGACCCGCTCACCGGCGCGTGGAACCGGCGCTACTTCGACAAGTTCCTCCCCGCGGCGATCGAGCGCACGCGGCGGAACCGCGGCAGCCTCACGGTGATGGTCTTCGACATCGACGATTTCAAGCAGTACAACGATCGCTACGGGCACGCCGCGGGGGACGAGATCCTCGCGGGCGTGGTGGGGCTGTTGCGTTCGACGATCCGCCCGACGGACCGTGTGTGCCGGATCGGGGGGGACGAGTTCGCGGTGATCTTCCACGAGCCGACGGGCCCGCGCGAGGCGGCGAGCAAGCACCCCGAGTCGGTCTTCGGGATCGCCAAGCGGTTCCAGAAGCAGGTGTGCGCGCGCCGGTTCCCGAAGCTGGGCGACGAGGCGCCGGGGACGCTGACGATCTCGGGCGGGCTGGCGACGTACCCGTGGGACGGGGCGTCGGCGGAGGCGTTGCTGGAGCGGGCCGACGAATTGGCGCTCCAGAGCAAGCGCGAGGGGAAGAACGCGATCACGCTGGGCAAGGGCGCGGTCCGCGCCTGCGGCACCGACGCGGACGCGGGCGGGGACACGAGCCGTCACGAGGGGTAAACGGCGCCGGCGCTCCCCGGACGGGCGGGACGCCCGTCCCACGGGTTGGTGCTCCCCTACGCTGCACCGTGCAGCCCACGCCGCCGGTTTTGAGCGCGAAGACGAGCCTGAACTACGACCTCCTGGCGATCGACCTGGACGGGACGCTGTTCGACGCGCGGGGGCGTGTGGGGCGTGCGAACGCCGAGGCGGTGGAGGCGGCGCGGGCGGCGGGGCTGCGGGTCGTGGTCGCGACGGGGCGCGGGCTGGTGGAGAGCCGGCACGCGGTGGACGCGATCGGAGATTCGGACCCGATGGTCGTGGGCGGGGGCTCGATCGTCGCCGACCCGCGCGCGGGCTCGACGCTGCACCGCTTCCCGATGCGTCCGTCGTTGGTGGGTGCGGTCGCGTCGTTGCTGGATGCACGCGGGTTGTGCGCGCTGGTGCTCAAGGACGCGGCGGCCGCAGGGTACGACTACCTCGTCGTCACCGGGGAAGGCGGGCACGCGCTCGACCCGGTGAGCCAGTGGTGGTTCGAAGAGCTGGGCGTGCAGGTGCGGTTCGTGCGCACGCTGGAGGAAGACGAACACCCGGAGCACACGATCCGCATCGGCGCGTGCGCCAGGCAGGTCGTGGCGGGCCCGCTGGAGGCGATGCTGCGCGAGACGTTCGGCGGGAGCGCGATGGTGATGCACTTCCCGGCGGTCGCCGCGCCGGAGCACGTGCGCGACTGGGGCCCGGAGGGCCCGGCCGCGGTGCTGGAAGTCTTCGACGCGAAGGTCACCAAGTGGACGGCTCTGGAATGGTTGTGCGCGCACCTAGGGATCGACCCGAAACGCACGGCCGCGATCGGCGACGGGCTCAATGACGTGGACATGCTGCGACGGGCCGGGCTCGGGATCGCGATGGGCGGGTCGGAGGAAGCCGTGCGCTCGGCGGCGGACGTGGAGACGGGGTCGAACGCCGAGGACGGCGTGGCGCAGGCGATCGGGCGGGTGCTGCGCGGGGAGTGGTGAGTAGTGAGAGCGGGGGCGCCCGTGTTACGGGGTCGGGGAGGTGGGGGAGAGACGGGCGGGACGCCCGTCCCACCGAGGGGTGGGAGATGAGGGATGTCCGTTCGATGCAGACGCAGCGTGAGATCATGGCGATGCTCGGGGAGCGCGGGCTGAGCCCGACGAAGTCGCTCGGGCAGAATTTTCTGGTGGATCAGAACCTGATCCGTCGCCTGGTCGACGAGGCGGGCGTGGGGGCGGGGGACCTGGTGCTCGAGATCGGGCCCGGGACGGGGGCGATGACCGAGGCGCTGCTGGAGCGCGGGTGCCGCGTGGTCGCGTCGGAGCTGGATCGCGGGCTGGCGGACCTCTTGCGGGATCGCCTGGGCGCGGACGAGCGGTTCCGCCTGGTCGAGGGGGATTGCCTGGAGCGGAAACGCGCGATGTCGGCGGCGGTGATGTCGGCGCTCGGGGGCGAGCGCTTCACGCTGGTGTCGAACCTGCCGTACCAGGCGGGGACGCCGGCGATGCTGGCGCTGTTGACCCAGCACGCGAACTGCCTCGGGCTGGCGGTGACGGTGCAGAAGGAAGTCGCGGAGCGGATGGTCGCGAGCCCCGGGACGAAGGCGTACGGCACGCTGGGCGTGGTCGCGCAGGGGATGGCGCTGCCGCGTCTGATCGCGACGCTGGGCCCGGCGTGCTTCTGGCCGCGACCCAAGGTGACCAGCGCGATGGTGGTCGCGCCGCGACGGGCGGACCCGGTCGCGCCCGTGGGCGAGGTGGCGACGGCGATGGCCTCGTTCTGCACGCAACTGTTCTCGCTCCGGCGCAAGCAACTCGGCGGGGCGTGGAAGATGCTGGGGTTGTCCCCCGAGTCGTTGCCCCCGGATGTGGACCCGGTGTCGCGGGTGGAGGCGTTGGCGCCTGAGGCGATCGCGTCGCTCGCGTCGGCTGCCGGGGCGGGCGGGGCGCGGTAGTCTGGCGGCTTATGGAGAGTGACGCCGGCGCAGGGACGGGCCAGGACGGGGCGAAGAACGGCAACGGGCTCGGCTCCTCGCTGGAGCCGACGCTCCGCGAGGTCTGCAACGGGCGGCTCGGCGCGATCGAGTGGTTCAAAGCGGCGTGGCAACGCGGCGGGGCCTCGACGGGCTTCAGCACGTGGGACCGCGGCTCGGGCGAGCGTGTGCCGGTGTTGGTGAAGGTGCCGATCGGGCCGGTGGAGCACCGGTGGACGGTGCTGCTCGGTGGTGTGGAGTCCGACGAGTTCGAGGGCGAGCGGGCGCTCGGGCTGCCGACGCCGCGGGTCTTGGCGGCTGGGGAGCAGCTCGGCGGGTACGACCTGGCGTGGGTGGTGGTGGAGCGTCTGCCGGGCAAGCCGTTGTGCAAGGAGCTGGGCAAGGCGGGGGCGACGGATCTTTTGGAGACGGTGGCACGGTTTCACGCGTGCGCTGGGGCGTCGATGAAGGTGAGCGGTCATCCGCCGGCGCGGGATTGGGGGGCGCTGCTGGAGCGTTCGCGGGATGCGGTGGGCGCGGGTTCGGTCGCGGAGGCGTCGCGCTGGGGGGCGGCGTTGAAGAAGGCGCAGAAGGTGGTGCCGCTGCTGCACGCGCAGTGGGAGGCGCGCTCGATCGATTGCTGGTGCCACGGGGATGTTCACCCGGGCAACGCGATGCGGCGTGGGGGCGAGGGGGGGGCGTGCGTGCTGATCGATCTCGCCGAGACGCACCCGGGGCACTGGATCGAGGACGCGGTCTACCTGGAGCGCCAGTACTGGGGGCGGGCGGAGCTGCTCGGGGGCGTGAAGCCGGTGTCGGCGCTGGCGCGGGCGCGGAAGAAGCTCGGGCTGGCGTGCCCGGAGGGGTACGCGGAGCTGGCGAATGTGCGTCGGTTGCTGATGGCGTGCTGCGTGCCGGCGTTTCTGGATCGGGACGGGGCGGACAGCGTGTACGTGGGTGCGGCGTTGGAAACGGTGGAGCGTTTGGGGGCGATGGTTGGGAAATAGGCTCGGAAACACCCCTGATCTGGGGAATTTTGAAGTGTGTTTGGTGTGTTGGCTATCGCTGGGGACTTGCTCGGGGGTTTGGAGCGGGCAACACTAGCGGGTGCCGCGGGCTTGGAGGCTTGCGGGTTTTTAGTGGCCTCGACAGGTAGGGAGCGGCTGTGGAACTCTACGAGAAGCTGAAGTCGATCGTGGCGGAGCTTGAAGAGGACGTGCGGAAGGCCGAGGGCGGCAACAAGGCCGCGGGCACGCGCGTGCGTCAGGCGATGCAGGACGTAAAGAACGTGGCTCAGGACATCCGCAAGCAGGTGCTGGAGATGCGTGGCTCGGAGAACGCCTGACGCGCGGTGTGGGCGCCCCGCCACGGGGCGGGGCGATGGGTCGGGCGGGCGGTACGGGAGTCTTGCGGTGCCAGAAACCATGCATTCCGAGCGAGCGCCCCAGGCTGGGGAGGGACGGACGCGGGTCGATCTCGACGCCGTGCGTGACCGCGTGCTGTTCCCGCTCGACGGGATCGATCTGGATCGGGTGGAGCTCACTCGGACCGATCTGGAGCAGTGGAACCCGCACCGCGGGCACATGGCCCAGCTCGACGGCGTGGTCTGGACCAGCCCGGACAAGACCTCGTGCGTCGGGCTCCGCGAGCTGCGCGGGGATGAGTTCTGGGTCGCGGGGCATTTTCCGGGGCTCCCGCTGTTCCCGGGCGTGCTGATGATCGAGAGCGGGGCGCAGCTGGCGGGCTATCTGTTCAACGTGCGCCTGGAGGGCCCGACGACGCCGGCGTTTTTGCGGATCGAGGACGCGGCGTTCCGCGCGAGCGTGACGGTGGGGGATCGCTTGTACCTGCTGTGCCAGGAGATCAAGATCGGTCGTCGCCGGTTCTCGTGCGCGATCCAGGGCGTGGTGGGGGACAAGATCGCGTTCGAGGCGAAGGTGGCGGGGATGACGCTCGCCGAGGGGATGCCGGGCTGAAGCGGTGACCTCGCCCGGGATGAGCCTGCTTCGGGCTGGGGAGCCGATCGCGGTGGAGCCCGCGGGCGCGGGTCTGGGCGGGGTTTTTTCAGATAAGGCGTTTCTGGCGATCCCGGCGTGCCGGGGCGTTGTCGTGTTGGAGGCGGCGGACGGGCGGGCGGTGCTCGCGGGGGTGACGGGGGACGCGCGCCGGTTCTGCCGGGCGCGCCTGGGCGAGGGCGACGGGACGCCCGCGCCGGGGGGCGTGCGTCCGAAGGCGGACCTGCGCCCGGTGACGGCGCGGGTGCTGGTGTACCCGGCCCGGTCGATGCTGGCGGGTGAGGCGGTGTTTCTGGAGATTGCGCGCGAGCGGTTGCCGCGGGTGGCGAGGCTCGCGAGCGAGCGTCGGCGCGGGTGGTTCGTGCGGTGGAACGCGGGCGACCCGACGCCGACGTGGCGGAAGACGAATCTGAGCGACGTGGCGCCGGGTTCGACCGACGGCTCGGACCTGCTCGGCCCGTTCGGGACCAAGGACGCGGGCGGGCGGTTCGCCGAGGGGCTGGACGAGCTGTTCGAGCTGTGCCGCTACCCGAGGGAGCTGGAGAAAGCGCCCCGGGGCAAGGCGTGCGCGTACAAGGAGATGGGCAAGTGCCCGGCGGCGTGCGACGGGAGCGAGCCGATGGACGCCTACCGCGGGCGCGTGCGCGACGCTGTGGCGCTGACGCGCGAGGGCGTGGGGCACGCGATCGAGCGCACGACGGCGGACCTGCGCTCCGCGAGTGCGGCGATGGACTTCGAGCACGCGGCGGCGCTCAAGGGACGGCTCGATCGCCTCGGCGCGATGGGCAAGCCCGCGATGCGCCACGCGCGGGCGCTGGACCGGTTCGCGGTGCTGGCCGCGGGGCCGGGCGAACGCGGGGTGGACGTGCTGCTGTGCGTGCGTGGGTGGGTGTACGCGCTGGGGGAGTTGGGGGAGGAGGCGGGCGTCGGGGTGATGGCGGCGGCGGTGCGCGCGGCGTGTGCCGAGGCGCCGGCGTTCGACGGCGCGCCGGCGCGGGTGGAGGCTGTGGGGCTGTTCGCGCATTGGCTGTACGGTGCGGCCAAGTCGCGGGAGCGGGCGGCGCTGGTGCCGAGCGGTGATGGCGGGGAAGACGCGGTCGTGCGCACGCTGGCGGCGCTGGCGGGCGAGGTCCGCACGCGGGCGTCGGCGGAGGATGCGGGCGAGGATGAGCCCGGCGCGGGCGGGCTGGAGGTGCGCGATGGTTGAGGGCGTGGGGGAGGTGCTGGGGCCGATGGTGTTTGAGGGGCGGGTGATCGAGAAGGTGTGGGGCGGTGATCGGCTGCGCCGGTACGGCTTGCCGGTGGCGGCGGGCGATCGCGTGGGGGAGGCGTGGCTCGTGGCGGACCTGGGCTCGACCAGCGCGAGCGGGGCCGGGGGCGGGGCGGAGCGGTCGGTGGTGGCGGACGGGCCGCTGCGGGGGTATGGGCTGGACGAGGTGGTGCGGGCGCACGGGGACGCGGTGCTCGGCGCGTCGCGCGGGCTGGCGGCGCGGTTCGGCGGGTTCCCGATGCTGGTGAAGTTTCTGGACGCGCGGGAGCACCTGAGCGTGCAGGTGCATCCCTCGCCCTCGTACGCGGCGGCACATGCGGAGGCGCACCTGAAGACCGAGTGCTGGGTGGTGCTGGAGGCCGAGGCGGGGGCGCGGGGGGAAGAGCCGACGATCTTCAAGGGGCTCAAGCCCGGCGTGGGGGAGCGCGAGCTGCGCGCGGCGCTCGCGGCGGGTCGGGCGGCGGACGTGCTGCACGCGGAGGCGGCGGTGGTCGGCGAGTGTCACCTGCTCCCGAGCGGAACGGTGCACGCGCTGGGAGCGGGCGTGCTGGTGGCGGAGGTGCAGACGCCGAGCGATACGACGTTCCGGCTGTACGACTGGGTGCGCGAGTACGGGCGACCGGATCGCGCGATGCATGTGGAAGAGGGGCTGGCGGCGGCGGTGTGGGCAGAGGCGCCGGCGGCGACGCGCATGCCGACGGGGGCGGGGCGGGCGCGGCTTGTGACGACCGAGTTCTTCGAGCTCGACGGCGTGCGCGGCGCGGGGACGCTGGCGACGGGGGACGCGCCGCGGGTTGGGGCGAGCGTGGTGGTGTGTGTGGGCGGGGCAGGGGTGTTGCGCTGGGCTCGGGGGGAGGTGGGGCTGCGCACGGGGGCGGCGGTGCTGGTGCCGGCGGGGTGCGCGGGGGAGGTTGTGGGGGAGGGGTGCGTGTGGTTGGAGGCTCGGGGTGGGGTGGGGTGAAGGCTTGGTGCCCCGGAAACGCGGAGCCGTCGCGGCGGAGCTTTTCCGGGTCTTTAGATTCTTCCTCGCTCGATACGCCGTTCGCACCCGGCATGGAAAAGCTGCGCCGACCGGGGCGGTCGGCTTCGCGTTTCCATGGCACCGATCTGTTGCCGACGCGTGCGTGGAGTACGCCCGGAAAACCGCTCCCTGACGGTCGCGGCTCGTTCGGAGCGATTCAGCGGGCGAAGTTGGCGGCGGTTTGGCGCAGGGCTTGTTCGATCTGGTCGAAGTGGGCGTCGGTCAGCTTGTGGTGCATGGGGAGGGCGAAGACGCGTCGGCTCAGTTCGTCGCTGGTGGTGGGGTGCGCGCCGGTGTCGCCCATTGTCTTGAACAGCTCGGCGTTCGTCTCGACGTGGGTCTTGAACGCGGGCTGGCGGGTGAGCGAGCGGGGGTAGTGGATCGCGGTGGGGACGCCGAGGGCTTTGAGGGCGTCGCAGAACTCGTCGCGGGTGCAGGTGAAGCGGCTCAGGTCGAGCTTGGCGACGTAGAGGTGCCACGCGGGGCGGGAGCCCTTGGTAGGGGTGGGGGCTTCGAGGCCCTCGATGTTGCTCAGGATTTCGGCGTAGCGGTCGGCGTTGGCTCGGCGGGTGTCGGTCTCGTCGGGGAGTCGGTCGAGCTTGGAGCACCCGATCGCGCCGGCGACGTCGTTCATGCGGTAGTTGTACCCGACGGATTCGTGGAGGTACTTGTCGGTCTCGCCGTGGGAGCGGAGGAGGGCGATCTGGCGGGCGAGGTCGTCGTCGTTGGTGGAGATGAGCCCGCCCTCGCCGGTGCCGAGGTTTTTGGTGGCGTAGAAGGAGTACGTGACGGCGTCGCCGAAGGCGCCGATGCCGGTCTGCTTGGCGTTGTGCTCGATGGTCGAGAGGTGGGCCTGGGCGGCGTCGTAGACGACTTTGAGGTTGTGGTCGGCGGCGAGTTTCTGGACGGCGTGGACGTCGACGGGAATGCCGTAGAGGTGGGTGCAGGCGATGCCGCGGGTGCGCGGGGTGATGCGCCGGGCGGCGTCTTCGACGTCGATCTGGAAGGTGTCTTCGTGCACGTCGCAGAAGACGGGCTGGCACCCGCGTGCGACGAGCATGCTGGCGGTGGCGATGTAGGTCCACGCGGGGACGAGGACCTCGTCGCCGGGCTGGAAGAGGGGCTCGTAGGCGAGCTGGAGGGCGCAGGTGCCGTTGGCGCAGGTGAGGGCGTGTTTGGCTTCGGAGATCTTGGCGAAGCGTTGTTCGAGCTCGGCGCACTTGGTGGCGGAGCGGAGCATGCCGGACTCGAGCACGGCGTGGGCGGCGTCGATGTCGGCGCGGTCGAGCCCGACGGCCATGAAGGGGACCTGGTGGGCAGCGGGGGTGGGGGCGGTGGTGCTGGTGGTCACGGGCAGGGCTCCTCCGTGCGTGTGCGGGGCGCATCCTTCGGGGGCGACGTCGGCCCGGGTGGATTCAGAAACGATAGCGCGAGCGCCGGGGGTTGTCGGCCTGTGGGGCGCTGGTGTTTGGGGCATGGTTTGGGTGGGGATCGCTCCACGCGCCCCAGGGCGGGGACCTGTGCCACCGGTTGGGGGAACGGGGGCGGTGCGGGACCCGTATGATCGGGACAATGCGCACGAAGACAGCAAGCGGGCGGGGCGTGACGGCTCCGGGGGTTCGTCGGTGGTCGGCCGTGGCGGCGGGGGCGATTGCGCTCGCGGCGGGCGGTCTGGCGTTGCTCGCGTCGAGCGCGAGCGGGCAATCGGGCGGTTGGGGCGGCGAGCGTGCCCGGTTTGACCCGGACGGGAGCGCGTGGGCGCAGCCGTTCGAGGGCGTGCAGACGTTTACGAAGCCGAGCCGCGATTCGGTGATGGGCTTCAACGCGCCGACGAGCGTGGTGGAGATCCTGGTTCGCGGCGGGGAGCGGGTGTCGCGGGGCCAGCTCCTGGTGCGTGGGAACGACGCGGAGCAGATCGCGATCGTGAAGCAGACGCGCCTGCGGGCGGAGAGCGAGCTGCAGGTGCAGCGGGCGCAGAAAGCCGCGGACCTGGCGTCGGTGGAGTTCGAGAGCACGCAGGACGCGTTTGAGCGCGGGGGGACGAGTCAGTTCGAGCTGGACCGTTCTCGTCTGGCGATGGAGACGGCCCGGATCGACGTGGAGAGCGCGAAGCTGAACCAGGACCTGGAGCGGGTGCGTCTGGAGCAGGCCGAGGCGTTGCTGGAGCAGCTCCGGATCGTGGCGCCGTTCGACGGGATCGTGGAAGAGGTTGGGGTGGAGCTTGGTCGTTCGATCGATCGGGCGCAGCCGGCGGTTCGCGTGGTGTCGGTCGATCCGTTGTGGATCGACGTGCCGGCGCCGGCGGCGGAGACGATCCGTCTGGGGCTTTCGGCCGGTGATTCGGCGTGGGTGCTGATGGATTCGCCGGAGCGCCGGGGGGTGCTGGAGGGGCGGATCATCGAGGTGAGCCCGGTGGCGGATTACGCGAGCCGGAGCCGTCGCGTGCGTGTGGAGGTGGCGAACCCGGAGGGGTTGCCGCCGGGCTTGCGCGCGTGGGTTCGGTTCACGGAGCCGCCGGAGGGGATGGCTTCGGCGTTGGGTCTGGTGTCTGAGGGCGTCGTCGGCGGGGGGGCGCGTTGAACGACGTTTCGGAGAAGCTGAAGACGCCGGAGTGGGGGCGTGTGGTCGCGGAGTTGTCCCGCCCCGCGGGCGACGACGTGACGTTTCTGCGTCGCCTGACGTCGGTGCTGGGTCAGGTGTCGGGTGCTCGTCGCGCGACGCTGGTGGTGGTGCCGCCGGGCGCGGCGGAGGGCTCGTCGTCGAGCGAGCCTCGTGCGTTGTTCGCGTGGCCGACGGATGGCGCGGGCGGTGCGGTGGAGGCGGACCGTGACACGCTGTCGGCGGCTCGTTCGGCCGGGGAGCGTGGGGCGACGCGTGTGTTCGGTGTGGACGAGAGCGGGTCGGGCGGCGGTGCGTATTACACGAGCGGGCCGAGCGGGTATCTGGTGGGGCTGCCGATCGGGTTCGGTGGCTCGGGCCCGGGTGGGGCGGCGCCGGTGGTGGTGCTGGCGCTGGACAGCCGCAGCCCGCAGGCGATGGCCGCGACGATGGCGCTGGTCGAGGTGCTCGCGGGGTATGTCCACACGCACGCGGCCCAGCAGCAGTTGCTCCGCCTGCGTTCGGCGGGTGCGGCTCTGGACCTGGCGGCTCGTCTGATCGCGTCGATCAACCACGCGCCCAATTTCAAGGGCGCGTCGATGCAGGCCGCGAACGACCTGATGCGCCAGTTGCAGTTCGACCGGGTCGCGATCGGTTGGACGCACGGGCTGGGGCGTCGGGGTGAGGGCGAGCGGGTCAAGCTGGTGGCGTTGAGCGACACCGAGCACGTGGACCGTCGCATGGCGATGGTGCAGAAGCTCGAAGCCGCGATGGACGAGTGCCTGGACCAGGAGCAGGCGGTGCTCTATCCCCCGCCGCCGGAGCGTGACGCGCCGGGTGAGGGGGAGAACGGGGCGGCGGAGCCGGCGGACGTGCTGCTGAGCCAGGCGGTGGTGCACGCGCACAAGGCGTTGGCGTCGGGCGATGCGCAGCTGCGCGTCGCGAGCGTGCCGCTGCGGGCGGGTGAGGACGTGGTCGGCGTGCTGACGGTGGAGCTTGGAGGCGGGGCGCCGGGTGCGTCGCGTTCGGGCCCGGGGTTGAACGCGCAGACGGTGGAGCTGCTGCAGGCGGTCGCGGACCTGGTGGCGCCGGTGCTGCGGATCCGTCGGAGCGACGATCGGAACGTGGCGCTGCGTTCGTGGGACACGGCGCTGGCGGGGGGGGCGTGGGCGGTGGGGCCCCGGCACACGGCGTGGAAGCTCCTTGGCGTGGCGGTGATGGCGCTGGTGGTGAGCGTGCTGGTGGTGCGGGCGGAGTACCGGATCGAGGCGCCGGTGGAGCTGCGTCCGATCGAGCGTCGGACGGTGAGCGTGCCGTTCAACGGGGTGATCTCGGAGGTGCCGGAGGGGATCGAGGCCGGGGCGCGTGTGGAAGCGGGGGACGTGCTGCTGGTGCTGGACACGACGGAGCTGCTGCTGCAGGCGATCGATACGCGGGCGCAGCTTCGGACGGCGGAGACGGAGCGGGACCAGGCGTCTCGGGAGCGGAAGCTGGCCGAGGCGCAGCAGGCCGAGGCTCGGGCGGCTCAGGCGCGGGCGCGTCTGGAGCTTCTGGAGCAGCGGATCTCGGACGCGACGGTGCGTGCGCCGATCTCGGGGACGATTTTGGCCGGTGACGTGCGCGACGTGCGGGGGAGCGCTGTGGAGCTCGGGCAGGCGTTGTTCGAGATCGCGCCGCTGGACCAGATGCGCGTGGTGGCGCGTGTGGACGACCGGGATATCGGGCTGGTGTCGCTGGGTCAGTCGGGGAGCGTGGCGACCAAGGCGTACCCGGGTCGCCGGTTCCCGATGACGGTGGAGCGGGTGGTGCCGATGGCGGTGCCGAGCGAGGGCGGGAACACGTTCGAGGTCCACGCGACGCTGGATGCCTCGGCGGCTTGGATGCGCCCGGGGATGGAAGGGCTGTGCAAGCTGGACACGGGTCGCCGGACGCTGGCGGAGATCGGCGCGCGGCGGGTGGTGGACACGCTGCGGCTGTGGTTGTGGTGGTGAGGAAGGCACTGGGCATTGGGCATTAGGCACTCGCCGGATTGCGCAGCGAACCCCTTCGAAATGATCAGTGACTCAAGAGAAAACAGGCCAAACCCAGGCATGAAGCCCTAGTGCCTGATGCCTCGTCCCTAGTCCCTTCCTCATGGAACGACCCAGCTTCAGCCCGTTCTGGCACCGTGTGCGTTCGCTCAAGGCGCGACTGCGCCCGCACGTGCAGGTGACGCGTCAGCACTATCGCGGGCGGCGGTGGCATGTCGTCCATGATCCGGCGACGAACCAGTTCTTCCGGCTCAGCCCCGTGGCGCACGCTCTGGTGGGGCTGCTGGACGGCGCCCGCACGGTCGAGGAGGCGTGGAAGATCGTCCTGGCGAACCACGGGGACGACGCGCCGACGCAGCCGGAGGTGATCCAGCTGCTGAGCCAGCTCTACCAGTCCAACCTGCTGACGGCCGACGCGAGCCCGGAGACGGAGCAGCTGCTCCGGCGCGGTCGGGAGCGGAAGAAGAAGAAGGCGGTGCAGCAGGCGATCGGGCTGATGTATTTCCGGATGCGTCTGTTCAATCCGGATCGGCTGCTGACGTGGCTGGAGCCGATCTTCCGCCCGGTGCTGAACCGTCTGGGCCTGGTGGTGTGGGCGTTGTTTGTGGGTTGGGCGTTGTGGCAGCTGGTGCCGCACTGGGATCGGCTGGTCGACGGGTTCGAGAGCGCGTTGTCGCCGAGCAACTGGGGCTGGCTGATCGTGGTGTTCGTGGTCGCGAAGGCGGTGCACGAGACGGGTCACGGCGTGATCTGCAAGCGGTTCGGCGGTCAGGTGCCGGAGTTCGGGTTCATGCTGCTGGTGCTGTTCCCGGCGCCGTACGTGGACGCGTCGTCGGCGTGGGCGTTCGACAGCAAGTGGCGCCGGATCGCGGTGGGCGCGGGGGGGATGATTTTCGAGCTGTTCCTGGCGGCGATCGCGGCGATCGTGTGGGTGCAGACGATGCACGCCGGGGGGCTGGTGCACCAGGTCGCGTACAACGTGCTGCTGACCGCGAGCGTGTCGACGGTGCTGTTCAACGCCAACCCGCTGATGCGGTTCGACGGGTACTACATCCTCAGCGACCTGCTGGAGGTGCCGAACCTCATGCAGCGGTCCAACAACCAGCTCAAGCACTTTTTCCAGAAGCACGTCTACCGGCTCGAGCAGGCGCAGGCGCCGACGACGCTCGCGGGCGAGCGGGCGATCCTGTACGTCTACGGCGTGCTGGCGCTGGCGTACCGCGTGTTCCTGTTCATCACGATCACGCTGTACGTGATGGGCAAGCTGTTCGTGATCGGCCTGCTGCTGGCGCTGTGGACGGGGGTGATGTGGTTCGTGCTCCCGATCGGGAAGATGGTGCATTGGTTGGCCGCCAGCCCGCAGGTGGCGGACCGGCGCGGGCCGGTGATCGCGACGACGCTGGCGATGCTCGCGGCGGGTCTGCTGGTGATCGGGGCGGTGCCGATGCCGGATCGGCGGAAGGCGTCGGGTGTGATCGAGAGCCTGGTCCGGACTGGGGTGTTCACGGAGGTGGACGCGTTCGTCGCCGAGGCGCACGTGCGCCCGGGTGAGCGGGTGCGCGCGGGGGATCCGATCCTGACCGGTCGGAGCCCGGAGCTGGAGCGCGAGCTGGGCGAGGCGCGGGCGCGGGTGATGGAGGCCGAGGCTCGGGCCCGGCTGGCGGAGCAGCGGGAGCCGGCGGCGGGGCAGGTGGCGCGGGAGCGCGTCGCGGCGCTGCGCGAGCAGGTGCGGACGCTGGAGGACCGTGTGGAGCGTCTGGTCGTGCGCGCGCCGGCGGACGGGGTGGTGGTCGGGCCGGACCCGTCGCTGCTGGTGGGCGCGTTCCTGGCGCGCGGGCGCGGGGTGTGCGAGATCGTGGATCCGGGCTCGACGCGCGTGGCGGCGGTCCTGACCCAGGACGAGGCGGCGTGGCACTTTGATCTCGGCGGCGACGGATATCAGGTGGAGATCCGTCCGTGGTCGCGCCCGTCGCTGGTGCTGCGTGGCGAGGGCGTGACGGTGTTGCCGGCGGCGCAGGCGCGCTTGCCGCACGCGTCGATGACGTTCGCCGGTGGCGGCCGCTTTGAGAACCGCCCGGACGATCGTTCGGGTCTTCTGGCTCGGGATCCGCAGTTTGTGATGCGCGTCGCGCACTACGAGCCGAAGCGCGAGCGCGACGGGGCGTGGGCGGGGCAGCCGGGGGAGCGGGTGACGCTCCGGTTCACGCTGCCGCGCCGTCCGCTGCTGTGGCAGTGGGCGGATCGGCTGCACAAGCTGGTGCAGGGGCGGATCGAGCTGTGATCGCGCCGGGCTCGCAGGCGGTGACGCGGTACAACGCGCTGTACGAGGCGGTGCGGACGCGGCGTGCAAGGCCCGAGTATCGCAAGGGGCTCGACAAGCTGTGGTACCGTGGGCTGGTGCGCCTGGACCGGGCGCGTGCGACGCCGAAGTGGCTGATGCGGGAAGCCGAGCGCGTGGACGCGATGGCGCCCGAGCTCCGCGGCTCGAGCGAGGGGGCGCTCGGGGAGCGCGTGCGCGAGCTGCGCGAGGCGTTCCGGCGCGGGCGGCACGACGCGGAGACCGTCCGGCGCGGGCTCGCGGTCGTGCGCGAGGTCGCGCGGCGCGAGACGGGGGAAGAGGCGTACCTCGTCCAGCTCGTCGGCGCGCTGGCGCTCTACCACGGTCGCGTGACGGAGATGCTCACCGGCGAGGGCAAGACGCTGACGGGCTCGGTCGTCGCGCCGCTGCTTGCGTGGCGGCACCGCCGGTTGCACGTGTTCACGGTGAACGACTATCTCGCGGCCCGCGATGCCGAGAGCCGTCGCGGGATCTTCGAGCGATGCGGGCTGCGGGTCGGGGCGATCACGCAGGAGACGGCGCAGGGCGAGCGGGCGGGGATCTACGCGCTGCCGGTGGTGTTCGGCACGCCGAAGCAGATCACGGCCGACTACCTGCGTGATCAGCTGCGTTTGGGCCCGGCGGGGAGCGCGTGGGCGGCACGTCAGGGGGCGGTGTTGGGGGTGGCGCCTGGGGAAGCGGGCGTGGGCGGCGGGGGGCCGATCGTGCCGGGGCTTCGTGCGGCTCTGGTGGACGAGGCGGACGCGGTGCTGATCGACGAGGGCGTGGTGCCGCTGATCATCGCGCGCAGCCGCGGCGCGGACGAGTTGGCGCCGGTGTACGCCGAGGCGGCGCGGATGGCGGGAAAGCTGGACGAGGGGCCGGATTACGCGATCGAGCACGTCAAGCGTCGCGCGGTGCTCAAGCGCAGGGGCGAGCACCGGTGCGCGCAGATGTTCGCGGCAGCGCTCGAGGCCGGCGGGGACCCGTTGTGGAAAGCGACACGCCGGGCCGAGGAACTGATCCGCCAGGCGTTGGTCGCGCGGCACTGCTACAAGCGCGGGCAGCAGTACGAGATCATCGACGGGCGCGTGGTGATCGTGGACGAGTTCACGGGGCGGTTCCTGGCGGATCGGCAGTGGGAGCACGGGCTGCACCAGTCGGTGGAGGCGAAGGAAGGCGTGGAGGTGACGGCCGACCGGGAGACGATCGCGCGGATCAGTTTTCAGCGGTTTTTCAGGACGTATCGCTTCCTGTGCGGCATGACGGGCACGGCGGCCGACGCGACGGGCGAGATCGAAGCGGTGTACGGACGCCCGGTGGTGGTCGTGCCGACGCACCGCCCGGTGATCCGCGAGAAGCGGCGGACACGCGTGTTCCGCACCGAGGGCGCGAAGTGGGCGGCGATCGTGGAGAGCGTGGCGTCGGTACACGCGAAGGGGCGTCCGGTGCTGGTAGGCACGCGGTCGATCGCGTCGAGCGAGGCGCTGAGCGAGCGCCTGCACGCGCACGGTCTGGCGCACCGCGTGCTGAACGCGAACTTCGACGCCGACGAGGCGGAGCTGATCGCGGACGCGGGGCGCGCGGGGGCGATCACGGTCGCGACGAACATGGCCGGTCGTGGGACGGACATCAAGCCGGACGCGGCGGCGCTCGCGGCCGGCGGGCTGCACGTCGTGCTGAGCGAACTGCACGCGGCGCGGCGCATCGACCGTCAGTTCATCGGGCGGGCCGGTCGCCAGGGCGACCCGGGCTCGAGCCAGGTCTTCGCGAGCCTGGAGGACGAGTTGGTGCGCCAGTACGCGCCGGGGCTGGCGCGTCTCGCGGGCGGGGGCGGGTCGGGCGAAGAACTGACCGGGGATCGGCGGGCGCTGGCGGTGCTGGTGACGGCGCAGCGCCGGGCGGAGGGGCGGGCGCGTGCGGGGCGCGCGGGCGTGCTGCGCCAGGACGACTGGATCGATCAGCACCTGCCGGGGGCTTAGGGCTCGCGGCGCGGCGTGGCGCCTCGGAGGGCGGTCGCGACGAGGCCGGCGATCGCGATGACGATCGTGGGGGCCCAGAACGCGTGCGCCCCGACGCGGTCGGCGGCCAGCACGCCGAGCGTGCCACCGACGAAGAACGCGATAAAAAGGCTGGAAAGCAGGAGGAACGGCCAGGGCTCGAGGTGCCGCTCGCGGAGCCAGCGCCCGAGCATGAAGCCGAGGTCGGTCGCAATGCCGGTGACGTGTGTGGTGCGGACGATGGTGCCGGCGGCCGTGGCGGCGAGGGCGTTCTGGAGCCCGGCGGCGGTCGCGGCGAAGAGCAGGCCGAGCGGGCGCTCCTGCAGGAGCAGCAGCGCGGCGATGGCGAGGAGTGCGGCTTCGAGCAGAAGGGCCGTGCCGTAGTGGCGACCGATGCGGAGTGTGGGCCGCCCGACGATGACGCCGCTGACCGCGGCGCCGAGGATGAACGCGGCGACGACCGGGAGGACGACGCTCGCGTCGTGCGCATCGCCGCGCCCGACGTCGGCCGAGAGGCGGCTGAGCGAGCCGGTGAGGTGGGTGAGCGCGAGGAGCCCGAGCGCGAACGCGGCCGCGTTGACCCACCCGGCGCAGGCGGCGAGCACGACGCCGCCGACGAGGACGATCCGGCGCGGCATGGGCGCTGGTGCGGTCATGCGTTCGCGGCGGCTTCCGGCGTGGAGCCCCGCACGGCGTGCGCGGGCAGGCCAAGGATCCAGCCTTCCAGACGCACGCTCCGCGCGAGCGCGGCGTCCGTGGGCGTGGCGAGGGCTTCGTCGATCGGTGTGGCGAGCAGCGCGTCGCGCGCGTCGGTCACCTGGCGGGCGTCCTTGTACCAGTGCGTGGGCGAGCGCTCCGGGAAGAGCGCGGGGTACATCTCTCCGATCGTGACGCCGTTCGGCGCGTCGGGCGCGGGCTCGAACGGCCAGAGGTGCGCGCGGCCCGCGAGCGCGTGGTGGGTGAGCAAACGGTGCACGGTCGGCAGGCCCATGAGTTGCTGGGAGCCGACGCTGCCGATGCCGGCGAGCTGCCATGGGCTTTTCGGCTTGGTTTTCGTGGCTTTCCGCGCGAATCGCTCGGCCTCGCGCAGCGGGCGCACGCCCGTCGCACTCGGCTTGGTGAAGTGCAGCTCGCGCAGGTGGGCGTGCTCTTTGGGTCGACCCCAGAACGGGCCGGCGGGTGTGCCGAGCGTTTCGCGGATCTCGCGGTTGAGCGCGTCGGCGGCTTCGAAGCGGTTGTTGACGCCGCTGGGGTCGTCGGTGATGCGCTCGGCGAGCATCGCGCACAGCTCGCGCCCCGCGGGGAGCACGGGCTCGTTGTGTTCTGCAAGGGGCAGCCCGATCGCGAAGTCGAAGGCGACGAGCGTGCGAGCGCCCGTGTGGTGTTCGAGGAGTTCTCGAACGCGGGCCTCGGCCTCCAGGCGCGTCGGCATGTACTCCGGATCCGGGCGTTCGTCGGCGGGCGTCTCGGCGAGCGACCAGCTCAGCCAGCAGCGGTCCTCGCAGGGGTTGGGCTTCCGCCCGCTCGCGGCGGACCAGTCCAGGGCGATCACAAGGTCGAAGGTGGGCATGGGGGGAACGTAGGAGGGGAGGGCACAGGGCGGAGTGTTGTGCGACCGGGCGGCCCGTGTCTGTGCCACTGACCTTGTATGCAAGGTCAGTGCTCCGGTTCTTCTGCTTCTCTGCTGCTCGTTGTTAGGGAGGGGTGGAGAAGGGGGAGGTGGGGAGCACTGACCTCTCGGAAGAGGTCAGTGGCACATCCACGGGACGCCCGTTTCACCGAGAGTGTGGAGGGAGAGGTGGGACGTTGGGGGAGCACTGACCTTGCAGACAAGGTTAGTGGCACACAGCCTGAGTCATCGGCAGCAGGCGCCGGGGGGTGGGTTGCCGCGTCGGGCGGCTTTGCGGCTCATCTCGCCGAGCGGGCGCGGGCCGCTGCAGCAGCCGATGGGCTTGGCGTCGTCGAGGTCGTCGTGCAGGTCGGCGGTGTCCTTGCGTTCGGGCATCGCGGCGAGGATGGCCCCGAGCATGATCGCGCCCGAGGCGAGCACGGGCACCATCGGCGAGATGTGCTGCGCGAGCAGCGTGACGAAGAGGATCCAGACCCCCGCGATCAGCAGGAAGGCGACGAGCAGGCGGCGGGCCAGACGCCCGACGTCGGCCGGCTCGTCGTCCTCGTCGCTCGGGCCGATGCGGAGGTCGACGAACGCGTCCTCCGCGACGCGGCTGGGCGTGCGGGGAGCGGCGGGGGGCTTGGGGGTGGAGCTTGGGGCGGCGGGGGTGTGCTGGAAGTTGGGGCCGACGATGTTGGTGGTGAACCCGAAAGGCGGGTTCTCGGGCGTGGGTCGTGCGGCGTCGTCGGCGGGCATGGATCGCTCCCGTTCAGGGCTCCGGCTCGTCTAGACCATGCCACGATGCGGGGGGCGTGTCAATGACGGGGGCCGAAATTGATTCGGGAATGGGGCGGACGGGTTGCGGGGAGGGGGGTTTCGGTGCCCCGGGAACGTGGAAGCGTCTGAGTCGGAGCGCTTGAGAAGGGAAGAAGGGGGAGCACTGACCTCTCGGAAGAGGTCAGTGGCACATCCGGATGGGTGTTCGGGAGGGCTGTAGAGGAGACACAGATCGGAGACCTGCGCCCCCAGGAGGGATCAGGCTCAGACGAGCAGGGTTGCCGGGTGTTCGAGGTATTCGCGGACGGTGTTGAGATACTTCGCGGCCATGGCGCCGTCGATGACGCGGTGGTCGCTGGAGAGGGTCATGTCCATCACATGCCCGGCGGTGATGGAGCCGTCGGGGTTGACGACGGGGGTCGCGGTGGCGGCTCCGACGGCGAGGATCGCGGTGTTGGGGGGGTTGATGATCGCGGTGTAGTGGCGGACGCCGAACATGCCGAGGCTGCTGATGGTGAAGGTCTGGTCGGCCATGTCCTCGGGGCTCAGGCCCTTCTCGCGGGCCTTGGCCGCGAGTCGCTTGGACTCGCTGGAGATCTGTCGCAGCCCGACGCCGTCGGCGTGGCGGATGGTGCCGACGACGAGCCCGCCGCCCTCGCGCTCGAGCGCGATCGCCATGCCGATGTTGACCTCGCCGACGAGTTCGACGGTCGCCTGCCCGTCCTTCTGGATCCAGCGGCTGTTGACGTAGGGGTGCTGGTGCATCGCCAGGGCGCAGGCGCGGATGACAAAGTCATTCACGCTGAGCTTGACGCCTTGGGATTCGAGTTGGGCGTTGAGCTGCTTGCGGAGGTTGAGGAGTTCGTCCATGCGGGCCTGGACGGTGACGTAGTAGTGGGGGATCTGCTGGGTGGATTCGAGGAGGCGCTTGGCGATGGTGACGCGCATGCCGGAGACGGGGACGGATCGGCTTTCGAGGGCCGAGCCGGCGTCGGGGACCATCGGCGCGGGGGCCGAGCGGGGCTTGTCGGTCTTCGCGGCTTTGTCGTCGCTCTTGCGGGCGGTCATGCCGCCCTTGGCGATGGCGGCTTCGACGTCCTTGCGGACGATGCGCCCGCTGGGCCCGCTGCCGGTGAGGGCGGCGAGGTCAATGCCCTCGTCCTCGGCCATCTTGCGGGCGAGCGGGCTGACGAAGATGCGTCCGCCTTCATCGTCGCCGGACGAGCGGGAGCGCCCGTTGGAGGCGTGCTCGGTTTCGGTGGCGGTCGCGGTGCCGCCGGTGTGGGCGTCGTCGTTGTTGTGATCTGAGGCTTCGGCCTTGGCTTGCTTCTTCTCGCTGGCGCCCGAGGAGGAGCCCGCGGACCCACCGGCGGACTTGGCGGCCTCGGCGGCGTCCTCGCCTTCCTCGGCGATGACCATGATGAGGCTGCCTACGGCGACCTGCGTGCCCTCGGGGGCCGCGATCTTGGCGACGGTGCCGGTGTCGAAGCTCTCGAGCTCCATCGTGGCTTTATCCGTCTCGATGTCGGCGAGCACCTGCCCGGTCTGGACGGCGTCACCCTCGGCGACGTGCCATTTCACGACCGTGCCTTGTTCCATGGTGTCAGATAGTCGGGGCATCGTGACTTGGATCGGCATGGGAGACCTCAGAACTCGGAGCAGCGGAGCTCGGATCAGAGCGGTGCTGCGGGGGTGCGGGCGGGCTTCTTGGTGCGGGCGATCATCGCCCCGAGGATACGCTTAAACGAATTCACGTCCTGTTCGAGTGACGTCAGGCGGTCGGGCGCGAGCCAGGCACGGCGGGCGATCAGGCGGAGCCAGAACCGTGTCTCATTCGCTTCTTTGACCGCGATCGCGAGGCAGCGGACGAAGTCGGGTCGGCTCATCGCCTCGTCGGCTTCAAAAACGTTGGCACCGATCGAAGTGCCGGACGCGGCGAGCTGATCTGCGATCCGCCGGGAGCAGGGTGTCCCGCTGAGCGCTTCGACCACGTCGAGCACGCGATCCGCGAGACGCTCGGCCTGCGACAGGATGTCCGGGTCCAGACGGGCCATCAGACACACACTCCGATCCGCTGCTCCGAGCTTCTCGCTCCGCTGCTTCACAGCAATCAACGCATGAGTCGGCGGACGGCTTCACCAATCCGTTCCGCATTCGGCAGGTACGCCGCCTCGAGCCCCTTCGCGTACGGCGTGGGGACGTCGGCCGTGTTGACGCGGACGGGGGGGGCGTCGAGCCAGTCGAAGGCGCGCTCCATGACCTGCGTGCAGACCTCGCTCGCGATGCTCGCGAACGGCCAGCACTGGTCGACGACGACGATGCGGTTGGTCTTCTTCACGCTCTTGACGATCGCGTCGATGTCCAGCGGGCGGATGGTCCGCATGTCGAGCACGTCGGCGTGGATGTTCTCGTCGCTCGCGAGCTTCTCGGCGGCTTCCAGGCAGAAGTTCACGGGTCGCCCGAAGCTGACGATGGTGACGTCGTCGCCCTCGCGGGCCAGGCGGGCCTTGCCGAAGGGGATGTAGTACTCCTCTTCGGGGACGTGGGCCTTGTCGCCGAGCATGCGCTCGGATTCGAGGAAGAAGACGGGGTCTGGGTCGAGGATGGCGGTCTTGAGGAGGCCCTTGGCGTCGTAGGGGTTGGAGGGTATGACGATCTTGACGCCGGGCACGTTGGCGTAGAGCCCTTCGACGCACCAGGAGTGCGTGGAGCCGAGCTGCCCGCCGGCGCCGTCGTTGCCGCGGAAGACGATGGGGCAGCCCCATTGCCCGCCGGACATGTAGAGCATCTTGGGCGCGTTGTTGAGGATCTGGTCGGCCGCGACGAGGCTGAACGACCAGCTCATGAACTCGACGATGGGGCGAAGCCCGGCCATCGCGGCGGCGATGCCCATGCCGGCGAAGCCGTTCTCGGAGATCGGCGTGTCGATGATGCGCTTGTCGCCGAACTCTTCGAGCATGCCCTGGCTGACCTTGTACGCGCCGTTGTAGTAGGCGACCTCCTCGCCCATGAGGAAGACGCGCTCGTCGCGGCGCATTTCTTCGCTCATCGCCTCGCGGAGCGCCTCGCGGAACTGGATGACGCGGTCGCCCTCGCGCGAGGGCAGGGGCTTGTCAAAATCGGGATAGGTGTACGGCTCGTCGAGGGCGGGGTGGGTGAGTGTGGTCATGGTGGGTCTCGGGTTTCGGGGCTCGGTCGATTCGAAAGTCAGTTCGGGTCTTCAGTGTGCTCAGCGATCACGCGTTCTACGAACTCGCGGAGAGGCGGGGCGTGCACGGTGGCGGCTTCCCAGATGCGCTCATCGGCGAGTTGGTCGTACACGTGGGCGATGATGTTGCGCTGGTGACGGATGAGCCGCCACGGGATCTCGGGGTGGGCGTCGAGAAACGCGGGCGAGAGCTTGCCGACGGCTTCGCCGATGACCTCCAAGTTTCGCTCCACCGCGTCGCGGAGCATCTCGTCGGCGGCATAGTCCTCGAAGCGGCGGCCGGCCACGTAACGCTCCAGCTTCCGGCACCGCTCCAGGATGTGCCAGACTCGGGCGAGGTCGTCTTCGTTTGGCTGAGTCGGTGGCGTGTCATGCGGCATAGACCACCCGCCGGGTTGTGAGCACGCGACGCAAGAGGAACGGGTTCTGCAGCAGGCGGCGCTCTACAAGATCGATCACCCGACCGCCGAACAGCGGCGAGAGCTCGTCGCGGATCGCCAGGTCTTCCGCGAGCGAAGGCGTGTGGCCCGGCTCGAACTCGACCAGCAGGTCCACGTCCGACTCGGTGCCGAAATCCTCGCGCAACGCCGAGCCGAAGAGTGACAGCTCCGTGATCCGCCACTTTCGGCAGACCTCGGCGAGTCGTTCGTGATCGATCGGCAGTTCGGGCAAGCACGGGCTCCGCTCAGTCGGGGGTTCTGTCACTGGTCTCGGGCAATGGGTCTTCGGGCGGTTCGGGGAGGATGGCTTCCAGCTGCGGGATCAACGCGGGGATATGGACGGTGGCGACGCGCCAGAGAATGTTGTAGTCGAGATCCGCGTAATCATGAGCGATGACGTGGCGCTGTTGAACGATCTTTTGCCAGGGGATTTCAGGAAACTCCTGCTCGGTCTCGCGGGTGATGCGGCGGGCGGCTTCGCCGATGATCTCGATCGCGCGTTCCAGGGCGAGACGAAACTGGATATCTCTTTGCAGCTCCCTTTTTTTGCGTCCTTCAACGAGTTCTGCCGTGATTCTTGCATAGCGGAGCATGTCCCACACACGCCCGGCATCGAACTGGTCAAGCGGCATACATGATCCTTCGATGGGTGAGAATGTGGTGTCGGCGGAACGGGTTGACGATCGCCTTGCGTTCTACCATGTCCACCTCTCGCCCGCCGAAGAGTTCGCTGAGCTCTTCCCGCATCGTCACGATGTCGAACAAGGACCATTCGTTCGCAGGATCGAACACGACGCAGCAGTCCACGTCCGAGTTCGGCCCGAAGTCTTCCCGGAGCACCGAGCCGAAGAGTGAGAACTCCGTGATCATCCACTTCTCGCAGAAGGCCTTGAGGCGGTCCATCGGGATGGGGATCACGGGCTCGGGCATCGTTTCACGCTCGCTTTACAGCAGCGGGTTCTTGGATCCGTGGGTGTAGTCGCCCGACGGGCTCAGGTTGGGCAGGGGGTGGATAAAGACGTCGCTGTAGAGCTCTTCCTCCACGCTCGGCGCCTCGGCGGCTTCGGCGAAGTCGACCGACTCCTTCACGATCTCGCGGATCTGCTTCTGCATCTCCTTCCAGTCGTCCTCGCTCAGGCAGCCGCGTTCCTGCATGAGGTGGGCGGCGAGGTTGGCGATGGAGTCGCGCTCCTTCGCTTCGTCCACTTCTTCCTTGGTGCGGTACTTCTGCGGGTCGGACATCGAGTGCCCCTGGTACCGGTAGGTCTTCAGGTCCACAAAGCCCGGGCGTTGCAGGTCGCGGCACTCATCGACGAAGGGCTTGAACGCGTCGTAGATGTCCAGGATCGACATCCCGTCGATCTCGATGCCCTTGATGCCGTAGCCCTTGGCTTTGAGCGTGAGCTGGTCGGGCATGGTGGTGCCGCGTTCGATGGAGGTGCCCATGCTGTACCCGTTGTTTTCGACGATGTAGATGACGGGGATGTTGAGCAGCCCGGCGAGGTTCTGTGCTTCGTGGAAGGCGCCCTGGTTGAGGGCGCCGTCGCCGAGGTAGCAGAGGGTGACCTGTTTGTTGCCCTTGCCCATGACTTCCCAGCGGTAGCGATCGGCGAAGGCGAGCCCGGCCCCCAGCGGCGTCTGCGCGCCGACGATCCCGTGCCCGCCGTAGAGGTGGTTGGGCTTGTCGAACATATGCATGGAGCCGCCCTTGCCCTTGGCGCAGCCGGGGAGCTTGCCGAACATCTCGGCCATGCAGGCTTTGGGGTCCATGCCGCGGGCGAGGGCGTGCCCGTGGTCGCGGTAGGCGGTGATGACGGGGTCTTTGGGGTCGAGGCAGGCGATGGTGCCGACGGCACAGGCTTCCTGCCCGGTGTAGATGTGGCAGAAGCCGCCGATTTTGGCTTGCTGATAGGCCTGGGCGGTGCGGGTTTCGAACTCGCGGATGAGCTGCATGTCGTAGAGCCACTTGAGCAGCGTCTTGTCGGGGAGCTGGCTGCTGAGGCTCGGGCGGTCGGTGGTGGCTTGGGCCATGGTGTCTCCGGCCGGTGAGGCGTCGTCGTGTTTCGGGGCGTTGGTCGGTCGCGTCGGGCGCGGGCCGAGTTGGGGGAGGCCCCGGAAGCCCCCGGTGTTCGGCTCCGAGAACGATAGGTGGCATCGGCGGTCGCCGGGCCTGTTCTTGCGTCCGGTTCGTCCGGAAACTCGCGGGGGGCGCAGAAAAAAACGCGGCCCCCGGAAGTCGGCCGCGTCGTCCCCGTCCGGGGCGAGCCCGGACGGGGTGGGTTTCGGGAGAACGGGGCTCAGTTGGGGACGGCGGCGGGCTGCTGCATGGTGTGCCGCGTGTCGCGTGCGACGGGGAGCCCGCGGGCCTGGAGCAGGACCAGGGCGGTGTGGAGCTGGACGTCGTGCCCGTCGTCGAGGAGCTCGTTGGGATCGCGCCGGTTGGCGTCCTGGACGATGTTGCCGTGCTCGTCCATGGGCAGAACGTCGGCCGAGAGGCGGATCTCGAGGCTCTCGAGCATCTGGCTGGGGAGCATCTTGACGACCAGGTCGGGCTCGACGCCCCATGTCGTGTCGCCGGGTCGGCGGTGGATCAGGCGTCCGAGGGGGAGCTTGTAGTACTGGGTGGTGAGCTTCATCGCGGTGACCGGGCCGAGGGGCCAGACGTTCTGGACGCTGCCCTTGCCGAAGGTGCGGTCGCCGAGGACGATCGCGTCGATGCGTCCCTGGGTGGCGTAGTCCTGGATCGCGCCGCTGACGATCTCGCTGGCGGAGGCGGAGTTCTCGTTGACGAGCACGATGACGGGGACGCCCTGGAGCGTGGCCCGCCCGCGACGGGCGCGTTCGCTGTTGAGGCGCCGGTCGGCGGCGTCGTGGACGGTCACGATGGGCCCGTCGTCGATGAACCGGTTGGCGATGTTGACCGCCTGGTCGAGGCGGCCGCCGGGGTTGAAGCGGAGGTCGAGGATCAGCCCTCGCAGGCCCTCGGCCTTCATCTCGGCGACGGCGCGGTCGAAGTCCCGCGTGGTGTTCTCGGTGAACTGGGTGAGGCGGACGTACCCGATCCCGCGGGACTGGTCGATGAACCAGTTCCAATCGTCCTCGGCGACGCCTTCCTTGCGCCAGCCCTTGACGGTGCGGAGCTCGATGCGCTCGCGGACGACGGGGACCTCGATCTCGCGGGGGTTGCCGTCGGCGTCGGTGCGCTCGACGGTGAGGATGACGCGGGTGCCGGCGGGGCCGGTGATGACGTCGACCGCCTGGTCGAGGGTGAAGCCCGCGGTGACCTCGCCGTTGACCTTCTTGATGAGGTCTCCGGCTCGGATGCCGGCGCGCTGGGCGGGCGTGCCCTCGATGGGGGTCACGACTTTGATGTTGAAGAGCTCGTCCATCTGGATCTGGATGCCGACGCCGATGAAGGCGCCGTCGATGGAGCGCTGGAAGCGTGCGAGCTCGTCGGGCCAGATGATGGCGCTGAACTCGTCGAGCTGGGCCATGGCGCCGTTGCCGAAGCTGTGGAGGATCGCCTCGTCGGGGATGCCGAGGGTGCGCCGGTTGAGATCGAGGACGTTGTTGAGCAGGTTGTTGGTTTCGGTGGCGCCGAGGCGCATGGGCGAGCCGGCGACCTTGGCGCGTTCGCGGGCGAGCCCTTCGACGAACTGGCGGACGGCTCGCTCGTCGGCGAGCCGGGGGAAGGCGCCGGCGAGGTCGGGGGTGGTCGCGAGGGTCTGGACGGCGTTGAGCCCGCCCTGGAGCAGGCTGGCCATGTTGACGCCTTCGACGTGCCCGTCGGCCGAGCGCTGGAGAGCGCGGTAGATCACGCCCCGGTCGATGCCGGAGATCTTGTCGCGGTAGCTGTCGCCGACGGCGTTGTACGGCGGGAGCGGGGGCTGGTCCTCGGCGAGGCGGCGCTCATTGCGCAGCTCCCAGAAGCGTTCGGGCACGTAGAGACGGAGCATCGCCAGGCGCTTCGCCTGGCGGAGCGAGTCCTCGTGGTAGGTCCGCTCCTCTTCCAGCAGGACGTGCAGGCGGTAGAAGAGCTCGCTCGCGACAAGCCATTGGCCGTTCTTCTCCGCGTCGTGGGCGGCGCGGTCCGCGGTGCGGATCAGGTCCTGGATCTGCGGCTCGCGCAGGAGCTCGCTCTTGTCCTCGACGAGCAGGCTCAGCTCGACCGCGGACCGCAGCGCCTCGCCGATTGCGAGGGTGGAGTGCTGCTCACGCCAGCGGGTGAGGTGGTCGGCTAAAGCCGCCCGTGCCTCGGCGACCTGCTCGGCCTGCTTGGCGTCGCGCTGCGCATAGCGGTCCAGCAGACGCGAGCTCTGGAGGCGGAGCTCATCGAGCCCGTCCAAGGGGGCGTTGGGCACGTCCCGAAGGGCCTGCTCGAGCGCGGAACTGCGGTTGTCGCGGGCGAGCGTCCAGACGCTCTGGGCCCACGTGGTGGGCGTGTGGGCGACGGCACGGGCCTCGCCGGCGCGGGATTCGGCGTCGGGTTGGGCGGCGGGGGCGATCGCGGCGCCGGCGGTGCATAGGGCCGCCAAGCCCGCCGCGATGGTGATCCGCCAGCCTGAGGTGTGATTCCGTTGCCCCGTGCACGCGGTCCATGCGAACATCTTCCCACTCCACGGACAAAGGCCCTTTGTAGCCAATGTCATTGAGGGCGACGATCACGGATTCAAAATCAATATCGCCACGACCAACTGATCTGAAATCCCAATAGCGTGTGGGGTTCCCAAACTCAGTGTGCCCGCCAAAAACTCCGGCACCGCCGTCTCCCCTGCCCCACCAGGCATCCTTCATATGCACATGGAAAATGCGATCAGCAAACACGCGAATAAAGCGCTCGTAGTCGACCCCTTGGTAACCGAGGTGTGAAGGATCGTAATTGAATCCAAACCGCGGGTGCTGTTTCACTGCTTTGACCGCCCGCTGGGCGGTAACAATGTCAAAGGCAATTTCAGTCGGGTGCACTTCCAGACCGAAATTGACATCCACCTCTTCAAACACGTCCAGAATTGGCAGCCAACGCCTGGCAAAGTCCTCAAAGCCCTTGTCCAGGTAAGCCTGAGAAGTTGGCGGGAATGCATACAGCGCATGCCAGATCGACGAGCCGGTAAAGCCATTGACCACCGGGTGCAGAACCGCTGGCCCCATCGACTGAGGTCGGGCTTCAAAAAACCTCCGTGCCGCCCGGGCAGTTTTCTGCATCTGGGCGGCCGCGCGCCGGCGGACCCCTTCGGGCTCGCCGTCACCCCATATCGAATCCGCCAGAATGGCCTTGTGACGCTCGTCAATCGGGTCGCAGACACACTGCCCCACCAAGTGGTTGGAAATCGCATGACAATCCAGCCTGTGGTCGGCAAGCAACTCCCATTTGGCACTGAGGTAGGCAGGATCCTCGGCCTGGTCGACGTCGAAGTGATCGCCCCAACAAGCTAGCTCAAGACCATCGTAGCCCATGCCGGGGGTTTGAGCAACAAGCTCACTTATTGGTAAATCAGCCCACTGGCCAGTGAAGAGTGTGACAGGTCTTGGCATAATTGTATCCCATTTGGTGTTGAGATTGCGTAACAGAGAAGCAGGCTCCAACTCAGGCACCTGCAGGAAATGGCAAAGTTCGCCCCTCAAGGGCACTGCGGTGACAAAGCTCAATGATACGAATAAAACCGGCAGAATATTCCGGGGTGATTACCAGAGGTTCCTTCCCTTGAATAGCATCCGCGATATTCGGGTAGAATCGAGTCTGCTCGCCGGGCGGGTTGGGTCCCCGCTCAGCTGTCTCCACCCCATTTTTCCGCAGCAATAGCTCATAGCTATCCATATTGAAGCCGTAGCTACCTTCAGTGCCGTAAAAGGTAACCATATTGCGACCAGCCCGGGGGTCCAGAGTAGTTACCTTCAGCTGGATGACTGTGCCATCATCGAGACGGATCATCGCCCCAATCTCATCATCAATTGTGTCTTCATTCCAACGGGTCTTCCAATAACCATGATGTCGGTAGCCGGACACCTCAAGGGGCTTGCCGCGCACAATCTGGAAGGAGTATTCCAATAGATGAACACCCCAATCGTAGAGCGCTCCGCCGGAGATACGGTTACTGGAGCGCCACCAATCCGCAATTTGCCCACGGATACCAACATCGAGGTCAATTCGGTAAACGCTGCCAATCCTTTGTTCATCCAGGATGACTTTTTTGGCCCGCAGGATACAGCCATCCCAGTGCCGGTTGTGGAAAGTCGTGACCAGAAGATGTTTCTCTCTGGCTTCATCGATCAAGGCATCGCATTCCGCACCGGTGATCGCCATTGGCTTCTCCATGACCACGTGTTTACCCGCTTTGAGGCAACGCAACCCGAGGTCAGCATGTGTATCGTGGGGAGTTATAACAGCAACCACATTGGCATCAGAATTCGTGAGAAAAGTATCCACCGAGTCGTACACCTTGATGCCTGGAAAATCCTGAGTTGCGACCGCGAGCCGTTCGGGATCAATCTCGACCACAGCCGTTGGCACCATTCCAGCGGCCTGCATGAGGTCGAGGTGGGCTTTACCCATGTTGTAGGCACCACCGTAACCTATGACGGCAGCCTTGAGAGTAGGAGTATTTGAATAAGCGGGCATAATGCATAGGCGTGCATGAAAACGCACGCTGCCCGAATCATTCAAAAGCAAATGCCACTGACAAGCGTAAAATCACCAGCCCAGCAAACCGCGATCCTGTCGCTTCGCTACCTGCTGGGTCTGTTGCCAAAGAATAATGCCCGACTCCACATTCTGCAAGGTCATCGTAATAACATAGCCGGTGGAACGGGTTCGATTCGTGCGGTCTTCGAACCCGCTGATGGTTCCCTCAAGGACGTAGTCGGCACCCACTTGGCGACCGCGCTGGGCCGCAGTTGTCTGGTCCACGTTTCCGCTCTCCTGTTGGTAGGCGATTTCGCTGGCCAAGTCCTCACGACGGGTGGCATCGACAAAGCGGAACAAACCCGAATTGATTACATCCTCACGCACCAGCGTAGTCATTGCCTGGGTATTAATGCGAGTATCTGTAATTGTATTGGCATCCAGCCGAATTGGCAGGACAACCACAACCGGCGCCGGAGAGACGGCATGGGATGCCTCCCGGACAGGCCGACTGGTCAACATCGAATCCACCATCGTCCGCACCGTTTCATTAACATCGGCCTGACCGATACGCATGGACTGGGCACTCGGATCGGTTGGATCCGTTCGCTGCACTGGGGTGCCGCATCCGGCGACCAACACAAAGGCCACGAGTAAAATACTAAAGTTTCTCATTATCGGCTCCTATCGACGGTAACTGAGTTCCTGAATAAATACCCGAAACTGCTTTGCGGCAGTCGATCGGCCCACGCTGCTCAGTTGTATGGTTTCCCTTGGAGACAGCAGGATCGGCGTCCAACCGGAGCCACCGGATATTTCCATTTCATCCTCGTCAAACCAGATGACGCGGTAGCGCAGATTGACGTCACTGCTGGAGCGGCTGGTCAGGCTTACCTGAACTCTGGGGTAGCCTTCTTCTTCCCGCGCAGACACCACATTGCTAACATAAAACGACTGCCCGGGAACCGTAACTCCGCGACCGGAAGTCGGGTTCACGCTGCCATCCGGGTTCAAAATGCCCTCTATTTCAACACTGCCTGCCCGCATGGGTAAAACGGCAACGTCGCCGGGCTCAGATGGAACAGTGATGTGCGGGGTCTGACAGGCGCTGACAAAGAACACGAGACTTGCCAGCAGGGCTACAGCCCAAAGCGGAGTAACAACTGAATTTTTCATTTATACATTTAAAGGGATGAAGGTTTTGCCAAAGTAGCATGCAGTCGATTCCCCATGCGGTCGACAATCAGGAATACGGTTTCATTGGCATCCAGATCGAAATTTACAGACTGCATCAAAGAACGATTTGTTCCAAACTTTAGCTCATGCGAACCGGGGGGCAAGTGCAGACTTGCGATTTGCAGGTTGCCCGGGAGGGTTGACCAACTGCGCAGATCCGGTCGGTCAGTTACCACATTCATTATGTTGGCGAGAAAACCGAGAAACTGGCTCTCCTCTTCGGCGGCTTTCTGAACCTTTCTTTTTACGATCAAACGCAAGACCTGGCGAGTGAGGATCGCCGGGTATCGGGCTTTTAATTCGTGCACAGCCATCGCGTTCAGGTCACTGACAACGCTGGTTTGACCCAGGACGTCTCCGCCCGCATCCAACAACAGCGGCACTGGCCTGGAAATCTGGCTGGCGTCGTAGTAGGGCAGGCTGACCTGGAGAATGGATGTATCGTATACAAAAGGCACTTGCAAGGCTGAGCGGTTGGCAATGAAGCCATCGCCATAGAGAACGACTACCCTGCCCTTCCCTTCCAGATCGCCTAACTGCCCGCTGCGCCTTTGGTTGAGCTGTTGCACACTTTCACGCAGTAGCGGGTGATTTGGCTGGATTTCCAGGGCTTTACGGTAATCGATAAGGGCGCGGTCCCACTCACCAAAATGCTCAAACAGCACTGCTGATAAAAAATATGTGAAAGCATTCAGGAATGGCGAGGTGGCTGTCGGGGAGACGGATGCCATACGTTGCTCGGCCCGCTGTAGCGAGCGGTTGACCGCATCCATGCTGATGTCCTCGTTCGACAATTGTCGGCGCGCGTTGTCGACCAAGCGCCGATTCTGTTCACGGGCGTACTCCTGCTCAACGTCCGCACGGTTCAGTTCAATGCGGGCACGTACATAGTCACCCTGGCGCAGGTAATTCAGCGCCTGCAGGTTGTGCAGCATCACCTTCTCGTAGTGAGCGCCATCGTAAGGGATTGCGAGATCATTGGTCGCAAGTGCGACAGAACTGAAAAAGGTCTGGGATACGGAGAGACTCGCCCGCATACGCTGTTCTTCAAACCAGTCGCTGGCCTCTTGAAAATCGCTGATCCCAGCGTCCAAATCCCCGACAAGGGATTGCAATCGCCCCCGCTCCTTCAGGAACAGAATACGATCCTGACTGCCAGCCAGGCGGGTCAATTGGCTTAGCGAAGCGGAAAGCTGAGCCTCAGATCCGGTCTGTAGCGCATTGCGGTAGCCAAGCGCACGGTCCGGATGGTTGGCAGCGGGGTTCATCACCTGGGAGGTGGTGGTGCAACCCGCTATTGCCAAAGTCAGCACAAGTAAGCACAGAGTCCGCTTTCTATAAAGGGCAGGCATCTCAATCAACTTGACCCGCTCAACGCCCATCGGGTTCCCC
>JBJHBZ010000035.1:0-35824 GCA_050485765.1 Phycisphaerales bacterium | reverse complement strand
GGTATCGGTTGGTGTCGCAGAAAATGCAACCATTCAAGATATCGAGCGGATTCGCCGCGATGCCATCGATCTGTTGACCAAGCGTTACGGCATCCACCACGTCACGTTCGAAGCTAGGCTGCTCGTAGAGGTGGCCGATCGTGGGCTCATACAGGACCACATCCCCTAATGCAGAGATCAATCACGTAAGCTGTAGACAGGATCACGAAGGATTTACGACTCTTGCACGACCAGGAACTCTAGTCATGTAGTCTGTGTCGTGATCTACTGCATGTTCGGCATCCGTTTTGTTTTCGTTCGCATCCTGTACTCTCGGCACCTTCGCTGGTTGGATTAATCGCCGACGAAATATTTGAGCCCGCGTCAGCGTTCACTTGCGACCTATCCGAAGTAGACTTCAATCGTGACACGTTTTCTTCCCATCCTGTTGCTCGCCACGGCCGGCCTTCTGCGGCTTCCAGGTCCAACTTGGGGATCGCATGGCGGTTGTGGCCATGCAGAGTGCGTGGCGGAAGTCGTTTCGCCTCCTGAAACCGGTTGCTGCGATTCGGAGCCTTCGGCTGCCGACTTCTGCCCGATGAGCAACGGGCCATGCGAGTGCCGGGTATCCCCTCTCCCTGATCGTCAGCCGGCACCGGATACTCCGTTGCCAAGGACAGATCGTGATTCGGTGACGGCAGTTCCGACTCCGCCCATCCGGGTGGAGATCGAGGTTGTTGCACAGCGACGATCATTCGTTTGGTCTTCAAGCCCGCTGAGCCTGCTCGCGGGGCTGACCCACAACGAGATCCAGGCGCTCCTCGGTATTTGGCGAACGTAGAGCCCAAGCTCGGTAGGGACAGTGCGCGCTCGTATAGGCCGTGCTGACCTCGCTTGTCCCGCTCTCCAATCACCAGAAACTCAGGAGCCATCCATGGCATCGCGAATTGCCGCGAGCGCGATCTGCGCCGCAGCGGCTGGTCTGCTCGCGGGGTGTTCGTCCCCGTTCGATCGGCCCCACAACATCACGCAGTCACACGACCGAACGCTGCCGCGGGGGATCGAGCAGACGCCTCCGTCTGCCTTCCGGGAATCCTCGGCATCAACCGAGATGCTCGGGCCATCAATCGCGCCAGACGCCTCGCCCGATGCGTTTGTCCGCTACGCCCTGTACCACAACCCCGAAGTCGAGGCGGCGTACCAGCGATGGCGTGCGGCTGCCGAACGCCTGCCGCAGGTCAGGGCGCTGCCCGATCCACGGGTCAATCTCGGCTACAGCTTTATGGATGACGAGGCCACGATAGGGGTCATGCAGTCCTTTCCGTGGCCTGGAACGCTAGGCCGACGCGAGGATGCGGCTGCTCACGCGGCGCTGGCAATGTGGCGTGAGTTCCAAGTCGCCAGACTCATGGCATCCGAGCGGGTGTTGCTCGCCCTGCACGAACTCGCATACATCGATTCGGCGATTCGGATAACCGACGAGAACCTGAATCTGATCAGGTCCTTCGAGGAGTTGGTTCGCGCCAGGTATCGAGTTGGCGAAGGGATGCATTCGGAGCTGATCAGGGCTCAAGTCGAACTCGGCCAGGTAGAAGATCGTCTCGCGCAACTCAATGCGTTGCGACCGGTCTATGTCGCCGAACTGAATGCGTCACTGAACCGTTCGTCGTCAGCAGGGATCGAGCGTGTCAACTCGGCACCGGCCGTTCGTGTCGCTACCGATGCGTCGTCGCTCGTTGCCACCGCGCAGCGGACACATCCTTCCCTGCTTGCATTCGACGAGCGTTCGGAAGAGCAACGGCTTCTCGCCGATGTTGCGAGGAGTTCCGGTCTTCCAGATTTTACTTTGGGTGTTGACTACATGTTCTATGAAGGTCATGTGCTGCAACGGTCCGGAGCGGGTGATCCTGTCATGGTCACGATGGGAATGAGTATCCCACTATGGCGGGAGAAGATTGACGCGGGCGTCCGGGAGGCATTGTCACGCCGGCTCGCTTTATCACTCGAGCGTGACGGAGAGGCCAACCGCATTGCTGCGGCCATTCACCGCGCATGGTTCGAGCACATGGATGCTGACCGTCGTGTTCGGTTATTCGAGCAGACGCTGGTTCCAAAGGCCGAGGAGTCGCTTCGGGCGTCGCTTGCGGGGTTTCGGACCGGTTCTACGAGCTTTCTTGATCTTCTGGATACCGAACGCACTCTTCTGGAATTCTCAATTGCGGTCGAGCGTGCCCGTGCGGACCGCGGCAAGGCGCTCGCACGGCTCAACACCCTGGTCGGCAAGCCCGTTCCAACGGAGCCCGCGGATCAGCCTTCACAGTACGGAAATCACGACGAGGTGCAGCCATGAACACCGTCCTTCAACGCACCCGCACCGCACTCGGTTGGATCTGGAAGCACACCGCCGCAGGCGTTGCCGTCGTGCTGATCGTGGCGGCGCTGATCATCGGCTACCGGATCGGTCGGCCCGCGCCGGAGCCCGCGAATGAGATGGCCGCGGAGGCCCACGAGCACGGCGAAGACACGGGTCAACCGCAGATGTACACATGCTCAATGCACCCGTCGGTTCGCCTTCCTGACCCGAAAGCCAAGTGCCCGATCTGCTTCATGGACCTCATCCCGGTCACCGCGGATGAGGGAGAGGGGAATGAGCTGCGCGTCACGATGAGCGAAGCGGCCGCCGCGCTCAGCCGCATCGAGACAGCCCCTGTCGGGCGGTTCTTCCCGACGGCCGAGGTGCGGCTGTATGGCAAGGTCACCTACGACGAAACCTCGGTCGCCCGTCTGACGGCGTACTTTCCGGGGCGGATCGAGCGGCTGTTTGTCAACTATGTCGGCGTACCGGTATCGGCCGGGGATCACATGGCGGAGGTGTACAGCCCGGAGTTGCTCGCCGCGTTCGAGGAACTCCGCCAAGTCGCCGACGCCGCGGGAAGTACACGCTCGGGAAGTGAACTCCTGAGATCCGCCACGCGCGACACGCTCACGGCCGCGCGGGAGAAGCTGCGGCTGTTTGGGCTGACCGCCGAGCAGATCGAATCGATCGAGGAAGGACGATTCGACTCGGATCGACTGCCGATCTACGCCCCCATGGGAGGTGTTGTGACCAATCTCGCGGTGCGCGAGGGGGACTATGTACAGACGGGCGCGCCGATCGCTACGGTCGCCAATCTCTCACGCCTGTGGCTCGACATGCAGGCGTACGAGTCGCAGCTCCCGCTGCTCCGCTGGGGGCAGCCCGTAACCTTCACGGTGGAGGCGCACCCGGGTGAGGTATTCGAGGGTCGCATCTCGTTCATCGAGCCGTTGGTTGGCGCGCAGACCAGAACGGCGGCGGTGCGTGTGGCGGTAGAGAACAAGGAACGGCGGCTCAAGCCCGGGATGTTCGCCTCGGCCGTGGTCCGAACCCGCGTCGCTCATGATGGGGCCGTCGTGAACGACGAGCTCGCAGGACGATGGATCAGCCCGATGCACCCGACGGTGGTCAGGGACGGCCCGGGACAATGCGACATCTGCGGCATGGATCTCGTGACGGCCGAGTCGCTCGGTGTGGTCGGCGACCCGAGTTCGGTCGAGGAGCCCCTGGTTATCCCCCGCTCGGCGGTCCTCTTCACGGGGACGCGCTCGGTGGTGTATGTCGAGGTGCCCGAGACGGAGAGGCCGACCTATGAAGGGCGGGCGGTCGTGCTCGGACCTCGAGCGGGCGACTTCTACATCGTCCGCGAGGGGTTGAATCGGGGCGAGCGTGTGGTGGTCAACGGCGCGTTCCGCATCGACAGTGCGATGCAGATCGCCGCCAAGCCCAGCATGATGACCCCGGGTGGTGGCAGCGGGGGCGACCCGCACGCGGGGCACGGTGGGATGGCGGCGGGGGCGATGCCGGACATGCCCGAGCGTGTGAATGTTCCGGACAGTTTCGTCTTCGCGCTCAAGCCCGTCTATGCGGCGTATCTGGATGCCCAGGAGGCGCTGGCGGCTGACGATCTGGGTGGATTCTCGCAGGCGGCCGCGGATCTTCGAACCGCGATCGGCTTCGTCGAGGAAGCCGGGCTGGTTGGTGAACCGCTTGGCGTGTGGCGGCGGGCAGCTGCTCGTCTGCGTGTAGAGCCGGGCATCACGGATATTGAGCGTGCCCGTGCCCGGTTCGAGGGCATGAGCGAGGCGGTCATCGCGCTCCAGCGTCGTTTCGGGCATCGCGGGAGCGAAGCGTGGTATGTCGCGCACTGCCCGATGGCCTTCGACGACAAGGGGGCGGATTGGCTCCAGCGTGGTGAGCGGATCAACAACCCGTACTTCGGCGCGAGCATGCTCCGGTGCGGGGAGATCCGCGCATCGTTCGAACCGCTTGATGGTGCCGAGATGAACGGCGGGACTGAGTTGCATGGCGGGGAGCACGATCATGAATGACCGCGCATCCATCAAACCGCCGCCGCCTCCCCACGGTCCGCTCAACGCGCTGATCCGATTCTGCCTTGAGCAGAAACTCGTTGTCGCCATTGTTCTCCTTGGCACGCTCTTCTGGGGCGTGCTCGTTGCGCCATTCGATTGGGATCTTGGTGGCCTGCCGCGCGATCCTGTCCCCGTCGATGCGATTCCGGACATCGGCGAGAACCAGCAGATTGTTTTCACGGAGTGGCCCGGGCGGAGCCCGCAGGATATCGATGATCAGATCAGCTACCCGCTGACGGTCGCCATGCTGGGCATACCCGGGGTGAAAGACATCCGAAGCTATTCGGTCTTTGGATTCTCAAGCATCTACATCATCTTCGACGAACAGGTCGAGTTCTACTGGTCGAGATCGCGTGTCTTGGAGAAGCTCAACTCACTGCCGGCCGGAACACTCCCGCAGGGTGTGATGCCAGCGCTTGGACCGGACGCGACGGCGCTCGGTCAGGTGTTCTGGTACACGCTCGAAGGGCGAGACGCGGATGGCAATCCTACGGGTGGGTGGGACCCGCACGAGCTGCGGTCCATTCAGGACTTCGTCGTGAAGTACCGGCTTGCCAGCGTCGAGGGGGTCTCGGAAGTCGCCTCGATCGGCGGCTTTGTGAAAGAATACCAAGTCGATGTCAACCCCGACGCGATGCGTGCGGCGGGTGTCTCGCTGCAAGAGGTCATCGCCGCGGTCCGGCAGAGCAACCTCGATGTTGGCGCTCGGACCATCGAGGTGAACCGGATCGAGTACATCGTGCGTGGGCTCGGGTTCATCGAGTCGGTCGAAGACCTGGAGCAAGCGGCCATCACCGCGCGTGACGGACAGCCGATTCTGGTAGGGGACATCGCCAAGGTGTCGCTCGGCCCCGCCCTGCGTCGGGGCGTGCTGACCAAGGCCGGTGAGGAGGCCGTCGGCGGCGTTGTGGTTGTGCGCTACGGCGAGAACCCGATGGCGACGATCCAGCGTGTCAAGGACCGAATCGCCGAGATCTCGTCGGGGCTGCCGTCGAAGGTACTCGCCGACGGCACCGAGAGCCGAGTGACCATCGTTCCCTTCTACGACCGCTCCGGGCTGATCCGCGAGACGCTCCAGACGCTGAACTCGGCGATCACTCAGCAGGTGCTGGTCACGATCATCGTCGTTGTCCTCATGGTCATGCACCTGCGCAGCAGCCTGCTCATCGGGGCCATGCTCCCGATCACGGTGCTGATGACCTTCATCGGCATGAAGCTGTTCCGTGTCGACGCGAACATCGTCGCGCTCTCGGGCATCGCGATCGCGATCGGGACGATTGTCGACATGGGCATCGTGCTCAGCGAGAACATCCTCCGGCGGCTCGACGAAGCCGAGGCCAGCGACGCAAACCGAGAGCCCACGATCGTGACGATCTACCGCGCGACGACCGAAGTCGGCAGCGCCGTGCTGACCGCCGTGGCCACCACCGTGGTCAGCTTCCTGCCTGTTTTCACGATGGAGGCCGCCGAGGGCAAGCTGTTCAAGCCGCTGGCGTACACCAAGACCTTCGCGCTGATCGCCTCGATCATCATCGCGTTAACAATCCTGCCCGCGGCAGCCCATGTGCTGATGGGGTTCAGGCTTCGGACCGGGGCGGTCCGCACCGCCGGGGCCGCGGCACTCACTGTGGTGGGTCTGGCGATCGCAGTTTTATTGCAGCCGCTCAGCGGTTTGATCCTCGCGGTGTTCGGCGCGTTCTATCTCGCCCGCCCGTGGGTGCCAACGTCCGTTACAAAGGGACTGCAATGGTCGGCGAATCTGGTGGCGGTGCTCGTGGTGCTTGTCGTCCTGGCTGGCGCATGGGAGCCGCTCGGCCCGGAGCCCGGGGTGGTCGGCAACTCGGTGTTCATTGGCGTGATAGTCGGCGGCATTCTGCTGGCGTTCTGGGGCGTGCGCCTCGCGTTCCCACATGTGCTTGCCTGGACGCTGCGCTACAAGCTGATCGGCCTGTCACCCGCCCTGCTTGTGGTCCTTCTTGGTGCGACCGTCTGGCTCGGCTTCGACCGCGTGTTCGGGTGGCTTCCCGATTCCGTCCGGAGTAACGAAGCAGTTGTCGAAATCGCCCACGCTTTCCCGGGCCTCGGCAGCGAGTTCATGCCCTCGCTCGATGAGGGAGCGTTTCTCTATATGCCGACGACCATGACGCACGCCTCGATCGGCGAGGCAACGGATATTCTCAAAGAACTCGATCGACGGATCCTGAGTGTGCCCGAGGTCGAGATGGCCGTGGGCAAGATCGGACGGGTCGAAAGCCCGCTCGATCCCGCGCCGATCTCGATGATCGAGACCGTGATCCAGTACCAGAGCGAATACCGTACCGACATTCAGGGCCGGCGGATGAACTTTCGCTATGACAGTTCGGCGGGCGAGTTCGTCCGCGATGAACAGGGCGAGTTGATCCCGGACGAGGACGGACGGCCATACCGGCAGTGGCGGGAGGAGATCGAGTCCCAGCAGGACATCTGGGACGCGATCGTCGCGGCAGCGGACATGCCCGGCGTGACCAGCGCGCCGAAGCTCCAGCCGATCGAGACCCGGATCGTGATGTTGCAGACGGGCTTCCGAGCGCCGATGGGTATCAAGGTCTACGGCCCGGACCTCGAAACAATCGAGTCATTCGGCCTCGAACTGGAGCGTCTGCTCAAGCAGGTACCGAGCGTCCAGCCCGCCGCGGTGTTCGCCGACCGGGTCGTGGGCAAGCCGTACTTGGAAATCGACATCGACCGCGAAAGGATTGCTCGCTACGGCCTGCGCATCGCCGATGTGCAGGAGGTTATCGAGGTCGCCATCGGTGGCAAGCCGCTGACCATGACAGTCGAGGGTCGGGAACGCTATCCCGTTCGGGTGCGTTACCTCCGGGAGCTGCGCGACCAGCCCGAGACGCTTGGCGACATCCTCGTGCCGACACCGATGGGCGCTCAGGTGCCGCTTCGTGAACTCGCCGAGATTATCTACCGGCGTGGTCCCCAGATGATTCGGAGCGAAAACACCTTTCTCACTGCGTATGTGCTTTTTGATAAGCGTCCCGGATTCGCCGAGGTGACAGTCGTCGAGGAGGCCCGTGACTTGATCCAGAGCGAGATCGACACCGGTCAGTTGACTGTGCCTGCGGGTGTGAGCTACGAGTTTGCCGGTTCGTACAAGAATCAGGTCCGCGCCGCCAAGCGGATGAGCATCGTCCTTCCGCTATCACTGGCGGTCATCTTCCTCCTGCTCTACTTCCAGTTCCGAAAGGTCAGCGTCACGCTGATGGTGTTCAGCGGAGTGTTCGTCGCTTGGGGCGGCGGGTTCCTGATGCTATGGTTCTACGCACAGCCCTGGTTCCTGGATACCACGCTGCTCGGCACCAACCTCCGCGGGCTCTTCCAGGTACGAGAGTTCAACCTGAGCATCGCGGTCTGGGTCGGATTCCTGGCGCTCTTCGGCATCGCGACCGATGACGGCGTGATCATGGCCACCCGGATCGAGCAGTCGATGGCCGAAAACAAGCCCGACTCGATCGAAGCGATCCGTAAAGCCGTGGTCGATGGCGGGCAACTCCGCATCCGCGCGGCGGTCATGACCAGCGCCACCACCATCCTCGCGCTGCTGCCGGTGCTCACAAGTACCGGTCGTGGCTCGGACATCATGGTCCCCATGGCCATCCCATCGTTCGGCGGCATGGCCGTCGCGTCCATCACATGGTTCGTCGTTCCCATCCTGTATTGCTGGGCGCAGGAGTGGAAGTTCCGTCTTTCACGCGCACGCCCCGCCAACACCACCGTGCCCCCGGCACAAGGAGATTCCATATGAAACCCACAATGCTGATCGCATGCCTCTGCCTCAACGCCTCGGCTGGTTTGGCGATGGCGCAACAACACAATGCGGGCTCGCTCGCGCAGCACGCCGCTGATCCCGTCAACGCTATGTGTCCCATCGGCAAGGAACCGATCGTCCCCTCCGCCGGCACTGTCCAGTACAAGGGCAAGACCATCGGCCTGTGCTGCCCCGGCTGCGGCGAGGCGTTCCTTGCCTGGGACGAACAGCGGAAGGATCAGTTCATCGCAATGACCGCGGCGAGTCGCGAAGCCGGTACCGAGCATCACGCCCAGCCTGGCGACGAACTCGCGACGGGCATGTCCTCGCCCGGGCCGACATACCCCTACACGCTGCCCGACTGCCCCGTAGGCGGCCGGCTGGGTTCGATGGGCGATCCCATCGTCAAGGTGTACGACAACCGAGAAGTGCGTTTCTGCTGCGCTGGCTGCATCGGGACATTCGAAAGCGACAAAGCCAAGTACTGGGGCGAGATCGACAAGAAGATCATCGGGCAACAGCTCATGCACTACCCCATCGGCACCTGCATCGTCACCGGCGAGAAGCTGGGTCCGGATGCCGTGAACCATGTGCACAACAACCGCCTGGTCCGACTCGCGAACGCCGATACGGTCGTCGCGTTCAAGGCCGATCCGAAGAAGCACCTCGACGCGCTGGACAAGCGAATCATCGAGTCGCAGCTTCCCGAGTATCCGATGGACAACTGCCCCGTCGGTGGTCCGCTGGGTTCGATGGGCGATCCGGTCAACTTCATCTATATGAATCGCCTCGTGCGCTTCTGTTGCGCGGGGTGCGAGAAGTCCCTCGTCAACGAGCCGACCAAGTACATGCCCAAGCTCGATGCCGCGTACGCGGACCAGCAGCGTGTGAACTACGCCATTGACACCTGCGTCATCACCGGGGCGAAGCTCGGTTCGATGGGTGAGCCGGTCGAACTGGTCGCGGGCACAACGCTGATCCGCTTCTGCTGCCAAGCGTGCGTTCCGAAGTTCAAGGCGAACCCGAGCGAGTTCCTTGGCAAGCTGCCGCGGGAATAACAAATGGCTGACCACGAGAAGCACACGCATGAATCCGAGTACCGCAGCGGCAGCCTCACCCTGTCCGGTTCGATCGCGCTGGGAACCGGCGTCATGATCGGCGCGGGCATTTTCACGCTCACCGGTCAAATCGCCGAACTCGCCGGTGGGCTCTTCCCGCTCGCGTTCATCGCCGCCGCGACTAAGGGACTCTAACGATGACACATCCGAGTAAGCCAACGACCGATCCCGTGTGCGGCATGACCGTCACCCCCGGCTCGGAAGCGGACCGCATCGAGCATGAGGGTGCCACGCACCTGTTCTGCTCGAAGCAATGCGCTGATAAGTTCCGCTCCGATCCGGAGCGATACCTGTCGAGCGCGGATCCCGACGCCGACGCCACAGACCATTCCTGCTGCTCGCACAAGCAACCGGGCCATCCATCTCATGCAAAGGATGGGCCCTCGGATGCCATCTACACCTGCCCCATGCATCCGGAAGTGCGGCAGGTCGGACCCGGCGACTGCCCCAAATGCGGAATGGCGCTCGAACCACTCGACGCCACGGCGGAACAGGACGACACAGAACTGCACGACATGACACGGCGGTTCTGGGTCGGAACCGTGCTCACAGCGCCGCTCCTGATCTATGTCATGGGCAACATGTTGTTCGGCCACCCGTTCCACCGCTGGGTCAGCCCCACGGTGAGTCAGTGGGGCGAGATGGTCCTGGCCACACCCGTGGTGCTGTGGTGCGCGTGGCCGTTCTTCGTGCGGGGTGTGCAGTCCATCCGAACGATGTCGCCGAACATGTGGACCCTGATCACCATCGGCGTATCGCTCGCGTACATCTACAGCGTGGTCGCGACCGTCTCACCGACGCTCTTCCCGGAGTCCTTGCGGGACGAGACGGGCCGGGTTGGCGTGTACTTCGAGGCCGCGGCCGTCATCGTGACGCTAGTGCTGCTCGGACAGGTCCTGGAGTTGCGAGCCCGACGCCAGACCGGCGGCGCGATCCGCGAGCTGCTTGAACTCGCGCCCCCGACGGCCCGCCGCATCGCCGAAGATGGTTCCGAAGAGGATGTGGCGGTCGAGGAACTCCGACCCGATGATCGGGTGCGGGTCCGCCCCGGAGACAAGATCCCGATCGACGGCGAGGTCGTTGAGGGCCGGAGCACCATCGACGAGGCCATGCTGACCGGCGAGCCCATTCCCGTGGAGAAGGGCACCGGAGACTCGGTCACCGGCGGCACGGTCAACAAGACCGGATCCTTCGTGATGCGAGTCAGCCGGACCGGATCGGAAACCACACTGGCGCAGATCGTGAAGATGGTCGCCGAGGCCCAGCGGTCCCGTGCGCCGATCCAGCGACTCGCCGACGCGGTATCCGCGTGGTTCGTCCCCGCCGTCGTGCTGGTCGCCATCATCGCCTTCGTCGTGTGGTTGCTCGTGGGTCCGTCACCGGCGTTCAGCTACGCGTTGGTCGCGGCCGTGTCGGTGCTCATCATCGCCTGCCCATGCGCCCTGGGGCTGGCCACACCCATGTCGATCATGGTGGCGGCCGGGCAGGGAGCCAAGCAGGGCGTGCTCATCAAAAACGCCGCGGCGATCGAGACATTCGAGAAGATCACCACCATCGTCGTGGACAAGACCGGCACACTCACCGAGGGCAGGCCGGAGTTGGTTGTCGCGGAGGTTGCGGATGGTCAGGATGAGCCTCGGGTGTTGGCGCTCCTGGCCGCGGCAGAACGGGGCAGCGAGCACCCGCTGGCCGAGGCGATTGTGGCCGGTCTGGACGACCGGACCGAACAGCGTTTCGACGCCACGGATTTCGAGAGCATCACCGGCAAGGGAATCATCGCCACGGTCGATGGCGCGCGCGTGGCCATCGGCTCACCCGCGCTGATGCGAGATGAGGGTGTGGAATTTGATTCGCTGGCCGATCGAGCCGAAGAGCAGCGACGCAAAGGCGGCACTGCGATGTTCGCATCGATCGATGGAAAGCTGGCTGCCCTGCTCGCGGTCGCGGACCCGATCAAGAAGACCACACGCCAGGCCATAGACGCACTACACGAACATGGGATGACCGTGGTCATGCTCACAGGCGACAATCGCACCACGGCCCAGGCCATCGCCGAGCAACTCGGCATCGATCGCGTCGAGGCGGAAGTTCTCCCCGACCAAAAGGCCGAGATCATCCGTAAACTGCAGAGCGAGGGGCAGCGGGTCGCGATGGCGGGCGATGGTGTCAACGACGCGCCCGCGCTCGCCCAGGCCGATGTCGGGGTCGCCATGGGCACAGGCGCGGGCGTGGCGATCGAGAGCGCTTCGATGACGCTGGTCGGTGGCGATCTCAACGGCCTGGTCCGGGCCCGAGAACTGAGCCGCGCGACGATGAGGAATATCCGACAGAACCTCTTTTTCGCATTCATATACAACGCCGCTGGCGTTCCCATCGCCGCGGGTGTTCTCTACCCAGTATTCGGCGTCCTGCTGAGCCCCATGATTGCCGCGGCGGCGATGAGCCTTAGCTCGGTGTCTGTTATCGGAAATGCCTTGCGACTGCGCGTGATGGCATTTAGGTCATGAAGCTGTCACTCCTTGACCGACTGCCCCGGCCCCGTCCCAAAGGTCACGATCCCGCTCATGGTGTTGCCGGTCTGCGGGCCGGTCGCTGAGAAGCCCGGGCCGCTGCCGGATTCGGATTGGCTCTCGGAGCCGCTGGAGGAGCCTGAGGAGGAGAAGGACGAGGACCCGCTCGTCTTGCCGGATGAGCCCGAGCCGCTGCTGGAGCCCGATCCGGAGCCGGATGCGGACGCCGAGATGCCGCTGCCCGATCCGGAGGATGCGGCGGTGGCAGGCAGGTCATTGTGGACCCAGACGCCCTCGGCCAGCAGGGTGTTGGTGCCCGGGATGTGAATCGCGACGGTCCGCGTGGGAGCTTCCACCCGATCGACCCGTTCGACCGGCTCCTCATTGAACTGGTCGTCGACCAAGCGGTCGCCCGGCTGGACGAACTCGGCAGACGCGAAACCCCACTCATCGCCGCGGCGGATGAGGATCGGGTGCTCGGGCGTGGCCTTGATGCGGCGGTTGATGACCACGAAGCCCTGGTGCTCGCCGAGGGCGATGCTGGCGACCCGTGCAGGGACCTGCTCGGCATCATCCAACCCGTGATGCGACAGCCAGTTGTACTGGGCGCGGTACGGAACATCGACCTCGAGGCCGGGGACGCGGATCGAGGCGACGAGGTCGCCGGGCTTGAGGTTCTCGATGGGCGTGACGCGGCCGTCAGCCAGGCGGACGAGGGTGCCGAAGAGCAGGCAGTTGCCGCCCGAACTCCCTGGCCCGGTTCCGCCGGGGCCCGTGCCCCCAGGGCCAGTACCACCGGGTCCGGTGCCGCCCGGGCCGGTCCCACCAGGCCCGGTACCACCCGGTCCAGTCCCTCCGGGTCCGGTTCCCCCTGGACCCGTCCCACCGGGGCCGGTGCCTCCCGATCCGGTACCGCCGCCACTGGAACCGCCACCGCTCGATCCGCCTCCAGACGACATGCCCGAACTGGCCATCGACGAGCCCGGCTCGCCGGAGCTGCTCGCGCCTGAACTCGCAGCGGTGGACTCGGTGAACTGGCTGGACATGCTGGCGGAGGGTGTGCCGCTGCCGCCGGAGCCGGATGCGGACGTAGATTCTGTCGGCTGGCTGGGGATGCTGTCGGTGGGCACCGAGGGCTCGAGCGTCGATTCGGTCGGGGGCATCGACGAGGAGACCGAGGACGACGATTCGCTGGACTCCGTGACCGAACCACCCGAGCCGGAAGACATCCCGCTCGACCCGCCGCCCTGGGGCGGCGTACCTGTCGCCCAGACGGGGATATAGAGGTAGTAGCGCGTCGGGCCGCTGCTCATCGGACGGCCTCCTTCGCGGGCGTCTTCTCGGGCGCGGGGTTCGGCTCGTACCAGCCCTGCGAGTTGACGCGCTTCGCGCACTCGGCGCTCGCCTCGGCCACGGCATCCTCGTAGGTCATCGTCTCGAACGCCCGCAGCTCGCTGCACGGGGAGCAGTTGACCACGCGGAACTTGTGCTGGTCGAAGTGCGGCCGCAGGGCTTCGAAGCGTCGGGCCAGCGAGTCGTAGAGCACGTTGTTATGGCGGATGGCGTCCCTGGAGCGGTGCTCGTCGAAGGCGTAGCGCCGGTCCGGGGCCATCTTGAAGTCGCAGCCGAGCAGGTACACCGTCCCGAAGCCCAGGTAGTGCAGCAGGCGCAGGGCCACCAGCATCACGCTGCGCTTGCCGACGATCCCGAGCGAGTCGGCGGTCTTGCCGTCATTCCCCCAAGGGATCGAGTCGCCGGTCAGGAACCGCTCGTGGTCGAAGTGGTCGGCCCGGCGGAAGAACAGCACGCTGGGCATCTGGTGGACCTTGAACGCGCTGTCACGCATGGTGCCGTCCGGATTCTGAATGCGCAGACGCTTGGACCACATGCACGTCGGCACGATCTTGAGGACGCCCGGGTCTTTCCAGCCGGTGTCGATGAACCGGCCCGGGTCGTCCACGCAGGTCCACAGCGTCGGCCTGTGGATCGTCCAGGAGTTGTTCACACCCATGGTGACGATCCCACGCCGATTGAGCAGCGAGAGATCGACCTGGTTGAGCGACGGACCGGAGAGGATCAGGAAAGCTGAGCGGCCACGGTAGAAGCGCGCGAGCGAGACCGAGTCGAAGTCGGCGGTATACAAGCGCAGCCCGTCCCGGGCGGGCCGGTGTGACTTGAGCCCGTGCTGGAGCGCCGCGATGTCCGACTGGTTCTCGCGCATCAGCGGGTGAACCTCCCGATGATGTAGCGGCCGCCCGCCCGGCGATCGGTCACCGCGCCCACGCGCCCGATGCGGTCGAGCCACCAGTTGATGGGCCGCACGGTCGGGTGCAGGTTCTCGCCCAGGGCGGTGATGCGGCTGGGTCGTGTGCACACCGAGACGCAGAACCACCCCCGCGGCCGAGCGACGCGGCGCATCTCGGCCAGCACCGGGTTCACGTCCTCGGGCAGCAGGTGCTCGAGGGCGTCGAAGCAGGTGACCACGTCGGCCACGCCTTCCACAAGCCCCGTCACGTGCATGGGCTTGACCACATCGGCGTCGTCGAACGCGAAGTCCACGCCCAGCCCGTCGATGCCCAGCCGGCGCAGGTGCCGGATGAAGTCGTTGCGTCCGCAACCGAAGTCGACGACGAAGCGCGGCTTCCAGGACCGCACGATCGGGACCGCGTGGCGGCCGTGATTCGTCGAGCCGTACGCCGAGCCCGGACGTGAGGCCAGTTCGAGGTACTTGGCCCGCTCGTGGTCGCGGCGGGCGTCGAGCTCGTTCGCGGCGGTTGTTGTGGTCTGGCTCATGCCCCGCCCTCCACGAACAGGTTGAACTTGCGGTCGCCGTCGGCGGGGTCGGCCAGCTCCATCAGCGTCATCGCCTCGAAGACCCAGACGGGACGCCCCTTGCTGTTGCGCTCGCAGGTCAGCTGCACGCACACGCCCTCGGGGATGGGGACGAGCTTGGGCCGAAGCGACCGCGCGGGAGGGCACTTGGGCAGCACGCCTGGCAGGTCGCATACCGGGCCGAGTCCCAGCAGGCCCTCGAAGCCCGAGCCCGGTTCGGCCGTATTCATGTGGTGGGCTTCGAAGCGGTTGATCGCCAGCAGCGTGGGGTCTTCGCCGCCACTGGGCAGCTGCGACGACAGGCCCTCGGTCACGGCCACGTAGCGGAGGTAGGTCTCGCTGCCGGGATCGCCGTCGAGGAGGGCCTCCTGCCACGGGTAGCGCCAGCGGTTGTGCTCGCTGGGGATCGGCTGGGCCGCCCCGAGGATCGCGGTGACGCGGCCCGATGACGGCCGGCCCATCTCGATCACCGCCCACTTCTCGCCGACGCCCTCTTCCTTCCACAGGATCGGGACGCCGCCCATGGGTGTGCTGGTGAGCACCGTCTCGTCGGGTGCGAGGTCGCACGTGGTGTCGAGCTCGTTGTTGACGAACACCCGTGCGGGCGTCACACCCGTCAGCACGCACCGCCCAAGTTCGCCCGCCTTGATCGGCTGGGTCGCCAGCACGAACGCCATCGGGCTCGAGCCCTCGGTGGCGACCACGCCGGTCAGCGGCGTGCGGCTGTGGAACGTCCTCTCCTGGTCGTTCTCACCCGGCTCGACCAATACGCCCGAGATCGCGAGCACGTGGTACGGCTCGATCGTCTGGTCGGAGTCGTTGCGCACCAGCACTAGGCCGCGCGGCATGGCGTCGGCCAGAGGCCCGCCGCCACGCGTCTGCTCGCGCCGGCGCTCGGCCACGGCCGCATCGACGAATGCGTTGTACGCCCGCGCGGGTATGACCAGCGGCTGGCCGGATCGGACTTTGCGGAAGGCGTCAGCCATACGTCAGATCCCCAGCGCCGAGAAGTTGCCCTGGTCGTACACCCGCTCGACGTACGCCGCGACGGGCCGCTTGACGATCGCCTGCGAGCCCGCGTCCTCCGCATCGGCGTATCGCACCCACAGGTATTCCCAGCCCTTCTTGCTGATGCCGCCGATCGGCCCGACCGAGAGGCCCGAGGCGTTGGGGCTCGCCGCGAAACGGAAGGTGATCTCCCAGTCGGCATCCGAGCCCGTGCCGCGACGCGAGCCGGACGCGCCCAGGAACAGCACCTCGCCTGGCGCAAAGCCCTTCCACGAGCCGCTGTTGACCTTGCCGGTCAGGTTGAACAGCGTCGACTTGTATCCCTGCGTGACTTGCGACGCAGGCAAGTAGTGCGTCTCGCTGAACTGGTACACCGGCACGGTGATGTCCACGCCCTCGACGCCGTCGGCGGTCACGCCGATCGCGCCGTTGAAGTTGGGCGCGGTGGTGCCCGATGCCGCGTGGCTACTGATCGTCTGCTTGCTCTGGGTGATGTGCTGGGTGCCGCCGCCGGTGTCGAAACTGAAGACGCTCTCGCCCGTCTGCGGGAACCCGCCGCCCTGGGCCTGGGCATAGCGGACGGTCCCTTCCCAGTGATCCGGACCAATCGGCTCAACGGAGATTGTTTGGCGTGGCAGCCCGTCATAGGCAGTAGGGCTGGCGTTCTCGGCGGCGGCTCGTGCTGCGAGGTCGTCGTTGGTGCCGCGCACGGTGTAGACGAGCTCCGCCGAAGGGTTGTCGCCCTTCGTGGACCGGCGGCTCTCGAACTTCTCCGTCACGACGATCGACACGAGACACGTTCTCCTATGCGAAGGTCAGCCCGCCGCTCTTGGCGGCGTCGGCGAGTTGGCGGGTGTGCCGGGCGGTCTGCTCGGTGGCCTTGGCGGTGCGTTCGGCCGCGGCGTCGTCGGAGGCCAGACCCTGTACCGCGCGGGCGTTGAAGGTGCCCCGGGCACTCGGACCGCGGGCCAGTGACGAGCCCAGTCCGCCCAGCCGATCCTCGAGCTCAGCGATCAGGTCGCGGCCGATACGACCCGGGCCGGACTCATCACCCATCGCTTCGCGTCGTTCGCGGGCCGTTTCGATTGCCTCGTCGAGCTTGCGGCGGGCCTCATCGAGCGCCCGCTGCGACTCGGCGATGCGGGCCTCGTTGCCGGTGCGCAGCGCCTCCTGGGCTTCTTCGAAGCGCCGTCCGATTTCGGCAAGCGTGGCCTCGTTGAGTTCTGCGGCCGCGTCGCGCTCGCGTCGGCGTCGGTCTTCTCGGGCGCTGAGTTCCCGCCGCGCGTTCTGATCGATCTCCGCGAGCTTCGCGTCGAGCTGATCGTCCACGGCCTGTTTCGCGGCCTCGACATCCAGCGAGGAATCGAACAGCCCCTGGATCTCGAGCATCCGCTTGGCGACAAAGCCGACGGCGTTCTGCCAGATCCGCTGGAATCCCGATGCGAAGCGCGTCCAGGTCTTGGAAAGGAACGCGGTCGTCTCGATCCACGCCGACTCAAGGGCGTGCAGGACGATCTGGGCGGCCGCCAGCGCCCCGAACCACATCTTCTGGGCGGTGCCCACGAAGAAGGCCCGGGCCTCGAGCCAGACGGCGTTGAGTTCGCTTGCGCCGCGCTGCCACGCCACCTTGAGCCCGAGCCAGAGCACCTCGGCGGCCAGTGCGAGGTCGCCCGCCGCCAATGCGTCCGCGATCCCGCCCGCGACACGGCCGACGAACGCCTGCAGCTCGCCGAAGCGGTCCATGAGCCAGCCGACGGCCTGCCCGCCCAGGCTCGTGTACCGCACGATCGCGACGCCCAGCCCGACCACGGCCGCGACCACGAGTCCGATCGGTGAGAGCAGCGTGCCCATCGCGGCCCCGCTCGCGGTCACCAGCGTTGCCAGCCCGCCGAGCGCCGCGGCCAGCACCGAGATCCCCAGCCCCGCCGCGATCAGCGTGAGACCGACGAGCGCCACGATCGCCGCGACCTTGGCCGCGGCCACGACCACGGCACGGTTGGCCTTGATCCACGCCGTGACGCTGACCACGACACGGCTGGTGGCCTCGGCCAGCCGCGTCACGGCCGGCGCGAGCGCTGAGCCGACGACGAAGACGCCCTGACGCACCGTGCGCCAGAGGATGTTGAGCGTGTCGGTGAGCAGCGCTGCCTCCGCGGCCGCCTCGGTCGAGATGGTCAGGCCCAATGAACGTGCCTGATCCTGGAGCGCCTCGATGCCGTCCGCGCCGCCCTCGATCAGCGGGAGCAGCCTCGTGCCCGCCCGGCCGAAGATCTGCATCGCAACGGCGGCCCGCTTGCTCGGGTCCTCGATGCGGGCGAGCGCCTCGGCCAGTGTCTTAAACTGCTGCTCGGGCGACAGTCCTCGCAGGGCGTCGGCGGACAGGCCGAGCTCGGCCATCGCGTCCTTGGCGGTCGCGAGCCCACGCTCGGCGTCGTTGAGCGTTCGCTGCATGACACGGAAGCCAGCTTCAAGCGTCTGGAGATCGGCCCCGGACTGCTCGGCGGCGAAGCCCAGTTCGCTGAGCGCCTCGACGCTCACGCCGGTGCGCTTGCTCATCTTGTCGAGCGTGTCGCCAGCCTTGGCGAAGGACCGCACGCTGGCGGCCAGCGGCGCGAGCCCGGCCGCACCGATCGCGGTCAGGCGGGTGCCGACGGCCCGGACGCCATCGCCAAAGGCCTTGAGCCGCTTCTGGGCGCGCCGCAGCCCGGCGGTGAGCTTGTCGCTCACGCCGAGCTCGACGAACGCGCGACCGGCCCGGATGCCGCGGGTGTTGGCAGCCATGTCAGGACCCCCTCACGCTGTTGCGCCAGAGGGCGGGGAGGTTCGGGCGTTCCTTATCGAGCGCGGGGGCCATGTACGGCCGGGCGGCGATGCGCACCCGGGTCTTGATGACGCGCTGACCCATTCGTGAAGACCGTCGCCGCCGCACGACCGTCGTCCGCCCGCCGAACTCGAGCGCGTTGGGGGCGTCGCTGCTGCGGAACCCCACCGGCCCGACGACGACCGTCTCGCGCGATGGCTCGTAGCCGAAGAGGATCATCCGGCGCAGCGAGCCCTGGTGGGCGTAGGGCGGCCGGCCCGGCCGCGAGGTGCCGCGGCGCTTCCGCATGCTCGTGCGGGCGCGGGTGCGCACGAACGCCCCGGCCCGCGACAGCGCCCGCCGGTTGGCGTGGCTGACCGCACGCTGCACCCGCGGGCGGTCGAAGAACATGGCCTTGACGCGCATGTCGATCACGCGGCGGTTCCTCCAACGCTGGGAGGCACGCGGCCCTCCTTGAGCCCCTTGTTGAACGACGCTTCCTTCTCCTTGCGGAGCCGCCCTGCGCCGATGAACAGCCCGGCCAGGCCGGTCAGCGCTGGCAGAGCCGGACCCGCGATGGGCACGCCCGCGAGCGTGGGGCCGAAGTCGTCGAGTGCCGAGAGGGTGATCTGCCCCAGGAGGCCACGGATCTCGCCCCCGCGCTCTATCGACGCTTTCCACTGGGCCCCGACCCGCTGGGTGTCCTCGAACCACGCGCGGTACTCGGCCTCGGCCTCGTTGAGCGTGGTGGTGCGGGGTAGGCCGCGGGTCTGCTGGATGGTGTTGGGGGTCTTGACCTTGACCATGTCGCCCAGGTCAAAGCCCGCGCACGCCGCCAGCCCCAGCGACATCATCACGAGACCGAAGCCGTACGCCGCGTGCTTGGGATCCATCTTCATGCTCGCCTCCTTGCTCCTGTGCCCTGATGCCCGATGCCTGATCCCTGATGCCTTCTCTGATGAACACGTCCTTGAGCACCCCGATGTCCGCAGGGATCACCTCGCCGCGCTCCGGGGCGAAGGGGTCAAAGTCCCCCGGCCTGAACGCCCGCGACTTCCTGGGGTCGCGGTGGCAGTTGGCCAGAAGCGCGAGCACGCTGGACGCGATCTGCCAGTCGTGCCGCTGGCGGGCCTCGGCCATCGCCAGCAGTTCGCGCAGCGTCAGGGGTCCGGGATCGACCCCGGCGAGGCCCGCGCAGCGCCAGACGGCTCGCCATGCGTCGGCTCCCGCAGCGCCGCCTCGGCGATCGCGTCGAGCGCCCCCGCGCTGGTCAGTTCGTCGATCCGCCGCTGCACCAGATCCCGGGCCTTGTCCATCACGTCGCGTGTGGCCTGGAGCACCCGCCCGAGGTTGGCCCGGTCCCTCGGGCTCGGGCAGAAAGCCACGAGTTCCTCCAGGAGCGCTGCCGTAGCCCGGTCGATCGCGTCGCCGGCCATCGCACGCCCGAAGTCCTCGTCGCTCACGCCCCGCTCGTCGGCCTGCGGCTTGCACGCGGCGTACACCACGTCGCACAGCAGGACCGGGTCGCGGATGAGCCGCTCGACCAGCGGGCCGTCGATGGCTTCGAGCAGGTCGGTGCCGGTCAGGCCCTTGATGCGCTTGAGCGCCGAGACGTTGACCTCGACGGTCCAGTCCCGGCCCGCGTTGTCAGTAAAGCTCTTCATGGGTCAGCCCCCGATCCACGACGGCGGCGTCGCCGAGTAGGTCACCTTGGCGGTGACCGAGACGGTGATCGCCTCTTCGAGCGACTCCGAGCGGCTGAAAGCGGTAATCATGAAGTCCGCCTGCAGCCCCTCGCCCGAGGGCCCGTCGAGCACCTGCATCCCGATGACGCCGTTGTTGATGTACGCGTTCTTGATGGCGGTGAAGCCCGTGTCGGTGCTGTCCCAGACCATCTCGAACTCGACGCTGGCCTCCTTGAGCGTCGCGACCGTGGCCCGCCAGCCGCTGTTGGCCCGCGTCGTCACGTCCGCCTCGCCCGTCTCCAGGCTCAGCGTCACATCACGGACGTTGGCCAGCTCGTTCCACGAGCCCGCGCCGCCCTGGCCGCCGGTCTTGAAGTTGAGCACGGCCTCCATGCCCAGACGGATTGACATCGCTTACCTCCTCACCCGGTAGGTGACACTCAGGACCGTGGTCAGCGTCGAACGCTCATCGAGGTGCTCGGGGGCGAGCACCGGGTCGTGGGCGATCGATGACCAGGCCGCATCAGGAAACTCGGGCAGTCGCTTGTGCCGCAGGTGGTCGCCGATCGCCTCGGCCAGCTCGAGCAGCGCATCGACCCGGGCGTCTCTCCCATCCCCCCCGTCACCAGCGGGCACGCGCTGCTGGATGCCCACATCCACCGTGCACTCGTACTGGCTCTGCAGCCGCGCCAGCGCCGTGATCACCGTCGATCGGGGCACGACGCTCACGCGCAGCTCACCCAGCTCTTCAAGGTCGAAGCTCGGGCGGTGGGCCCGCACGGCCTCGAGTGGCTCGGGGAACACCCCGCCCGCCGCGGCAGCGTTGATCGACGCGGCGACCGCGTCGGCGATCTGGACCAGGACACTCATGGCTCGTTCCTCCGATCCCGGGTGCTGTTCATGCGGCCCTCGACGTACGAGAGCCGGCGTTCGAGGCCCTGCGACTCGACGCGCAGGGAGCGGGCTTCGAAGATCAGCTCGTCCAGCCGCTTCTCGACCTGGTCGAGCTTGGTGGTGACCACGCCCCACTGGACGATCAGCGCCGCGATGGCCAGCCCCGCGGTGAGCACCACGCCCGCCCACCGGGATCGGCCGTTCGTGTGGCCGTTGGGTTGGCCGGGTTGGTGTGTTGGTGCGGTCACAGTTGCTCCGTTCGGATCAGCTTGGTGTGGATGCGCAGCGTGCGACGCTGCGGGTCGCTGTATCGCCAGACCGGCTCGCCCGCGGGAGCGATGACCTCGTACACATGCACCCTGTCGGAGCCGTGCTCTTCGATCCGGTCGCCGGGCGTCGGCAGCGTCGCCGTGCCCGCAAGCACAAGGTCCGCGGCCGCGATGAGGTAGTCCCGCGACTCGGTCCGGTGGATCACGCCGTGGTCGTCGGTGCGCTCGAAAGCCGTCGAACCGATCGCCGCGGCGAGTTCGATAGTGTCGTTCCCTCGCCGGTAGGTCACTGGGCACGACAGGTACGCTCCGCGCACACGTTCAAGCATCTCTGATCCACGGTCCATCAGGTCCATCGCCGCAGAGCCTCCGTTACGGGATCAGGAGCGCACGGACCGTCTCGTCACCCGCAGCCGCCGCGAGCACGGCCTTGCCGATCCGCTTGTTGCCGCTGGCGGTGGTCGTCGCCACGCCGTTGGTCGCGTCCCAGTGCACCACCGCGCCCGCCGCGATCGCGCCCGCGCCTTTGGGGAAGTCGAACACACCCCGGGTCGCGACCGCGCCGAGCGTGTTCGCTGGGATGTCCCGCTTGCTGACGCAGACCAGATCGCCCTGGACCACGACCTCCCCGGCCGCGATGTCGGCCGAGGGGGTGATGTCGATCGCGTCGCCGTCGTGAATGAAAATGGTTGCCATCGCTGTGCCTCCGTTGCCCGGTTCTCCGGGCTGCCCGGGTTCTCCTGGCTCGAGCCCACCGCCGGGCTCGAGTCCGCCTCCGGCTTCGCCGGTGCCACCGATCTGGCTCATGCCTCACCCTTGCTCTTCACGCCGCCGCGCGGGTCCTGCAGCGCCACGCCGAAGTCGTGGTAGCCGCGCATCTGGATCCCCAGCCGGTTGAAGCTCTGCTCGGCGGTCTCGATGGTCGGGGCCTCCTGCCCGTTGAGGAACGCCACCTCGATGACCGGCAGGTCCGCCGGGGACGCGAGCATGTACCACGCCTTCGACGACGAGCCCGGGTAGGCCGCGTTGCCCAGGTAGCGGCTGACCTCGACGCGGAACTTGCCCTGGTGCGGGTTGGTCACTGGGTACTTGGCGCTCGAGGTGTTGTCGCGCAGCTCCATGCTCTTGAAGAGCTGGCTTCCCAGCGCCGACAGCGCCGTGGGCACCAGCAGCACCTGCGGCATCACCCCCAGCGGCTTGCCGTCGGAGTCCACCTGGTCCATGAAGGCGACCTCGGCCTTGGTCAGCCCGTCGATCGACAGGGCGGTGTCCGCGCCGGCGAGATAGTTGTTGTTGCCCGCGGTGTAGAAGCCCGAGTTCGCCAGGAAGGTCTTCCAGAAGATGTCGTTGATCGTCTTGCCCGAACCCGCGCCGAGCTTGCGGGGCACGCTGGTGATCGCGCCAAGATCGTCGTTGATGATGTCGGTGCGGTCGATCGAGAGCATGAGGCCGTACGTCTCGGCCCGGTTGGTGTAGGTCTCCTCGCCCAGCGTGCCGTGCTTGATCTCGCCGCCCGGCGCGATGCGCTCGTACTGGTCGTTGCCTGTCAGGCGGTAGCTCGTGACGGCCTTGAAGTCCGTCACGCTGCGCACGGCGGTGATGTTCCGCCAGGTGCGCTCGACACTGAAGAATCCTTCGAGCAGGAACTTGTTGGCGACGTTCGAGAGGATGCCGCCGATGCTGATCGTGCTGTTGGATGCCTCGATGCCCCTTCCGAACGCGGCATCCATCACGCCGTGCCAGTCGCGGAAGGTCCGGCCGGTGTAGCCGTTGGCCCACGCGGCGTGCAGCAGCAGTTCCTGGAGCCCGATCGACTGCCCGAAGGCCCGCGTCGCGGCTTCCAGATCCTGCTCGGCGCAGTGACGCTCCGGGGTGGTCAGCCGGCCCGAGAGCACGCACGCGGCTTCGAGTACCCGCTGGTTCACCGCCGGCGCGGCGGGGGCGTGGATGGCAGGGGCCTTGGGTCGGCTGGCCCGCAGGACCTCCAGTTCGGTCTTCGTCGCGTCCCAGCCTTCGCGGATCGAGCGGGCCTCGATCTCGGGGTGCTGCCCAGCGCACAGCCGTCGCACCGAGGCGATCCGCTCGCTCTCGGCGGCGATCTGCTGCCGCATGGTCTGCACCGGGTCGGTGATCGCGGGTTGGTTCGCTTCGGGCGCAGTGGTGCCCGCGGCCTGGACGGGATCGGACGCATCGTCCCCCGAGGCCGCTCCCGCGGCGATGGTCGCCGAGGTCGAGCCGTCGGCTCCAAGGTCGACGAAGCTGATCTCGCCGAGCGTGGACTTCCGAACGATGTTCAAGGGACCAGCGACCTCGCGGCCGTTGACCGTCGCGGTCTGGTTCTCGCGGAGGAACTCGAACGCCTCGACGCTCGCACCCACCGACGCCTGCCAGGGGAAGCCGTTGCGTGCTGAGACCACGACCTCGCGGGCCGCGGGCGTGTCGCGGGAGATCATCCCGGTGGCCACCAGCCGGCCCTCTTCAACCATCACCTGGTCGGTGTGCCCGACGCCCGCCGTCGCGTCGTGCCCGAACCGGATCGGCCGCGACGGGGAGGGGATCGCCAGCCCGGCCAGGTCGATCACGACCGGGTGCCGCCAGCCGGCGACGCGCATCGGCCCGCCGCTGTAGGCCATCATCCGGAACCGCGGCAGGGGAGCGGCAGCGCCGCCGTCGCCGCTGACCGTGTCAGCGCCCTCGATCTCGAACTCCGCCTGCGCGGTGAGCGCCAGCGTCCTGGGGTGCGAGCCGGAGTTCGGGTGGGCAAGGGCAGTGGGCTGCGCGGGAGCAGCGGACGCCTGGATCATGCGGTGGTGTGACATCGCTACGCGGCCTCCTTGGTGGCTTCGTCGGTGACGGTCTCGTCGGTGTCGGGGTTGGTGTCTTCGGGATCGGGCTCGCCCGCTGTGTCGCTTGGTCCGCCAGCCTTGGTGGCGACCGGCAGCCCGAGCTCGCGCATGAGGGCCAGTTCCTTGGCCCGCTGACGGAGCTCGTCCTCCCAGTCGCGTCCCTGCCGTGCGAACTCGTGCGCGAGCGTTGTGGTGTGGTTGGTCAGGCGGGTTGCCTGTGCGTTGGCTTCCTTGGCCGGGTCGACGTGCTCGACGCCGTCCCAGAACCACACGTGCGGTGTGGCTGCGCCGCGCACACGCATGGCCTGGGGTAGCAGCCCCTCGACCAGCGCGGCCTCATCGAGCCAGGCGCGGAGCAAGCGGTCCAGCACCGTCTGCTGGAGGCGGTGCTGCTCGACGCGGATGCTCTTGAAGTAGGTCTGGTGGTCCAGGCGGCCCGAGGCGTAGTTGTAGCCCGAGCTGTTCCCGGCCGCGACGTTGAAGGGCATGTTCAGGCAGCGGGCGATCTCGTTGAGGATCTCGCGCTTGAACTCGCCGTAGGTCGTTGACGGGTGCTCGGCGTGGACCTGCCCGAGCTTCCAGCCGCCGGGCAGCACGGTGGCCATCCGCTTCTCGAGCTCGACCTCGTCCATCGGCTCGAGCGGGTCGGCTTCGCCGTTGGCTGGCGCATCGGTGTAGAGCACCGCCGCGAAGTCCGCGGCCGTCTCGGCGGCGGCGATCACCGCCAGCGTGTAGCGGCGGAGCTGCGCGAAGAGCGGCAGGGCGGGTGTGATGTCCGGGATGCCGCGCCATTGCCCAGGTCGGTCGGGCCGGAAGTAGTGCAGCACGGAGGCGGCCGGGTAGGTGTCGTGGTCTCGAACGGCATGCCACGCCCCGTCGCCGGGGTGGTGCCGCAGCACGTGGTACGCCACCGGCAGCCCGCTGGCGTCGAAGACGACGCCGTCGACATCGGTCACCGCGTTATCAGTGGGCGTACGCCCGAACCACGGCGTGCAGACCTGATCGGGTTCGAGCAGGCGCAGGTCGAGCTTGACGGGTGTGTCGAGCCCGGGGCTGGAGATCAGCAAACCGAACGCCTCGCCGCTCTCGGCCCGGGCCATCCGCATGCTGCGGAGCTTGCCCGGCAGGTCGATCGCCGCCGACCAGACCTCGAAGGCTTCCTCAACGCGGGCGTTGACCGACGAGTCGGGCGTGAGCATCTGCAGCCGCGGCCCGGTGCCGATGGTGTCGTTGGCGAGCGTGAGGACGATGCCCTTGGCGTAGGAGTTGTTGGCCACCTCGTAGCGGGCACGGTTGCGCAGGATGCGCCGCACCTCGGGGCTGACGGCCGCGTTAGGCGAGAGCCCGTCGGCCGCGGCCCAGTGGCGGCGGTTGTCGGCGGTGGTCTGGGCCGAGTCGAACCGCGCCCGGACCATCCGAGCCCGTTGAGGAATGGTCACTGAGGCGGCCCGGACCGTATCGGCCTGGCGTGAGAGCGGGGCGAGCAGGCGCTTCAGCATCCGCCCTCCCGTCCGCCGGTGCCGCCCGCCCCCCCGGCCACGATCTTGAACAGCCGGATCCCCAGCCCGCGCTGGCGGGTGGCTCGCTTGGACTCGAGGTAGCGATCCGCCTCGATCTGGTCGCGGATCGCATGCTGCTCGACCGACTGCCCGTCCACCGAGGCCTTGGCCGGCCCGGCGGCGTTGTCGGCGATCGCCTGATCGAGATTGGGGGTGGGATCCGGCACGGCAACCTCGCGTGCCCCCGCACCTCGCGGGGGCCTCTCGGGTCACCTATGCCGTTCAAGAGCCGACTGCGCGGGTTGGTAAGGCCAAGCGTGCCGGGACCGGCAGCAGAAGGTCAGAAATGGGTTCTCGGGCCTCAGAGCCGATTCTCGGCCCACTTTGTGGTGCCAATTCTGTCGCTTTACGAGCGAATCGACGATATAGTTGCCAGTATTGGCACTTTACGGACGCCCTATGGACACCCCCAAGTACATGACGGATACGGCGGCTTTAACCGCGATCGGCGAACGGATCGCGCAGCACCGCCTTCAGCTCGACTGGACACAGGCCCAGCTTGCGAAGGAGGCCGGTGTCTCCAAACGCACGGTGGTCAGATTGGAGGGAGGAGAATCCACCCAGCTGACCAACCTGATCAGGATACTCCGCGCGCTCGACCTGCTCGCCAACATCGATGAGCTGCTGCCACCGCCAACTCCGAGTCCGCTCGAACTGCTGCGATCGAAGGAGAAGCGACGCAAGAGAGCGAGCGGACGGGCAGAGTCCGATGGCGAGAAGGGATCCGAAGAGTGGACTTGGGGCGACGAGGAAGGGACTGAATCATGACCGTCGCTGAAGTCCGTATGTGGGGGCGGCAGATCGGTGCGGTCACGGTCGACGGGCCAGGTGGTGTGGCCTCGTTCCAGTACACCGAACCGTTCCGCCGAAGCGGCATCGAAGTTGCGCCATTAATGATGCCCCTCTCCTCCAAGGTCTACCGGTTCCCGGGTCTCACCGAACGATCGTTTCACGGCCTACCAGGAATGCTCGCAGACTCGCTTCCCGACAAGTTCGGTAACGCCGTCATCGACGCCTGGTTGGCTGCCCAAGGGCGTTTGCCATACGAGATCGATGCGGTCGAGCGCCTGTGCTATACCGGAAAACGGGGCATGGGCGCACTCGAGTTCGAACCCACCGAGGGACCACAAGCCGATGAAGCCGTGCCTTTGGAAGTCGCGGCACTCGTGCGGCTGGCATCGCAAGTGCTCACGGATCGGGAGCGCTTCAGCACGAACTGGGAAGATGGCCAAGAAGCGGCTGCGCTACGGCAGATCCTGCAAGTCAGCGCTTCCGCCGGTGGTGCGCGAGCAAAGGCACTCATCGCGTGGAATCCGACCTCCAACGAAATCCTCTCCGGACAGATCACAGCCCCCCCGGGCTTCGAGTACTGGCTCCTTAAGTTTGATGGGGTGTCGAACAACCGCGACAAAGAGCTTGCCGACCCGCAGGGATACGGCGCGATCGAGTACGCATACTCGCTCATGGCACGAGCCGCGGGTATCCGTATGGCCGACTGTCGCCTGCTCGAGGAGAACGGCCGCCGACACTTCATGACCCGTCGCTTCGATCGGACAAAGAGCGGCGACAAAATCCACATGCAATCGCTCGGGGCACTGGGGCACTTCGACTTCAACGACGCGGGGTCGCATTCCTACGAGCAGGCGATCATGATCATCCGGCGGCTCGGGCTGCCCATGGACGACATCGAGGAGCAGTTCAGGCGTATGGCCTTCAACATCGTGGCTCGTAATCAGGACGACCACGTCAAGAACATCGCGTTCCTGATGGACAAGAAAGGGAATTGGTCGCTGTCTCCGGCATTTGACGTGTCCTACAGCTACAACCCCTCAGGGGCATGGACTTCCACTCATCAGATGTCGATGAACCGCAAACGCGACGGGTTTACACGCGAGGACTTCCGGGCCTTCGGTGACACCGCATCAATGAAACGTGGGCGAGCGGATTCCATCCTGGACGAGGTGATTGATGCGGTGAAGCAGTGGCCTGACTTCGCCGACGAGGCGAGGGTCAGCGAAAAGTGGAATAATGATATTCGCTCGACTCATCGTGTCTCGTTCTGATTCGAGCGGCGAGCTGCAAGCGGTACCATCTCTCGTGAATGCCGAAAGCATCCATCTCAGTGAAGTGGACTGGACAGAGATCGAAGCCGATCTGGTCGAGCGCGGAGCCGTGCGCGGGGCGATCAAAGTGCAGAACGTCGTATTGCCTTTCGGGCGACACGTGGTCCCGCAATTCGTGTTCATCGGAGAGAAGGCATGGCGGCCAACGATGCTCCCGATCGCCATCGTCCAAGGGGACGAAGGCCAGTTCTATTGGGCCCGTGTTGACTTCGACGTCGTATTCAATAGACCCGCCAGGGCGGACATCCTGTACACCCGACATCGCCGGTTGGCTGAGTATCCGGATGGCAGTGCCCTCTACGAGTGTCTAGTGACCGATGCGGATGCGCTTCCTCAAGAGGCAGCGATTGACCATGACGGCTTCAGGCTCAAGCTGTTCCATCACACATCTACCGAGTGTCTTCCGCTCATCAAGAAGAGCGGACACATACGTGCCAGCAAGTGGAACTATCAGGGCAGCGCCGAGCTCGACGATAGGCACTTCATCTACTTCACGGATGTCCCTCGCTTCGAGAACGCGACGGATTTGATGAGTGTCGCCATGACAGATGGTGGCTTCACGATCGGAATGCAGTACGACGATCCCAAGCTGCCGCCCGAGATTATCGTGGTACCGGCTCGTGACCGTGCGCAGATGTCCGAGCGGATCGACTGCCTCGTCGAACCATGGCTGATCGAATCATCGCCGATGCTCTTTCACGATCCGTCGCTGCGGGGAGAGGGGTTTGCCAGGTACTGGGAATTCAGCCATCCCAACATCTATCGGATCCCCGTCAAGCCTGGAACCGTCTGTGAGCTTTCCAAGTCCGGTGTCGTGAATGCAGAGTGCGTCCCGGGCTGGTTGGATACGAAACGGATGGTGGCTGGATCGGCTTTCGAACCTGGGGGCGTGCGCGCGGTGTTCGATGAGACGCCGCTGGAGCATCTCCCGATCAACATCGGTCGAGATGACCCGGATCCCTGCCCACTGAACCGTTTCCTCCGAACACCTCAGCCACCTGTCAGCTGGTGAGACCGGTTCGAAGCCCATTCACACTGATGCGCGGCGGAGCTCTGAGAGTTTGATTCGAGGTTTGCTGACGGGCTTGTGGTCCGTCCCGAACAGCACCGCTCCCTGCATCGAGGCCGCCACCGCCGAGCCGACCAGGCAGTCGAGCCAGTGGTTGTCGAGGCCCGCGACCCGCAGCTTCCACTCGTCGACCGTCCGGCCCCGGCCCTCGGTCTTCACCCGGTACTCGCTGGTCAGGTGGTCGGCCAGCAGGCGGTGCCGTGAGGCCGCGTCGGGGGGGCGGCCGAAGAGTGACAGGCAGCCCGGGTCACCCATCGGGACCGCGAGCCGTGCGTGCGCAAAGCTCTTCCAGTAGTTCGTGTCGTAGACCACGTGCCGCACGGCACGCTTTCCGGTCACCAGCGGCACGCGCCAGTTGAGCCCGACCCGCTCGCCACGCTTGCGCTTGTAGTCGCTGAACGGGATGCTGCTCGCGCCCACGTACCGGCCGTGGCTGGGCATCACGATCCCGGCGTTGGGCGACTGGCGGCAGAACTGGTACACCACGTCCGACGACTGTCCCCAGTTCGCATCGATCAGGCAGCGCTCGATGCGCAGGTCGGTCCCGTCGTCGCGCCGCCACGCCTTGCCGAGCAGCTCGCCGGTCAGGGCCTCGAGCCCCGCGTAGATCGCGCCCTCCTGGCCCGCCCTCGGGAACTCGGTCAGCAGCGTCCGCCGCGCGTCGCGCAGCGAGAAGTACTGCTGCTTGGGGTCCGGCCACGCGCCGTAGTCGAGCACGTAGCCGGTGAAGTCGTCCTCCCAACCCGCGACGAGCCAGAACAGCAGCTTGCCCTGCACGTCGATGAACGCCGTCGCCCGCGTGCAGCCGATGGGCACAACACCGCGGGGCATGCCGTTGGTCTTCGCCGCGATCTGCTCTGGCGTGAGCAGGTCGTCGTCGGCCGCGACTTCTGGCAGCGGCTCGTTCTGGTACTCGGCCCAGAACGCGGCCTCGTCCTGGAGCTTGAGGTTCATCGCGTGCTGGACGGCGCTGAGCTCGTCGTGGTTGAACCGGGCTGGCCAGGCGATCGATGCGCCGGCGTCCATCTTCCTGCGGTTCCGCTTGTAGAACGCCGTCGCCTGCGAGAGACCCCGGTCGGCCCGCAGGCCCTCGGCGCGGATCTCGGCGTACCTCGCCCACAGCGCCTCGTCGGCCGGGAAGGCGTAGACCATCTTCGTTCGCTCGCCCTGCCACTGCGGGTGCTTGTCGCGGTCGAGCAACCGGTCGGCCAGGTCGTCGGGACGCACGACCGTGACCGTCATCAGCCCTGCGATCTTCTGGCCCGGCCCAGCGAGGCCGAGAATGGCCCCCGCGAGCACACGCTCCCGGGCCGCGCACTGGCTGGGGCTCCGGGCCGACTCGTCGGTCTGCGGATCGTCGATGAGCACGAGCGACGGGCGGACGCTCTGGCCGTCCGGACGCTTGCGCTTCATGCCGCGGATGCGTCCGGTGATCCCCGCAACGGCGATGATGGCCCCCGACGCAGCCGAGCCCTCGATGGTCGGCAGCACGATCTCTTTGGCGGTCCATCCGATGTGCGTCGGCTCGCCCTTGTAGAGCTGGCCTGAAGCCCGCTGGTGGATGCCTTCCAGGCTTCGGATCGGGTAGCACGCCTCGGGGAAGTCGTCGGCGAGCAGGTCGTTGTTCTCCAGCTCGCTCTTGATGCTCTCCAGCATCGAGGCCGCGTGCTCCTCGTCCGAGCCGATCAGACACACGAACGGCCTCGCCCCGATCAGGATGGCCCAGAGGCAGGCCGTCTCGCAGAGCGTGGTCTTCCCGCTGCCGCGCGGCATCGCCATCGCGAACAGGCCGCCCTCGAGCACCGCCGTCTCCAGTTTGGCGATCACCTTGAGGTGATCGTCCGACCACGGCAGGTGGAAGGTCTGCGGGAAGTACGTGTCGCAGAAGGCTTTGAACGACTCGGTGCAGCGCCGCTTGCGCTCGGGGTTGCCGACCGGCGGAAGCTCGCCGATGTTCCGACCCGAGAGCGAGAGGGCTTTGTTCCGCTCGCGGGCCCGCTCGCGCACCGCGTCGTAGCCCGAGAGTTTATCCTCCGCGGGCTCGGGCTTCGGCTCGTGGCGCGTCGAGACCAGCCAGGCGGTGTATCGAAACAGGTCGACGGTCTTCCCGTCCCCAATCCGGAACCCCGCCCGCGTGCGATGGCGGTGCAACTGCCGCTCGTTGATCACCTCGCCCAGCGGGGTCGAGTTCAGAAGCCGGCACGTCTCCGACGGCTTGAGCGAGCGCGGATCGATCTTGGGTGTGTCACTCGCCACGGCCACCCCCAGCGCTCATCTGCTGCACGAGCCACGCGGCGTAGTGCACGAGGTTGATGCTTCCGTCCGCGTTGGTCGGCGCGCCGGCGTCGATGTCCGCCCGGAGCATGTCTTCGGTGACGGGGCTTCCGCCCACCCCCCCGAGCCGCGTGAGCACCCGGGCCACATCGGCCGGGGACATCGCGACCGGGTTGAGGCGCTGCGGCCCGGCGTCGCTAGGCGCGTGTTCGGGAATCATCGCCCACCTCCCGGACCTTGCCGCCACATCGCCTCCAACATCGCCGCAGAATCTCGAAAACATCTGCAAATGCAGGCCAATACGCCTTCCCTTCTGCCGGATGTCATGGCTTCATGCGTCACACGCGGGGCGAGTGCCCGCGGCATAGACCACCCAAAGGAGACCACGCCATGACGACCACGAACGAGACTGCCAGCCAGGCCTACGCGAAGCGCCGCAGCGACATCGCCCGCCTGATCGACGTCCTGCAGATGGAACTCGACGCCCACGCCAAGCGGGCCGCGCTCGCCGACACGCACTGGGGCTACCCGGGCGACCTCGGCCGCATCCGCGAGGGGCTGATCGAGCTGGTGATGAGCATGAGCGGCATGGAGCGCGAGCGCATCGACGACTTCCTGGCCGAGGCGGAAGACGCCGACGCCAACTGAACGCACCGCACCCCGAAGGAGCAGACGACCATGAGCAAAGCACGCGACACCATCATCAACCGCATCGCCCGCGAGGCCCTCGGCCTCGAAACCCTCGATGCCCGCAACATGGACAGCCTCGACTTCCACGAGCACGCGGTCTGGTCGGTCAAAGAATCGCTCGAACGGGCGTACGAAGCGGGCCGCAAGGCAGCCCCGCCAACACGAACCACCTGCCCGGCCTGCAACCGGGACATCGAGATCCGACCCCTCCCCCCCACCTGAAGCCCGCTCGTCGCGGGCTTCGCTGTTTTTGGAACACGAAGGAGTACCGACATGACGAAGAAGACCACCACCAAGAAGACGACCACCAAGAAGGCCAGCACCAAGACGGCTGCGAAGAAGGCCCCGGCCAAGAAGACCCCCCGCATGTCCGCGAGCGCCGCCCGGGCTGATGGCGCGGCGAAGACCAAGCGAGCCCGGCAGGCCAATGCCGTCCCGCAGGACCACGAGGTGCCCAGCGCGAAGGAGATCGCCAACGACGCGAATCTGGAGGCGTACACGAAGAGCAAAGCCCCCAAGCAGCCGCGATCGAAGAAGACCGCGGCGGATCGCAAGCCGAGCGGGCTCGACCTCGCCGCGAAGGTCCTCTCCGACGCGGGCGAGCCGCTGGCCGCCAAGGCCATCGCCGAGCGAGCGATCGCGGCGGGCTGGACCACCAGCGGCAAGACGCCGCACGCCACGCTCTACGCCGCGATCATCAGAGAGATCTCCAAGAAGGGCGACGCGGCACGCTTCAAGAAGACCGACCGAGGCCTCTTCGTCGCCGCCGAGCCGAAGGGGGGCCGCTGAATGTACCGGCCCGGCCAAGAACCCCGTCCCGAGCGCACCGAGTCGTTCCGCATCGACACCGACGGCAGCCTGGTGCGCAGCGTCGTCCCCAGGGTCGGCTCGCCCTACGAGCACCGATGCACGATGTGGGCCTTCAAGCGCGTCTGCTGGCGCTTCGATGAGCATGGCGAGGGCGACACCGTCGAGACGCTCGCCGCCGCCGCGCAGATTCCCGTCACCCATGCAGCGACGGCGCTGGCGTTCCTGCTCGAGCGCGGCATCGTCACCACCGAGCGCCGGCGGAACTTCCCGGCGACGACCGATGTCCATCTCGACGGGATGACCGAGTACCACGCCCTCCGAGAGAAGGGCCCGAGCGACTGACCGCATCGCGTCCCCCTCCCTCACGCCTCGGCCGTCGCCGGGGCGTTCTCTTCGGCCACAGCGTTCGCCGGAACCCGCTCGGCTTTCTTCCCCGTGAACGCTTCCCACCGCTGTACAATGACATCGCAGTAGAGCGGGTCGAGCTCCATCAGGAACCCGCGCCGGCCTTGCTGCTCGCAGGCGATCATCGTCGAGCCCGAGCCACCGAAGAGGTCGAGCACGTTCTCGCCGGGCTTGGACGAGTACTGGATCGCGCGGGCCGCGAGCTCGACGGGCTTCTCCGTCAGATGGACCATGCTCTGCGGATTGACCTTCTTGACGTGCCAGAGATCGGTGGCGTTGTTGGGGCCGTAGAAGTTGTGGCCCGCACCCTCCTTCCAGCCGTAGAAGCAGATCTCGAACGCGCCCATGAAGTCCTTGCGGGTCAGCACCGGGTGCTGCTTGTCCCACACGATCCCCTGGCTGAAGTAGAGCCCGCACGCCTCGAGCGGTCCCGGGTAGTTGCCGAGGTTCGCGTAGCCGCCCCAGATGTAGAACGACCCTCCCGGCCTGAGTACCCGCGCCGCGTTGCCGAACCACGCGAGAAGCAGCGCGTCGAAGGCGTCATCGGTGACGAAGTCGTTGGCGAGCGGCCGGTCCTTTGCCCGCATCTTGCTTCCGGTCGGTTTCGCCTTCTCCGGGTGCCGAGCGAGGTCGAGCTTCTGGTGATGGGTTTGGGCCTTGCCCTGCTGCTTGCTGAACGAGCTGTTGCCCGCCGCGATGGCGTTGTTGCTCCTCGGCTCGACCTTCACGTTGTACGGCGGGTCGGTGTTGACCAGGTGGATCACCTCGCCGTCGAGAAGGCGATCCAGATCCGTGGCGCTGCTGCTATCGCCGCACAGCAGCCGGTGCTTGCCGAGGATCCACAGGTCGCCCGGGCGCGTGGTCGCCTCATCGGGGGGCGATGGCACCTCGTCGGGGTCGGTCAGCCCCGCGTTCCCGCCGGCGTTGAGCAGCTTGGTCAGCTCCTTCTCGTCGAAGCCTAGCGATGCGAGGTCGAACTCCATCGCCTGCAGCTCGCCGAGCTCAATGGGCAGCAGGTCGAAGTTCCATTCGGCCAGCTCGCCGCTTTTGTTGTCGGCGATGCGGTACGCTTTGATCTGCGCTGGGCTCAAGTCCTTGGCGACATGCACCGGGGCCTTCTCCAGGCCGAGCTTGAGCGCCGCCTTGTACCGCGTGTGGCCACAGACGATGACGCCCTCGGTGTCGACCACGATCGGCTGGCGGAACCCGAACTCGCGCAGCGACGCGGCAACAGCATCGACCGCGCCGTCGTTGATCCGGGGGTTGTTCTCGTACGGGGTGATGTCGGCGAGGGGACGCAGTTCGATCTTCATGGCAGGAGCCTCCGTGCTTCGGGGTTGGGGATCGGGGTGAACAGGCCGGCGGACCGGCGGGCGACGTTCGCCCGTGCGGGGCCGGTTGGCGGGATCGGGGGTTGGATCGGGGGCCCGCCGCCGGGCGCGACACGGGCCAACGTGGGGCGACCTGGGGCCGGACGGGCGAGGGCCCGCGGGCGTGGGAGAGCGGACCGGACAGGCGAAACAAACTCAATCGGGGATTGCGGCTGTTCCCGCGGGCGTCGGCTGGCCATCCCCCTTCGGAAGTACCTATGCCGCTTGCCTTGCCCCGCGCCCTCGCGCTCACGGCCCGCCCACGCGGCCCACGTTTCGCCGTGTCGCGTCCTGTCGGCCGGGTTGGCCCATTGGGCCACCCACGTCTCGCCGCCACACGGGCCAACGACGCGGATCGCGCCCTGCCTCAACCGCGCGAACCTCGAACCTCCCGCACGAACCAACCAAGCGCGCGCGGTTGGTTCGGGTGCTGCGGCCAACCGGCCGCACGCACCCCGGGGGGGTATGGGGGGGTGCGCGCGGTTAGTTAGTTCGGCTATTTTGACCCCCATGGGGTGCCGAACCTCGCGCACCGGATCGACGGCGTGCGCGAGGTTCGCGCTGCCCAAGCGAACCAACCGCGCGCACAGAAGCACCGGGTTTGCGCGCAGTTGGTTGGTTCGACGGCATCCGGAGAGGCTCACGATGCGCCTCCTTCCGGCTCGGATCCCGGCAGCACGAAACCAACCGGACCGCCCCGTCCGGGCAGCTTGCGGCGCTCGATGAGTTGGCGAGATTCGGCGATGCTGAGGAGGTCCTCGGCCCGTCGCATGGGCAGGTCCTTGACCGGCTTCACAAGCTCACGGAGCTCGGCCAGGGACAGCGGCTCATCGGAGATGAACTCCGCCACGAACCGCTCCACGCCCCACGACGGCTCCGCGGGCTTGTCCGCCTTGGGCGAGGCGTCCTTCTTCTTGCCCGGCCGCTCGTTCTTGAGCGACGCCGGGTCGAGCGTGTCGTCGACCGACCACACCGGGAAGTCCCAGCGCAGGCAGGTCGGGTCGATGGGCGGCCAGGACCGCACGGCCGCGTCGAGCACGACCACGCCGTCCTCCTCGTGCGGCCGAAGGACCAGGTGCGTGTCGGTGGCCCGGCTCTGTGCGCCCGCCCCGGCCCCGACATCGGTCACGCTCTTGCCGCTCTGGCTGCCCTTGGTCGAGTGGTGGATGAGCACGAAGCAGCAACCGAGGCGGTCGGCGAACGAGTCGATGCGGTTGTAGATGTTGGCCATCGTGCCGTTGTCGTTCTCGTCGCCGCCGGCGGGCATGAAGCGGTAGAAAGCGTCGAGCACGATGACCTTGAACCGCCCGGGCTCGAGGGCCTCGAAGTACGGCGCGA
>JBJHBZ010000034.1:0-37018 GCA_050485765.1 Phycisphaerales bacterium | reverse complement strand
CGGCGGGCGCGTCGTCGGCGCGGAGGCCGCCCGGGACCAGCGCGGGCGCGGGCGGGTCGTCGTCGTCGCGGTCGCGCGGGGCGGCGGGCCCGGCGCCCTGGACGATGAAGAAGAGCACGATCGCGCCGAGGGCGATCGCGACGCCGGCGGCGGCGGCCAGGCCGATCGTTTGCGTGCTGAGGCGGGCCAACGGACGGACGCTCCTTCCCCGGCGCTCGGCTTGGTCGGGCCTCACGCGGTGGTGTCGGTCTGATCGTATCGGGCGAGGAGTTCGGCGAGGGCCCCGCGGGCGCCGAGGAGGTGATTCACCGCGTCTCGGACCGCCCCCCGCCCGCCCGGGCGGGGCGTGACGTACGCCGCACGGGCCCGGAGCTCGGGCTCGGCGTCGGCGACCGCGACCGGGAGCCCGACGGCCCGCATCGGGGGCAGGTCCGGCCAGTCGTCCCCGATGAACGCCACCCGCGACAGCTCGATCCCGCGCCGTGCGCACAGGCGCTTCAGGTCCGCCAGCTTGTCGGTCGAGCCCTGCACCACGTCGTCGATCCGGAGCTCGGCGGCCCGACGCTCGACGGCCTCGCTCGTGCGGCCGGTGATGATCGCCGATCGCAGCCCGGCTCGTCGCCAGAGCGTGAGCCCGAAGCCGTCGCGCGTGCTGAAGCTCTTGGTTTCCAGCTCGCCCGAGCCGAGCGTGACGCGCCCGTCGGTGAGCACGCCGTCGACGTCGAGCACGAGCAGTTCGATGACGGCAGGGTCGGTGAAGGGCACGGGGGGCTCCGGGAGGGGAGAGGGCCAGATGTCCAAAGGGGCAGAGGGCCTAATCCTGATCTGGCCATCTGGCCCTTTGCAACTTTGGAGCTTTGCGCTCCGGCGGTCAGTCTTCGCGTCGGATGAGTCGGAGGGCGATGAGGTCCTGGACGTCGAGGAGGCCGACGGGTTTGCCGTCGCGGTCGATGACGGGGACCTCGTCCTGTCGGTGCTCGCGGATCATGAGCAGTGCGTCTCGGACGAGGGCGTCGGCGGGGATGGTGCGCGGGGCTCGGGTCATGACGTTCGCGAGCGGCTGATCGAGCGCGCCGGGGTCGCGGAGCATCAGGCGGCGGAGGTCGCTGTCGGTGAAGATGCCGGTGAGCACGCCCGTCGCGGGGTTGACGATCAGCAGCGCGCCGGGGCGGCGGGGCGTGCCGTCGGCGTGGGTGAGCGCTTCGCGGACGCTCGCGGTCTCGATCGCGAGGGGCAGGTTCTCGCCGGCTCGGAAGCGGAGGACGTCGGTGACGGGTCGGAGCTGCCCGCCGAGCGAGCCGCCGGGGTGGCGCTTGTGGAAATCGCTGGTCGTGAAGTGTCGGCGTCGCGCGGCGGCGAGCGCGAGAGCGTCGGCGAGTGCGAGCGTCGCGGTCGTGCTGCTGGTCGGGGCGGCAAAGCCTGGGGCGGCTTCGTCTTCAAACGGGAGCGTGAGCGCGACGGTCGCGAGGCGTTCGAGCGTGCTCGGGGGCGTGCTCCGGCGGGTGATGCTCAGGATCGGGAGCGCGTCCTGCTTCAGGATCGCCGCGAGGTTGACGACTTCCTCCGTCTCGCCGCTGAAGCTGAGGCAGATCGCGACGTCGGTGGGGCGGAAGCGCCCGAGATCCCCGTGGGCGGCCTCGGACGGATGCACGCTGTGGCTCGGGATGCCCAGGCTCGCGAGCGTCGCGGAGATCTTCGCGCCGATCAACCCGGACTTGCCCAGCCCGGTGACCAGGACGGTGCCCCCGGCGTCGGCGCAGGCGCAGAGGACGGCGACCGCGTCGTGAAAGGGCTCGCCGAGGTGATCCACGAGGGAGCCGACCGCCGCCGCCTCGGCTCGGAGAACGCTCTGGGCGAACGCGCGTTCCTCGCGGCGTTGATCATCGGTGTTCGCGGGTTGTTCCGGGGTTTTGGGCACCGGGGATAGGGTAGACTCGGTGGTCGGCGTGGCGCGTGGTCTGTGTGACGCGGCTGTGCGCCTTTTTGTGGTCCTGTTCTGAGGTCTTGTTCGCCTGGATGGAGCCCGTGTGACGACCGACGCCCGATCGCAAGCCGCCGCCGAGCCGTCGTCGCCCGTGACGGGCATGGGCGAGGAGTATCGCGTCCGCCTGGAGGCGTTCGAGGGTCCGCTGGACCTCTTGCTGCACCTGATCCGCCGTGCGGAGGTGGATATTGAGGATGTGCCGCTGGCGAGGATCACGGATCAGTACCTGAGCCACCTGGCGCAGCTCGACCGGATCGATATTGATCTCGCGGGCGAGTTTCTGGTGATGGCGGCGACCTTGATGGAGATCAAGTCGCGCCTGATCAACCCGCCGGAGGAAGGCTCGGCCGGGGAGCGCGAGGCGCGCGACGAGGACGCGGGCGACCCGCGGGCGGAGCTGATCCGTCAGCTGCTGGAGTACAAGAAGTACCGGGACGCGGCCGACGCGCTGGAGGCTCGGCGGGAGGTGTGGTCGCGCCGCGTGCCGGTCGCGCCGGCGAAGGCGGATCAGAAGGCGCTGGCCGAGGCGATCGAGGACGCCGGCGCGGTGGAGATGGACGACCTGGACCTGCTGACGCTGGTTGCGGCGTTCGAGCGGATCGCCGAGAGCGTGGACTTCGGTCGCGTGGGCGAGCACGAGGTGGTGGACGACGACACGCCGATCGAGCTGCACGCGGAGGACCTGCTGGACCGCCTGCAGCGCGAGGGCGAAGTCGGTGGCGAGCGCGGGGCGCGCCGCCTGCCGCTGGCGGCGGTGTTTGAGGGACGGACGCGCTCGGCGATGCTGGGGCTGTTCCTGGCGCTGCTGGAACTGCTCAAGCAGCAGCGGGCCGGGGCGACGCAGGAGGGGGACGTGATCTGGGTGGAGCTGCGGGAGGCGGGCGGGGGAGAGGCTTCGTAATTTCTTCGTGGCACGGGCGGGACGCTCGTGCCATGGTGGTGCTTAGGGCAGCAACTGTGCGCGTTCTTTGGCTGTCGGCATCTTGCAGGCTTCGGGGCCGCCGAACCATTTCAATCTTCTGGCGGCGATGAAGCGGTAGGCGGCGTCGCGGATCGGGCGTGGGATCATGCGGGCGATGGCGGCCAGCGGTCGCCAGAGGCCGCCGAGGTGGTGGAGGATGCGGAGGACCGCGTCGCTGCGGACGTGCAGCCCGCGGTCGTCGCGGAAGACGATGGTGCCGAGGTCGGTGGGCTTGCTCGGCTCATCCAGCGCGGCGTACGTCTCGCCCTGGAGCGGGGCGAAGCGCAGGCGGGCGTGCGTGTCGCGATCGAGGATCCATCGGACGCTGCGGTCGCAGAGCCCGCACTGCCCGTCGTAGAAGACGATGGGGTGGTTGGTCGGCGGGGCGAGGCCGGGAGCGGCTTCGGCTTCCGGTTTGGCTTTCGGCTCGTTCATGGCTTGGGCTCGAAGAGGCGGAAGCCGCGGACGCGCACGCCGTCGGTGGCGAGGGCGTGGGGCTCGCCCTCGGCGGGGAGCCCGGCGGCGCGGATCAGCGTGTCGTCGAGGTGCTCGATCGTCGCGCGTCGCAGCGGCCAGGGGTCGTGCGCCACGCGGCTGACCAGGACGCGCTCCGCACGCTTGGAGAACAGGTAGTAGCGGTCGGTGAGGAAGTGTTCGAGCGAGCCCGGCCGGGTCTGCGGGAGGGGTTCGCCGGCGCGCCACGTGACGTGCGTGCGTCCATCGGGCCAGGGGCCTCGGCGCCGGGTGAGCCGGTAGTCGCAGCGTTGGTGCGCGCGTTCGTGGGCGATGTTGAAGCGGGCGTGGACGTAGTTGAGGCCCCAGAACCAGCGCCCGCCGAGGACGGGGAGCAGGGTGGCGGCGTCGAGGCTGAAGAACCAGACGCCGGGGATGCCGCGGTAGCGGACGTAGGTGCGCACGTTGCACTCGTGGAAGGTGCGGGTGCCGGGGAGGAAGCCCGGGACGCCGGCGAAGCGGCAGTGGTCCATGCGGAAGGGGACGAGGGCGACCCAGGCGGCGTTGTCGTAGAGGTCGAGCTCGAGCGGCTCGGGCACGAGCGTGCGCATGAGCCCGGGCTCGATGCGCCAGTGGAGGAAGAGCAGGTCGAGCCAGTCCATGCGGATGATCGGGCGCGTGGGCCCGAGGATCGGGGGCTGGGCGGCGGGGTTGGTCGCGGGGGCGCTGGTCATGCGGGTTCGCCGATGTCCTCGGCCCAGAGCTCGGGGTGCTGGAGGATGAACTCGGCCATCATGATTTTGCACCGCTCGTCGTCGGCGAGGACGAGGTGCGTCCCCTCGGCTCGGAGCCAGTCCTCGCGTCCGAGGTAGTTTTCGTGCTCGCCGATGACGACGCGCCCGATCTGGTGGAGGACCGTTGCGCCGGCGCACATGGCGCAGGGGCTGAGGGTGGTCGCGAGGGTGAGGGCGGGCCAGTCGCGCCGCCTGCCGGCGTGTCGGAGGCAGACCGTCTCGGCGTGGGCGGTGGTGTCGCCGGTCTGGACGCGGAGGTTGTGCCCGACGGCGAGGACGGTGCCGTCGCGGGTGCCGAGGGCGGAGCCGATCGGGATGCCCCCTTCGCGGCGGGATTTCTCGGCTTGGGCGATGGCGGCGTCGAGCAGGAGTCGGTCGGCCTCGGTCATCATCTCGGGCATGTCGTCCCTCCTTGTTGGCGGCGAGCCTTGTTCAGCCTACCGGTCGGGGGCCGCCTGGGCTACATTGCGTCCCCATGACGACACCCCACCCAGCCGCGACGATCGAGATGGAACGCCTGACGGTCTTTCACCACCCGCTGATTGCGCACAAGCTGGCGGCTCTGCGCGATGCGCGGACGGGGCACCGCCCATTCCGGGCCCTGATGTCGCAGATCGCGGGGCTGATGGTGTACGAGGTGACGCGGTCGTTCGAGACGACGCCGGTGACGGTGCAGACGCCGATGGGCCCGGCGTCTTGCGCACGGATCGAGCGCCCCGTGACGGTCGTGCCGGTGCTGCGCGCGGGGCTTGGGATGACCGACGGCGTGCTGGAACTGATGCCCGAGGCGCGGGTGGGGCATCTGGGGCTGGTGCGGGACGAGCGGACGCTGCTCCCGACGACGTATCTGAAGAAGCTGCCGAAGGATTTGGACGCGGGCCCGGTGATTCTGATTGACCCGATGCTGGCGACGGGTGGGAGCGCGGTGGAGGCGGCTCGGATCCTGCGCGAGGCGGGGGCCGTGGATCTGCGGATGATCTGCCTGGTCGCGGCGCCGGAGGGCGTGCGCCGCCTGACCGAGGCCGACCCGGCGCTGACGATCTATACCGCGGCTCTCGACGAGCGGACCAACGAGAAGGGGTACATCCTGCCCGGGCTCGGCGACGCGGGGGATCGGTTGTACGGGACGGGGTGAAAGAACTCGGATCCCGGAAAAGCCCGCGGCGGGCGTTTCCGGGGCACCGGACAGTGTGACGGCCTATTTCGGCGTGCGCGCGACGAAGGGGATGGACCAGGGGTATTCGAAGCGGACGCCGGCGGGCCAGTACGGGTCGGTCATGAACTCGGGGGCTTCGAAGCCGGCGTCGGTGAGGGCTCGGGTGAGCCCGTGCTGGCTGAAGACGCGGGTTTCGAGCCAGGCGACGTCGTCGGTGGGGCAGTTGAACGTGTCGAAGACCTGGCGTTTGCCGTCGGCGGTGGTGTTGACGAGCACGCGCCCGGTGCCGCGGTGCTCGATGTGGTAGTTGTGCAGATCGGGGAAGTGCTCGGCGGTGTCGCCGTCGAGGCGGAAGGGGACGGTCGCGATGAGCGAGGCGCCGGGCTTGAGGAGGGCGCGGAGGTTCTCGAAGACGCGCGCGATGGGTGGGCGGAGGCGGTTGAAGACGTCCGAGGCGAGGACGGCGTCCAGCGAGCCCGGGCCCGCGATCGCGGGGTCGGGCTCGTGCGGGTCGAAGCGTGGCTCGTCGTGCGAGAAGGTGTTGGTGTAGGCGAGCTTGCGGGCGAGGCGCTCGGCGTACGGCGCCCAATCGTTCAAGCCCAGCACGCGGCGGCGAGGGCTCGAGGGCATCTGGTCGATCGGGTGCGATTCGGCGAAGAGCTCGAGGCTGAGCAGGTGGATCATGGCGCGCATGCGGGCGGTCGATCGGCAGGTGGGGCATGCGGGGATCTCGCGCCCGAGTTTGACGATGGTGGTGCGCACGCGCGCAGCGCAGACGTTGCAGGTGAACGCCAGACGCCCGGCGTGATCGATGGGCGCGCCCGCCTCGCGTGCGCCCTGGATGACCGCGGGGTCGACGGGCTGGCGCAGCGTGCGGAGCTTGCGGACCACGCGGGCGAGGGGGTTTGGCTTGCTTGGGATTTTCGGGGTTGCTGCGACGGCCTGCGTTTTGGCGAGGCGGTCGACTTCGACGGGCTTGGCCTTGGGCGTCCATGTGCCCGCGTGCTCGTACCCGTAGCGGTGGAGGGCGTCGCCGACGAGCTCGTCGGCGAAGGCGGCCTGCTCGGGGGTGAGGGTCCACTTCCAGCGCCCGGCCGAGCGGACGGCGAAGGGCACACGCCCCGCGCCCGGGTCGGCGTCGGTCGAGACCAGCTTCTGCCCGCTCCCGGCGAGGGTGTGCGAGTCGGTGTGCGCGAAGGTTTCCAGGTGTGTGCGCACGCTGTCGTGCATGTCCAGCCCGAGCCAATCGAGGATGGCGCGCGACTGGGCGTTGTAGTCGGCGACGAGGGCTTCGTAGTGCAGGTCGTAGACGCGATCAGCGGGGATACGGGCGACGAAGGGGGCGTACTTGTTGTCGAAGGCGAGCCAGCCTTCGAGGGCCTGTTCGAAGCTGAGTCCGGTCATCTTGGCGATGGAAAGGGCCGAGTCGCGCGGGTCGCGCACGATGTGGACGTAGCGGGCTTCGGGGAAGGTGTCGTCGAGGAAGTCGAGGCAGTCGGAAAGGTGGGGGTGCTTTTCCCCGAAGTAGGCGAGGGGTTCGGGGGCGTCGGGGTCGATGGTCTTGGACTGCGCGCGTGCGATGCGGGCGTAGTAGCGTTCGATGAGCGGGCGGGCCTCGTCGCGGAGGTGGTCGGCCCAGAGCTTGTGGTGGGTCTTGCCGAACTGGATGCCGGCGTTGACGCCCAGGCGGCTGTTTCGGATGTTGTGATCGAGTTGGAGGAAGACGGCGGTCTCGTTGGTCATGACGATGCGCGGGTGCGCGTCGAGGATCTGGGCGAGAGCCGTGGTCCCGCTCCGGGCGGCGCCGATGAGAAAGAGCGGCTTAGCGAGCCCGAGCGGGGCAGCGGTCGCGGCTGGCTCGGGCTGGACGGATGCGGTCTCGCTCATGCGGGTCTCTCAAGGCGGTTGGTGACGCGGGCGCGCCGGCGACGCTCGGGCGTGTCGGTCGGGGGAGGCTGATCGGTCCTGGGCGTGTCGTGTTGTTCGTCCGGTGCGGGCGGACGTTCGCGCGGCGAGGCTTCAGGGGCGGTCTCGGCGCGGTGGGGCGGCGGGGGGCCGCGTGTAGGTCTGTGTCTGTGAGGATATCACCGCGCGGGTGGTGGTGCGCCGAGGGGTCGAGCGTGGCGGGGCGGGGATGCGGATCCGTGCGCTATGATTTCGGCATGCCCGAACCGGATCGGAATGCGCAGCCTGTGACGTCGGAGTGTGGCCCGTTGCCGACCCCTGAAGAGGCGGCGGCGTTGTCCGAGGATGCGATCCCGCCCGCGCCGGAGCCGCCCGCGCCCTTGGGGCCGGGGCCGGTGTTCGTCATCGGGGCGCCGCGGAGCGGGACGAGCGCGCTCGCGTGGGCGATCGCGGCCCACCCGGAATTTGTGACCGGCAACGAGGCGGATTTCACGTTTTACCTGCTCCGGAGCAACCCGTTCGGCGAGGCGTGGGTGCGGACGTGCGCTCGGGAGGACTCGCTGCTGAAGCGGTCGGGGATGTCGCGCGAGGTGTTCATGCGCACGCTGGGGGCGGGGATCGACGCGGTCTTCCGCGCGATGCACGAGGCGACGGGGGAGGCCGACAAGCGGTGGGTGGATTCGACGCCGGCGAACACGCTGGTGGGTGATCGCCTGGCGGAGCTGCTGCCGGACGCGCGGTTTATCCATATCTTGCGGGACGGTCGGGCGGCGGTGGCGTCGATGGTCAAGAGCGGCTTTGAGACGCAGGTCGCCAAGGATTTCCGTTTCGCGTGCGATACGTGGTCGTTTTACACGCGGAAGGCGCGCCAGCTCGCGTCGGCGATGCCGCACCGTGTGCTGGAGCTGCGTCAGGAGCGGATGGCGAGCGATCCCGAGGGCTCGATGTCGGAGGTGCTGGCGTTCCTGGGCGTCGGGGCGCACGATGGGCCGGCGGCGAAGCTGCGCGAGGGTCGGATCAACTCGAGCTACGGGAACGCGCAGGCGTCGGACGTGCTGAAGGCGAAGTCGGCGAGCGAGATGCCGAGCGAGCCGTGGTCGGGCTGGACCGACGAGCAGTGGGGCGTGTTCGAGGAGGCGAGCGGGGCGGCGATGTCGGAGATGGGGTACGCGTGGACGCGTCCGGAGCGGAAGCCGGAGGCGAGCGCGGAGGCGGCGTCGGGTGCGGGTGCGACGGTTGATCCCGTTCCGGCGGGCGCGTCCGGTGGGGTTGCCGACGCGCCGCATGCTGCGGAGAACGGGTCGGCCGAGACGCGATGACGATGCTGGACGAGACACCGGCGGTGGGGGACGTGGCGATCCGGGTCTCGGGGCTCGGCAAGTGTTATCACGTGTACGAGAAGCCGCATCACCGGCTGATGCAGTTCGCGGCCCGGGGCTCGAAGGCGTACTACCGCGAGGTGTGGGCGTTGCGGGGCGTCTCGCTGGAGCTGCGGCGCGGGGCGTGCTTCGGGATCGTGGGGCGGAACGGTGCGGGGAAGACGACGCTGCTCCAGATGATCGCGGGCGTCTTGACACCGACCGAGGGCGAGGTGGAGGTGTTCGGGCGTCTGACGGCGCTGCTCGAGCTCGGGAGCGGGTTTCACCGTGATTTTACGGGTCGGGAGAACGTCTTCATGGCCGGCGCGCTGCTCGGGCTGAGTAAGCGCGAGATGGAAGAGAAGTTCGACAAGATCGCGGGCTTTGCGGACATCGGCGAGTTCATGAACCGGGCCGTGCGGACGTACAGCAAGGGCATGTATGCGCGTCTCGCGTTCGCGGTGTACGCGAATCTGGACCCGGATATTTTCATCGTGGACGAGGCGCTCGCGGTCGGGGACGCGGCGTTCCGGCACCGGTGCATGTACCGCTTCCGAGAGATGCGCGACCGCGGCGTGACGATGCTCTACGTCTCGCACGACGCGGCGTCGATGAAGCAGTTCTGCGACGAGGTGCTGTGGATCGACGGCGGCGTCCTGCGCGATCGCGGCGACGCGGGGACGGTGACGCGGGCGTACCTGAACAACCTGTTCGGCGTGACGGAGCGCCCGCAGGCGACACCGACACCCAAGCCAGAACCGAGCCACGATGCCGGATCGGTGACGAAGGCGGAGAACGGCGCCGTTCGGCAGTCGAAAGCGGAGCCGGAAGCAGAGGCCGCGCCCGAGGCGGCGTCGCTGGCGCAGGCAGTGGTGGAAGCGGAGACGGTGGACGACGCGGAGGCGGAAGCCGTCGCGGCGGCGGAGTCTCGGGCTTCATCGCCCGGGCCGGTGTTCGAGGGGGCGGAGACGACGATCCCTGGGGGGGATGACCGGAGCGGGGACGGGCGCGCGGTGATCGAGGGGATCGGGCTGTACGACGCGGAGGGGCGGGCGAGCCGCGTGTTCCGGAACGGGGAGCGGATGCTGGTGCGTGTGACGTGCCGGAACGTCTCGCTGGATCCGGCGCAGGACGGGTGGGTGCTCGGGTACACGCTGCGGAACTTCAAGGGGCAGGACATCGCGGGGTTCAACACCGCGCTCGATGGTGATCCTGATGCACCGGGGCCGGTGGGTGTCTCACGGACGTACCGGTTCGAGATCGAGCTCCCGGCGTTGCACCCCGGCGATTATGCGCTCACGGTTGCGGTTGCGGGGTGGAGCCTCGGCGAAGACCGTCCCGGGCGTTCGGACCGGATCGAGAACGCGTTGGTGTTCAAGCTGGCGTGCGACAAACGTGTGCAGAATCTGATTTATCTGGAGACGGGGTTTGTCGAGGAGGGGTCGTTGTCGCCGGTGCCGCTGCGTGGTTCGAGCGTGTCGGGAGGGTAAGCGAAGCGTTCGAGCCACGGGCCGAGGACGCGCTGGGCGAGGATGCGGATGGCGAGGGAGAGGGGCTCTTGAGCCCACGCGCCGGGGAGGCCTCGGTCGAGGTGGTCGCCTGGTTTTCGTTCCCCGGGTTGGCGCCCGGTGAGTCGTTGGAATCCGACGTGTTCGACGGCGGTCGACGCGGCTTGAAGGTCGAGGCGGATGCCGACGGCTTCGAGCGCGCCGGCGAGATGGTCGGGCCCGCTGGAGCCGTGAAAGACCGATTCGTAGCGGAGTTGCGCGACGCCGGGCATCGCCGCCCATGCCGCGGAGCACGCGCCGAGCTCGTCGTAGCCGCCGAATTCGAGGGGCAGGCGATCGGGGTTGCGGGCCTGGATATGGGCGGGCTGGTCGTCGTACGGGATGCGACAGCCGGTGATGACGCAGGCGAGGGCATCCTCGAAGGCGAGCGGTCCGAGGGTACGGGCGCAGAGGTGGGCCGGGCGGTGGCGTATGTAGCGCGTGGCGCTCAGGGCGGCGTCGCGGATGTCGCGATATGCGTGAACGACGAGCGTCCGGGGCGAATCAGCGAGCTGTTCGAGCCAGAATGCGCTGGGCTCTCCGTGGATGCATGCGACCTGTCCGGGACGGAGGGCGGCGATGGTGCCGTCGCGTTCGTAGGGCTTCCACTTGGGCGGGTCGGGCCAGAGTGCGGGATCGGTCTCGCACGCTGCGAGGACAGGCTGCAGGCCGAAGAGGTTGGCGAAGAGCGTGCGATAGGTGCTGGTTCCGCTGCGGGGGAGGCTGACGATGAGGACGCGATCGAACGGGGAGATCTGGTCGAGCTTGGGCGCGATGGGCTCTGGGGCGGGCGCGTGGGGGCGGAGTTCGGTCGTTGTCGTTCGCGGCATCAGGTTAAGGATACGCGTAGCATCGCCCGCAAGAAGTCTGTCAGTCCGTGCGCACAAGGAGCGTGTTTCATGCACTCAGCAGCTCAGGGGGACACGGGTTCGGCGCTCGCGGCGGTTCAGGCGGCCGGGCCCTGGTTCTACAACTTTGCCCTTCCCGGCGGCGGCACCACCGATTGCCGCGCGCCCGAGTCGACGCTGCACCTGCACGAGACTCGGTGGCGGATGGTCGAGGCGACGATGCGGGCGGAGCTGGGCGATCGGCTCGGTTCGGCATCGGTGCTCGACCTGGGTTGCCACGAGGGCTGGTTCGCGGCTCGCTGCCTGCAGGAACTCGGGACGCCCCGTTTGCTCGGCGTCGACGTTCGGGCGCAGAGCCTCGAGAAGGCCCGCCTGGTCCATCGGGCGATGGGGCTGAACGGTGGCGAGTTTGTCACGCTCGACGCTGAGGAACTCGACGCAGGCGAGGTCGGCACGTTTGATGTTTGCTTGTGCGTGGGGCTGATTTATCACCTGGAGAACCCGGTGCGTGTGCTGCGACGTGCGGCGGCGGCGACGGGCGAGCTGATGCTGGTCGAGACGCAGGTGGTGGACCCGATCGAGGGCGTGGCCGAGTGGGGCAAGCGGGACGCCTCGCGCCCGTACCGGGGCGGTTTCGCGATCATCGATGAGTCGTGCCGTTTCGATGAGAGCGCCGAGGCGGGGGCGACGCCGCTGGCGTTGTGCCCGTCGGAGGCGGCGGTGGCGCAGGTGCTGCGTGCGGTCGGTTTTGAACGGGTTTGGCGTGTCGCGTGCCCGGAGGGCGGGCACGAGCAACTGGCGCGGGGGCGACGGGTGATCTACGCCGCCTCCCGGCGGGGCGAGGCGGGTTCCTGACGCCCGGCGCTATGCTTGGCCCTGCGGGTCGCCGCCCACGCGCCGGGGACGGCTCGGGGGTACGGGCGCGTGCGAGCGAGAGGCGGGAGCAGCAGATGGCACAGGTCGAGAACACGCGCGCACCGGGCAAGCCCGCGGAGCAGGTCGCTGAGAAAACCGGCGGTGAGGATCGGGCCGCGGAGCGGACGGCCGCGAAGCTGGCGCCGCAGCTCAAGCAGCTGCTCTACAGCGTCGCGGCGCGTCGGGTGTTCAACACGCACGGGGTCCACGTCGTCCCGGCGAACTTTTACTCGATCACGCCCACGTTCGAGGACATCGAACGCAGCTACGAGTACGACCACTCCCCCGCGCCCTACGACGATCGGAAGGTCTTCGATCTGGACCGGCTCGACGCGACGCTGGCGGCGATGATGCCGCTGGCGGCGGAGTTTGACCCGCCCATCGCGGGGAGCGTCGATCGCCCCGAGGGCTACTTCTGGAACAACCCGGCGTTCAGCTACTCCGACGCGATGAGCTACTACGCGTTTGTGCGCCTGTGGAAGCCGAAGCGGGTGCTGGAGATCGGCTCGGGGTTCTCGACGCTGGTCGCCTCGGCGGCGGCGGCGCGGAACCGGGCGGAGGGCGTCGAGACGAGCATCGTCTGCATCGAGCCGTTCCCCAAGCCCTGGCTCGCGTCGGTCCCGCACGTGGACGAGGTGATCGAGCGTCCGGCGCAGGCGTTCGACGCGGATTGGTTCAACGCGCACCTGGCCGACGGCGACGTGTTCTTCATTGACTCGACGCACGTGGTCAAGACCGGCAGCGATTGTGCGCACCTGTACCTGCGGATCCTGCCGAACCTGCGTCGGCACCTGCTGCTGCACGCCCACGACATCTTCCTGCCGTATGGGTACCCGCGCGCGTGGCTGGAGGAAAAGTCGATCTTCTGGAACGAGCAGTACATTCTTTATGCGCTGCTGCACGGGAACCCGAGCCTGCGGGTGCTCTTCGGGAGCGCGATCCTGCGTCACCACCGGATGGAGGCGTTGACGTCGTTCATGCACGGGCGGAGCCAGCCCGGGGGCGGGAGCCTGTGGTTCGAGCACGTCCTGGCATGAGCGAGCCCGTGAGCCCATTGCCCGGGGTTGCTGCGCCGCCGAGCGGCTCGCCCGCGCCGCGTCGGCGGGTGGATTGGCTGGAGCCGATCGTGAGCCCGTGGCGGCGCCGGACGCTCTTGGCGAACCTCGCCGGGCGCGAGCTGTCGCAGCGGTACAAGGGGTCGGCCTTGGGGCTGCTGTGGGCGCTCGCGGGCCCGTTGCTGCAGCTCGCGGTGTACGCGGCCGTCTTCGGGTGGCTGCTCGCGCCGCGGTTTGGCGAGACCGGCGGGCGGGCGATGTACGTGCTGGAGCTGTTCTGCGGGATCCTGGTCTTCGGGGTGTTCGCGGAGGTCGCGTCGCGCGCGCCGACCTTGGTGATGGACAAGCAGAGCCTGGTGACGAAGGTGGCGTTCCCGCTGGAGCTCTTGCCGCTGGTGGCGTTCTGGGCGGCGTTGGTGCCGGCGGTGCTGGGGATGGTGCTGCTGGTGGGGGGTGTGTGGTATGTGACGGGGCGTGTGCCCTGGACGGCGCCGCTGGTGGTGCTGGCGCTGGTGCCGCTGGTGCTGCTGACGACGGGGTTGTCGTGGATCCTGTCGGCGGTGGGGGTGTACGTGCGTGACACGCAGCACGCGATCCGCTCGGCGGTGCAGCTTTTGTTTTTCCTGACGCCGGTGGTCTGGTCGGTGAGCATGCTGCCGGAGGGGATGCGGTTGTGGGTGATGCTGAACCCGCTGGCGCAGGTGGTGGAGTGGTCGCGCGGGGTGCTGATCCACGGGACGGTGCCGGATCCGGCGGCGTGGGGTGTCGTGACCGCGGGGTGCCTGGCGGTCTGTCTGGTGGGGGCGTGGTGCTTCCAGACGCTCCGGCGGGGTTTTGCGGACGTGGTTTAAGGCTGGGCGTGACGCGGGATGTCAAACTGGGGCGGGATCGGTGGATGACGGGGGCCGATTTCGGGGGGATTGCTGGTGGCGGGGGCGGGGGGGGGCGGGGGGGCTGGGCCTAGGATGGGTTTGCGGTCTTGCGGGCCTCGCTCGGCGGTGTCGGGCGTGGGTCGGCGGGTCGGCAAGCCGAGCCGGGGGGCGAGGGCTTTCGGGGCGCGCGTGCGTCGCTTCGGGGCTGTGATGGAGGGCGTCGGGTGACGCCCCGAGAGGCCGGCAGCGTGGACGGCATTCGGCTCGGTTGAATCGGTTGGGGCTCGCGCGGTCGCGGGTCTTGGTCGTGACCGGGCGGGGCCGGGGGAGCCATCAGGGCATGTGCAATCAGTGGTGCCTGGCCTTCGGGCGACGGCTCAAGCCGAAGCTGCCGCAACGCGCCCGCGTGCTCGACGTGGGCTCTCGGGACGTGAACGGTTCGATGCGCGAGGTGTTTGCGGATCTCGCGTCGTCCTACGTGGGGGTGGACATCGAAGCCGGGCCTGGGGTCGACGTCGTGGGGGACGTGGTGGACCTCGGCGAGGTGGTGGGTTGGAACGCGTTCGACCTGGTCGTCTCGACGGAGATGATCGAGCACTGCGAGCCCTGGCGGGACGCGGTGAGCGCGATGGTCGCGAGCGTGCGCGTGGGCGGGTACGTGCTGATCACGACGCGGAGCCCGGGCTTCGCGCTGCATGGGTATCCGAGTGACCACTGGCGGTACACGCGGGCGGACATGCGCCGAATCTTCGCCGGGGCGTGCGAGGTGCTGGAGGTCGAGAGCGACCCGACGCTGGGGTGGGCGTGCGGCGTGGGCGTGCTGGCGCGCCGGACGGCTTCGGACGAAGAGCTGCCCGCGTGGCGGGAGTCGCTGAACCGGATCGAGCTGTACAAGGTGACCCCGGGCGTGGATATCGAGGGGACGCACCGGGTGGAGCTGGCCGAGCCGCTGGAGGAAGCGGAGGGGGAGGCGGCGGCGGCTCCGGATTCCGAGCCGATCTGGGATCAGGTGAGCCGGTACTCGGCCGTCGCGTCGGCGATCCGCGCCAACGCGGGCGAGGGGGCTTTGCGCGTGCTGGACGTGGGGAGCGGGGAGCCGCGTCTGTTGCGGAGCCTGCTCCCGGGGTGCGAGGTCTGGTGCCTGGACCCGCTGCTCGACGGGGAGGCGGGCGATCGGGTGATCCCGGGGCGTCTGGGCGAGGTGGAGCTCGAGGCGGGGTCGTTCGACTGGGTGGTCTGCGTGGACACGCTGGAGCACGTGCCTGCGGGGGCGCGGGGCGGGTTCTTGAAGGCGCTGGCGGAGCTGCCGAAGTCGGGGCTGGTGATCGCGGGCCCGCTCGCGGACGGTGGTGGGGCGAAGGCGGCCGACGAGGCGATCGACGGGCTGTTCGAGGCTCGGCACGGCCGGGCGTACCCGTGGCTGGCGGAGCACCGGGCGTACGGATTGCCCTCGCGGTCGGAGATTCTGGAGGCGTTCGGCGCGGCTGGGCTGCGGAGTGCGGAGTTTGGGAACGGGCGTCTGTCGTGGCACCGGGATCTGTTGTCGGTGACGCTGCTGCTGATGGAGCACCGGAGCGGGCGGGCGCCGCTGGAGCGTCTGAGCCGGTTTTTCCGGGATGAGCTGGCGGGGATGGACCACGCCGAGCCGGCGTACCGGCGTGTGATCGTGGCGACGCGCGAGGGTGAGCCGAGGCTGCCCGCGCTCCCGGAGGTCGGCGCGTCGGCGCTGGCGTCGGCGGATGAGCGGTTGCGATTGGCGATCTGCGGGGCGATCGACGACCTGGCGGGGGCGGTGGACGAGGCGACGCGTCAGCGGTTGTCGGTCGAGGCGGCGCTGCGGACGGCGAAAAAAGGCGAGGCCAACTGGCGTCAGGCGCACAGCGATGCGCTGGCGCAGTTTCATGAGGCGGTCGCCCGTCACCAGCGGGCTCAGGTGAAGCTGCGGGAGGACTGGTCGGCCCGGGTGCGCGCGATCGAGTCGCAGCGGGACGAGGCGATGCGGCTTTCGCGGGAGGCGCAGGCGCACGCGGCGGCGGCGCGGGCTGCGGCGGATCGGGCCGAGGCGTCTTTGGCGGAGCAGGAAGCGTCGCACGGGCGGGCGATGGACGCGCTGCGGGCCGAGAGCGAGGCGCGGGCGGCGTCGGACGCGGCGAGCCTCGCCGAGCGCGAGCGAGCCCACGCCGCGGCGATGCGCACGCTGGAGGCGACGCGGGCCCGTGAGCTGGCCCAGCGCGACCGCGTGATCCGCCAGTTGCAGGCGCACGCGCGGGCGTCGGACGCGGCGATCGAGGAGATGCAGCGGAGCACGGCCGTGCGTGTCGGGCGTCGCGTGGGGCAGGTCAAGCGGGCGCTGGTCGGGCTGGTGCGCTCGCCGCGGGCGACGGGTGCGGCGGTGGTGGAGCGTGGGGGCAAGTGGGCGAAGCGCCGTGTGCCGTTGTCGGTGGAGATGCAGTGGAAGGCCGAGCGTGTGTTTTTCGCGTGCTTCGGCCCGCTGCTCCGGGCGACGCCGGCGTACGCGACGCACCAGATGGAGCGTGCTCGTCGTGCGGGGACGCTCCTGCAGCCTCCGGCGGCGTCGGTTGAGGTGAAGCCGTCGAAAGGCGAAGCCGCGCACGCCGGGACGTCCAACGGGCACGCCGCGGTGATCGAGGGCGTGCGGGCGGACGCGCCCGTGCTCGCGCTGGATACCGATCAGCCGGCGGTGATCGTGTTCGGCATCATCGACTGGCACTTCCGGCACCAGCGTCCGCAGCACCTGGCGGCGGCGCTGGCGCGCAAGGGGCACCGGGTCTTCTACGTCTCGCCCCGGTTTGTCGCGCGTCCGCGTGTCGGGAGCGACGACGAGGTGATCGACGTCGGCGATGGGGCGGTGGTGCACCACACGCGGCTGTGGGTGAAGGGGGCGCCGCGGATCTATCACGGCATGCCGAACGAGGAGCAGCAGGCGATGATGGTCGCCGGGCTGCGCCGGATGCTGCTCGAGCACCGGATCGGGCGTGCGATCTGCAAGATCGACCACCCGGGCTGGGTCTGGCTGGCGAAGCACGTGCCGGACGGGTCGCTGGTGTACGACTGCATGGACCACCACGCGGGGTTTGAGAACACTGGGGGCGAGGTCGAGCGTCTCGAGGACGAGCTGCTGGCGATCGCGGACCTGACGCTGGTGACCAGCGGGTACCTGGAGGAGGTGATCTCGCCGCGGGTGGCGCAGTACGCGATGGTGCGGAACGCGTGCGACCCGGACCACTTTGCGCACAAGCCGGCAGAGGTGTGGCGCGATCCCGAGGGGCGCCCGGTGGTGGGGTATCTCGGCGCGATCGCGGAATGGTTCGACGCGGAGCTGATCGACAAGGCGGCGGCGGCTCGCCCGGATGTCTGCCTCCTGCTCGTGGGCGGGGACAGCGCGGGGAACAAGGGCAGGCTCTCGCACCGGAAGAACGTGGTGTTCACCGGCGAGGTGCCGTACGCGGAGGCGGGCAAGTACGTCCACGCGATGGACGTGTGCACGATCCCGTTCCAGATCACCGAGCTGATCAAGGCGACGAACCCGGTGAAGGTGTACGAGTACCTCGCGGCCGGCAAGCCGGTGGTGACGACCAACCTGCCAGAGCTGCGCGAGGCGTCGATCGACGCGCTGATTCACCGGGCGGCGTCGCACGAGGCGTTCATCGCGTCGATCGACGCGGCGCTGGCGGAGAAGGACGATCGCGAGCTCGCGGCCCGGCGCGAGGCGTTCGCCCGCGAGCAGACCTGGGCCCACCGGGCGGCGTCGGTCGACGCGGCGCTCGCGACGATGGCCGACCCGCTCGCGTCGATCATCGTCGTGACGTGGAACAACCTGGCGCTGACCAGAGCGTGCCTGGAGTCGGTGCTGAGCGAGGCGAGCTACCGGAACATCGAGCTGATCGTGGTGGACAACGCCTCGACCGACGAGACGCCGGCGTATCTGGCCGAACTGGCCGAGCGGGACGCCCGTGTCCGCGTGCTGCTCCAGACGCAGAACCTCGGCTTCGCGGGGGGGAACAACGTCGGTCTGGCGGCGGCGCGGGGGGCGTACGTCTGCCTGCTGAACAACGACACGGTCGTGACGCGAGGCTGGCTGCGGACGCTGATCAACCACGCGCGTCGCGACCCGTCGATCGGGCTGATCGGGCCGGTGACCAACAACATCGGTAACGAGGCCCGGGTCGAGACGTCGTACAAGGCGATGGACGAGATGCACGCGCAGGCGTTCGTGATGACGCGGTCGGGGGCGGGGGGGACGCGTCCGCTCGCGGCGGCGGCGTTCTTCTGCGTGCTGGCGCGGGCCGCGGTGTGGCGCGAGGTCGGCGTGATCGACGAGAGCTACGAGCGCGGGTATTTCGAGGATGACGACTACTGCCGTCGGGTCCTGGCGGCGGGGTACCGGATTGTGTGCGCCGAGGACGTGTTCATCCATCACCACTTGGCGGCCTCGTTCGGGAGCCTCGGGCAGGAGGAGCGGAACCGCCTGCTGCAGATGAACCGTCAGGTGTTCGAGGCGAAGTGGGGGGCGTGGCAGCCGCACCGGTACCGCGGTGCGGACGAGCACCCGCCGCTCACGCTCGAAGCGGCGCGCCAGCGCCTGTAGACTCGTCTCGGCTTCGGGCCTTGCCGTCGCGGCTGGCTCGCTCGATCGCAAGGGGATTCTTGTGCTGAACACGCTTCGCAGACTGCTCGGGCGCGAGAGCGCCGCCCAGGCCCGTCCGGTCGAGGTCATCGCCCGCCCCGGGAGCGCGCCCGCCGGGGGGGATCGGGTGGTGGACTTTCGCTGCAACATCTGCGGCACGCGGGGCTCGCTGGCGCACGCGAAGTTCGGGCGGGAGCAGTGGTCGTGCCAGGGGTGCCGCTCGACGAGCCGCATGCGCGGGATCGTCCACCTGATCACGACGGGCCTGCTGGGCACGGACGCGCCGCTGAGCGAGATCGAGCCTCGGAAGGACCTGGTCGGGATCGGGATGTCGGACTGGCAGGGGTACGCGAAGCGGCTGGCGGAGACGTTCGACTATCTGAACACGTTTTACGATCACGAGCCGCAGATGGACATCACCGACCCGCCGGCGGAGCGGTTCGGGACGTGCGACTTCGTGGTGTCGACGGACGTGTTCGAGCACGTGTGCACGCCGGTGAGCCGCGGGTTTGAGGGTGTGCGGAAGCTGTTGAAGCCGGGCGGGTTGTTCGTGTTCAGCGTGCCGTACAACCTGGAGGGCGCGACGGTCGAGCACTTCCCGGAACTGCACGATTTCGAGATCGTGGACGGGGCGGACGGCAAGACGCTGATCAACCGGACGGTCGACGGTCGCGAGCAGCGTTTCGGTGGCCTGGTCTTCCACGGCGGCGAGGGCGCGACGCTGGAGATGCGCGTGTTCTCCAAGCAGGGCGTGATCGACGAGCTGACCCGGGCCGGCTTTGTGGATATCGAGTTCTTCGAGGGCGAGCACGAGCCGAGCGGCGTGATCTTCCAAGAGGGCTGGTCGCGCCCGCTGCTGGCTCGCGCGCCGAGGTAGTTGTTCGTGCTCGGTGTTCCGGCTCGTGGATGCTGATCCTGCGACGCGGCTTACCAGCGTTTCCAGTCGGGGACGTATCGCGGCGCGTTCGTCTGGTTGCCGCCGACGGAGCCGACGCCTTGCTCGGGGTGGGTGAGCCATTCGGGCTCGGCGCGGATGGTGGCGACGTGCCCGTCGGCGAGTGCGGTGACGACGGCGCCGGGGGTGCTCGAGCGCGAGCCGCGGGCGTGGCGGAAAGCGGTGGTGGGGCTCTGATTGGCGTTCCACCGGGTGCCGCCGGCGCCTGAGAAGAGCAGGGGCGGATCGAGCAGTGCGCTGTTGCTCGGCTGCGCGGCGGCGAATGCGGGCAGGAGCGTGTCGGCGAAGACCATGAGCATGGTGGGTTGCTGGATCTCGCCGAGGCGTCGCCAGGGGCGGTGGCTGATCGAGAAGGCCCAGCCTGGTGTCTTGGCGGGGGTGAGGTAGTAGCCGTTGTAGCCGTAGGTGCTGGTGATGGTGCGCGAGGGGCCTTGGGGTCGGTAGGTGTCCCAGGGTTGGTTGGGGCACTCGAAGACGGAGCCGTCGTAGAGGGTGGTGCTGAGGTAGGGTGCGATGAAGCCGCGTTCGTAGTCGGGTGGTGTGGTCGCGGTGCCGTGGGTGCCCCACCAGAAGACCTGGGGGCCGGAGCCGATGTCGCTGACATCCCAGTAGGCGAGCGGCATGGCGCGATCCTGATACTCGTTGGCGTACATCGTCCAGGCGGTGATGAGCTGGCGCTGGTTGGCGGAGCATCTCAGCGTGCGTGCGGCCTCGCGCGCGCCGGCGAGCGAGGGGAGCAGGATGCCGAGCAGCAGTGCGATGATCGCGATCACCACGAGCAGCTCGATGAGCGAGAAAGCGGCGCGGGGGCGGGTGTGACTCGGGTTGGGCTGAGCGGGCGTCAACGTCGCCCCCGTTGCATGTCGCGTGTCTCGTTGCGGCGGAGTTCGAAGATCAGGAGTTCGCGGTCGTGGTGGTCGATGGCGCCGTCGCGGTTGATATCGCGGTCGCCCTGGCCTTGTTCCCATGCGTAGAGGTCGTCGAGGTCGATGCGTCCGTCGTTGTTGACGTCGAAGCTGGGCGGCGGCGGGCCGAGGGCGGCGAGCCCGCTGGTGCCGACGGAGTAGACGCCGGCGCCGAGCATCGCGGGCGTGGAGCCGGCGTGGGTGGTGTGCTGCACGATGAACCCGGGGTGGGCGGGTGATTTGGAGAGATCGAGCTCGTAGAGATCGGTGTACGGGCCGGAGCTGCCCTGGATCGGGATGGCGCCGGCGAGCAGCCGCGGCGTGGCGTTGGGCGTGCGCGCGTGAGCAAGGATGGGGTGCGTCGTTCGTCCGCCGATGAGGAGGAACTCGCCGGGGTCGAGTTGCCCGTTGTTGTTGAGGTCGTTCCAGGTGTCTTGGGCGGTGTTCCAGAGCTGTGTGGCGTGGGTGGTGTGATCCTGGAACATCTGGATCATGGGGACGGAGCCGAAGCCCTGGATGCCGGTGGAGAGGACGACGCGCCCGTCGTCGAGGACGATGGGGATGGAGTCGGTGCGGTTGGAGGGGACGGACCAGGCGAGTTGCCCGGTGCGGGCGTGGACCTTGACGAGGTTGGCCGAGTCGAACTGCCCGTAGAAGGCATAAGTCGCGGCGTAGATGAAGGGGCCGCCGGGCGTTTCGCGGACGGTGAGCCCGCCGAAGAAGCCTTCTTGGATGGGGTTGGTGAAGGTCCAGAGGGGGTCGGGTTCTTCGGTGCTGGTGGCGTCGAAGGCGCGGATTTCGCCGTAGCCGGTGAAGTCGGTCCCGGTGTTGCAGACGTAGACGACGCCGTCGAGGTAGGCGGGTGTGGCGCCGGTGGCGGAACCGATGTGCGCGGCCCAGACGATCTCGCCAGGCTCGAATGGGTTGAAGGTGGGGTGATGGGGCGAGATGTTGATGCAGTAGAGCCAGCTCGGGCCGCCGAAGCCGCCGTAGTCGGAGACAAACGCGCGGTTGCGCGGCCCGAGGTCGCGCGTGACGACGGGGCTGGCGTTGATCGGCGGCCCGTTGAGGTCGGCTTGCCAGGCGAGCGAGCCGTCGCTCATGCGCAGCGCGGTGAGCGATGAGCCGGAGGCGTAGAGGACGACGCCGCCCGCGGGGTCGATTGTGGGCGAGGCCCACGAATCGAAGATGAACGCGGGGATGGGCGTGGTCCAGACGATCTCGCCCGTCTCGGCATCGACGGCGATGGCGCGGGTTTGCCCAGCGATGGCGCCGGCGGTGAAGACGCGGGGGTGGGGGAACGTGGTGGCGGCGACGCCGGCGGGGCCGACGAACTGGATCGGCTCGCCGGAGACGGTCTGATTCAGCACCCAGCGCGGCTGACCGAACGGTGCGATCTCGGTGCGCCGGATGCCCGTGTTGGCGTCGTCGCCGCCGAGCGAGGGCCACTCGGCGACGGAGGCGGTCGGCTGCGCGAGGGCGAACGGCGCGACGAGCGCGATGCAGAGCATGAACAACGCGGTTTTCACGATGCGCCTCCTCGGGAGATGGGCGAGAGCTCGGGTGTCGACGCGGGCTTGGGCACCGCGCGGGGGACGTACTGGGGGAACAGCGCCGGCTCGCGCTTGGGGGCGATGGCTGCGCGATCGTCGTCGGCGATCCAGTCGGCGAGCGAGGCGATCAGCTCGTCGGCGAGGGCGAGGCAATCGTCGCGCAACGCGGCCTTCGCGTCGCAATCGTGCCCGGCGGCGCCCTCGCGGATGAACCGTTCGAGGTCGTGGGCGGCGTCGGCGTAGCGGGCGGCGAGATCGAGCACGGCCGCGCGCCGGGCGCCGCGCGCGTGATCGCCCGACGCGAGCGAGGGCGCGAGCCAGCGCCGAGGGTCGCTGACCGCGCTCCACCGGGTGCACTCGGGAGAGAGATCGACCGCCGAGGCGTCGAGCGAGTCGGCGAGCAGCCGGCTGTGCTGCTTGATGGCGTGCATCGTGAGTCGTGCCCGGCTTTGGGTTTGCGCGTCCATGCGGGGTGCTCCGTCCTTGGAGACGCGCCGCGCGCGGTGATCGCGGGGCGTGGCTCCCGTGCCGAGGCGCCCGATCGCGAGAGGTCTGGAGACGTGTGCCGGGAGAACATGCCGCGGGGAGCGCGCGGCAGATCCTGCCGGCGCTCCATGCCGATCCGGAGGGATCGGCTCGCGAGAGCGGCCATGCGCCGGAAGATCCCGTCGCGCCATGCGACAGGGCCGGCATCAACGGCAGGTCTTCCGGCTCGGGGTTTGCTCGCGGATCCGGCCTTCCCACCCGGCGGCCGCGAGTGGCGGCTTGAGGGCAGTGGCGCACGCGTCGCGAGCGGGTTCGCTCGGCGTGCTCCTGAAAGAGCCGAGCGGGTCCACTCGGACGGGGATCAGCGAAAACACCCCTCACGGCGGCGCGTCCGCGGTGGAATCGGCCAGCCCTCGCGGGCCGACCTCACCACACTTCCCTTTTCACCCGCGGAGCCGGCTTTCGCATCCGGACACGGGCACCGATGACGGTCGGAGTGTAGCCGAACGATGACGGCGGCGATGCTTTACCAGGGATGGGGTCGCGTGACGGATCGACGCCGAGAGAGGCGGGCGTGCAGAAGCAGGCGCTGGAGTTCAAGATGGTCGAGCCGGAACAAAAAAGCGGCCCGAATGGGCCGCTTGAGTACATGAAAGCGGAGAGGGGGGGATTCGAACCCCCGAGGATGTTGCCACCCCACACGAATTCCAATCGTGCGCCTTCAACCGCTCGGCCACCTCTCCAGGGTGCCGCGGGCGGGCGGTTGGCCGGGCCGCGGTCACGCATCGTAGCGGGGATCAAGGGGCCTGTCTGCTGGCCGTCAGTCCCGGAGCTCAGGGCGTCGGCGGGGCGGGCTCGGCCCGCGGGGCACGGTGCAGCCGCCGGCTCGCGAGCCCGCGGGTCACGATCGGGACGCTGACCAGCACGCCCAGCGCGGCCCCGGCGGCGACGTCGCTCGGATAGTGCGCGCCGAGCAGCACCCGTGCCGTTGCGACGATCCCGATCAGCAGCACCCAGACCCACGTCGCGCGCGGGTAGAGCACCGCGAGGAAGACGCCCAGTGCCGCGGCGGCCGAGGTGTGGCTGCTGGGAAACGACCACAGGTCGCTCCCGATCGGTTGCCAGAACTCCCAGGCGTGGCGCGGGCCGACCGGGGGCGGGAAGGGGTGGACGCCGGTCGGGGCGAGCACGACGCCCGCGTCGTACATCTCGTGCAGGCGCGGGCGTGGGCGACCGATCAGCATCTTGCACAGAAAGGTCGCGAGGGAGGTGGCGACGGCGGCCGCGGCGAGATCGGCCAGGCGGTGGCGCAGGTGCGGGCTGAGCGTCCAGATCAGCAGCGCCGCGAGCAGGATCGAGCCCAAGCCGCCGAACTGCTGGAGTGCTTCGAGCTCCCGACGCAGGTCGCCCCCAAGGCGGAGCTGGCGAGCCCACGCGGCGACGTCCCCGTCCACCGGCCACAGCAGCGCGACCGCGACCGCGCCTCCGAGCAGCGGCCAGCGCCAGAACCGATGCCCCGGCGTGTTCGCCCACGACCAGACGGGGCGGAACGGCATCCAGACGCCCGCGAACGCGACGTGCAGCCAACGCACCGGGGGCGTCAGCCCGCGGTTATAGTCGCGTGCGGCTCGCAACGGGCTGGGCGTGCTCCGGTTGGTCGGCATCGGGTTTCCTGGGTGGTCGTTGGGGTTCAGTGGCGGGCGCAGGCCGCGCCGCGTGGAGGTCGGAGTGTTCGGCAGGCTCGGCTCGATCGGCGACCGGCTCGCCCCCAGCGGGCGGAACGCACCCGCGACGGTAGACGCCGCGTGGTGGCGGGGCCCGTTTGCACCCGTCCTGCTCGCCTTCTGGTGCCTGGCGATCTACCTCCCGGGGCTGTCGGCGTTGCCGGTGATCGACCGCGACGAGGCGCGCTTCGCCCAGGCAAGCCGCCAGATGTTCGAGAGCGTCGCCCTGCCCCCGGCGCAGCGTAGCGAGGGGCTGCACGACGGCGGGCTGATCGTGCCCAAGATGGGCGAGCGGGATCGGCTGAACAAGCCGCCGCTGATCTACTGGCTGCAGAGCGGTTCGGCCGCGGTGCTGACGCGCGGCGACCCGCGGCGCGACGCGATCTGGATGTACCGCGTGCCGTCGGTGCTGGGGGCGATCGTCGCGGTGCTCGCGACGTGGTGGGTCGGGGTTCGGATGTTCGATCCGCGGGCGGGGGCGCTCGCGGCGGCGATGCTGGCGGTGGCGCCGATGGTGGTGTGGGACACCCGCCAGGCCCGGGCCGACCAGGTGTTGCTCGCGTGTACGACCGTCGCGATGGCCGCGCTGTACGTCTGCTGGCGACGGGCGAGCCGCGGCGAGCGCGTGCCGACGCGGGCGTGGGCAACGCTGTGGGTCGCGGTGGGGCTCGGCGTGCTGACCAAGGGGCCGATCACGCCGATGGTGGTCGTGCTGACGGTCGTCGCGGTCGGCGTGCTGACGCGATCGTGGGCGTGGATCGGTCGCCTGCGTCCGTTGGCGGGCGTGGCGATCGTGCTCGCGATGGTGCTGCCGTGGGTGCTGGCGGTCGCGGCGCAGACGGGCTTTGGGAACTACTTCGGGATCGTGTTCGACGAGGTGCTGGGTCGGAGCGCGGCCCCGAAGGAGGGGCACTGGGGCCCGCCGGGGTATCACTTCGCGTTGCTGATGGCGCTCTTCTGGCCCGGCGTGATCGTGACGGGGCTGGGCTTGGCTCGCGCGGTGCGCCGGGGCGTGCGCACGCCGCGGGTTGCGGACGGGCTGGGCGTCGTGAACCGGCTCCGCGGCGTCTGGTTCCGCTGGCGCCGACGCCTCCCGGGGCGACACGCCGAGCTGTTCTGCCTCGCGTGGCTGGTGCCGAGCTGGGTGGTGTTCGAACTGGTGAGCACGAAGCTCCCGCACTACACGATGCCGCTCTACCCGGCGGTGGCGCTGCTGACGGCTCGCTGCCTGCTCGGGGCGCAGGCGGGGTCGGTCGCGGGCGCGTTCGGCAAGTCGGCACGCCTTGGGTATCGGCTCTGGGTCGTACTCGGGTGGGGGCTGCTGGGCGTGGCGGCGGTGGGGGCGCTCTGGAGCGTCCGCCTCGGCGGGATCCAGGCGCTCGCGGGCCTCGTGGCGGCGGCGGCGTGCGCGGGGGCGGCGTACGCGCTCTGGCGCACGATCGACGACGCCGACGACGGACGCTTCGTGCGCACGCAGAGCGTCGGTCTGCTCGCCGGGCTGATCTTTGCGGTCACGGTGACGGTCGCGGCGGTGCCGGGCGTGGTGCGGCTGACCGACCGGCTCGCGGGCGTGATCGCGCAGGCCGACCCGTCCGGCGTGCGACCCGTCGCGAGCGTGCAGTATCACGAGGACAGCCTCGTCTTCGCCACGCGCGGACGCCTCGTGCGATTGAACGAGCCCGACGTCGCGCACTGGCGACGGGCCCACCGCGACGGCGTGCTCATCGTGCCCGAACGCATGGCTCCCGCGCTCCTCGCCGACGGCATGACACGCCTTGGTGGCACCAGCGGGTTCAACTACTCCCGAGGGCGCCGCGAAGCCCTCGCCGTGCTGGCGGACCGCCCGTGAACGCCGCGCCCGAAGCGAACCCCAGGCCCACATCCCCGACGGGCGTGCTCGTGATCGACAAGGCCCTCGGGCACACGTCCGCCTCGGTCTGCAACAACATCAAGCGACGCCTCCGGCGCGCGGGCGCGCCCAAGCGTGTGAAAGTCGGGCACGGCGGCACGCTCGACCCGCTCGCGAGCGGCGTCCTCGTGGTGCTCATCGGCAAGGCGACCCGCTGCAGCGCGCAGGTGATGGGCGGGGCCAAAACGTATCAAGCCGCGGTGGACCTTGCGCGCGTCTCGCCGACCGATGACCTCGAAGGCGAGACGACGCCGGTCGAGGTTCGCGAGATCCCGACCGAGGCGGGCGTGCGCTCGGCGTGCGCACGCTTTGTCGGCGAGATCCTCCAGCGACCGCCGGATCACTCGGCGATGCGCGTCGGCGGGCAACGCGCGTATACCCTCGCACGCGGCGGGCTCGAAACCGGGCTCCGCGAGAGGCCCGTCCGTATCGACCGGTGCGAGCTTGTCTCATACCAGTGGCCGATCGCGCGCCTCGAGATCGATTGCGGCAAGGGCACCTACATCCGAAGCCTGGCGCGCGACCTCGGGCGTTCGCTCAACGCCGGCGGCGTGCTCACCGAACTCCGACGCACGCGCGTCGGGGCGTTCACGATCGATCGCGCCCGGCGCGTCGACGACCTGCCCGAGCAACTGGGCGAGGACGACCTGCACCCGCCCGAAGCGTTCGGGCTGACGATCCCGCCCAAGGGCGGCCCGCGCGCATGACGCGGTTCATGCGCGCAGCGAGGCGCGGAGACGACGGATCAACTCGCGGTCGAGCCCCTCGGGCTCGGGCGCGCGAGCGTTCGGGAAGTCGTACGCCTCAAACGGGCCGAGCCGCCGCTTGGCGGGATCCTCGCTCGAAAACCGAGGGATCGCGTGCGCGTGCAGCTCCGGCGCCTGGTTGCACAGGATGAGGTAGTTCACACGCTCGGCCCCGGTCGCCGCGAGGATCGCGTCCCCCAGGCGCACCAGATCGGTCAGAAACACGCCCCGCGCCTCGGCGTCCAAGTCGTTCACGCTCGCCACCACCGGATCGGGCATCAGCACGCAAGACCCGGCGATCGCGCCCGGCTGCCGATCGCCCAGGATCGCCCATCCGGACGCCAGCCGCGCAAGCGTCTGCGGATCATCGCCGAGGCGCAGTCGCTCGACACGAGCGGAAATCACACCTGTGGTCATGGGGGTGAGCATAGCGGGGCGTGGTACACTGGCGCTATGACACACACGGTCACGGTCGTCGCGGTCTTCTGGGCGGCTCTGCTTGCGTTCTTCACGGCGGCTGGCGAGCCGCAGCGTGCCCCGTCGCGCGAGTACGTCCTGGTCTTCATCACCAGCGGGCCCGTGACGCCGACGCGCGAGCAGGCGCAGGAAGCGATGCAGGGGCACTTCGAGAACATGCAGCGCCTCGCCGAGGCGGGCAAGCTGCTGATCGCCGGCCCGCTGGTCGAGCCCCGTGCCGACCCCGCCCACCGCGGGATCTTCGTCTTCGACGAAACGGACATCGCCGAGGGGCTCAAGCTCGCCAACACCGACCCGGCCGCCGAGATGGGCGTCTTCACGATGACCGCCCACCGCTTCACGACCGACCGCCCTCTGACGGACCTCCCGCGCCTGGAAAAGGAAGACGAGGCCCGTCGCTTGGCGGACCCGGACGTGCCCGACGCGTGGGAGGGCCGCCGGTATTACCTCGCCTCGGCGCCGTGGGACAACGACGCCGCGGAGCGGGCGGCCCAAGCCCCCGGCGTCCCCATCGCCGGGCGTCTGCACGCCGCCGAAGCCGACGGCACGGACCTGCTCCTGATCTGGCTCGACGCGGAAAACGAAGACACGGCCCGGGCGCTGCTGCCGGAGGGCCCGGCGTGGACGGTGCACGGGTGGTACGGGTCGAATATGGTGGCGGAGATGGCTCGAGAGTGATGCACATCAACCTGTGCCACGTCCGATGCGACTACCGCAGCATCGCCTTCAGATACCGTCCCGTATGACTCACCTTGCTCTTCGCAACGTCCTCCGGCGTGCCGGTGGCGACGATGGTGCCGCCGCCATCGCCGCCTTCCGGGCCGAGGTCGATGAGCCAGTCGGCGCACTTGATGACGTCGAGGTTGTGCTCGATGACGACGAGCGTGTTGCCGGCGTCGACGAGGCGTTGCAGGACCATGAGCAGGCGGCGGATGTCCTCGAAGTGGAGCCCGGTGGTGGGCTCGTCGAGGATGTAGAGGGTGTGCTCGCCGGTGCCGGTGCCGTCGGGGCGGACGCCCTTGCCGAGCTCGGTCGCGAGCTTGATGCGCTGGGCCTCGCCGCCGGAGAGGGTGGTCGAGGGCTGCCCGAGCGTGATATACCCGAGCCCGACGTCGCGGAGGCACTCGACGAAGCGGAGGATCTTCGGGTGGTTCTCGAAGAACCCGCACGCGTCCTCGACGGTCATGTCGAGCACCTGCGCGATGCTCTTGCCGCGGTAGGTGACCTCGAGCGTCTCGCGGTTGTAGCGCGCGCCGTTGCAGACCTCGCACTCGACGAACACGTCCGGGAGGAAGTGCATCTCGATGCGTTTGGTGCCCTGCCCCTGGCACGCCTCGCAGCGCCCGCCGCCGGCCTGGCTCGTGACGTTGAAGCTGAACCGCCCGGGCTTGTACCCGCGGATTTTGGCTTCTTTGGTCGCGGTGAAGACCTTGCGGACCTCGTCGAAGACGTTGGTGTAGGTCGCGGGGTTACTCCGCGGCGTGCGCCCGATCGGGGATTGATCCACCTCGATGACGCGATCGACCTTGGTGATGCCGTTGACGCGCGTGTGCGCGCCGGGCTTGTCCTTGGAGCCGAGCAGCTCGCGCCGGACGGCCTTGAGCAGGATGTCGTTCACGAGCGTCGATTTGCCGGAGCCGCTGACGCCCGTGACGCAGATGAACCCGCCGGTGGGGAACGCCGCGTCAATGCCCTTGAGGTTGTTCGCCTTGGCGCCCTTGACGACGATCGCGTGCTTCTCGCTGAGGACGCGGCGCGTCTCGGGCGGGTCGATGGTCTTGCGTCGTGAGAGGTAGTCGCCGGTGAGGCTGTTTGGATCGCTCGTGACCGCATCGACGGTGCCCTGGCTGACAACGCGCCCGCCGTGGACGCCGGGGCCCGGGCCGATGTCCAGCAGGTGGTCGGCCGCGCGGATCATGTTCTCGTCGTGCTCGACCACGATCACGGTGTTGCCGATGTCGGTCAGGTGCCGCAGCGTCGCGATCAGGCGGTCGTTGTCGCGCTGGTGCAGCCCGATCGTCGGCTCGTCGAGCACGTAGCACGCGCCGACGAGCCCGGAGCCGACCTGCGTCGCGAGGCGGATGCGCTGCGCCTCGCCGCCGGAGAGCGTGGCCGTGCGCCGATCGAGGCTCAGATACTCCAGCCCGACCGACGCGAGGAACCGCAGGCGGTTCCCGACTTCGCGCACGATCGGCTCGGCGATCACGAGCTGCTCCTTGCTCAGCTTGAGCTCTTCGACGAAGCGGATCGCGTCGGTGATGTTCAGACGGCTCAGCTCGCTGATGTTGAGCTGCGAGCCGTCGTGGTGTGAACGCCCGATGATGTTCGTGCTGAACGCCTTGCCCGTGTCGGCCTTGTGCCCGCTCTCGACCAGCACGTGCAGCGCCTCGACACGCAGGCGGTCGCCGCAGCAGTCCGGGCACGTGCGCTCGGACTGGAACTGGTGCAGGTGCTCCTTCGCCCAGGTGGACTCGGTCTTGTCGAACCACGCCTGGAGCATGGGGAGCACGCCGTCCCAGGAGACGCCGTCGCCCGCCTCGGCCCCGTGCAGCAGGATGCGGTAGCTTGCCTCGTCCAGTTCGCCGATGGGCGTGTGCATGTCCACGCCCATCGCCCGCGCCCAACGGCGCAGCAGGCGCGGGTAGATCATCCCGCCCGGCCCGTTCTTCTTCCACGGCGCGATCCCGCCGCGGTGCAGCGTCCGCTCGGGATCGGGAACCACCAACTCCTCGTCGAACTCCAGGATCGACCCCAGCCCGTGGCACGTCGGGCACGCGCCGAACGGCGAGTTGAAGCTGAACAGACGCGGGCTCAGCTCCGCGAGGGCGATCTCCGGGTGCTCCGGGTCCGCGAACTTCTCGCTGAACGCGTGGTCCGTCCATTTCGACGAATCCTCCGCGTCGTTCACGCTCAGCACCACCGCACCGTCGGCCATGCGCAGCGCGCTCTCCACGCTCTCGGCCAGCCGCTGGCGCGCGTCCGCCTTGATCACCACGCGGTCGATTACCGCGTCCAGGTCGTGCTTGTGGTAGCGCCCGAGGTCCAGCGGGTTCTCGCCGCCCTTGGCGAGCACGTCGCGCAGGTCGTGGACGACGCCGTTGACGCGAGCCCGCCCCCAGCCCTGCTGGTGGAGGGATTCCATCACGTCCTTGTGAAACCCCTTCTTCCCGCGCACGACCGGCGCGAGCACCATCAGCCGCGTCCCCTCGGCCCACTGCATCACCGCGTCCACGATCTGGCTCGCGCTGCTCGCCGTGATCGGGCGTCCCGAGCGAGCCAGCACCGTCCCGTCCTTCTTCGCCTTCGTGACGGCCCAGCTCACCGGTTTCCCGCACCGCGCGAACAGCAAACGCAGGTAGTCGTAGATCTCCGTCGTCGTCGCGACGGTCGAACGCGGGTTGTGTGCGCTCGAACGCTGCTCGATCGCGATCGTCGGCGGGATGCCCTCGATCTCCTCCACGTCGGGCTTCTTGAGCTGATCGAGGAACTGCCGCGCGTACGCCGACAGCGACTCCATGTACTTCCGCTGCCCCTCGGCGAAGATCGTGTCGAACGCGAGCGAGCTCTTGCCGGAGCCGCTGAGCCCCGTGATGACGACCAGCTTGTCGCGCGGGATATCGATGTCGATGTTCTTGAGGTTGTGCTCTTTGGCGCCGCGGACGCGGATCAGGCGTTGATCGAACTCGCGCACCGCGGCTCGCGGGTTCGCGGCGACCTCCACCGGCGTGCGCACACGCGAGGTCTGACGCCCGGATGCGACGGCGACGCCGTTCTCGCTGTTTTTCTTGCTGGTTCGCTTGCCCATGCCGCCGGACCTCCGTGCCCCGTCCTTCGGCGTCGCCCCCGTCGCCGATGCGAGCGGGAATGGTATCCACCGCGGCGCGACGCCCCGTCGGCGTCGAAGGCTCGGTTAAGGGCCGTCAGGCGGTGGGGCGGTCGCGTCCTGCCCGTGGGGCTGGGCTTGCCCCGGGGGTGGCGGCGGGTTGATCGAGGCCTGGCGGGCCCGCCCGAAGAACCCGAGCAGGATGAACCCGAGCGCGACGCCGAACAGGTAGATCGACAGACGGCGCAAGAACGCCCGCCGATCGCTCGGGGGCTGGCTCGGGATCCGCGGCTCGTTCGTCAACGCACGCTCCAGGGGTGGCACGGCTCAGGGCGGCACAGCTCTCCGAGCTGTGCTCTGTGATTCGCGATTCCGGACAGTTCACCGGGCCGCGTCACCAAGAACCTTAGCGCCCGCTCGCCTTCCGACGCTTCTTCCCGGCTTTGGTCCCCGGCGCCCCCGCTTTGCGACGCCCGCCCCTCCCGCTCAGCACCGACTCCAGCTCGCTCCGCTTGATGAAGACCGACGTCTCGGGCTCGGCGGCGTCCACGACTTTCTTGAGATGCTGCACCTGGTCGCGCAGCATCGCGGCTTTCTCGAACTGCATCTCTTCCGCCGCCGCGAGCATCTCCGTCGTCAGCGTCTCGACCAGCTCCCGCGCGTCGTACACCGGCTCGGAGCCCTGCACCGCCTCGCGGGCCGTCCGCCGGGCGCTGAGCTCGGCCTGAATCCCCTTGCGGATCGCCTTCACAACCGTCGTCGGCGTGATGCCGTGGGCCTCGTTGTACGCGACCTGCTTGGCCCGCCGACGATCGGTCTCTTCGATCGCGGCCCGCATCGCCGGCGTCACCGTGTCCGCGTACATGTAGACCACGCTCCCCGCGTTCCGGGCCGCACGCCCCATCTGCTGGATCAGGCTCGTCGGCGAACGCAGGAAGCCCTCCTTGTCCGCGTCGAGAATGCAGACCAGCGTGACCTCCGGCAGGTCGAGCCCCTCGCGCAAAAGGTTCACGCCGACGAGCACGTCGAACGCGCCCGAGCGCAGGTCGGTCAGGATCTCGATCCGCTCCAGCGTCTCGATCTCCGAGTGCAGGTAGCGCACGCGAAGGCCCTGCTCGTCCAGATAGTTCGTCAGGTCCTCGCACAGGCGCTTGGTCAGCGCGGTCACCAGCACCCGCTCGCCGCGCTCGGCCCGCGCCTTGCACGCCTCCAGCAGGTCCGCGACCTGACCCTTCGCCGGCTTGATCTCCACCGGCGGATCCACCAGCCCCGTCGGGCGGATCACCTGCTCGACGATCTCGCCGCCTGTGCGCTCGAGCTCGTACGGCCCGGGTGTCGCGGAGACGTAGACCACCTCCGGCACCATGCTCTCGAACTCCTCGAACCGCAGCGGGCGGTTATCCAGCGCGCTCGGCAGGCGGAAGCCGTGCTCGACCAGCACCTCCTTCCGCTGCCGGTCGCCGTTGAACATGGCGCGAACCTGTGGCATCGTGACGTGGCTCTCGTCGATGAGCAACAACCAGTCGCCGTGGTTGGCGCGGATCTTGCGGGCCGCCGCCTCGCCGGGGTTCCTCGCAAAATCACCCTCTTCCGGCGCGCGCACGAACCCGATCCCGTCCGCCCCCTCCGGCGGGGCGTAATCGAAATAATCCATCAGCGTGAACGGGCGCTCCCCCGGCGAACGCCCGTCCATGAATCGCGAGTAGTTCTCGATCCCGGAGCAGAAGCCGACTTCCTCGATCATCTCCAGGTCGTGCTTCGTGCGCGCCAGCAGGCGCTGCGCTTCCAGCAGCTTGCCCTCAGAGCGGAGCTGCGTCACCCGCTCGTCGAGCTCGGCGCGGATCGCGTCGAGGGCCGCCTGCATCCGGTCCTCCGGCATGACGTAGTGCTTGGCGGGGAACAGGAAAAACTGCTTTTCCTCGGCCAGCAGCTCGCCCGTCGTCGGGTTGACCAGGTCGACGCGGTCGATCTCGTCGCCGAAGAGCTCGATGCGGACAGCGAACTTCTCGTACGCCGGCCAGACCTCGATCGCGTCCCCGCGGACGCGGTAGGAGCCGCGTTTAAAATCCATCTCGGCCCGCGCGTACTGCATGTCGTTGAGCGCGAGGAAGAAATCGCGCCGCTGGATGCTGGAGCCGCGGGTGACGGTCATCACCTTCTGCCCGTACGCCTCGGGCGAGCCGAGCCCGAAGATGCAGCTCACGCTCGCGACGACAACGGTGTCCCGCCGAGTCAGGATGTTGCTCGTCGCGGCCAGTCGCAGCTGGTCTAGGTCGTCGTTGCGGCTCGCGTCCTTCTCGATGTAGATGTCGCGCCCCGGGATGTACGCCTCCGGCTGGTAATAGTCGTAGTAGCTGACGAAGTAGTTGACGCTGTTGTGGGGGAAGAATTCGCGGAGCTCTTCGAAGAGCTGGGCTGCGAGGGTCTTGTTGTGGCTGATGATGAGCGTGGGCTTGTTCACGCGGGCGATGACGTTCGCCATGGTGAAGGTCTTGCCGGTGCCGGTCGCGCCGAGAAGGACCGACGCCCCGCGCCGGGCGTTGATGCGTTCCACGAGCTGCTCGATCGCCTGCGGCTGGTCGCCGGTGGGCTGGAACGGGCTCACGATCTGGAAACGCCGCCCCTGCCCCGTCGCCCGGTTCGCAGCGGCCGCCTCGGCGGGCAGCGGCGTCGCGCGGGGCTCGTCCTGATCCGGGCGGATGGGCATGGGCGATCGTACGCGGGCCGACGAATCACCCGAAACACCCAAGGGGCCTTGACAAGATCAATATGTGACTATATAGTCACTTAATAGACAGGGCGGTTGACGCCGGCGGCAGGACGCCCCCGGCCGGTGCGAGCCATGGACGACACGATCGACAACGTCTGGAAAGCCCTCGCCGACGCCACGCGCCGCGCGATCCTCGACCACCTGCGCGACGGGCCGCGCACCACGGGCGACCTCGCGGGGCGATTCGAGGGCCTGACCCGCTTCGGGGTGATGAAGCACCTCGCGGTGCTGGAATCGGTCGGGCTGGTCATCGTGGAGCGGCGCGGGCGTGAGCGGTGGAACCACCTGAACGCCGTCCCGCTGAGGCGGGTCTATGAGCGGTGGGTGAGCCGGTATGAGGATCGATGGGCCGGCTCGTTGCTCCGGCTCAAGGACACGATGGAAACCACAGGGAAAGGAGAACGGGCGATGGGTGCCAAGCTTCTGGATCAGCCGGCGCGAGTGGCGCGGACGCAGTGCGAGGTCCTGATCGATGCGCCGAGGGAAGCCGTCTACCGCGCGTGGTTCGAGCGCACGCAGGAGTGGTTTCTCGACAAACCCGATGAAGCCGCAACCAAGCCGTTCCTCTGCGAGGAGCGGATGGGCGGGCGGTTCTATCAGCAACTCCCGGACGGCGGGTTCAACGTGCTCGGCGAGATCACGATGCTCAAGCCCGGGCACAAGATCCGCCTGCGCGGGGATTGCACGATGCCCGAGGCCGTGCTGATGAACATGACCATCAGCTTCGAGGATGACGGGCAACGCACGCGCGTTCGCGTCGACCACCGGATGATGGGCGAGTTCGGCGATGACCTGCCCGCGGGCTTCGAAGACGGCTGGATGGACGGCCTGACCAAGCTCAAGGCGCTGATGGAAACCGGGCGGGCGTAAGAAGTCCCGGTTGACATCACCAGCGACACGGACATCCCCCCGCGGCACGGGCGTCCCGCCCGTGCGTCTCCTTCTTACAGCTTCTCTCGCAGACCCGAATCAGGCGTCCCCCGCGAGCAGTTCGCGCGTCGGGCGTCGCCCGAGGGCGAGGATCGCCGGGGCCGCGGCCCCGAGGGTCAACACGATCACGATCCCCCACCCGACCAGGATCGGGAGCGGCGGGGGGCGCAACTCCAGCACCAGCCCGAGCAGGGCGGCGTACATCCGCTGCCCCGCCCAGCTCCCCTGCACGCCCATAAGCGTGCCCAGCACGCACGCCGCGAGCGCGATCACCAGCGCCTCGCCCAGCACCAGGCGCGTCAGCAGCCCGCGCTGCGCACCGACCGCCCGCAGCACGCCGAACTCGAACCGGCGGACCTCGATCCCCGCGACGATCAGGTTCGCGACGCCGAAGCACGCGACGAGCATCGAGACCATCGCGATCGCGCTGAAGACCAGGAGCGACCCACCGACGAACAGGCGGATCTCCGCCTTGATCGCCCGCCCGCTCCCGACGTCGAGCACGCCCGCGGTGAACAGCGTCTCACGGATCGTCTCCACCGCCTCCCGATCGTCCACGTCGTCGGCGAGCGCGATCTGGATGAGCTGGATCTGGTCGCTCCCGAATCGTTCTTTCAGGTCGGCCCGCGAGCCGAAGACGGCGTGGACCGCCTGCTCGGTGTACTCCTCGCCGATGTTGAAAAACTTGCTCACGATGTCGAGCCCCGGGCTCGTCACCACGCCCACGATCTCGAACTCGTGCGTCTCGCCGCGGCTCACGCACCGGAACGTGTCCCCGACGCCCAGCCCCTGCGCCACCAGAAACTCCCGAGCGACGATCACCGCGCCGCCTTCGATCAGGCGACGCTTGGCCTGCGCGGGATCGCCCTGCACCCACTGCAGCGTCGTCATGCGGAAAAAGGGCTCGGGCTCGAAGGCGATGAAGGTTGTGCGGTAGCGTTGCAGCGCGCGCACGCCGAAGGCGTCCGTCTCGACAAAGTGCAGCGTGATCGCGCACGTGTCGGTGACGAACGGGAGCGCCTCGAGCGTGCGCTGGCTCTCTTCGGTCAGCGCCAGCCCGCTGACAAACGCGTCCGGGAAGCTGATCTGATCGATCCAGTCGCGCAGCACGGCTCCGCCCTGGGTCCAGATCGCGACCATCAGCCCGAGGCCCGCCATCATCGCCCCGGCGGTGAACCCGTGCCGGAACGGCGTGGCCTCGATCGTCCGTCGCAGAACCCGCGGCGGAAGGCGCAGCATCCGCGAGATCATGCCGCCGAACACCAGCGAGATCAGCAGCACCGTCGGCACGCCGAGGAGGAAGTAGCCGACGAACATCGCCGGGAGCCCGACCGTCGCGTAGCCCCAGAACATGGTCTGCCCGTCGCTGGGGAGCCCCACGGTCGCGAGCATGATCGCGACGCCGAGCAGCCCGGCGAGCAGTGTCCACGTCACGGCCCCGCGCCTCGGCACCCGTCCGCGCAGGCTCAGGCCCTCCAGCGGCGAGAGCTGCGCCACCCGCCACGCCGGCCAAGCCGCCCCGCCGAGCCCGCAGACGACCGAGCCGAACGCCGCCAGCGCCAGGTGCCACCACGGGACGACCAGCCCCGCCGGCACCTGCTCGGCAAACACGACCGTCATCAGCCACGCAAACCCGACCCCCAGCGGCACGCCGACCAGCGCCCCCGCGCCGCCCACCAGCAGCCCGATCCAGAGCTGCGACTCGACGAGCTGTCGCTTCCGCGCCCCGACGCACCGGAGCACGCTCAGCTCGCGCTGGCGCTGCGTGACGTCGGTCGTGAGCCCGGTCGTGATGATGAACGCGGCCGCGAGAAACGCCATCACCGTCGCGAGCACAAACCCGAGCTGCGAGCTCGCCAGGTTCTGCTCCACGTTGCTTGTCACGCGGGAGGTCGTCCGCAGGATGAGGGTGGGGGGCAGCTCGGCGCCGCGGGCCTCGGCAAAGGCCTCCGCGTCCACGCCTTCGCGCAGCACCAGGTCGATCGAGGTGTACCGGTCCGCCTCGCCGCTCGCCTCCGCCAGCGTCCCGAGTGTCACGTACGCCTGCGGACGCCCGCCCAGCGGGGGCTGCTCGGCGATGCCCACGACCCGCAGCGTCATCGGGCGACGGAACAGCCCGCGCACGAGCTGCACCTCGTCGTCCAGCCGCACGCGACGCTCCAGGTTGGCCCGCTCGGCCTCGCGCTCGCTCGTGACCCGGGGCGGGAGCGGCGGCGCGGGCTCGGCGTCGCGACGGGTCATGCG
>JBJHBZ010000033.1:0-39572 GCA_050485765.1 Phycisphaerales bacterium | reverse complement strand
ACGAGCCGCGACCGTGAGGGAGCGGTCCCGACGCCCACCAACGATGCGGACCGCTCCCTCACGGTCGCGGCTCGTTCGGATCCAGATCCTTGAGCAACACCCATGGCCGACGAATGCGTCTTCCAACTCACGGACTACCGCGGCACGCGGATAGCGTTCACGGCACGCCCCGGCAGCCCATGCTGGCTCTTGGTGACGGGGCGTGTGGAGACGCCGGATCGCTCTTGGGTGTTCGAGGACGAGTGCTGGGAAGTAAGTGACTTGGGGCGACTAGCGAACTTCTTTGATACGAAGCGAGCGTGCCAGCCGTGCGAAGAACTGTGTTTTCTTGAACGGTGCACGCGATTTCGAATGGATGGTCGCGATGGCGACCGCATCTGCGTGGTCGTGACGTTCACATTGGAGTGTCGCCCGCCCGGGGAACCGTTTGAGGCCGAGATACCTGTCCCGGTCAGAGTTCCCATCGTCGACTTTGAGAAGATTCACGAAGCGCTTATTCGAGCCGCCAAGCACATGTAGGATTTGACACCATGGCCAAGAAGAACATCGCGAAAAAGCCGCTGAAGAAGACCGGCAAGAAGACGGCCGCCAGCAGAACGGTCAAGACCGGCGACGCCGCGAAGGCGACGCCGCGCGTGCGGTCCAAGTCGGCCGCGGACCGTGATGTGCGCACGGCCGAGGCGATCAGCACCCTTGCCGAGAGCGTGGTGAAGTCGGCGTTGTCGGGGCGTGAGCCGAAGGTGGAGGTGCCGACGCGGTCGGCGAACAACACCAAGTGGAACAAGAGCCGCGGGATTTTGCAGATGGGCTCGGCCGTCCAAGAGCGCCAGCTCTTCAACATGGGGCAGGCCCGCAAGTTCATGCAGACCCTGCTGCACGGGCAGGGCATCCGGCGGCTCATCGAACAGGACAAGACGCTCAGCCTCCGCGGGATGTTCTACAGCGGGCTGCACACCATCCAGGGCACCAAAGAAAAGACTTTTGACGACCAGACCGAGTCCGACGCGATCCTGGAAGACCTCGAAGTCACGCTCGGCAGCCTGCGCGAAGAGCTGCACATCTTCGCGAAAAAACGCGGCACGATGGTCGGGAACATCACCGTCATCGACTCCGGCGACGAGATCGACTGCCGACGCATGGGCACCGGCGGGTACGCGATCCCGAGCATCTGCGAGCCGGACGTGATTCAGTTTGAGAAGGTCGAGGCCGACTTCGTGCTGCATGTCGAGAAGGACACCGTCTGGCAGCGGTTCAACGAGGACAAGTTCTGGAAGACGCACAACTGCATCCTGACCGAGGGCAGCGGGCAGCCGCCGCGAGGGGTGCGGCGTCTGCTGCACCGGCTCAACAAGGAGCACGGGCTGCCGATCATCTGCCTGCTCGATTGCGACCCCTGGGGGCACTACATCTACAGCGTCATCAAGCAGGGCTCGATCTCGCTGGCGTTTGAGAGCGAGCGCCTCGCGATCCCCGACGCCAAGTTCCTCGGCATCCGCTCCAAGGACTACGAAGCGTGCGAGCTGACCGACGACGTGCAGATCGAGCTCAACGACCGCGACATCGCGCGGGCGAAGCAGATCATGGCCTACCCGTGGTTCGACGGGCACCGGGGGTGGAAGCAGGAGATCGAGAAGATGCTCCGCAACGGGTTCAAGATGGAAGTGGAATCGCTGATCACCAAGGACATCAGCTACGTCACGGAGACGTACGTGCCGGAGCGGCTGGCGGCCGAGGACTGGCTGAGCTGAACCCGTTCGACATCCTGCGCAAATCCTGCGGCCTGTCGGCGGGCGTGCCCTGTCCGGCGTCTCCCGATCAGCAGGTGCAGAAAGGATGAAAACACCCGTGCCATCGGGGTTTTATGGGCTGGATTGGGCTTGCACGGGCGGGCGAGGTCGGGTATGTTCTGGGCGTCGAACAAGTGTGATTTTGAACACTTTTTGTGTCGGTCGCGGAGTTGTGATAGGATTTTGAGCGGGATATGCTGATGCGGGCTTGCCCGCTATCCGGCCGCTGGTGTTGAGCGCGGGTCAGGGAGCGTCTGGAGGTCACGCTCTCGCCCGAACTCCGCCGGCGGCCGGTCTTTTTGTTTTCCGGGCGTTGTTGGCTACGCTGGCCCGATGAGCGAGACCTTCCGAACGCGGCTGCCCGACCCTCGGCGACAACCCCGGTTTGCGGGGATCAGCACCTTCTGCCGTTATCCGCGTCTGGAGGACGTCGAGCCCGCGTCCAGGCCCGTGGACTGGGCGCTCTTTGGCGTGCCGTTCGACGGGGGCGTGACCTATCGCCCCGGGACCCGCTTCGGGCCCCGGGCGATCCGCGACGCGAGCCAGTACGTCAAGCACTATCACATCGAGCACGACGTGGACCTCCGCGAGGTGCTCAGCCTCGCGGACGCGGGGGATGCGCCGGTCCTGCCGTACTCCTGTGCGGCGAACGCCGACGTGGTGTTGGATTTTGCCCGGAGCCTGGGCGAGCCTGCCCATACGCGCCTGCTGGCGGTGGGTGGAGACCACTCGATCGCGTACCCGTGCATCAAGGCCGCGTGGGAGCGGCGGGGGCGGCCGGAGGGCGGGCTCGCGCTGCTGCACTTCGACAGCCACCTCGACACGGTGGATGCGATCCTTGGCGAGCGGTTCAGCCACGCCTCGCCGTTCATCCGCGCGATCGAGGAGGGGCTGGTCGACCCCGGTCGCATGCTCACCGTCGGCATCAAGGGCCCGCTCAACTCGCGCCACGACCTGGACTACGCCAGGCAGCACGGCGTGACCGTTCTGACCTACGAGCAGTGGCGGCTCGGCGGGCAACGCGTGATTGATGCGTTTGTGCGGGCGCTCGGCGACGATCAGGCGTACCTGAGCTTTGACATCGATTGCATCGATCCGGCGTACGCGCCCGGGACGGGCACGCCGAGTCATGGCGGGTTCACCAGCGCGGAGATTTTTCAGGTTCTCCGCTCGCTGCGCGGGGCGAACATCGTCGGGGGCGACGTGGTCGAGGTGCTGCCGGACCGGGACGTGAACCAGAACACGGCGTTGCTCGCGGGGCACGTGATCTTCGAGATTCTCGCGCTCGACGCGGTTCGGCGGAGCGCGGGGCAGCCCGAGGCCGGACGCGAGTAAGCGCGATCACGCCCGGCGTCGGAGGGCGAGGATCAGCTCGACCTGCCCGGTCGGCTGGTTGACCTCGCGGGCGATCTGGACGGGTGTCATGCCCTGGTCGGCGAGTTCGAACACCCGGGCGTGCCCGGGGGGCGTCGGCTCGGCGTCGTCGGGGGCAGGAGTGGAGGGCGGGGGTGTCCTGCGAGGGGGGGCGGTCGATCGCCCGGTCACGGGCGGGGGCAGGTCCGACGGGTTGTCGGCGGGGCGGGTTGGCGAGGGCGCGGCGACGCCGGCTTGTTCGAGGCGTCGGAGGCGGTCGTCGGCTTCGGCGATGAGGGTTTCGAGGCGGACGGCTTTGTTTTCGAGTTGAGCCGCCAGACGCTGGGTGAGCTCGGTCGCGTCGGCCATGACGGTGTCGATCGACTGGCGGTCGCTCGCCTCGGCCCGGGTCCGTTCGATCCGCTCACGCGGGTCTTCGAGCGTCTGCTTCGCGAGTGAGGCCCGGTTGGCCTGGGTTTTCCGGAGCAGGCGGAGCGAGACGAAGACCAGGATCATGACGCCGAAGGCGAAGAGGAACTGCTGCGTGAGCGTGGGATTGGGCGCTGGGTCGGCGTCCGGTGGGACGATGGGCTGCGATTCCTGCGCGAGCGTGCGCGGGCCGAGCATCGGGTTGACCTGCGGTGCGTCCTGCAACGGGCGGGTCCTTCGATTGGATTCAGTTTCGAGTGGATATCGGAGATGACGGGGCGAGGGGATCGGTCGCGACGGTGCTCAGGGTATCATCGACCGCCCGACCCGGCCGGCGCGTTGGGCGGAGCTTCGATCGCGACGGAGAAACGCATGCTGACGACCCGGACCCGTTGGGGCACGCCGCTGGGCGTGCTGATGCTGCTGGCGATGCTGTGGACCCTGCCGGGTTGCATCGTGTGGGAGATCCGTGACCAGCTTGTCGCGGTGAATGAGTCCCTGGTGGACGTCGACGAGAAGCTGAACACTCTGGAGGCCCTCGAGGAGACCAACCGCAAGCTCGCGACGCTCCAGGTCCAGATCGAGTCGCTGCAGGACCAGCTCGAGGTGCTTGAGACGATCGACGCCTCGCTCTCGAGCGTGAACACCACGCTGGCGAGCTTGGATCGGACGCTTGCTTCGATTCTGCGGATCGTGCGCCAGATCGACGGGGCGATCCCGTTCCTGAGGTTCACGGATGACGAGGAGGAGCCCGAGGCGGACGCGCCGGGCGATGCCCAGCCTGACGCCGGCGAGCCGCTCCCCATGGACCCGGCCCCCGGGCGGCGCTGATCCTGACCCCCCGAGGCGTGTGCGGCTTGGGCCGTACGATATCTGTCGATGCCCTCGCTCCCCGCGCCAGCCCGCCTCCCGCCCGCTTCGGAAGACGCCGAGCGGCTGCGGGCGATCCGTCGCGATCCGGGTGTTCGGCGCGTGGTGGCGTCGTGGCGGGGGCTCACGGGCGGGCGGGGCGTGCGCGACGCCGAGCGCCGGACGCTCGTCGCCTGCTCGGGCGGGGCGGATTCGAGCTGCCTCGCGATCGCGCTCGCGTCGGCGGCCCCGGGTTCGATCGTGCTTGCCCACGTGCGGCACGACCTGCGGGCGAGTGAGGCGGCGGACCGGGATCGGGCGGTGACGGCGGCGCTCGCTGCGCGGCTCGGGGTTGCGTGTGCGCACGCCGACGTGCGCGTGCGCGAGATGCCCGGCAACGCCGAGGCGAACGCGCGTCGGGCGCGGTACGAGGCCTTGGCGGCACTCGCGCGGGCGCACGATTGCGGCTTTGTCGCGACGGGGCACCACGCGGACGATCAGCTCGAAACCGTGCTGATGCGATTGCTCCGCGGCTCGGGCGGGCGCGGGCTGGCGGGGGTGCGGGAGCGTCGGGCGCTCGCGCCGGGCTTGACGCTCGTCCGACCGATGCTGGGGCTGACGCGAGGCGCGGCCGAGGCGGTCTGCGCGGGCTTCGGGCACGCCCCTGTTTTTGACGCGACCAACGCGGATCGCTCGCGTCTGCGCGCGCGCCTGCGGGCGGAGGTCCACCCGCTGCTGGCGGCGATCGCGCCGGGTGTATCGGTGAGGGTGGGTGAAGCCGCGAGGCTCGCGAGCGAGGCGCACGAGGTGGTGCGGGACGCCGCGAGGGCGCTGCGGGCCCGGGCGGTGCGTCCGGCGGGTGAGGGCGTTGTGATGCTCGACCGGGCGACGCTGCGGACGGCGCGGGAGGTCGTGGTGGCGGAGGTGCTGCGGGGCGAGGTGGTGCGGCTCGGCGGGGGGCGCGGGGCGGACCGGCTCCCGGCGAGGACGCTCCGTCAGGCGGCGGCTCGCGCCCGGGGGGCATCGACGGAGCCGGCGCGGTGGAACTGGCGGTATGCGTCGGTCGAGATTCGGCACGACGGGGTCTGGATCGGGCGGGTGGAAGCGGGAAACGAGGAGTTGGAACCGTGAATGAGTCGAACGGCAATGCGGGTGGGGTGCGTGTGGCGTTGGTCGGGCATTGCGTGCCGGACGCGGCGGCGATCCGGGCGATGCTGGGGCGCGCGCTGCCGGGGGCCGAGGTCGTGATGGTGAACGACGAGGCGGGGCTTCGGGCGGCCCGTGGCTCGGGTCTGCTCCTGGTGAACCGTGTGCTGGACGGCAGCTTCGGGGGCATCGCCAGCGGGATCGAGCTGATCCGCGTGCTCTCGTCGGAGGTATCTTCGGGGGTGCGCACGATGCTGGTGAGCAACTACGCTGAGGCGCAGGCGGAGGCTGAGGCCGCCGGGGCGGTCCCGGGCTTCGGCAAGACCGATCTGAACGAACCCGAGACCCTCGAGCGCATCCGTGCCGCGGTGCAGGAGTGAGCGACTTGGCGAAACGAACGACACGGCACGCGACGCCCCGCAAGGCTGGCCCGCGCCAGGCTCCATCGAATGCGCGACCGTCCGGCGTGGAGCGGACCGACGGGATCCGCGTGGAGGAGTACGTGGCGCGCCGGGAGCGCGTGCTGCGGGCGCTCAAGGGCGCGGTGGGGCTCGTGCTGGCGGGGGAGGGCGGGGCGCCGCTGGTGGGGCGCTGGCGTCCGAACCCGGATTTCGCGTATCTGACCGGGATCGACGACGAGCCGGGGGCGGCGGTGTTGTTTGATCCGAAAGCGGAGGATCCGAAGCGGCGGTGCGTGCTGTTTTTGAAGCCGCTGGACCCGGAGATGGAGCGGTGGGACGGCGAGCGCGACCCGATCGCGCAGGCGATGCGGTCGCGGCTGGGCTTTGACCGCGTGATGCGGACGTACGCGCTGCCGATGTTTCTGCAGCAGGCGGCGGTGCGGGCCAAGCGGCTGGGCTGCCTCCACCCGTTCAGTGCGCACAGCTCGCCGGTTTCGGAAGACCTGGCGCTGTTCCGCAAGGTGAGCGAGCGTGTCGTGGGCGTGACGATCGAGGACGCGACGGGTGTGCTCTCCGGGCTGCGTTCGGTCAAGAGTTCGGCCGAGATCCGGCTCATGAAGCGGGCGATCGACGCGACGCACGAGGGGCACCGGCGGTTGTGCGCGGCGCTCGAGCCGGGGGTGGACGAGCTCGATCTGCAGCGGACGCTCGAGCACGGGTTCGGCGAAGCCGGGGCCGAAGAAGCGGGGTTCAACACGATCGTCGGCGCGGGTCGTCACTCGACGGTGCTGCACTACCGCTCGCGCGGTGGGAGGGTCGAGGACGGGGACGTGGTGCTTGTGGATTGCGGTGCGTCGTACCGGGGGTACTGCGCGGATATCACGCGCGTGTTCCCGGCTTCGGGCACGTTCAGCGCGCGTCAGAAGCAGGTGTACGACGTGGTGCTGGAGTCGCTGGTGAAGACGACGCGGGCGGTGCGCCCGGGCGTGACGCTCGCGGAGTTGGACGCGATCAGCCGCGGGGTGATCACCGACGCGGGCTTCGGCGATTTCTACCCGCACGGGATCGGGCACCACCTCGGGACGGAGGTCCACGACGCGAACCCCGGGGGGAAGCTGCAGGCGGGGATGGTCGTGACGATCGAGCCGGGGATCTATCTGCCGGATGAGGGGATCGGCGTGCGTCTGGAGGATGACGTGCTGGTGACGTCGAGCGGGCGTCAGAACCTGTCGTCCCACATTCCTCGGACGACGGAGGAGATCGAGGCGTTTGTTCGCGCCTGCCGTCGCGGGGTTTGATGGCCGTACACTGCGATGATGAGCCGACGCGTGCTGATGCTGGTGAACCGTGACAAGCCGGATTCGGCGGAAGTTGCCGCGTCGGTGCGGGCGTTGATCGAGGGTCACGGGACGCTGGCGGCGGAGCTGGACGCGGTGGTCGATCCGGCCCCGCCTCCGACGCACGGGGCCGACCTTGTGGTTGTGCTTGGCGGGGACGGCACGATGCTGAGTCAGGCGCGTCGGTGCGCGGGGCTCGGGCTGCCGATGCTCGGGGTCAACATCGGGAAGGTGGGGTTCACGGCCGAGTTCGACGTGGAGGGGTTGTCCGCGCAGGCGGGGTCGCTCTTTGGGGGGGGCGAGCTGCCGCTGCGGGAGGTCGTGCTGGTGGAGGTGTCGGTCAACGGCGAGCCTGTGGGGCTGGCGTTGAACGAGTGCGTGGTGACGGCGGGGCCGCCGTTCCGGATGATCGACCTCTCGCTGAGCATCGACGGTGAGCCCGGGCCGACGGTGGCGGGTGATGGGATGATCGTGTCGACGCCGGTGGGGTCGACGGCGTACACGCTCTCGGCGGGTGGGCCGATCCTGGCGCCCTCGGTCGACGCGCTGGCGATCACGCCGATCGCGGCGCACAGCCTGAGCTTTCGCCCGATCGTGGTGCCGGGGGCGAGCGTGATCGAGCTGCGCGTGGGGCGGGTGAACCGCGACGGGCCGGGGTGCGAGGGGGGGACGGCGGTCGTGCTGGACGGGCAGGTCGCGCGTCTGCTGCACGCGGGTGACGTGGTGCGGGTCTCGCGCCACGGCGTTCCGGCGCGGTTTGTGACCAACCCCGCGGTGAGCTATTGGAGCACGCTGGTCCGCAAGCTGCACTGGGCGGTGCAGCCGCTCGAGCGCAAGGGCAACGGCGGGGTGGGCTGAGCCGGATCGCTCGCCCGCGAGCAGAGAAACTGGAGCTCGGTGGCCGGAGCTTGGCGGGCGGGGCGCGGGGTGTCGCGCCGGGTGCGGTGTTGGTGCGCCTTGGGCTTTGGCGGGCGCGGTGGCGTAAAGTGGCGGGCTCAGTATCGGGCGGGCGAGCGTGGGCGGAGGCGTCGTGGGCGAGATCGGGTTTATCCGCGATATCGGGGTCATGATCGTGAGCGCGGCGGTGCTCGTGCTGCTGGCGCGCCTGATCAAGATGCCGTCGATCGTGGCGTACATCCTTGCGGGGCTGGTGGTCGGTCCGGTGTTGGGGGTGCTGACGCTGACGACGTACGACCCGGGCGTCCCGGATGGCGCGTTGGACGTGATCACGGGGCTCGGCATCGTGCTGCTGATGTTCCTGGTCGGGCTCGAGCTGAGTTTCGACAAGGTCCGCGATGTGGGCAAGGTGGCGGTGCTCCTGGGCGTCGCGCAGATCGGTTTTATTGGGGTCGGCTCGCTCGCCGCGGCGCTGGCGATGGGCTTCGCGTTCATCCCGGCGATGTTTATCGCGACGGCGCTGACCAACAGCAGCACGGTGCTGGTCGTCAAGCTGCTCGAGCAGAAGCGAGAGACGCGGCTCACGTACGCGCACATCGTCATCGGGCTGAACCTGGTCAAAGACGTGGCTCTGATCGTGGTTCTCACGCTCCTCGGCGGGCTGGGGATGGTGGGCTCCGGCGAGCTCGGCGGCGTGGCTCTGAAGCTCCTGGGTTCGATGCTCGGGCTCGGGCTGCTCGTCGCGGTCGCGGGCTTGAGCTCGCGGTACGTGCTGGCGCGTGCGTTTCACTGGGCGGTGGACACGCCGCGGGTGCTGTTCGTGTGGAGCCTGACCTGGTGCTTTGTGTTCGCGGTCGCGGCGGACAAGCTGGGGCTGTCGCCGGCGATCGGGGCGTTTCTTGCGGGGATCAGCCTGGCGCAGCTTTCGATCGCCGATGACATCCGGCGACGCGTCCACCCGCTGATGAATTTCTTTCTTGCGATCTTCTTCGTGGCGATCGGCGCTCAGATGGAGCTGGGCGCGACGCTCTCGCTCTGGCCGGCGGTGCTCGTGCTCGGCGGGTTTATCGTGATCGTGGTGCCGCTGTTCACCGCCTGGCTCACGGCCCGCATGGGGTACGGGCGCCGGTCGTCGTTCATGGTCGGCTCGGCGATGGGGCAGATCAGCGAGCTGTCGTTCGTTTTCGCCGCGGTGGGGGTGATGTCGCAGCTGATTGAGATTGAGGTGCTCAGCCTGATCACCATGCTCGGGCTGCTGACGATCGGGATCTCGTCGTACGTGATCATGTACAACGGACGGATCTACGAGGCGATGGACAAACGGGGCTGGCTCCGTTGGCTTCAGGGGGGGGCGGAGTCGGACGCTGTCGAGCCAGGGCTGAAGGGGCACATCGTCGTCGTCGGCATGAACCCGCTCGGGCAGCGGATCGCGCGGGACTTGCACAAGCGTGGGGAGACGGTGCTCGCGATCGATACGGACCAGCGCAAGCTCGCGGGGTTGCCGTGCCGCACGATGGTGGGGCACGTCGACACGCTCGCGGTGCTTGAGGAGGCGCACCTTGCGGACGCGAAGCTCGCGGTGACGGCGCTCAAGATCGAGGATACCAACAACCTCTTTGTGTACCGGTGCAAGCAGTTCGGCGTGCCGGTCGCGGCCCACGCGTTCGACAGCTCCGTCGCGCGGGAGCTGCACCGCCTCGGGGCGGACTTGCTCATCGAGGCTCGCACCGAGGCGTACCGCCAGATCCGTGAACGCCTGGAGGACGCGCTCGCGATGGCGGATCTCCGGGCCAAGCCGAGTGGCGGTGGCGCGTCCGGCGGGGTCGTGGCGTCGTGACGGGGATCCTGATCATCCTGCTCGCGGCGACGGTGGGGATGACGATCGCGCGGTGGCTGCGCCTCCCGCCGGTGCCGCTGCTGGTGGTGGGGGGCGTCGGGCTCTCGGTGACGGGTCTGGCGCCGGATTCGGCGTTCCTGGGCGATGCGCTCATGCTCGGGCTCGCGTTTCTCGTCTTCGTGGCGGGGACGGAGCTCAACCCTGCGCGCGCGGGGCGGCAGCGTCGTCCGGCGGTGGTGGTCGGGACGGTGCAGTTCGTGGCGATGGCGGGCGTGGGGGCGATGGCCGCGGTCTGGCTCGGGCTGAGCTGGCAGGCGTCGCTCTACGTCGGGCTCGCGATGACGGCGAGCTCGACGCTGGTCGTGGTCACGATCTTGCGTCAGCGCCAGCAGTTTTTCGAGCCGTTCGGGCGGCTCGTGCTCGGGGTGCTCCTGCTCCAGGACCTCCTGGTCATCATCGCGATCGGCGGGCTCTCGGGGCTCGACGACGGGGTGCTGGCGGTGCTCTACGGGCTCGGGGCGACGGTGGTGCTCATCGCGCTCGCGTGGAGCATCGCGCGATGGGTTGCGCCGTGGGCGGTCGGGCGGCTCAAGCTCGACGAAGAGAGCCTGCTGCTGACGGCGCTGGCGGTGCTGTTCGCGTTCATCGGGCTGTCGTTCTGGATGGGGCTGCCGCTGGTGGTCGGGGCGCTGCTGGCGGGGATCGCGCTGTCGGGGTTCCCGGTCCACGGGCTGGTGCGCGGGCAGGTCAGCTCGTTGGGCGATTTTTTCCTCGCGGTGTTCTTTGTGTCGCTGGGGGCGGTGCTGGCGTGGCCGAGTTTCCGTGAGCTGGTGGTCGCGGCGGGGCTGACGGTGCTGGTGCTGGCGTTGACGCCGCCGCTGGTGGCGTGGACGGCCCGGCGGATCGGGCTCTCCAGCCGGGTCGGCGTGGAGAGCGGGCTTTTTCTCGCGCAATGCAGCGAGTTCTCGCTCGTGGTCGCGCTCCTCGGCCTCAGCCAGGGGCACCTGAGCGAGGAGGTCTTCAACCTGATCGCGATCGTGACGGTCGTCACGATGATCCTGACGCCCTTTGTGGCGACGGATCGGAACACGTGGTTCCTGATGCGGATCCGCCCGGGCGGGCACGCGACGGGCTTCCGCGACGACGACCCGACGGAAGGGCACGTGCTGATGCTCGGGTGCGGGCGCCTCGGCGAGCGTCTGATCAGCGAGCTGCGCGATCGCGGGGAGCGCGTGCTGGTCGTGGACGACGACAAGGCGGTGGTCGATCGCCTGCGGGAGGCGGGCGTGCGGGCCGTCCGCGGCGACGGGGCGGACCTTGAGATCCTTCGCGCGGCCGGGGCGCGTTCGGCGAAGGCGATCGTGTCGACGATGCGCCGGATCGAGGATCATGAGCGGGTGCTGCACCACGTCTGGGAGGCCGGCGTGCCGGTGCTGGCGCGCCTGTTCAGCCCGGCGGACGCGGAGCGGATGGCCGTCCTGGGCGCGGTCCCGGTGATCGAGGCCGACGTGGCGGCGGAGAAGATGCTCGCGTGGTTCGACGAGCGGTTCCAAAGCAAGACCGATGCGGGAGCCGATAGTCTCCGCTGATGTCGAAACGGGGACAGCCAGGGTTCCGGGTTTGGATCGCGGCGGGCGTGGGCCTGCTGTGCTCCGCGGCCGCGCCGGTTGCGGGGGTGCTCTCGGAACCGCTGGCGATCGAACCGGAGGTCGGCGAGGCGTTCGATCGCGCGGTGGCTCGCTACCCTGAGCCGATGCGAGCACGCCTGCGCGAGGTCGGGCTGTCGCGCCGGGCGGCGCTGGAAGCGCGGGCGACGCTCCCGCTTTCGGCTCGGCTCTACGCGGCGGCCGCGTACGCGTATTACGACGTTCAACGCGACGAGGTGGTCATCCTCGACGCGGGCGTGCGCGAGCGCGGCGTCTGGGCGGTTGACACACCCCTGCCACGGACTGGGAGGCGGAGGTCGAGGGCTTTCTTCGCGAGGTTGCGCCGTCGCTCGGGCTCCCTGCGGCGTTGCCGGCTACGGAACTCTGGGCGGCGTTCGCGTCGGTCGTGGGTGGCTGGGGCGAGGAGCCGGCGATCTGGGGGCGCCGGCCTCCGGCGTTCGGCGAGACGAGCGTGTTTGATCGGTTTGTCCGCCTTGGGGTCGGGCGGCTTGTCGGCGGCCCGATGCCGCTGGAATCGCAAATCGTTCACGAGCTCGCGCACGCGGTGCAGTTGCACGCTTCGCAGTCGGCGGAGCATGTGCTCATGTGGGGCTCGCTGTCGGGGTGGGTCCAGCGTCGAACGGGCGAGCCGGTGCGGACGCACCACGCGATGGAGCACCCGCGGGTGCTGATCTCGCTGGTGCTGGCGGGCGAACGCGGCGAGGCCTGGTACGAGTTTCACCCCGACGCGTGCATGGTCAACGCCTACGCGGCGTACGACGCGCGGGAGGACTACGCCGAGAGCGTGCGATGGTTTCTCGAGCGCCCGGGCGACTTGCTGGCGTGCTCGCCGGTGAAGTTCATGTTCATCAACGCGATCGGGCTGAACAGCTTGTGCGACGTCGATGCGCCCGGGCCGCTCTGGCATGACGCGGCTTCGCTCGCGGCGCACGGCTGGCTGGATGACGTCAACGAGGCCGCGGGTGTGTTGCTTGGATCATCTGATCACGCGGTGCAGGTCCACCCGCTGGCGGCGATCGGCGTGCTGCGTGCGCACGCGTCGCTTCTGACGCCCGGCGCCTTGCCGCGGGGTGAGGTGCTGCGCGAGACGGCGCGTGACCTGCCGGGCGAGCTCCGGGACCGTCTCGCGGCGTGGCGTTTTCATGTGGAAATCCAGGGCGAAACGTTCGCGCTGCCCGCGGCGCAGATCCGGCGGTGGTGGGCTTTGGAAGCCGTGCGAGCCCACGAGAACCGGGAGTTCGCCCGCGAGTGGTTCTGGATGATCCACCGCGGTGCGGCGGACGCGCAACGCGCGATCAAGGGCCTGCCGGAGCTGGTCGACGACGAACGCATCGAACGCGTCGAGGCGTTGCTGGCGGCGCCCGCGGCGGATCTACCCGAGGAGGATGCCCGCGCGATGGCGACGGCGGAGGCCGAGCGTTTTGACGCGATCGGGCGTCCGCTGCTGGCGCACCGTGTCCGCGTCTGTCTCGCGGCTCGCGAGGGCGGGGCGGCGTTCGAGGAGGTCGTGGCTTCGGCGTTGCAAGCCGCCGAACGCCAGGCGGGGTCGTACGACGCCGTTCTGCTGCTGGCGTGCGTGGCGCGCCTGGAACTCGGCCTTGGACGACCGGACGCCGCGATGGCGGCGGCTGGTCGGATCCGGGGCGGGCTGGCCGGGGCGATCTCGGGTGTGGACCTGTTCCTGATGATTCACGAGGCGGCTCCGGGGCTCGGGGCTCTGGAGGCCGCCGCCCGTTCAGCCGATCAAGCGGAAGATCCCGATCTGCGAGCGCGCCTGCAGGCGCGGATCGCGGGAGCCACGCCCCGATAACCCGGCCCGACGCGCACGCCATTGCACAGAGCGGAATCACGATGACCCTTCGCGCTCCGACGCTGTTCCACCTTGTCTGTCTCAGTTGGGCGATCGGCGGGGTGCTGTGCGGCTCCGCGTTCGCTCAGGTGGACCACCGGCACGCGCAGAGCCGGGTCAAGGATCAGGGGGCGCGCGGCACGTGCGCGGCGTTCGCCGTCTGCGCCGCGATGGAGACCTTCCCGGGGGTTCCCAGCGACCTCAGCGAGCAGATGCTCTACGCGAGCATCAAGCTGTTCTCGCACAACATCGACCGCGCCCGGGTCGGCATGGGCGGCGACGAGCAGATGCAGGCCGGCGACACGCTGGAAACTTACTCCCGGCTGATGAGCGACCTCGGCACCTGTGCCGAGTCGTTTTTCCCGTACAACCCCAACCCGGGCGTCGTGCCGCCCGACGCGCCGGAACTCGTGCGGCGGTATGTCGCGATGGCGCACGCCGAGCCGCAGGTCGTGCAGCGCCTTCGCGAGGAGATGGGCACGTTCCGCTTACGCGAGGATGGGATGACGTACCTGGTCGGCCCACAGGCCGGGGACGTTGAGCGTCTGAAACGGGAGCTGGACACGAGGCTCGCGATCCCGGTCGCATACCACCTGCATACGGCGTCGTGGGTGCAGCTCGACAGGCTCGGCGAGATGGTCGGCGATCGGCGCGACGTGATCCATCCCGGGATGATGGACCGCTTCGCGCTCGAAGGTGGCGAGCCGCTGACGTACCACGCGGCGAAGGTCGAGGCGATGCGGCGCGGGATGCCGCTGGTCGACGCCGTCCGTCGCGGCGAGTTCCAGCGCGTGCCGGTGTTCAGCGAGGGGTATGGCGGGCACGCGGTGACGATCGTCGGCTACGACGCCGCGGGCTTTATTGTGAAGAACTCGTGGGGAGAACGCTGGGGCACGGGCGGCTACGCGCGGGTCTCGTTTGACTACCACGCGCTGTACGCGAGTGAGGCGGTGCTGATCGACAACGTGCGGATCATGACGGGGATCGCCGGCGGGGCCGAGCGCACGCCGCGCATCCGCGATGCGCGTTGGCGGCTTAAGGTGCAGCCCATGATGTGGAACAACAAGCCGACGTGGGGGCTCTCGACGTGGGCGTTTGAGCCGCAGCAGCCCGATTACGACGGCGTCGAATACACCGTCGAGGTCCGCGACCGCAGCGGGCGTTGGAGCGTGCTGGAGCGGCGCGAGGTGCGCACGGGCGATCACGAGTGGCGGCGCGGGGCGGCGTTGCTCCTCCCGCCGGCGATGTTCGAGCGGATCGCCGAGTCGCACGGCGTTCGGGTCACGCTGCGTCACGGGTATCTGCGCCCGAGCGGCGCGATCGCCGGCGAGGCGATGCACTATCTCACGCGCCACGTGTTCACGCCGGATCTCGCGATCAAGCACGCTGTGGATGTTGCACCAACGCGATGAACGACCGACACGACGAGCCTGGGGAGCTTCCCGAGACCGGCGCGCAGGCGCACCCGGACGCGACTGCGCCGACCGCGGGGGCGCCCGTCGCCGGCTACTGCTACCAGCGCGGGCAGCGCATCGGCGTGTACACGCTCCGCGACCCGCTCGAGCGCGGCGGGTTCGGCGAGGTCTGGCGGGCCGAGCGGCGCCACCCGAACATGACGGCCGCCGTCAAGCTCGTCCGTCCGGATCGCGCTGATGCCGCGAGCATCGCGCGTTTCAGCGCGGAGTGCCAGGCGCTCGCGCTGCTGGATCATCCGGGGATCGCGCGGATTCATGATGCCGGCGTGACCGAGGACGGGACGCCGTATCTCGCGATGGAGTACGTCCACGGCGTCTCGCTCGGGGAGTTCTGCGACCGCGAGAAGCTTCCGATCCGGGGGCGGCTCGAGCTGATGGCGAGGATCGCCGACGCCGTGCATCATGCGCACACGCAGGGCATCATCCATCGGGATCTGAAGCCGGAGAATATCCTGGTGTCGATCCACGAAGACGGCGAGCCGCAGGCGCGGATCGTGGACTTCGGCATCGCCAAAGCCGTGAACAAGAACGTGCGTCTGACGGACATGACGATCACGCACGACCTGCACACGATGATCGGCACGCCCGCGTACATGAGCCCGGAGCAGCTCGAGAGCACGCAGCTCGGGGTGGACACGCGGACGGATATCTACGCGTTGGGCGTGATCCTGTACGAGCTCATTTCAGGCGTTGTGCCGCTGAGCGACAAGCCAGGCGACGGCGGGCTCGAGCAGATGCTGCGCCTCGTGCGCAGCGAGCGCCCGGAGCCGGCGTCACGCTTCGCGGCCTGCTCGCGCGAGGAGCGGGCGACGATCGCGATGCGTCGTGGCGAGCTGCACCCCGAGCAGCTCGATGCGCTGCTTGGGTCACGACTGCGTCACCTCGCGATGAAGGCGATGCGTCCGGAGCGTCACAAGCGGTTTACGTCGGCCGCGGCGATGGCGCAGGACATCCGCCACTACCTCGCCGACGAGGACTACGCCGAGGCGGCCGCGGAGCCTCGGCTCGATCGGCTGCGACGCAGCGTCCGTCGGCACCGCGGGGCGTACGGCGCCGGGGCGGGGCTGGTGTTGCTGCTGGTGGGGGGCGTGGTGGCGACGTCGTTCGGCTTGCACCGGGCGCGCCTGGCGGAGAGCGCGGCGTTGGCGGCCGAGGCGCGATCGCGTGACGATGCGGAGCGGGCTCGCCTGGCAGAGGCCGCGGCGCTCGATCGCGTTCACGAGTTGCGTCAGGTCGCGGCGTTTCAGCGTGCGCAGCTCTCTTCGATCGATCCCGGGCTGATGGGAGCGCAGATCCGCGCGGACCTGCTGTCGGAGGTGCGTGCGGCCGCATCGCGACGCGGGCTTGGCGAGGATGAAGCGGGCGAGCTCCTCGCGGCGGCCGAGCGCGTTGTGGGCCATATCAACCCGACGAACCTGGCGATGCGGACCTTGGAACGGAGCGTGTTCCGGCAAACGATCGAGGCGATCGAGGAAGGCTTCGGGGCGCAGCCGCTGCTGCACGCGCAGCTCCTGGAGGCGACGGCCGCGACGATGCGTGACGCGGGGCTGCTGGAGTCGGCGCGAGAGGCGCAGGCTCGCGCGGTCGCGCTCTACCAGCGGTTTGAAGGGGCGGAGAGCCGTGCGGCGTTCCAGGCTCGGCAGCAGGGCGCGGGCATGCTGGCGAGCGCGGGTCAGTTGGAGGCGGCCGAGCGTGAGCTGCGCCGTTTGATGGAGGCGGTCGAGCGTGCGTTCGGCGCGAGCGATCCGGTGAGTCTTTGGACGCGGACGAGCCTGGGCGACGTGCTGGACCGCCTCGGGCGCCCCGGCGAGGCGCAGGCGCAGGCGCTGGCGGTGCTCGAACTCGCGGGGCGAGAGGGCGCGGACGATGACGAGCCCGCGCGACTGGCGGCGGGGGTGCTCGCCTCGGCGCTCGCGGCGCAGGGGCGGCATGCCGAGGCGGAGCCATACGCGAGAGACGCGATGCTTCGGGCCGAGCGTGCGTTCGGCGAGAGCCACCCGCGCACCCTCTCGGCCGCGAACAACCTCGCGTCGGTCTTGCAGGCGCTCGGGCGTGCCGAAGAGGCGGAAACGCTGTATCGGCGTGCGCACGAGGGGCAGCGTCGGCGTCTCGGCGACGGGCACCCCTCGACGCTCACGACGGCGACCAACCTTGCGGCGATCCTGCGCGCGACGGGTCGCGTCGACGAGGCGAGGCCGCTCTATGAGGCGGCTCTGGCGGGGCGGCGCGCGGCCCTCGGGCCGGACCATCCCGACACGCTGCAGTCGCTGAACAACGTCGGGGTGCTGCTGCTGGAGTCGCTGCGCCAGCCGGACGAAGCGGAGGGGTACCTGCGGGAGGCGTACGAGGGACGCCGCCGCACCCTCGGCCCCACGCATCCGGGGACGCTTGCTTCGCGGATCAACCTCGGCGTGCTGCACCGGGAGCGGGGCTCGCTCGACGAGGCCGAGCGGGCGTTTGTCGAGGCGTTCGAGGGTTTCCGCGACACGCTCGGTCCGGGGCACCCGAGCACGCTGGCGGCGGCGTTGAACCTCGCGGGCGTCTATAAAGCGCGCCGGCAGCCGCGCGCACGGGCGAGGCGTTGCTGGAACCTTTGCTGGACGCGGCCCGCGCGAGCCTGGGCGAGCATCACGCGACGACCCTCCGCCTGATGCACGAATTGGGCGACGCGATCGCGTTGCAGAACCGTTTCGAGCGGGCCGAAGCGATTCTGGAAGACGCGTACACGGGGCGGCGTGAGGCGTTGGGCCCGTCGCACTCGAGCACGCTCGCTTCGCTCCGCGCGCTCGGCGATGTCCGCGCCGCCCGCGGCGACCGAGCGGGGGCGATCGAGGCGTACCGGGCTCTGTTCGAGGCGCACCGTGCGAGCGGTCAGGCGACGCCCGCTGGCGGAGCGGGGCGCGTCCTGGCGATGCTTCTGCATCAGGAATCGCGCACGGACGAGGCGCTCGGCGTGCTCAACGACGCGATCGACTTGGTGGCCCGCGCCCTCGGGCCGAACGACGCGGAGGCGAGTCGCTTGGAAGACCTCCGGCGTCGTCTGGCCGCGGACCGATAACCCGCGACGTGGGCCCCCGAGAAAAACCCCACAGGCCCCGTCCCGCTCGGTCGATACTCAACTGCGGGGTTTCCATCAGCATCGCATTCCAACGGGGTTCAGTTATGACAGATCAGGCGGGGCCGACGCGGATCCAGGTCGAGATTCAGACCGGGTACGCGAGCCCGTGGGCGGGATCGTTCGAGACGCCGACGGTCACGATCGGACGAGGCGTTGATGCCGATGTGCGTCTGCATCCCACCAAGGACACGGCGTGCGCGCGCACGCACCACGCCGTGCTGGAGCGGGACGGGCCCAACACCTGGCGTGTGATGGCGCGCCACCCCAGCGGCGTCCGCGTCGTCGATCGGAGCGGGCGCACCATCGCCAAGCTGAGCGAGGGGGAGTCGCACGCGATCGACGGCGAGGTTCAGTTTGAGCTTGGCGAGGGCGGGCCGCGTCTCGGCGCGTTCGTCGTCGGCGAGGCGCTTCCTGTGACCGAGGCCCGCCCAACCGGCGGCGTCCCGCTCCCGGTCGGGCGCGTGTCGGGCGACGTCGAACGGCGCGCCCGGCAGGCGCCGAAGCTTATTGCGGGCGTCGCGGCTCTGTTTCTGCTCGTCTGCGCCGGGCTGGCGTACTGGCTTTTTGTGGTTGATCACAAGGGGCAGGTGGTCGAGGACATCACGCTTGACCTGCACGGGCAGACGCGCGAGTTGATCGCGACCACCGAAGACGTGCGCACGCGTACGGAGGCTTTGAGCGAGCAGGCCGAGGCGCTCCGGAGCACGATCGAGACCGGCACGCAACTCACCAGTGCGCAGCTGGACGCGATCCGCGACTCGGTGACCGAGCTGCGCGAGCAGCCGAGCGACCGGATCGCGGGCGTGCTGCTCGAGGCGGCGCCCTCGGTCTGGTTCACCGCGGTGTACAACCCCGAGACCGGCGCGATCATCCCGATGGGCACGTCCTGGACGCTCGCCCCCGGCATGCTCGGCACCAACGCGCACGTCGCGGAGGCGGTCGAGGGCGGCCTGCGATACATGGCCGGCGGCATCCCCGTCGTCTTCCGCGAGGGGCGGCGCGATCAGATGGTGGAGCTCGATCGCAACATGATCATGCACCCCGGGTACAAGCGATGGGGCGAGGTGCTCGCGACGCAGCTCTAGGTCGGGCCGGGTGGCGAGCCCGTGCCGATCGGGTTTGTGGTGCCGTGCGATGTCGCGATCCTGAAGCCCAAGGATCCGGATGTGGATCTCGGTCGCCCGCTCCCGATCGCGTCCAACGTCGGCGAGGCGGAGTACGCGGGGACGACCGTCGGGTACGTCGGCTTCCCGACGGAGAATCTCGTCGGCCTGCCCAGCATCCAGCGCGTCTCGGGGCGGGTGACCAACCAGACCGATTTCGTCTTCCAGCCCAGCCCCGTCGCCGACGCGCAGCTCATCCACCACACCGCCGTCTCGGCCGGCGGCTCCAGCGGGAGCCCGCTGCTCAACGAGCAGGGCGAGGTCGTCGGGCTTGTCTCGGCGGGCAGCCTCGTCGCGATGGGCGGGCGGCGGATCCCCGTCGGCTTCAACTACGCCCAGCGCGCCGACCTGATCGCCGAGCTCCGCGACGGCGACGCCGACCGCGCCCTTCAGGAACGCACCGAACGATTCGTCGCGACGCTCCGCCGCGTGATGGTGACGGCGCCGCAGGTGCTTTCTCGTCTTGTGTTCGACGTGTTCCAGACCGAGGAGCACCACGCGGTCGATCTCGAGGGCGTGCTCCGCGGCTCCGGCTCTGAGGGCGCGATGACCACCACGATCGAGCTTGAGCCGGGGCACCGGTACGCGATCGCCGTCGCGAGCGAGGACTGGCACCGGGTCCATCTCAGCGTGCTCCAGGGCGAGACGCTGATCGCCCAGGATCTCGACGGGCTGTGGTTCGCCGTGGTGAGCGTCTTCTCGCCGCCGATGGGCAAGGCGGAGATCACGGTGGTGGTGCAGGGCTTGTCGCTGGAAGAGGGCGAGACGGGTCGGGTGCGGGTGCGGGTCGCCCGTGTCCAGGCGCGTCCCCCGGGCGGCGTCCGCCTCCCGCCGCTGCCGGCGCCCCCGCAGGGCGGTTGAGAGCGATTTCGGGGCGAGGGGCGGGGTCGGGCGCGTCGGTGTACGATCCGGCGAGCCGATGTTTGAAGCCGCCCGAACCATCCTGATCGACGGCGGCTGGGTGATGAGCCTCCTGCTCGCGCTCAGCCTGCTCGCCGGGGCGCTGGTCGTCGAGCGGTGCTGGTTCTGGTTTCAGAACGACCGCCCGCAAGCCCGCGCCCGCGTGGACGAGGTCATGGACCGCGTCCGCGACCGCGAGTTTCGCTCGGCCCGCGAGCTCGCGGCCCGCGGGGGCGACGTCGCCTCCGTCTACGCGAGGGAGATGCTGACCCGATCACGCCGACTCGGCGGGGCGGGTGCGAGCGAGAACGGCGCGCACGAACTGGTCGAGCGGGCCCGCCCCGCGTTTGAGCGCTTCGCCCCGACGCTCTCGACCGTCATCACCGCCGCCCCGATGCTCGGGATCCTCGGCACCGTCGTCGGGATCATCACCAGCTTCCGCCTGCTCGGCGGTGGCGGACCGATCGACGACCCGACGGCCGTCGCCGGCGGCATCGCGACGGCGCTCTACACGACCGCCTTCGGGCTGGTCATCGCCCTCGGGGCGTTGTTTCCGTATGCGATCTTTCGCGCCCGGGCGGACCGTCTCATCGGGCGGCTGGAAACGATCGCCGCTCTGGTCATCGAGCACGACGAGCGGAGCGGGGAAGCTCATGGCGGCGCGGTCAGGGACGCCGAGGGCGTCGGGGGCAAGGCTCAGCCGGCGGTTTCCTGAGCCTTGAGCAGCTCGTAGATCTGCTCCGGCGAGTCGGCGGCGTAGATCTCCTCGCGGAACGCCTCCATCGTCATCAGGCGGCTGATCCGGGCCAGGGCCTGGATATGGTCGCTGGTCCGGTCCGGGGGGCTCGCGAGCAGGACCACGAGGCGGACGGGCTGCCCGTCGATCGCCTGGAAGTCCATCGGCTCGCCCGGGCGTCCGATCGCCATCGCGAGGTCGGTCATCCCGGCGCACTTGCCGTGGGGGATCGCCAGCCCGTGCCCGATGCCCGTGGTCCGCGTCTGCTCGCGCGTCCAGACCGCCTGCTTGAGGTTCTCGGTGTCGGTGACCTTGCCGGCCTCGCCGAGCATGTCCACCAGCTCACCGATGACCCCTTGTTTGTCACTCGCCCGCAGCGGGGAACGCACACAGTCCGGCGTGATGATGTCCAGCAAGTTCATCGAGACGTCCCGCTCCAGAAAGAAGCCGATCCTGACCCGCCCGAACAGCCCCGGCGGGAAACGCGTCGCGGGGATCAGTGTAGGCCCCCGCCCGCGGACCCTCCGCCCCGGCGATTTGTTCCGCTCACGACCACCGCAGCAGCACGCTGTACGCCCCGTCCCGCCAGGAAGATGCCGGCTCGCCCAGACCCCCGCCGGGGACCGCCGAGCGTTCGCGCTCGATCTTGAACCGGTGCCACTGGGCCGCCCAGCGGGCGATCTCGGCGTTTTCCTCCGGCTCCAGGCTGCACGTCGCGTACAGGATCGCGCCCGAGCTTGCGAGCAGCGGGATCGTGTCGGCGACGATCTGGCGTTGCTGGTCGGCCAGACGCTCGATCCGGCTCGGCCCGCACCGGTACGCCGCCTCCACGCGACGCGCCAGCACACCCGTGTTCGAGCACGGCACGTCCAGCAGCACCAGGTCGGCCCGCCCGAGCGCCAGCTCCCGCACGCGCTCCATCGGCGCGACCGTCACCCGCGCGTCGCCCTCGAACACGCCCGCGAGCGTGCGCAGCTTGGCCCGGTCCGTGTCCGTCGCGAGGATCGTCGCGTCCGGGAACGTCGCCCGGAGCTGGCGCGTCTTGGTCCCCAGCCCGGCGCACAGGTCAACGACCAGCCCCGGCTTCAGGTCGCTCACGCTCGCGACCGCGCCGGAGCTCGAGACGTCCTGCACCCAGAGGTCGTCCCGCGAGGCCAGCAGACGCCGGAGCTCCGCGTGCGAACCCGCGAAGACCCGGTGCGTCAGCGCGTCGTGCGCGTCCAGCCCTTCCGGTAGCGCCGATCTGGCGTGCGCCACGCAGAGCACCGTCGGCGGGGTTGCGAGGGTGTGCAACGCCAGACGGCGCACCTCGCCTGTCGGCATCCGGGACGACCAGCGTTGCAGCAGCGTCCGCGGCACGCTCGCGCCGGCTTCCAGACGCGCGAGCGCCTCGTCCGGGAGCACCGGCTCGCGCAACGCGATCGCGCCGGCGTCACCGAGCGGCAGCGCGTCCGGCGCCTCATCCCACGCGTCCCGACGCCGGGCGTGCCCGTCCTCGTCGCGATCGATCAGCTCCGCGACACGGCGTAGCACGGCGTTGACCATCCCGCCGGCCTTCGGGCGGATCGCCGCCTTCACCCACTCCACCGAGCTCGTCACCGCCGCGTGCGGGGGGACGCGGTCCAGGTAGATGAGCTGCGCCGCTCCCATCAGCAGCGCCGCCCGCATCCGCGGCTCGAGGTTCCGCACCGGCTGGCTCGTGAACCGCCCGAGCACGGTTTCCAGCGTCAGCCAGTGGCGCACGCTCGCGTCCACGATCGCGTGCGCCAGCGCGGCTTCGCGGCTCTCCAGCCCGTCGTCGACGATCGGCTCCGGGGCGAGATCCGGGAAACGCTTGGCGTGCTGCGCCAGCACGCGGGCGGCGGCGTCGCGAGCGTCGCGGACCGGCGGCGGCGCACTCCCGCCCCGATTGCGAGTTCGCCCCTTTCGCGCCGGGCGGCTTGCTCCGCCCGCGCGGTCCCCTGACAATCTTGAACGGTTCGGCACTGCCCGGATCGTAGCGCTCATGGATACCACGCCCGCACCCCAACCCGACGCCCCCGAGACGACGCGACGCGCCGAGCGGGCCCGCCCGCCCCGCGAGGTCCCGCCCTCCGGCCTGCTCGCCCGGATGCGCATCCGCAAGAAGCTGATGCTCCTGCACACCGTGTTCAGCCTCGGGCTGGCGGTGATCCTGCTCGCCTCGCTCCGCCCGGCGATCACCGAGGTGGTGCGGCAGGCCGAGCGGAGCGAGGCGGAGGCGGTCGCCCGTCTCGCGGCCGCCCTGGTCGCGAGCGATCCGGGGCTCGAGGGCGCCGGCGCCGGCCCGCTCGGGAGCGATGACCTGGCCGTCGGCGTGCTGGACTTGGCCGATTTTGGCCCGGAGATCCGTGAGCGTTTGCGCGACAACCCGGGCGGCGCGCCCGTGCGTGTGCCGGCGCATGCGTTCGCGGGTTCGGCGGCTTCGGTGGCGCTGTACGTGCCCGAGGCGGATCGCGTGGTGGTCGCGACGGCGCGGATGCCCGGGGCGCGGGCCGCGGTCGTTCGCCTTTACGCCCTGCTGACGGTGGCGTTGATCGCGGTGTACGGGCTGGTCGCGCTCTCGCTGGAGGTGTTCGTGCTCCCGCGTCACGTGTACGGCCCGATCCGGCGGATGCGTCAGGCCGACATCGCGGTGCAGGAGGGGCGGCGCGAGGCCGAGCTGATTCCGGAGTCGGACATCCCGCGCGACGAGCTCGGCGAGATCATGCGCAGCCGCAACCAGTCTGTCCTGGCGATCCGCCAGCAGGAGCGCCAGCTCGCCGACGCGTTCGACCGGATCGAGGTCGCGGCGAACGACCTTCGGCGCAAGAACCACCTGCTCGAACGCGCCCGCCAGAACCTCGCGAGCGCCGACCGCCTCGCGAGCCTGGGGATGATGTCCGCCGGCATCGCGCACGAGCTCAACACGCCCCTGAGCGTGCTGAAAGGGTTGGTGGAGAAGCTCCACACCGCCCCGAGCCAGGGCGTGCCGGAATCAGAGGCGGCCCTCATGCTCCGCGTCGTGCGCCGTCTGGAGCGTCTGAGCGAGAGCCTGCTCGATTTCGCCCGTGCCCGCCCGCCGTCGACCAGCCCGACGAACCTCCGGGCGGTGGTCGATGAGGCGGTCACGCTGGTGCGGATCGACCGCGACGCGGCCGCGTTTGAGTTTGTCAACAACGTGCCGGAGAGCATGGCTCTCGACTGCGACGCGGACCGGATCATGCAGGTGCTGGTCAACATTGTGCGGAACGCCGTCGACGCCCGGCGTGGGAGGCAGCCGTCGCCCTCCGGCGCGACGGCGGGGCGCGTGGTGGTCGACGCGGAGGCGTTGCAGAAAGACGGCTCGCGATGGGTCAGCCTCACCGTGACCGACGACGGGCCGGGCATCGACGCCCAGTTGCTCAGCACGCTCTTTGACCCGTTTGTGTCCACGCGCCTGGACAGCCGCGGGACGGGGCTCGGGCTCGCGGTCGCGGAGGGGATCGTCCACGAGCACGGGGGGGTGATCCTCGCCAAGAACCGCCCGGAGCGGGCGGGCGCGGTTTTTGAGATCTTGCTGCCGGGCGAAGCGCCCCTCAGGGCCGCGACGCCCAAAGATCCGGAGCCCCGGGGCGATGCCGACCCCGGCGAGGCGTTCGATTCGAACCCGCCCGCAGGGAGAGCCGCGCCATGACCGAACCCGTCATCCCGGAAGGGGCCCAGACCGCGGCCGAGCCGGCGTCGCTCTCGATCGTCGCGCTGGACGACGACGCGGATTTTCGCGAGTACATCGGCTCGATGCTCGCCGCCGAGGGGCACGACGTGCGCACGGTCGCGACGCCCGGCGAGTTTTTCGCCGCCTGCGAGAGCCGCCTGCCGGACGTGGCGCTGCTCGATATGAAGATGGGCGAGCACTCGGGCGACCGGGTGCTGAGCGAGATCCGCCGTCGGTGGCAGACGCTCTGCGTGATCGTGGTGACGGGGTACCCGTCGCTGGAGTCCATGCGCCAGACGTTCAAGGCGGACGTGTTCGATTACCTCGCCAAGCCGTTCAGCATCGAGGAGCTGCGTCGGGTGCTGGCCCAGGCGGCCGAGGCGTTCGGGCTCGGGCAACGCCCGCAGGACCGGCTCCGCGACGAGCTGGGACGTCAGATCCGCCTCGCCCGGACCGAGCGGGGGTGGACCCTCAAGGATTTGTCTGAAGCGAGCAAGATCTCGGTCAGCCAGCTCAGCTCGATCGAGCGCGGCGCTCACCTGCCCAGCCTGGAATCCTTGCTCCACATCGCGCAGGCCCTGCGGATCCGCCCCAGCCTCTGGCTGGACGCGGCGGGCTTCTGAAGGCGGGCCTCTGGATCTTTCCGTGGGGTGGCACCGCTCTCCGAGCTGTTCCACCCGGATTGACCCGAGCGCCTGCCCCGGCTTCACTCCGCCGTGCCTGTGAAGCCCGCCAAACCCGGCTCCCGTCATGCTCGCCCGGTGCGCCGCGAGAAGCCGTGGCTGCTGTTTACCGGGTTTGAGCCCAGCGGCGACGATCACGCGGCGGCCGTCATCGCGGAGCTCAAGCGTCGACACCCGGACGTGCCGATCCACGCCTGGGGCGGGCCGAAGATGGGGGCCGCCGGGGCGGAGATCGTCGAGGAAACCGGGCAGTCGGCCGTCATGGGCATCCCGGGCCCGGGCAAGATCATCGAGCACCAGCGGATCAACGCCCGCATCAAGCGGTGGCTCGACACCCACGGCGCGACGGTCCACATCCCGGTCGACAGCCCGGCCGCCAATTTTCCGATCTGCAAGATGGCCCAGAAGCGCGGGCTGAAGGTGGTTCACCTCGTCGCGCCGCAGGTCTGGGCGTGGGGGACGTGGCGGATCCGCAAGCTGCGGCGTCTGAGCGATTTGGTGCTCTGCCTGCTCCCCTTTGAGGAGCCCTGGTTCCGCCAGCGGGGGGTCAACGCGCGGTTTGTCGGGCACCCGCTGTTCGACCACGCGCCGGACGCGGCGAGCGTGGAGGCGCAGGTCGCGGCGTTTCCTGCCGAAGCCCCCGAGGCCGCCCCGCGTCTGGCGTTGCTCCCGGGCTCGCGCCCCGCGGAGTGGACGAAGAACTTCCCGTTGATTCTGGAGGCGTTCCGGTCGCTGCGGCGCGAGCGTCCATCGGCTTCGGGCGTCGTCGCGGCGACGCATGCTCAGGCCGCCGCGAGGCTTCGGGAGATCGCCGAGTCCCACGGCGGTTGGCCGGACGGCATGCACATGGTGGAGCGTCAGACCGACGCCGCGATCGCCTGGTGCGACCTGGCGTTGGTGGTGAGCGGGACGGTGACACTCCAGGTCGCGCGCCAGCGGAAGCCGATGGTGGTGTTTTACAAGTCCAACCCGCTGCTGTACGCGACGCTGGCGAGCTGGCTGGTTTCGACGGAGTTTTTCACGCTGCCGAACCTGATCGCGGGGCGGGAGATCGTGCCCGAACTGGTGCCGCACTTCGACGGGGCGGGCCCGATCGTGGAGGCGGCGCGGGCGTTGCTGGACTCGGCGGAGGCGGTGGAGCGTCAGCGGTCGGAGCTGGACGCGGTCGCCCGCCGCTTCGCGTCGACCAACGCGGCGATCGGGGCGGCCGACGCGATCGAGCGGGTCGCCGGGCTCGTCTGAGCCCGCCCGGGCCGGGCCGACCGGACTTGCATCCGGACGCACATCCCTTCATAGTGTCGCCTTCATGACCCGGGGCGGCGTTCAGCCGCGGTCCCGTTCCGAGCCCCATCGGCGGCCGGTCGTTCATCACGACCACGCGCGGAGAGCGACACGTGGCTGAGCTCAGCAAGTTCATCGAAACCGTCAACGGCATCCTCTTTGCCGACTTCGTCGTCTACGCCCTGCTCCTTGTGGGCCTCCTCTTCACGGTCTGGTCCGGCTTCGGGCAGTACCGCGCGATGACCCACGGCGTCTCGGTCGTCCGCGGCAAGTACGACAGCAAGAACGAGCCCGGCGCCATCAACCACTTCCAAGCCCTCTCCACCGCGCTCAGCGCCACCGTCGGGCTCGGCAACATCGCCGGCGTCGCGGTCGCGGTCGCGATCGGCGGCCCGGGCGCGATCCTCTGGATGTGGGTCATCGGCGTCCTCGGCATGGGCCTCAAGATGACCGAGGTCACCCAGTCCATGCTCTACCGAAACACCGACGACCCCGACAACCCCCACGGCGGGCCGATGTTTGTCGCCGCCAAGGGCTTTGCCAGGATGGGCCTCGCGCCGCTCGGCGTCGTCGTCGGCGGGATCTTTGTCGTCACGCTGCTCGTCTCCGCGATCACCGGCGGCAACATGTTCCAGGCGTGGAACGTCGCCGACGTCACCAACACCTATTTCAACGTCCCCCAGCCTGTCACCGGCATCATCCTCGCCCTGCTCGTCGGCATGGTCATCATCGGTGGGATCAAGCGCATCGGCGCGGTCGCGGGGCGGATCGTCCCGTTCATGTGCGGGCTGTACCTGCTGGCCGCGCTGTACGTGCTGATCCTGAACGTCGGGGCGATCCCGGAGATGATCTGGCTGATCATCCGGAGCGGGCTCCCGACGTGGCTCGGCGGGGCCAACCCGGAGCCGGCGGGGGCGTTCCTCGGGGCGACCTTCGGCTTCGCGGCCCTCTGGGGCGTCAAGCGGGCGTTGTTCAGCTCGGAAGCCGGTCAGGGCTCGGCCCCGATCGCGCACGCCGCCGCCAAGACCGACGAGCCCGTCCGCGAGGGCGTGGTCGCCGGGCTGGAGCCGTTCATCGACACGATTGTTGTCTGCACGCTGACAGCGCTGGTCATCCTCGCGACCGGCACGTACAACCGCGGCGCGGAAGCTTTCTTCGAAGATCCCGACCAGATCCGCATCGTGGCGGCTGTGGACGACGCCGGCGCACAGCGTGTCAACAACGCCGGCGTCCCGCTCTGGATCCTGGAGACCCCCGAACTGCCACGCAAAACGCCGGAGGCCCGGCGCATCCTCGAAACGCCCGAAGGCGCCAGCGGCTGGCGCGTCAGCGAGAACGTCTTCATGGTGCTGGAGCGGTCCGAGGTCGATGTCCGTGGCACCGGCTCGACAGTGTTTCGGCACAACGCCCGCGTGAGCCGCGCCGACGACACCCAGCCGTGGATCGCCAACTGGCCCGAGATCGCCGCCCACGAGGCCCCGACCCTTCGAACCAACCCGGACGGCACGCTCGACCTGGGCGTCTACAGCGACTACGCGGGAGCATCTCTCACGGCGCACGCGTTCGACCGCGTGACCCCGGGGCTTGGCAAGATCCTCATCGTCGTCGCCGCGTGGCTCTTTGCGATCAGCACGATGATCAGTTGGAGCTACTACGGCGAACAGGGCATGTATTTCTTGTGTAACCGGCTCGGACAAGCCGCGACCGATGCGGTGATCCTGGTCTACAAGCTCGTCTACTGCCTGCTCATTCTGCTCACGACGATTCTCGCGACACCGATGTTCACCCGTGCCGACGGCACCAGCTACGCCGTCCTCGGCACCGACGACGAGCTCGACAACTGGACCACCCTCGGCCTCGGCGTGATGCTCTGGGCCAACATCCCGCTCATGGTGATCTTCGGCGCCCAAGCGATGAAGGCCTATCACGAGTACATCGGCAAGCTCAAGCGCGGCGAGTTCCACCCGCACGACGCGCCGAAGATGACCGACGTTGTCGAAGGCAAGGACGTGGAGTAAGGCGCGGAATAGGGAAGCTCGGAGCCGCAGAGCAGCGGATCGGATCGTGCGAAGTCGCCGTCCTTTGCGGGGCGACCGTCACGCGATCCGATCCGCTGTTTCGAGTTTCGGGCTCCGCGTCCTACCGCAATTCCTGCGAGATCTTCGCGATGGTCTTCCTCGCGTCCGCCTCCGCGTCGCGACGGCTCTTCTTCCAACTCGACCACATCCACGGCAGGCAGAGCACCCACATCGGCACGTACCACCACCACGTCTGCACGTGCGCCCGGTGCCACGCCCAGTAGGTGTCGATCATCGACTCGGTCAGCGGCAAGCCGGGCCAGAGCGTGACGACGAGGATCACCGCGGCGATGATCGGCATCCGCCGACGCGCCCGCAACGCGAACGACACCCGCGAGCCCGCCCCCTCCGGCGTGACCGTGCCGATCCCGGAGTACTCAAACGGCGTCGCGAACGCGTCGAACTCGAACGCCAGCCCCTCGCCGCCCTCGCCGCCCTCCGCGCCCGGCAGACGGCGGAACCCCGCGAGGCGACCGCGCTTGGAGGCCGTCGCCAGACGATCGATGACCTCCGGCGGCGTCCGGGGTGAGTGCAGGTCCGGCAACGGCTCTTGCGGCTCTGGAGCGGGCTTGGGTCCGGTCAAAATCCAAACCTTTCGGTGCGTTTGTGGCGGGCGGGAACGGGATTCGGCGCGGGACGGGCAGTCTATCGGGCCTGCGCGAGGTCGATCGTGCTCAAAACCTCTGCATGGGCTGTCGTTTCGCTGGTTTCGAGCCCGATGCCCGGTAGGTTTTCCACGATGCCGCCAGGCCGCGAACAGCCCGAGTCCCGAACCGTGCTTCGTCTGGTCTATCCCGGACGGGAGGAGACGCCCGGTGCGCCGGAAGCTCGCGAGCCGGAGGCGTCGCCCGCCCCGGCGTCGCGCCCGAGCGTGCGGACAGAGACCAAGCCCCCTCGGCGTTCGCCGGGGCCTGCGCCGCTTTCGATCTCGATGGACGAGGCAAGGGTCGCGGCTGAAAACCGCTCGGCCGCCGCGATCGCGCCGGGCGACGCGCGATGGGTCTTCGCGGCTCGGGTCGCGACGGCGCTCGACGGCGGGCGGGCCGCCGTGCTCGCGCCGGAGAAACGGGAACGCCTCATCGCGTCGGCCCGCGGGCTCGGGCTCCGCCCGTTCGACGCCAACCTCATCGTCGCGATCGTGCAGGACACGGCCCGGACGACCGGCGCGCCGCTCGGCCCGGCGGCCGCCGAGCGACTCGAACTCGTCACACCCGCCGCCCGCCCGCGTCCGCAGGCGGATCGCCTCGCCTGGCTCTACCCCGCGCTCGCGAGCCTGACGCTCGGCGTCGCGCTCTTCGCGATCCTGCTCGCCTGGCTGAACCGCTGAGCCGCGAAGACCGCGATCCTCGCAGCATCCAAGCTACGCTCCCGGCAGAACCCACTGCCGCTCAACCCGCAACAAGGAGCGCACGCGATGGCGAAGAAGATCAGCAAGAAGACCGCGTCCAAGGTGGCGAAGAAGACCGCGTCCAAGAAGGCCCCGGCGAAGAAAACCGTCAAGCAAGCCGCCGCCAAGCCGGGCGACGCCTCGGCAAACGCGGGCCTAATCGCGGAAGGCAAGAAGGCCCCGGCGTTCAGCCTCCAGGATCAGGACGGCAAGGCGCACAAGCTCAGCGACTACGCCGGGCGGCCGGTCGTGCTCTTTTTCTACCCCAAGGACATGACCAGCGGGTGCACCGCCGAGGCGTGTGACTTCCGCGACCTGCTCCCGAAGTTCGACACGTCCAAGGCCGCCGTGTTCGGGATCAGCATCATGAACACCAAGAGCAAGGCCAAGTTCGCCGCCAAGGAGGGGCTGAACTACCCCCTGCTCGCCGACGACGCGACCGGCGAGGACGGCAAGCCGGCCCCGAGCGTCGCCAAGAAATACGGCGTGTGGGTCGAGAAATCGATGTACGGCAACACCTACATGGGCATCGAGCGCACGACCTACCTCATCGGGCCCGACGGCAAGGTCGCGAAGCGATGGGATAAGGTCAAAGTGCCCGGGCACGCGGCGGAAGTGCTCGAAGCCGTGCGCACGATCGCGACGTGATCTGGAAGTACGCAGCCGCCGTGGCACGGGCGTCCCGCCCGTGCGCCACCGGGCCAAGGCGCGCACAACGACAGCAACACGGCACTGCCGACAGGTCAGCGCGAGCGATGACTCGCGTTTACGGGCCCCACTCGCTCACGTAGCGCACCTCGCCGGCCGTCGGGCAGCCGCCGGCTGGCTCGGTGCGCCGCGTCCCGGCCATCCGCCCGGGGAGGCGAGAGGCCGCGGCGTCGACGTCTGTCTTGCCGGTGCCGGCGGGCGAGATCGCCGACGCCTGCTCCGCCGGGAGCCCGACAAGATCCCGCAAGACATCGTTTGCCGACCCCTGGCGGGCCGTCGCGAGCGAACGCAGAACCCGATCCACCTCGTTGTCGATCTGGACCGTCCGCATGCCGTCATCCTCCATAAGCACCGGCGTCTGATCAATGGATTTGGAGCGCATGGGTCGCAGAATCGGCGATTTGACCCAGCAACATCACCCAACCCTCACGATCGGCACAACCTGTTTGGGGCAGGCCGGAGTTGTAAGGCTCCGGCATGCCTTCAACGCCGCATGGGGTAGGTTTATTCCTCGGCTCGCTCGATCCACTCGGCTTCGAGCTCTTCGAGCTCGGCCGCCAGCTTGCTGCGCGCCTCGGTCAGGCGTTGGCTGAGGGCGGGGTCGGTCCAGGTCGCGGGGGCGGCGAGGCGTTCGTCGAGTTCGGCGACGTCGGTTTCCAGCTCGTGCAGGCGTTCCTCGATCTGGTCGAGCTTCATCCAGCTGAAGCGGCTCTTGCGTTTCGCGGGCGGGGGCTTGGCGACTGCGGTGCCCACGCCTGGGGCCTGCGGGGCGGGCGTGCTCGAGGCTTTGGTCGGTCTGGCGGGGGCGGGGGTGGTGCCCGGGGCGGCGTCGCGGGCAAGCTCTTTCGCCCGCCACTCGGAGTAGTTGCCGAGGAAGACGCGCACGCCGCCGCGCCCGTCGAAGACGAGCAGGTGGTCGCAGGTGGCGTCGATGAGCGCGCGATCGTGGCTGATGAGGATGAGGGTGCCGTCGAACACGCCCCCGCGTTCGTGGGGCGCCAGGGCCTGCTCCAGTCGCTCGGCCGCCGGGATATCCAGATGGTTCGTCGGCTCGTCGAGCACCAGCAGGTTCTTGCTGCTCGCCAGGAGCGCCGCCATCGCGACCCGTGCCCGCTCGCCGCCGGAGAGCACGCCCATCGGGCGTTCCTGTTCGCTCCCGCTGAAGAGGAACGCCCCGGCCAGGTCCCGCGCCTGCTGCTCACTCAGGCGAGCCGCCGGGTTTTCCTTGAGGATCGTGTTCTGGATGTGCCGGTAGAGCGGCGTCTCGGGGTCCAGGTCGTCCCGCGTCTGCTTGAAGTGCCCGGGCTGCACGTTGCTCCCGAGGCGCACCGTGCCCTCGTCCACCGGGATCTCGCCCAGCAGGGCGCGCACGAGCGTGGTCTTCCCCGCCCCGTTCGGCCCGAGGATCGCCCACCGCTCGCCGCGACCGATCTTGACGTCCAGCTTGTCGAACAGCGTGAGCGTGGAGCCGTCCTCGCGCGGGTAGCGCTTCGCGATCTCTCGTGCGCTCACAACGACGTCGCCCGTGCGCTCGGCTTTGGGCAGCGCGATCGAGAGCTCTTTCAGCTCCATCGGGCGTTCCAGGCGCTCGGTCGCTTTCTCCCGCTCGAGGCGCGTCTCCCGCCCCTTCGCCTGCTTGGCCCGCTGCCCGGCTTTGAACTTGCGGATGTACGCTTCTTCTTTTTTAAACTTCTCCTGCTGCTTCTCGTACGCGCGGAGCTGGGTCACCCGGCGCTCGGCTCGCAGCTCGCGGAACTTCGCGTAGTTGCCGGGGTAGTCGACCAGGCGGGCGAATTCGGTCTCGATGATCCGGTTGACCACCGCGTCGAGCAGGTAGCGGTCGTGGCTGATCATCACCACCGCGCCCTTGTACTCGTCGCGCAGGAACCGCTCGAGCCAGAGGCGCCCGTCGATGTCCAGGTGATTTGTCGGCTCGTCCAGGAGCAACACCTCGGGCTCATCGAGCAGCAATCGCGCCAGCGCCACCCGCGCCCGCTGCCCGCCGCTGAGCCCGCGCACCTTCACACCGAACTGCGCGCTCGTGAACCCCAGACCGTGGAGCACCTGCTCGACCCGGTGCTCGACGGCATACCCCCCGGCCGCCTCCACGCGCTTCTCAAGCTCTGACTGCTGGCGGAGCAGACGCTCCAGCGTCTCGCCCTCGGCCCCGCTCATCCGCTCGAAGAGTGCTTCGAGCTCGCGGTGGAGCTCGTGCAACTCGGCGAAGCCGGCCTCGGCCGCTCCCTTGAGCGTGTCGTCCGGGTCCAGCACCGGGTCCTGGTGCAGGTAGCCGACCTTGCACCCTTTCCGGAGCGAGACGTCCCCCGAGTCGGGCGTCATGATCCCGGCGAGCATCTTGAGCAGCGTGCTCTTGCCGGCCCCGTTCCGCCCGACGACGCCGATCCGCTCGTCGGGCTCGATCGAGAGGCTGACGCCGTCGAGAACGATGTTCTCCCCGTAGGCGTGCTTCAGGTTGGTCGCAGCCAGGATGGGCATGAGGGCGGAAGTGTAGAAGCCCCAGAAGCGAGCACCGCCCGCGGAGCAGATTCCCCTAAAAAGGTGATGGCGGCACGCCGATCCCGGGTTTGACCTTGGGCGGGTTGTATACTTTGGGCGTGCCAGACCCCGCCGACGCGCCGAAACCCGAGCCCAAGCCCGGCCCTGTGACGCTGCGGACCCTGCACCGCATGGCCCGCGCGGGGCAGCCCTTCGCCTGCCTGACCTGCTACGACGCGAGCACCGCCCGGTGGCTGGAGCGGGCGGGCGTGCCGGTGCTGCTCGTGGGGGACACGGCGGCGGAGATGGTCCTGGGCTTCAGCCGCACGATCGACATCCCGCTGGACGTCCTGCTCGCGCTGACGGCGGGTGTGAAGCGGGGGGCACCGAACACGCTGGTGATGGGGGACATGCCGTTCCTGAGCTACCAGGCCGACGAGGCTTCGGCGATCCGCAACGCCGGACGTTTTTTGACCGAGGGCCTCGCGGACGTGGTGAAACTGGAGGCCGACGCGAGCTTTGCGCCGCTGGTGGCGAAGATGGCGCGTGCGGGGATCCCGGTCTGCGGGCACGTGGGGAGCAAGCCGCAGCACGTGGCGCGGACGGGCGGGTACGCCTCGGCGGGGCGCTCGGCCGAGGGCGCGATGGCGATCATCGAGGACGCGAAGGCGCTCGAGGCGGCGGGGTGCGTGCTCTTGCTGGTCGAGGCGGTGCCGGACGAGGTCGCCGAGGCGATGGTCGGGGCGGTGTCGGTGCCGGTGATCGGGATCGGGGCCGGCTCATCGACGCACGGGCAGGTGCTGGTCCTGCAGGATCTTTTGGGGCTGACCGACCACCCGCCGCGGTTCGCCGAGCCGGCGGCGGCGTTGGGCGCGGCGATCCAGGCGGCGGGGTCGACATGGGTCCGTCGTGTCGCGGAGCGGGCGATCGGCGGCCGCCGGTACGAGATGCCCGAGTCCGAGCGGTCGCGATTCCGGGCGCTGCTCGGGGGTGCGGGCGGGGATGGAGGGCCTCCGAACCCCCTTCCAGGGGCCTCGGGCGGGCAAGCCGCATCCTGACCGGGCGGATATGCGAACCTTGGCCTGTCCGAGCCGGTAACACCGGCGTCCTCAACCGGCGTGCGTCCTGAAACGTCGGGCGTGCGGGGGTCTGGGTCGCTCGGAAGCATCGTCGGGGCGTGCGGGTTGTGTGGGGCGGTGGATGGCCCGAAGATGGGCAGGAAACCAGCCGATCCCGTGAGGCCGGAGGACAGTGAGCCGGCGTCGGCGCTGGCGGGTTGGCGTTGGCCGGCCTGTCGAGGCGTGCGGAAGGAGTCAGCATGCGTCCGTTTGTCCGATTCGCGCCCGCGGGGTTTGTGCTGTTGGTGGCGGCGGTGGTGCTCATGGGCACGCCGATGCTCGTCCGGTCCGTGGGGTACGCGTCGACGACGGCACGCATCACCCTCGCGCAGCAGACCATCTCCAGCGATGACATCCTCGAGCGGATCGACCGCGCGCAGACGGCGATCGCCGAGGCCGTCGCCCCCGGCGTGGTCCACATCGACGTCCGGTCCGGTCGGAGCCGATGGAGCGTGGGCGGGTCGAGCGGCACCGGCTGGGTCTACGACCAGCGCGGGCACATCGTGACCAACGCCCACGTCGTCCGCGGCGAGGGGACGATCACCATCGAGTTCGCCAGCGGCGTGAGCGCGCCCGCGGAACTGGTCGCCGCCGATCCGTACACCGACATCGCCGTGCTTCGCGTCTCGGGCATGAACGGCGGGCTCTTCCCGTTGAACCGCGCCACCGGCGAGGCGGCCCGCCAGGGGCAGCAGGTCTTCGCGTTTGGCTCGCCGTTCGGCTTCAAGCATTCCATGAGCCAGGGCATCGTGAGCGGGCTCGGGCGCGATCCGCGCGGGGCCGTGACCGACGGCGGGTTCACCAACTTCATCCAGACCGATGCCGCGGTGAACCCCGGCAACTCGGGCGGGCCGCTGGTCGATAGCCGCGGACGGGTCGTCGGGATGAACATCGCGATCGCGACCGGTCGCGACACTGACGGCACGATGGAAGGCCAGTCGGCGGGGATCAGCTTCGCGATCCCGCTCAACGTCATTGAGAACGTCGTCGGGCAGCTCATCGAGAGCGGGCAGGTCCGTCGCGGGTTCCTCGGGATCAACCTCGGCGACACCGTCGTCGTGCGCACGGCGGCGGAGATCCTGCACGCCGGCGTGCAAATCGTCGGCGTGCAGCCCAACACCGCCGCCGAGCGGGCCGGGCTGCAACGCGGCGACGTTATCACCAGCTTCGGCGGGCAACCCACGCCCAACCTCGCGATCCTCCGCTCGCTGATCACGAGCTACGGCCCTGGGGCGACCGTCGAAGCCGAGTATTACCGTGAGAACGAGTTCCGCACGGCTCGGATCACGCTGGGCGAGTTTGCGCCGCAGACGCTGGCTTTCCCCCCGATCATCCGGAGCCTCGGCAATCTCGGGATCGGCTTCGGGCTCCGCGCCAACGAGGGGGCCGCGCCGTTGGTCACCAGCGCGGAGCGGTGGGCGTCGGAGTCCGGCATCGAGCCGGGCGACCGGATCATCCGCGTCAACGGGCAGAACGTCCGCAACCTGGGCGACTTGGCGCTGCAACTCGACCGGTCCGGCCTGCTCATGGGCTCGTCGATCGAGCTGACCATCGAGAAGGCCGACGGCGGGACCAAGCTCGTGACGGTGCCGAGCGGCCGCCGACGCTGATCCGCTTTGTTCTTGGTCATTAGTCAGCGACCCAGACGCGGACGCGCACCTGTTCGCCGAATTCCGGCACGGCTTCAACGTCGGCGATCCACTCCGGCTCGTCCACGCCGCTGTCCGGGCTGAGCACCGGCTCGAAGCCCACGACCGCCGAGCCGAAGGTATGCAGGGCGATGATCACGCCTTCCACGTCCGCCTCGTAGACCCTGCGCCCGCCTCGGTCACGCTCCACCGAGCCCGTGAACCGCCACGCCACGGTCTCGCCGAGCCCGGCGTAGTGCTCACGCAGGGGCGTCCCGTCTTCGACGTTGACCACCCAGTCCAGCGGGTTGATCTCGCGTTCTTCCCCGTCCGGCCAGGTCGTGACGATCCGCACGTGGACGCGCGGGCCCGACGGCCCGTCCCGCACGAACTCGCCCTCGGGCGTGAACCCGATCCGCCCCGGGCGCCCGGGCTCCATGCCGATCGCGAGCAGCGCGCCGTGGATCGCCGAGGGACGGACGGCGGTCGCGACCAGCGACTCGTGTTCCTTACTGTCAGTCTTGCAGACGATGGTTTCGAGGTACGTCACCGGCTGAGCTGGGTCTTTGAACTGCCAGGGCACGAAGCCGTCAAACTCGACGATCCGGCGCTCGCGGTCGATCCGCAGCCCGGGCGAGAGCTCGACCCAGCGGGGTTGCTCGTCGGCCGGTTCGGTCGCTTGGGGGATCGACGCTGGAGCGGGCTCGGTCGGCGTCGCGGCTTGCTGCTCGAGGCGATCGGACATCTCCGCTGGCGGATCGTCCAAAATAGGGGATTGCTTGCACCCGAGGAGCCCGAAACCAGCGGCGATCAGGGCCGCGGCGGCCCAACGTGCGTGCGTGCGTCTCATCCCGTCAGTCTCACCCCTCCCGGGCGGAAACGCAAGTCAGATCCCGTCGGCGGAGCGTTCGAGCAGGGCGTCGGCCAGTTGCCGGAACCGTGCCCCGCGGTGCTCATAGTTTGGAAACTGATCCCAGCTCGCGCAGCCCGGGCTGAGCAGGACCACGTCGCCCGGGCGAGGACGGCTGGTTGCGCCGGCGAACGCCTCGTCGAGCGTCGCGTGGACGCGGACGCGACCGTGCCCGCCGGCGGCGATCGCGGAAGCCGTGGCCCCGAACGCGTCGATCGAAGCGACCGATGATGCCAGCGCCCCGATCACCGACAGGTCGGCCCCTTTGTCCGCCCCGCCGACCAAGAGGCGCACGCGGGCCGGATCGTCGAACGCGCGCACGGCGACCAGGGTCGCTTCGGGCGTGGTCGACTTGCTGTCGTTCACGAATCGCACGCCGTCGCGCTCGGCGACCAACTCCAGGCGGTGGGGCAGCCCGGGGAACGCCGCGATGCCCTCGGCGGCTCTCGCCTGCTCGTGCGCCCCGAGCCGGAGCGAAGCCGACAGCGCCCCGAGCGCCAGGCGGGCGTTGACGCGGTTGTGCGCGCCGATAGCGCGGAGCGTCGGGAGGACGTCGTTGGGCGCAGGAGCGAGGCGATCGACGCTCTCGTTCGTCGCCCAGTCTGCGAGCTCGTCGCCGAGCACGCCCGCGTCGCCGGCGTGCTGCAGGGAGAGAAGGCGCTGCTTGCTCGCGCGGTAGTGGTCGAGCCCGGCGTGCCAGTCGAGGTGGTTGGGCGCAAAGCCCGTGACGACGCCGACGCCTGGCGCGCGGTCGAGCCAGTGGAGCATAAAGCTGGAGAGCTCGAGGACGACCAGAGTCTCGGGCGTGATGGCGGAGAGCTGCGGCAGGAGCGAGCCGCCGATGTTGCCGCCGAGGCGGGCGTCGAGTCCGAGCGAAGCCGCGCCGGCGTGGATCATCGCCGAGGTGGTGCTCTTGCCCGCTGAGCCGGTGACGCCGATCACGCGTCGTCGATCTCCGCCAGGCGCGAGCTGCGGCAGCCGCTCGAGCAGCAGCCCGATCTCCGTGGTGCATCGGACGCCCGCGGCCTCAGCAGCGCGGAGGAACCGGTTCTCCCACGGACGCGGTACCGCCGGGTTCGCCACCACGACGTCCGCCGTCGTGAAATCGCTGACGTTGTGCGTCCCGAGGCGCAGCTCGACCGAGCCGGCGTCAACCAGGTCCGCGATCATCGCGAGCCCGTCGCCGAGCTTTTCTCGGGGCTCCAGGTCGGTGACGAGGACGTCCGCGCCGTGCTCGACGCAGAAGCGTGCGACCCCTGCGCCGCCGCCGAAGCGTCCGAGCCCCATCACGACGATTCGTCGCCCATCGAGTTCGGTCGGTGGTGTGTGCGGTGGCGTGCGCACGCCGGGCTCAGGCGATCGCGACGGCGCCGGCTCGGGCCGAGGCCATCTCCGCGCGCGTCGCTTCGACGAGCATCGCGAGCAGGCGTCGGGCCTCGGGCCCGGGCGTGCCGTCGCCGACCGGTCGGCCGTCCATCTCGATCGCCGAGGTCACCATCGAGTTGGTGCCGACCAGGATGACCTCGCTCGCGCGTTCCAGCTCGCGTGCGTCCACGGGGCGGACTTCGATCGTCGGGTCGAGGTCGAGGATGAGGCGTCGGGTCACGCCCGCGAGGATCGAGACGCTGTCGAGGCTCGGGGTCACGAGTCGCGTGGCGCCGTCGGCGTCGGGGATCGCGAGCACGACGTTGGAGGCGCACGCCTCGGAGACGAGCCCGTCGCGGATCATGACGGTCTCGGTCGCGCCGCGTTCGCTCGCTTCGAGGGCGGCGAGGATGTTCCCGTGCAGGCTGATGCTCTTGATCGTCCCCCGGTGCCAACGCAGGTCGGGCACTCGGGCGACGCGGCACGTCGGCGGCACGGTGTACGCCGAGAGCGCGGGCATCGGCGTCGCAAACCCGAAGACCGTCGCCGGCATCGCGCCGGTGGGGAGGCGCGAACGCCGCGGCTGGCCCTCCGCGGGCGTCCCGCGGGTGACCTGCCAGTAGACGAACGCGTCGGGCTTGCCCTCGGCGGCGAGCAGTTCCTCGGTCAGCGGGATCAGCCGCTCGGCGTCGAAGTCGATCCCCGAAGCCGCCAGCCCCTCGCGGAACCGCTCCACGTGCATCGCCCCGGCCCGGACGTGCCCGTCGAAGGCCCGAAGCCCTTCGTAGACGCCGTCGCCGAAAAGGAAACCCCGGTCAAACGGGCTGACCCGGGCTTCGTGTGCGGACAGGACTTGGCCGTTGAGGTGGACGAGCATGAACCATCATATCGGCGGTCGGATCGCGTCTACTGGAAGAGATCGGCGGCGCGTTTTCCGCACCGCGCCCGGGCATTGATGCGCACGGTTCAGGGAGGTGCGCGACCCCGGTCAGAGCAGGCTGAGCGGGTCGACGTCGACCGCCGTGCTCGCGTCGCTGAGGAGTTCCCCCCGGGCGCGGAGCGTGGCGAGGGCTGTTTGCAAGCGAGGCGCGTCCGGGGCGTAGACCTGCACCTCGAAACGGTAGTGGTCTTGCAACCGGGCGAGCGGGCAGGACATGGGCCCGAGGATCCGCAGCCCGGGGACGGTGCGCTCGCGGCGCAGGGCGTCGGCGAGCGTGCGGGCCGCACGCTCGGCCTTGCCCTCGTCCACGTCGCGGCAGACCACCCGCGTCAGGCGGTGC
>JBJHBZ010000032.1:0-40487 GCA_050485765.1 Phycisphaerales bacterium | reverse complement strand
TACGAGCAGCCTAGCTTCGAACGTGACGTGGTGGATGCCGTAACGCTTGGTCAACAGATCGATGGCATCGCGGCGAATCCGCTCGATATCTTGAATGGTTGCATTTTCTGCGACACCAACCGATACCTCCAAAGAAGTGGTCCGCTCGTCGATCGGCCAGATATGCAGATGGGCAACGGCATCTACCCCCTCGATTAGGCTGAGCGACTCCGCGATCAAATTGATCGACAGATGCTCTGGTGTGCTTTGCATCAGAATCCGGATGCAACGCTGCATCGGCGACCACGACACCCACACGATGTAGACCGAGATTCCAATGGTCGCGACGATGTCGGTCCAGTACCAGTCAAACAGGATGATCAAGGTGCCGGTGATGATGACCGCCACCGAGGCCAGCGCGTCGGCGATGTTGTGCAGGAACGCGGCCTTGATGTTCACACTGCCCTTGGACATCGAGTATGTGAGCAACGCAGTCGCCGCATCAACGACAAATGCGATTCCCGCGACGATCACTACCATCCATCCATCGACCTCTGGCCGGTCGAATGTGCGGGTGACGGCCTCGATAAGCAGATAACCCGCGATGACCATGATGGACGTGAGGTTGATCAGTCCGCCGACGACTTCGGCTCGCCCGTAGCCGAAGGTACGCTGCTCGTCTGCGGGCCGCTTGGAGATCCGCCTTGCGACCAGCGCGAGCAGCAACCCGGCTGCGTCACTGAAGTTGTGCAGAGCATCGGCGACGAGGGAAAGGCTGCCGGACAGCACGCCCCCGACCACCTGGGCCGCCGTCAGCAGAAGGTTGATGGCGACGGCCCAGGCGAGCCGGCGGGTTCCGAGATCGGATCCGTGATGATGGTCATGGCCGCTCATAGAGGATGCCTATTCGAGGGATACGGCCGCGGTCTGACGTTCGCCGCTGGCGGTCTCGATCTCGATCCACAGGCTCGCACCGGCCATGGTAGCGGGCGATTCGGTCTGGCCGTGGAAATGGTCGTCGTGGGCGTCCGCCTTCGATTTCAGCGCGCCCGTCCCGGCCTCATCGCCGATCCAGAAACGCACTGCGGCGGGGATTGGCCCGGACTCGACTTCGAGATCGAGATGCACTTCGGAAGAAGGCTTGATGTCGCTGGATACCGAGACCGCCAGCGCCGTTCCGGCGATCGTCACGCTGCCAAGCGACCGCATCTCGCCGTGGTCGTGCTCGCCGTGTTCACCCTCGGCATGGTCGTGCCCCTCATGGTCGTCGCCGTCATCAGCGTGATCATGACCGTCGTCTGCGGAGTGCGCTTCGGCGGACTCTGATTCTGAGGACTCCCCACAGCCAGGCAGCGAGACCGAAAGTGCGACGGCCGTACCGGCAACAGCGAGCATCTTGATGAGATCGTTCATGTTCAGGACTCCTTCGAGGTGATGGCCTTGGGTCGGCGGAACACACCGACAAGCCGGGAAAGCACGGATGGATGGCCAGCAGGACGACGCTCGGGCTTGTGGCCGAAGACAAGCGAGTATCCCGCCGGGACGACAATGAGATTCAGGAACGTGGAGGTCAGCAGGCCCCCGAGGGTGACGATGGCGAGGGGCGCGAGCAGTTCGCTGCCCGGTTCACCCGCGGCCAACGCCAGCGGGACGAGCCCGAGCACCGCCGAGATCGCGGTCATCAGGATCGGCACTAGCCGCTCCATGGACCCTTGGACGATGGCCTCGCCGAGGGGGACGCCCTCGGCTTCCATGAGGTGGTTGTAGTGATTGATGAGCAGGATGCCGTTACGAACCGCGATCCCGAAGAGGGTGATGAAGCCGACGAGGCTGGCGATGGACACCACGGGCGGGATGTACGGGCCACCGATGCCGATCAACGCCAAGGTGTTGTGGACCAGCCCACCCCCCTCGGTGATATAGATCGCCGCAATGCCGCCGATGAGCGCGAGGGGCATGTTGAGCATCACAAGCACAGCGGCCCGCATTGATCCCGTCGAGATCTGGAGCAGCATGAGCATGATGAGCACCACCGCAACGCCCGCCACGAGAATGGTCCGGGAGGCCGACTGCTGCGCTTCGAACTGCCCGCCGTAGGACACGGTCATGCCGGCCCGCTGGACAATCGGATCGACACGCTCCTGCACCTGGGCCACCAAGTCGCCCAAGTTGGACCCTTCGGCCACATTGAGCGACACCACCGCCTTGCGCTGTGCGTTCTCGCGGGTGATGAGGTTGCTCGATCGCTCGGGGCCGATGTCGGCGACATCGCTCAATCGAACGGTGGCCCCTCCCCGGCCCCTGAGCAGCAGGTCGCGGACCTGCCGGATGGACTCGCGTTCCTCGGGTGCGAGCCGCACGACGAGGTCGTACTGCCGCACTCCTTGGTTCACCGTATCCACGACCTCGCCGTAGAGAGCTTCGCGGACCTGCTCCGCGGCGTCGGCGGGGCTGAGACCGACCGCCGCGAGCTCGGCGTGTCGGTATCGGATGGGAAGCGTGGTGATCAGGACCTCGCGGTTTGCGTTGACATCGCGAGCGCCCGGCAGGCCCTGGAGTTCGGCCTCGATCGCCTTGGCGACATCGCGAAGCTCGGTCAGGTCCTCACCGAAGACATTGATGGCGATCGCCGCGGGCGTACCGGAAAGCACATGGCTGAGGCGGTGCTCGATGGGCTGGCCGACCATCGTCGTGATTCCAGGGACGGCTCCGAGGATGCGATCGATCTGCTCGCGCACCTCGAATCGGTCGCTCCCCGCATCAACGGTGACCTCGATCTCGGAGTTGCTGACCGGCTCGGCGTGCTCATCACGCTCGGCCCGGCCGGTGCGCCGGGAGACAGACCGGACCCCCTCGATCTGGACGAGTTGCTTCTCGACCTCCGTCGCGAGCCGATCGCTCTCGACGATCGAGGTGCCGGGAGGAGCGAGCAGGAAGACCGTGAACGTGCCCTCGTTGAACGACGGGAGGAACGAGCTGCCGAACGTGCTCGCGAGCAGGAGTGCGCCGGCGGTCACGGCACCGGCGGTGCCGAGCACCCACGCCCGGTACCGAATGGCCGCCCGGAGTGAAGGCTCGTACGCCCTTTTCAGAAGGCGGACCAGGAATCCGTCCCGGTCCTCGTGCTTGCCGCCGAGTTTGCCCTTGAGAAGGAACCGGCACATCGCGGGCACGACCGTCAGGGCCACGACCAGCGACGCAAGGATCGAGATCATGTAAGTAAGTGCCAAGGGCTGGAAAAACCGGCCTTCGAGCCCCTGCAGGAAGAGAAGCGGCACGAACACCATGACGATGATGACCGTCGCGAAGACCATCGCCGGTCGGATTTCGTTGCTTGCGTCGAAGATGACCTCGGTAAACGGACGCCGATCTGCCTCGGGTAAGGCCCGGTTCTGCTTCAAGCGGCGGAAAACATTCTCAACGTCGATGATTGCGTCGTCGACGAGCACGCCGATCGCTACAGTGAGACCGCCGAGAGTCATGACATTCAGCCCGAGATTCAACGCATCCATCATCAAGAGGCCAACGGCCAGTGAGATGGGGATCGCGGTGAGTGTGATGAGCGTTGTCCGCAGATTCATCAGAAACAGAACGAGTACGACGAGCACAATGATGACCGCCTCGCCGAGCACCTTGGTCACATTGTGGACCGCCCGGTCGATGAAGTGCGACTGTCGGACGACATCGCGGTTGAGCACGACGCCCTCGGGAAGCGTCGGCTCGATCTGATCGAACAGCGCATCAAGACTGTCGGTCAGGGCAAGCGTGTTGGTGCCCGGTGACTTCTGGATGGACAGCACGACAGCGGGCTCGCCCCCCTCAGAAGCGGTGCCCCGCTTGATCGCCGGCCCGAGGATGACCTCGGAGACCTGACCGATCGTCACGGGGACGCCCTCGTGATACTTGATGATCGTGTTGGCGATGTCCTCAGGGCGCGTCACCCGGCTCTGCTGGCGGATCGGGATCTCGAAGTTGTCCACATTCACCAGATAGCCACCGCTCGCGGTGCTGTGCGCGCCGCCCGCGGCCTCGACCACATCCGTGATGGTCAGGTTGTAAAGCCTCAGCCGCTCCTGATCGACATTGACCTGGTACTCGGGCAGCTCGCCGCCGATCGCGACGACCTGGGCGACGCCGGGCACCGCGAGAATCTTGGTCCGCAGGTCGAACTCGCCGTATGAGCGGAGCTGCATCGGGCTGGCGGAACCGTCGGGTGACGAGAGGGAGATCAGCATGATCTCGCCCGCGATGGAGGTGATCGGGGTGATGAAGGGTTCAACCTCATCGGGAAGGTTCTCGCGAGCGGTCACGAGCCGTTCGGCCACGAGCTGCCGGGCATCGAACAGATCCGAGCCCCATTCAAGGTCCACCCAGACGATGCCTAGGCCGATCGCGCTGGCACTGCGGACCCGCCGCACGCCGGACATGCCGTTGACGGCGGTCTCGATGGGAAAGGTGACGTACTGCTCGACCTCGTCGGCGGCGAGCCCGCCTGCCTCGGCCATGATGGTCACGGTCGGGGCGTTGAGTTCAGGGAACACATCGACGCTCATCCTCGGCAGGCGATAACCGGCGTAGCCGACGATCATGACCGCCGCGATGAGCACGAGCGTGGAATAGCGGAGCGAGAAGCGGATAACGGCTTTCAACATGGCTCAATCCTCCCCTTCGTGGAACGTGCCATCGGAGTGGAAGTGGCCACCCTTCTGGATCGAACCGCTGGTGGCGAGCATCAGCTGAAAAGCACCGTCGAGGACGACCTCGTCGCCGTCACGAAGACCGCTGAGCAGGGCGACCCAACGCCCATCGTCGAGACCGAGGTCGGCCTCCATGCGGATCGCCTCGTTCGGGTTGCTCGGGTTGCGACGGAAGATGACGGGTGAGAGCCCATCACGCTGCACGGCGGCGAGCGGAATGGCGAGTTCGGGCGAAGCCGTCGAGTCGGTCACGATCTCGAGTTGAGCCGAGACGCCTGGTCGGGCCCAGGGCTTGAGCTCATTGGGTACGACGAACAGTTCGAGCGTGCGATCGTTGGGATCGCCTGCCAATCCGAGTGTGATTGTGCCGTCCATCGTCTCGGTCAGAGGCACAGCGCGTCCCGCGGCGGTCGGCGTCGGCGGGACAATCCGGGCCGAGAGACCGTCCCGAAGCACGCCCAGGTCGCTTTGGAGCCCGGACGCCCGGAAGCGGAGCCGGTCGGGCTGCACGACGGTGACGACGGGCGTCTTCTCGTCCGCCCACGAGCCGTTGGTCAGCCCCAGCATCTCCACGACGCCGGCTTCGGACGCGGTGACCTCGATCGCGGCGATCGTGGCCCAAACGGGCTCGGTCCCATGAGGTGTCTCGACGGTTCGGGCGATTTCGTCCCTTGAGCGGGAAACGATGGAGGAGGCGGCGTCGAGCAGATAGTCCAGGCGTGACCGGGCCGCACGGAGATCAGCAACGGTCTGCTGCCGGTCCGCTCCGAGTTCCGCCTTCTTTTCCATCACGTTGGCAAGGTCGGCTCGGGTGCTCGCGAGCGACGCACGGGCCTGGGCGAACTCATCGACGCGGCCCCCGCCCGCCTCGCGGACCGACTGCAACTGCTCGACCCGCTCGTTCCAGACGGCGACACTCTCGTGGAGGCTGTCCTCGTGCTGCTGGTGCGCCGCGAGCAATGGCTCGAAGGTCTCAAGCCGTGCATCCAGCCGCTCGATCTGGGCCTCGGCGTCGGCCAGTTGCTGCTGCATCTCTCGCCATGACGGCGAATCGAGCCGGTAGAGCGGTTGGCCCGCTTCGACCCGGTCGAACTGCTCGACGAGCAGCTCAACCCGCCCGGGCACGGCGGTTCGGTACTCGCGTCGCGCCGTGGGCAGGTACTCGAACCGGCCCGGCACGCGGAGGGTCTGCTCGACCCGCCGACGCTCGACTTTGACGAAGCTGATGCCGAGGTTCGACCGCACCGCGGCCGGGATGGCAACGCGGTCGGACCCGGTTGCCTCGGCCTCGGCCTCTGACGAGTGGTCGTGCCCATCCGCCTCGCCGTGCTCGGCCTCGCCGGATGTTTTCGGGGATCCGCCATCGCAGGCGGCCAGTGTCAGCGGCAGAACTGCCGCGAGGGCGATCGCGATCGCCCGTTCCATGATGTTCATCGGGATGCCTCCTCGGCGGGCGTTTCGCCTCGCGCCGCGGTGTGTGGTGTGGTTACGGTTGTGGTGTCATCGTCGGTCGCTGGCCCGACAGCAGCCGGCATCTCCGGCTCGTCCGGGCCGAGCAGGCGCGTGATCTCAATCGCCGCGTGGGTCTCGGCCAGACGAAGATCGAGCAGACGGCTCTTGGCCTCGAACCGTCGCGTGACGGTTTCGAGCAGGAGCAGCGTGTGGACCTCGCCAAGATCGATCAGTTGCTCGACTTCGGATGCCTGCTCGTCGAGCATCGGCACAAGATCACGCTCGAACGCATCTCGCTGCGTTCGCGAGGCGTCGTACGCGGCACGGGCCATTGCGAGTTCGCGGGTCAGACGCTCGAAGGTCGTCTCCGCCGCGGCCCGAGCGACCTCGCGGCGAGCCTTCGCTTCCGCGATGCCCGCCCGGTTGGCGTTGAGAATCGGTATGGGAATCGACACGCCGAGCAAGAGTCGGTCGTCGTTGTCCTCGCTCCCATAGCCCGTGCCGATGGTGATGTCCGGATACTGCTTGCGGACTTCCAGGCGGAGTGTCTCCTCGGCGACCTGATACTCGGCCCGCCGCACCGCGAGGGTGGTGTTCGCCTCGATGAGTCGCTCGATCGCATCGGCGATCTCGGCGATCGACGCGGGCGGAAGCGCCGGCAGCAACTCCACCGGGGCGTCCGGCGGAAGCCCCATCAAACCGAGAAGTTCGACACGGGCCCGGGCTTCTGCGAACACCGCCTCGGCGACATCCGCACGGGTCTCGACCAACTCGGCCCGCAGGAGCCGAGCCTCGACCCGCGTGAGTTCTCCCGCCGTCTCCAGCCGGTCGGTGATGGCGGAGATCCGCTCGACCTGACCGATCACCTCTCGCAGCAAGCGGAGCCGCTCGGACGCCGCGGACCAGGACGCCCAGGCCGAGCGAACCGCGGCCCGCGTGCTCCACTCGGCATCGACGATTCGCCGCAGCTCGGCCTCGTACGCCGCCCCGGCCCGATCCTTCTCGACGCCGAGCCGACCCGAAATCGGGATCGTCAGGCTCAGCGTGAGTCCGTATTCGAACGGCCCCGACGGCGAGAGGATCTCCGCCCCGTCGAAGCCGAACTGTGGGTCCTCCCACAGCCCCGCCGTCTCGAAGGTCGCGAGCGCGACGCCGGCATCGAGGCGAGCGAGCCGGAGGTCGGGGTTATAGAACAGGGCGAGCACTTCGCCCTCTGCGGTTGAGAGCCCGTCGTCCGGGTCGAACCGCTCCGGCACCTGGTTGCCGGCCTCGGAGAGCCGCTCAACGAAATCCGAGATGGGTTCAGTGGCAGCGAGCCGTGAGTCGAGCGCGGCCCGATGGTCGGCCAACTCCAGCGGTACCCGCTCGTAGGACTGGCAGCCCGCCAGCGCGATCAGGGTAACCGTCGAGCCGAGGCCCGGCAGCATGACCCGCGTTCGACGCGGGCGTTTCAGATTGTCCATTGTTTGTGATTCCTGTCTGGGTCCAAAGCGATGACAGCCGCAACGGACAACGCCGCCGCGGCACGCGCGAAGGAACAGACAGAAATCAGATGGTCAGACGAACGCTCGCCACGATCGCGAGCCTGTGGACCCCGCCGGGGTCAAACCAACGCGGCGGCATCGGCGGGCCGCGGCGACCAAGGCCGGTCTCCGCAAGGATGACGCCCCACGAGGGAGACATGACGATCGCGGGCGGCACATCGCTCCCAGTGTCACTCCGGGGCAGTGTCAGGAGTTCCGCGGTCGTGATCTCGACATCGGTACAACCGCAGTCGTGCTCATGCTCTCCCGCGGGCACGGGGAGTGGCCATGACGCATTGTGGCTGCACGAGGATTCGCAGTGATCGGACTCTGCGGGTGCGTGTTGATGGCCGCCTCCGAAGCACAGCACAGCCACGCCGCCAACACCGCCAGCGAGGGCGTTAAAGGCGATGATCGCGGTGAGCAGGATGGCAAGCGGGCGATACTTCACGCGTTTAGTATACCTCGGCTCTTGCCGAGCGTTGCTTGAGATCCGGAGACCTGACCGAGATGGATCGATTGCCGGGACATCCCTGACACTGCCAAAATTATTGCAGGTCATCGAGGTTCAGTGCGGTTAAGGACCGTTCAAGGGGTTGCCGGGGCCTCGGGGAGCCCGTTCGCAGGACCCGCCATCCGGTGCCCGAGTCTCACCACCAAGGCCTGCCATGCCCGTCGGGCACCCGGGGGGGGGGGGGGGGACACCTACCTGAAACCGTGAGAGGACGTACCTACAGCAGAAATCAGTTCTGGACCCCCGCGTCTCTGCTTGAGTCCGCCCAAATTTGAACGCCCCCACGAATCACAACCGCGGCGACAATCGAACCGACCACGAGATCAGGAACGCGGCTACCCAATGCCATCACGAGAAGCCCAGCTACGATCACACCAGTGTTCGCGATGACATCGTTCTTCGAGAAGATCCAAGACGCTCGCATGTGCGCACCGCCCTCGCGATGCTTTGCGATAAGCCGGAGACAGATCAGATTTGCAACAAGCGCGACAGCCCCAGCCCCAATCATCAGATGACTCGTCGGCTCGCTGCCGAACAGCGCCCGGCGGATTACCTCGACCAACACTCCAAGACCCAGCGCGATCTGAAGGACGCCGCTCACTCGCGCTGCGGTCCGCTGTGTGCCGCCGGACCGGCTCGCCGCGTACAACGCGATGCCGTACACAGTGGCATCGGCCAGCATGTCAAGCGAGTCGGCCAGCAGTGCGGTGGACTCCGCGATCCATCCAACCATCACCTCGGCAACGAACATCACGCCGTTGATCGTCAGCAGCGCCACGAGCGTCCGCTGCTCTAGCCCAACAGCTTCCTCTGTGCAGTCGCACCCGCTCACTGATCACGCTCCGAGTCAGCATCCTGCGAGCGTCGCTTCATGAAGACCGATGCGAAAACCGGAAGCACGAACAGTGTGAGGAGCGTCGACGTGACCATGCCGCCGATCACCACCGTCGCCAGCGGCCGCTGGATCTCGCTCCCCACCCCCGTTGCGATCGCCATCGGGACGAACCCAGCGATATCAGTGATCGCCGTCGCGAGCACCGGCTGGAGGCGGGTCTTCGAGGCCGCAATGATCGCGTCCTTGCTCTGCTGGCCGGTGTTGAGTGTGTCGCGGATCGCGGTGATGAGGATCTGCCCGTTGAGCACGGCGATGCCCGTGAGAGCGATAAACCCGACGGCGGCGCTGACGCTGAAAGGGATGTCGCGCCACCACAACGCGAAGATGGCACCGACGGCCGCAAACGGGATGCAGGTGTAGATGATGACGACATCCCGTAGGTTTTTCAGGCTGAAGTACAGCAGAAAAAACACCATGAGCAAGACCGCGGGCACGACGATGATCAGGCGAGTCCTGGCGCGTTCCAAGTTCTCAAACTGTCCGCCCCACTCAAGCACGTAACCCTCGGGCAACGCAACCTGTGCATCGATTGCCGCCCTTGCTTCATTGACGAATGACGCGGGGTCTCTGCCACTGACATTCGATTGCACACGGATGAGTCTTCTGCTCCACTCGCGGTTGATCGTGGCCGATCCTTCCGAGAGATCGACCGAGGCCAGGGACGAGAGCGGAACCGCGACACCCCCCTCGGTCGGGATACGAACCGAAGACACGGCTGCGACATCCTCTCTAAATGTCTGCGGAAGTCTGACGACAAGCGGAAAGACACGCTGGCCCTCAAACACCTCGCCGACGCGGATCCCACCGATCGCCTCAACGAAATCCAGCACCTCGCTGGCCGCGATGCCGTAGCGGGCAACGCGGGATTGGTCGACGGAGACAGACAGCGACGGTTGCCCCGTGATCTGATCGACCGAGATGTCTGACGCACCTGGAATGTCCAGCAGCACGCGCTGCACGTCGTCAGCGATCCGAAGCAGCTCGTCGAAGTCGTCGCCAAAGATCTTGATCCCGATGTCTGATCGGATGCCCGAGACCATCTCGTTCATGCGCATCTCGATCGGCTGCGTGAACACCATATTGACGCCGGGGAACTGCGAGATGATCTTCTCCATTTCGATCACGAGCCCAGCCTGCGTGTCCGCTCTCGCCCACTCTGCACGCGGCTTGAGCGTCAAAAAGATATCCGTCAGCTCGATCCCCATCGGATCGGTCGCCACCTCGGCGGTCCCGATCCGGCTCCAGATGTGCTCTATTTCATCTGGGAACTCATCGAGTAGGACCTCCTCAATCCGTGTGTTGTACCGCACGGACTCATCGATCGAGACGCCAGCGAGCCGGATGGTGTTCACAACCATTGAGCCCTCGCTCAGCCGCGGGATGAACTCGCCGCCCATCTGCGTGCTCCGGTAGCCCGCAACGCCAAGCAGGGCCACGGCCAGCAGCATCACGACCCACCGGAGTCGAATCGCTCTGCCGACGGCCCAACCGTATGCCGAGGCCAATCCGCGTAGCAGAAGGGCATCCTTGGGCTTCGCGCGACGCGGAAGGAAGTAGTACGACAGGACGGGTGACAGAAACACGGCGACCAGCAGGGCTCCCAGGAGCGCGAAGATGAACGTCCACGCCATCGGCCGGAACATTTTCCCTTCGATGCCTTCAAGCGTCAGCACGGGGGCAAAGACGAGTGTGATGATGCCCATCCCGAACACGATGGGTCGCACCACGCGCGCGCTAGATGTCGCGATCGATTCGAGCCGCTCTGAAGGCGAGAGCTTCCGGCCAAGCTCTCGCTGCCGTTCCTTCAGCGAGCGGAGGTTCGCTTCCGTCATGACCACCGAGCCGTCGACAAGGATGCCGAAGTCGATTGCACCGAGGCTGAGCAAACTCGCCGCGATCGCGAACTCGTACATGCCCTGCACGGCGAACAGCATTGAAATCGGGATGGCGACTGCGACGAGCAAACCGGCTCGGATGTTACCCAAGATGATGAGCAACACGACGATCACCAGCACGGCACCGATCACGAGGTTGTGCTCGACCGTCTTGATGACCTGCTCGACCAGCAGGGTCCGGTCGTACACCACATCCACGACGACATCGGGCGGCAGCGACGGCGCGAGGGATTCAAGGCGTTCGCGGAGTTCCTCGGTCACCACACGACTGTTCTCACCCATCAGCATGAAGGCCAGGCCGAGGACGACCTCGCCCTTACCGTACGCCGAAACCGCGCCGCGGCGGATCTCGCTACCGATTGCAACCTCCGCGACATCTTGAATCCGCACCGGCGTGCCGTCGCTGGAAGCAACCATGATGTTCTCGATCTCACCGATCGTCGCAACACGCGCCAGTCCCCGCACCACCCTCGCTTCACCGGAGGTCACGATCTGCCCGCCGCCGACGTTGGCGTTGTTGCGGCGCAGCGCATCCAGCACATCCTCAAGCGTGAAGCCAAACTTGATCAGTGCTTCAGGTTTGACGACGACGTGATACTGCCGCTCCAAGCCACCCCACGAATTGACCTCGGCCACACCCGGCACCTTGCGAAGCTCGGGCTTGATCACCCAATCATGGATGGTCCGGAGTTCTTCGATAGAGTGTTCGCCGGTCTCCGACCGGATAACGTAGTGAAAGACCTCACCGAGACCGGTCGCGATCGGGCCGAGCTCCGGCCTTCCGACACCATCTGGCAGTTCGACTGCCGAGAGCCGTTCGGTAATGTACTGCCGCGCGTCGATAATGCGGATGTCATCATCGAAGGTCGCCACGACCTGTGAGAAGCCGAACTTTGAGACGGACCGCACGTTCTGGAGCCCGGGCAGCCCGCCGATCGAGAGTTCGACAGGAAGGGTGATCTGTTGCTCGATTTCTTCCGGGCTGAGCGCGGGGGCCACCGTGTTGATCTGCACCTGGATCGGCGTGGTATCTGGAAACGCGTCGATCGGAAGCTGGATCATCCGGTACACACCGGCGGCGCACGCGATCGCGAACAGCAGAATGACAAGCACTCTGTTCCTGAGCGACATCTCGATAAGACGGGTCAGCATGGTGGCTCCGGATCAGTCGTCGACACATCCCGCACCGAGGCGAGACTTGAGGAACTCGGTCTTCATGGTGAAGCTGCCGCCGGTCACGACGGACTCAGTCTCTGTGAGGCCCGCCAGAATGGCGATCGTGCCGGAAACCGTGCGCGGCCCGACATCAACACGCCGAACCGCGAACAGATCCGGTTCCTGCCGCACAAAAACGAAAGGCGAGCCATCGATCTCATGCACCGCTTCGCCAGGGACAAGCAGCGAGTTCGAGGTGCCACCGATCATCGCGGAGACTTCGGTGAACATGCCGTGGCGAAGGATGCCACGATCATTTTTAACCGTCGCGCGGGCCCGTACCATCCGGGTACGTTCATCGATACGCGGGCTGATCCATGTGATCTGCCCAGGGATCTCTAACTCGGGTAGAGCCCGGACGCTCGCGATGATCTCTCCGCCGCGCTCGATCTGAAACGCCTGCTCTTCCGGGACCGCGAGCTCGATCCACATCGTCGACAAATCAGCGATCTCGAAGAGTGAGCCCTCTGAATCCGCTGCCTCGCCAAGAACCGCGGTCCGCTCGACGACGCTGCCAGCGAAGGGTGCCCTGACGTAAAGGTCCGAGGATGACGACTGCTCCGCCGCGATATCCGCGACTTCCGATTCAGTGAAGCCGAGATTGATGAGCTGCTGATGCGTGCGACGCACTTCCAGCTCAGCGAGCTTGAGCGCTGCCTGGGCATCCTGGAAGTCCCGGCGTGCAGCAATGTTCTCGTTGACGAGCTTCTGCTCACGCTCGAACACGGTGGTTCTCGCTTCGACCTCTGCGATCTTGGACAGGTACGCGGACTTCGCTTGTGCCACCGCCACGGAGTTGATGACCGCGAGAATTTGCCCTTCTTCAACCTGGTCGCCAACATCGACACGGATATCAGTGATTACACCGGGGGCCAACGGTGTGAGCTTGGCCAATCTGTTCCCGTTGTAGCGGACCTCGCCCAACAAGCTGATCGTTGCTGAAGCAGCGCCTCGAGTCGGTCGCTCAAGCGTCAGCCCGGCAAGCTCTGCCGATCTCGCGGAGGGCATGCGGACGAGCAGCGACTCGCCAGCCTCAAGCGTCCCAGCGAGCTGAGGCTGGCAGATTCCGCATTCGATCTCATCGACCCCGTGCTCATGACAGAAGAGAGAGGGGGCACCATCGCGGGAGGGCGTCGCCGAGGCGTCCCCCAGCAGAGCGGGATTGCACAGGTGGCATTCGTCTTCGTAAAGGAAGTGCTCCTCGCAATACGCCCGGTCCGCGTCTTCCAACTGTGGTTGGCAGATCCAGCACCGGTCTTCATAGCGAGCATGCTCGCTGCACCACAAGCGGCCGGCGTCGCGCTTCGTGGCGTCGCACACGAAGCAAGTCTCGCCGTTCTCGTGCGAGTGAGCGACCTGTGTCACATCAGATGCGCGTGATCCGTTGGATGACGATGATGCTTCCTGTTCGCCATCGCACCCGCCAAGCAGGAGCGTCGTTGTGAACAGGCAAACGAGTGAAATGACGCCGCGTGATGGTCTCACGGTGTGTCTCCTTGATTGGGGTGATCAGAATGTTCGTGGAGCGAATGGGTGTCCAGCGGCTCTGAGATGAGCCCCTCAACCTGCACCTTCGCGGCGTGGTATTCGGCGAGAGCTTCGAGCCTTTGGGTTTCAGTATCGAAAAGGGTGCGCTGCGCATCGAGGACATCGAGGTACGGGAGCTTGCCTTCGTCGTAGGCCCGACGCGTCGCGTCGTATGCGTCCTTCGCCGCGGGGAGTAGGGCGGCATCAATCGCCTGGGCCTCGTGATACGCGGCGGTCAATCGGGCGTGTGCCCGAACAAGTCGGGTGGCCAAATCGCGTCGGGAAGCCCGCCCCTCGTCGATCGCTTGTGCTGCTCGGAGCCGGGCGGCCAGTACTCCTCCCTGATTGCGATCGAAGATCGCCAATGGCACGGACACGGCCACGACGAGACCGACATCTTCGCTCTCTTCGGCATACCGAATGCCAGCACCAGCCGTCACGTCGGAGACGGCTAGAGCCCGTTCGAGAGCGACCACCGATGATCGTCGCTCGGTCTCTGCGATCCAACGCTGAACTTCCGGATGGTGCTCAACGAGATCCGTCAGGGCATCGAGCAACGGCACAGGCATGAGGTCATCCAGCGATCCGATGGCCGTGTCAAACCCGGGTTCGGTTGCATCCCACATCGCACTGAGTTCACGCCTCGCGGCCTCAAGTTCCCGGCTGAGTCGATCTGCGGCGATGCGGGTGGATTCGCTTTCGAGCCGGGCCTTGATCTCGTCGATGGGTGAAACATCTCCGGCCTGCACCCTCCGATCGATGACGCGCCGGTACTCCTCTGCGAGTACTTGCGCGCGAACGGCGAACTCAACACGCTGCTGGAGCTCCAGTACCCGCACGAAGCGGGACGCGGTGTCGGTGAGCACGGCCAGCCGCTGTGCTTCGTAGTCGAGAGCAGAAACAGTCCACTGCCCCTCGGCGACCCGCACGCGGCGGTCTCGCTTCCCGCCAAGCTCAAGAAGCTGGCTAAAGGCTATGGTGGTCTCGACAGAATCAAAGCCACTCAAGCTTCCAGAGCCCGCGAAGTCTTCGACCTCGATTCCGACGCTTGGATTGGGGGAGAGCCCGGCTTGCAGACGACGCGCTTCCGCAATCCTCGGCTCCCAGGCAAGCGATCGAAGTCGCGGGTTGCGTACGAGCGCAGCCGCGAGAGCCTGGCGAAGGGTCAACTGCTCACCGATGGTGACCACATCTGATCCTGGTCCGACTCGATCAGGATCCTCCGGTGCTTCGTAACGAGGCATATCGCGCAAGAGAGGCCTTGCGGCGGGGGGGTCGAAGTCGAATGGTGACGGCGCGCAACCGCCCAACAGAGTGACGACGCCCAGGCAGCAAAACAGCTTTGTTTCAGTAAATCTCATGTGTTCTACTCGGATAGAGACATTGCCCGGCGCACACCGAGCCTTTGGGAAATACGAACGCAGTACACGTACTGCGCAGAATCCCAGGTCGTCCTAAACGAGCAGAATTACGCTGCGAAGATGGCAAGCAGAGAATCCGACTCCCGATAGCACCGGAGGTCGGACGGCGGAGGACGTTTTTGCCGATCTGTCAGTGAGGAACTCGAACCAAGGGAAGGGCAGATCATCAGGCCCACCGAGAGACCAGTCTTCTACCGCGTCTTTCTCGAAGCGGTCAACGGCGACGATCAACTCGGATTCCACCTCGGTGGACTGGCATCCGCCGTCGGGGCAGGCAATGCGGTGACTCGATTCTTCGCTGTGCTCTGAGGGAACCGGGCACGGGTCCTCACCCGGCCCGTCGCAGCAGAATTGGTCGCCAAACTGGGTGGTTGCGGTCCCATCAGCACAAATGCAGAGAAACCGCGGGCCGAGGCCAGCTCCCACGGCCAACAAGAGGGTGAGCAGGATCGAGATGGCTTGGCGGTGTTTCATGGATGCGGGGATGCGGGGATGCGGGTCAATCAGGCCTGCGACATCTTGACTATTACACCATGTCGTGTAATAGTCAAGCGCGGTTCATCGCTTTTCACAAATCCGAAAGGGTCCCAAATGGAGTCTTGCCGCCCAAAACTGCCTCTGGCCGCGCGCCCGCTCATTGGGGCTCTCGAAGCCGAGCGGGTCGGCATCCTCTTTAAGAGCTTGGCCCATCCAACCCGACTCCGTCTGCTTCACGCCCTAATCCGGGTGGACGAACTCAGCGTGGGAGATCTCGCGGATGAAAGCGGGATGTCGGTTCAGGCGGTGTCGAACCAGTTGCAACGACTTGCTGAGATCGGCGTAGTTGGCAAGCGTCGCAATGGGCTTCAGGCAATCTACTGCGTGATCGATCCATGCGTTCCCGTGCTGCTGGAACGCGCTTGGTGCCATGTGGATGAGTACGTCGAAGCAGGTTTTACATCCGCCGATCAACGGGACAACCGATGAGCACTTCCGTCTTGAGAGCTTCTCCGACCCCAGGCTTCCGGATGACAGGGGGGCTGGACTTGACAAAAGAGACCCCCAAGTAAAATGCGAACAGCGTGGGGTATGGGCTCTCGAATGGCTCATGAAACTGCCGATTACTCCCGGGTAGTTGTGCAACCAAGTCGAGAGAAAATCGCGTCACGACCAAAGTCCAGCCAGCACTATTTTTTGACTGTACAAGGTCGGATACAGGCCGATGCGGACACAACTCGTGTCTGGATCGGCCTTTATCTCATGCACGTAGCAGCCGATCAGGCTGCGGCGTTCCTCCACCGTCCCCGACGCCATCACGGACTCCAGGCGGTCGAATTCCGCAGCGATCCGCCGGCGCAGCTCCCCCACCGGCGGCAGGTCCGCGTCGGTCACGATCGCCGCGAGCTGCGCTTCAACTTCGGACCGCTCGGAGGCGACGTCCTCGGCTTGCTGGTAGAGCCCCAGCGACTCGGCCAGCTCCGGCTTCATCGCCATCATGTGATCCCGAAGCTTGGCGAGCTTCTGATCCAGTGACGCCAGGCGGCGGCGCAGCTGGTCCCGGGCGTCGTACTGGTGCCCTTGCACACGCCGAAGCTCCCGGTCAACGTGCCGGTGCAGTTGGTCATCGTCGCGGAGCTTGCGGAGATCCTCGCGGATCAGGCCGAGGATGTGCGACTCGACCGGATCCGCGGGCACGCTGTAGCCCTTCGGGCACACGTCTTTGTGCCCGGCGTGGTGCTTGCCGCAGGTGTCATACCGAGTCCTGTAGCCCTTCCGCTGATGCGTATCACGCCAGTGATACATCGCTCGAAGAAGATCGTGCAGCGCCTGCCACGCACCGGCCTCCGCCTCCCGCCTCCTCAGGAGCAGCAGAAAGCTTATTCAGAATATCCTCCGCGAGCATCGCTGCCTGCGGAGCGATCTCGGGCACGGCCGTGCTTTCCCACAGCATCCCGCGACGCGGGGGCCCGATGGTGCTCAGCAGCGAGCTGACCTCGCCGCCGAATCCAACAAGCCAGCCTTCTGGCGTGGTTTCCAGACCCAGCCGCAGCGTATCCAGCCGCGCCACGCCCGCGTGCAGCATCGCATCCACACACGGATCGCCCCACCGGCTCATATCGGGCTCGGGCCCGGTGCAAACTACGACCGCGTCGAACGTGTCGGCAAGCGAACGCGGCTCGCCGTGCAAGCGGATCTCGCACCGCACACCGCGACGGTCGTCGCCCCTTGCGGCTGCGCGTACGATCTCGCCGCGCCGGACCAGGAGCGTGCCACTGGCTCGCAGTTGCTCCAACACCTCCGCGGTTTCGGGCGGGCAGCGGTGCCGATGAACATCCCAGTACGGCGCGAGGCGCTCGAGGAATCGACGTCGCTCTCCGCCCGTCAGGGACGACCACAAGCGCGCATTGTGCGGGCGCAGCGCGTCGATCACGCTGCGCCAATCGTGGACCCGCCCCCGACGCACGATTTCTCGGCGAAGGACTCCGAGCGGCGCGCCCGCCAGCGACGCCGCCCAGGCCGCGTGCGGCTCCGCCGATGCCGCCGCGTGAGGCTGCGGCAGCAAGCCGCGACGCGAGATCGCCAGCATCGTCCCGGCGAAGCCGTCTCGAACCAGTGTCATCACCGCGTCGCACATCGTGAGCCCGGTGCCCACCACGAGCACGCGCCCGCCCGACCTCGCCACCTCGCACATCCGCGCCGCATCCCAAGGCGACACGCACGCCGACGCACCCGCCCCGAGCGCCCGCAACGCACCCGGCACCCGAGCCGGCCCGTTGCCCAGCGCGATCACGCTCTGCCTCGCCAGCACGCGCTCGCCGGCCAAGGTCCCGATCTCTACCGCGCCATCAAGCACGCGCACGCCGCTTGCACGCGACCGCACCCAGCTCAGGCGCACCCGCCCGGCCGACGCGGCGATCGCCTCCTCCAGCCGTGCCTCGGCATACTCCCCGAACCACGCACGCGGCACAAAGGAACCCGCCTCGCACGCCCGCCCTACCGATCCACACCAGCGAAGAAAATCGCCCGGACGGGCCGGGTCGATCGTCAGCCCGGAGGCGCGAACATTCAGAAGCAGGTGCTCGCTCGGCACACCGTACGCCAAACCGCGCCCGAGCTTCGCCCGCGGCTCCACGATCGCGATCAAGAGCGGGCCCACGGCACGACACACAAGATGCGTCGCGACAGCGACCGCGCTGAACCCACCGCCCACAATCGCCACATCCGCCCGCAGCACGCCCGAACTGTCCGGCGCCAACACACGCACCCCCGTCACGCTTCCACCCCGTCCGCCACGCCGTACGTCCGCATCTTCGGACGTGGCCTGTACACATGCAGCGTGATCAGCATCTCGTCCTGATCCGCATCGTTGCCGAGTGCGTGGATGTCCTCGCCGTCGCAAGCGACGATCGAGCCCTGCAGAAACCGTTCTTCCTCCACCGTCCGGACGCGTCCATCAGCGCGAAACGCGAACCGGCGTTCGGTCGCCACGCCCCGCAGCACGCGGAACAAGCAGCTCGACCCGCCGTGGTCGTGCGCCGGGCTGAACTCCCCGGGGCGCCACGCGATCAGCACCAGGAGCACCGCCTCGGTCGACACGATCTCAAAGCGCGTGTACGTCTCCGGCTCAAGCCTCCCCAGCGAGGCGTGGTCGATCTCGTCCGCCTCCACCGCCGCGAGCAGGGCCCGGGCGTCCCCGCGATCCAGATCCGCCGCCAGCCGCAACAACCGCGACCGACAACACCCGTCCGCGACCGATTCCTCTGGGATGCTTGGCATCCAAAACGGAAGGCAAAGCCCGTGCCAGGCCAGCAGCCCCGGCGTCATCCTGCCCCAGGCCCGCCCCCAACCATATTCCGTTTTATTTCACCGAAAAATGCGTGATATATCACGCATGCCCGCTATATTTCACAGCATGACACGCCGCCACCAGCTCCAACTCCGCCTCTGGCGCGAAGCCTGCCGCCACACCGACATCGCCGATTCCTTCATCCCTATGCGCGACGCCATCCGGGACCACACCCACTTCCAGACCATGCACCTCTTCCAGATCGACCACGGGCGACTGACCCTGATCGCCCCCACAACCGGCTCGAAAGGCCCGTTCACCCTCGAAGGCAACCACGCGGCCCCCATCATCCGGCTCGCACGCAAAGGCGGACTCAGCACCCACGCCCCCACCCGCAAGACCGCCGCACGCGCCATCCTGCCCGCGATTCACCACCCGGATCAGGAGGCACACCCCAACCCGCCGCACGTGCTCATCGGCGGCTTGCTCCGAGACGGGCGGCCCGAAGGCCTTGTCGCATGGACACTCACGCCCGGGCGCGAGCCGACCCGTGCGACGTGCGAACTGTTCAACGACACGCTCGAACCCCTCGCGGCCGCCCTCGACACCTCGCGCCGCTTCCACGAGCTCGAAAGCCACCGCAAAGCCGCCGAGGCCGACCGCCAATCCGCCCTGCAACGACTCGGACGCGCCTCCCTGCACGAAAACCCCGTCGGCGCCTCCACGGGGCTCCGCACCGTGATGGCCCGCGTCGAGACCGTCGCCGCACAGGACGTCCCCGTGCTGATCTTCGGCGAGACCGGCTCCGGCAAGGAGGTCATCGCCCGCGCGATCCACGAGCGCTCCCGCCGACACGACGCCCCGTTCCTGCGCGTCAACTGCGGCGCCATCCCGCCCGAACTCATCGACAGCCACCTCTTCGGACACGAAAAAGGCGCCTTCACCGGAGCCGCCGAACGCCGACTCGGCTGGTTCGAACGCAGCCACACCGGCACGCTCTTCCTCGACGAGATCGGCGACCTCCCCCTCCCGGCCCAGGTCCGCCTCCTCCGCGTGCTGCAGGAGGGCACGCTCGAGCGCGTCGGCGCTCAGGAAGAAACCCGCGTCAACTGCCGCATCATCGCGGCCACGCACCGCGACCTCTCCGAGATGGTCCGGGCCCGCACTTTCCGCGAAGACCTCTGGTACCGCCTGGCCGTCTTCCCGATCCTCATCCCACCGCTCCGAGAACGCCCCGAGGATCTCCCCGCGATGGTTCGCCACTTCGCCGCACGGGCGGCCACGCGCTTCGGGATGCCCGAGTTCGAGATTCACGACGAGGACATCGAGCGCCTCAAAAGCTACCCCTGGCCCGGCAACGTGCGTGAGCTCGCCGCCGTCATCGACCGCGCCGCACTCCTCGGCACCCACCACCGCCTCAACCTCGACGCCGCCCTCGGCCCCCCACACCCCACACCCGAACCAAGCCGCCCCGCACCACCCCAACCCCGCGCCGAGCCGATCCCCCCGCTCAACCACACCATCCGCAACGCCATCCAAGCCGCACTCCACACCTGCCAAGGCCGAATCGAAGGCCCAACCGGAGCCGCCGCCCTCCTCCAGATCAACCCCAGCACCCTCCGCTCAAAAATGCGAAAACTCAACATCCCGACACCCCGGCAGCGGGATTACAACGCAGGCGAATGACAGCACCACCACGCCAGCACTCCATGCCACCAGGCCAGCGAACCTGCCCATCAGCGCAACCGCTGGCCATATAAACCCAGCGTGGCCGCAAACCTACTGGAAGGCCAGCCGGATCACCTCACGCCATCGGTAGCACACCACCCCAGAGACAGATTGGCACCGGCGCATACAGAAAACTCTTTAACGATTGTGATCATGTAGATTTTTGACATTCTGTACCGATTTGATATAGTGATGTCCTCCACAAAAAATACTTTCTGCCATTTTGGCAGTCTGACATTTACACAAGCTTGGAATGACAGCCGACACAGATGGCTGTCACGAAACCGTCGAAACCTGTAAATACCGACCAAATGGACACTTACGCCCATAACGGATTGTGATGCCAGCTTGGCACGCGACTTGACTACCCAGCCGTACGCCACGGGTAAGTTACCCGCGCAGGCGGATGACACGGACAGCACCGCAGCACACTCGGTTGAAGCGCCCCTTTGGGGTCCGTAGACCGGCTTGGGTACATGGATCGTCCACAAAGGGCTTGACTAATGCGATTTTCAGAGAATTTCGACATTGATCGTACACAGGCAGAGCTGGATTTCGTAGACATCCCTCTCGACACCGACATGAGAGTGTTCATCGATCCCTATGCGGTGGCCGTAACAAAGTCCCCGTGGTGTCAGATGGCTCACGACTTGGCGTGCAACTTCTTTCAGTGCGTGCTTGATCGACTTCGCGAAGGAGACCGCGACGGAGCACTCTCGCTGCTTTCCCATCTTCCCGAAGACAACCGAACCCGCCTGGGCTACTCGAAGAACGACCCACAGGGCACCGGATTTGGTAATGATCGCGCCGGGCCATTCCTCGACGCACTCCAATCCAGTGAAGCATTCCAGACTGGCCAGATTGAAGACATCGAGGACACGGCCCTCTTCGTGGAGCGAGTTGGATTCGATATGGTGTCCGACATGATGACCAACGTGCTGCGCGAACTGCTGGTTAGCTACACGCTAGAGCAGTGCGCCGTGCTGGGGATTCCGACCCCGCGGCGAGAGACATTTGAAGCATGGCGTGCCAACACCAGGTGGACTCGGCTGACAGCGGACTTCCCAACCGATGGAACGCGTGCCATTATCCTCGTGCCCCGCGCCATCGTCCGTAAAAACCTGTCGTTGCAGCCGAATCAATACCTGACCGACTTCCTGGATAATCACTGTGACCGTGGAGATCGCACGGCCACCGAGTCCCTAGAGCGAATGCTTCAAAGGCACATTCCGATGAAACGCCACGGCAAGGTGAAGCGGACGGACCTAAGGAAAGAATTGAAAGAGAAGGGGTCGATAAAAAATATCATGGCACGGATCAGCAGGGACTGCCCGGACGCACTCCGCGGCTACAAGATTCGCGCACGGGAAAAGCGCCCCGTCCTGACGCCGGGTGAACTGGAGTCGATCCATCCACAACGCAAAGACCACGACATCTCCGGCTTGATCTCTGAGATGCGCGATGCTGCTCGCAACACCGATGACGCAATGGGTCTGGCACGCAAAGTGACAGCCGGAATGCTCGCGGCTTTTCACCCTATCTTCCAGCACCCACGCCTGCTGAACACCCAAGTCAACGGATTCGCAGGCGTGCTAATGTCCAATACTGCAGCCAAGGGGCCGCTCTGGAACGCAAGGCACAACGGCGGACGGGATGAACGCCCAAATGTCGTCGTATTGGCATCATCCACGCCAATCACCGAGAAATCCTTGGGGCAGCTCGACGCTCACACGCTACGTGCCGCCACCAATTCCGGCCTGATCGTGCTCATCGGGCCTTCGCTCGGCAAAGCGACGAGGGTTCGTCGTAAGGCCCACGCTCGCACGGGACTCGTGATCATATCTATTTCAGAACTGGCCGATATCACCGAAGCTGGGGACGGGGCTGACGCGTTGTCGGCGATCATGGCTACATAGTTTGCCAGCGAGATTCGGTGATGATCTCTGCACGACGCCGCCAGAGCCGTACGGGCCTCAGCAGAAAACGGCTAAGCTGTTTTGAGCAGAGCTTGTAACCCCGCAAAAAACGGCCCTATAAAAGGGCCGTTTTCAAGCGAGGCGGACGGGACTCGAACCCGCAACCACCGGATCGACAGTCCGGTACTCTAACCAATTGAGCTACCGCCCCGGTGCTCGTTCTGATTGTCGCCGGGCGACGCGGAACGTTGCCGTTCCTTTCCGCCTCGGCCTGCTCACTCGCCGCGCCTTGGCCCCGGCGTGTGCTGCAAAAGGTATCCCGCTCGTCTCCGCTGTCAAGCCCTTGTGGGTTTGTTTGTGAACGGAAAACACATCCGGCCCGTTTTCTCTCGCGGGCCGGGCGGCTGTCATAGCCCGCTCAAGCCCGCGCCATCCATTCGACGCCTCACCGCCCCTGCTGGGGGAGGCGGATGTTGCTCTGGTCCTGCACGCCGAACGGGCTGCCGTCGACCCCGACCTTGGCGCCAGCGTACGCCAGCACGCCACAGGCGGCCGCCAGGGCCAGCGTCGCGACCACCGCGAGCACGGTGTACACGTCCGGGCTCGCCCCGCGCCTGACCCGTCCACCGGGCATCTGCATCCCAACAGGCTGACTCATCCGATCGCTCCTTCCAACCGGCCGCACGGCAACGACACGCGGCCCGCACCCAACTTACCGGGGCTTACTGCAGGCGGCTCAGCACCCGGTCGCTCCGGCGAACCTCGGTCCCACGACCCAGCGTGTCCACCACAGCAACCGCCGAGTTCAGATCCGTCTCCACCACTTGCAGGTTGGCGATGAACTCGTTGTTCCGGCTCACAAACAGCCGAACCCCTCGCTCGATCCCGTCGTTGGTCCCAAGGTCGATCCGGGCCAGCACGCGCCCGCTCACGTCACGGGTCACCTCCACCACCGCGCCGGTCACCAGCGTCGGGAGCGTCCGCCCCGCGGCCGCATCACGACCCGCGCCCGGCCCGCCCGCTTCCGCGTCACGGATCGCCAGTTGCAGGTCCGCGATCTGCTCCTGCAGCGCCCGGACCGTCTGCGAGAAGACGTCGTTCTCGTTCTGCAGGTCGTTGATCCGGTCCTCGAGCTCCAGCTTCTCGCGACGGAACGCCAGCTCGCTCCCGCGGAGCTCGCGCACCTCGTCGCGGTAGCTCTCGATCAGCGTGAGCTGCTTGGCCGCCGATTGGTTGAGCTGGTCGATCTGGAACTGGATCGAGTCGCGGGCCGACTCCGCGTCACGCTTGTTCGCCATCAGGCGCACCGTCTCGCCCTGGAGCTCGCGGATCCGGGCCTCCCGGTCCGCCAGCGCCCGCTCCACGCCCGCCAGCTGCGACGCGAGCGTCTGCGACTGGGCCTCGTACTGCGCGACCTGGGCCTCAGCCGACGCCTGAGCCGCGAGGCGAGCCGTCCGCTCGGTCTCAAACGCCCGGGTAATCCGGTCGGCGTTCAGGGAGTAGGTCATCGCCAGGGCGGCGAATCCGACGCTCAGGATCGCCGCGATCACCACGAACACCTTCGTGAGAATGTGCACCGTCTGCTCCTCGTCGCTCGCACACCCGGGACGACTGCCCGGTAGACGCGAGCCCCTGCCTGTTCATTCGACCGTCACGCTGATTGCACGAACCGCGTCGGGCTCACGCCCGGGGCACGCGAGGCCGCGAGTATAGCGCCGCATCGCCCGCGGAGCCGACCCTACGGCCCCATTCACAACCCGCAATTCCGTCCAAACCCCAGTCACCGATCGCACGCAGGCCGCAGCCTGCGCCGATCCGCACCCCGGGAATGCGTGTCTTAACGCACCCCACGCGCCCCTGTCAAACCGGCCCGTCCGGGCCGACCACCACAAGAGCCACACCCGGCGGCAGGCCCATACGCACCCGACATACCCGAAGATCCAGCCCATGGGAAGCCCGGGCGACCCGGAATGCCAAGCCGCCAACGGTCAATCCCCACGCGAGGCCAGGCGGAGCACCCCCGCCGCCGCCGCCATCCGGACACGTTCGTCCGAATCCCCCATCATCCGCTCCAGACGCGACAGGTTCCGAGCGCCCCGGGTCCACCCGTACACGATCGCGGCCTGCGCCCGCACGCCCGGCGCCGGATCGTTGTAATACCGCTCCGCGATGAACCAGCCGTCCCGCTCGCCCATCTGCGCCAACGCGATCGCGGTCGCCAGACGGATCTCTGCCGGCATCATGCCCCCGGCCTCGTCTGTGCGCTCGCTCAGACGCATCAGCTCATCGATCGCGCCACGCTCGCCGAGCGTCCCGAGGATCTGCACCGCCAGCGCCGTCCCCTCCAACTCTTCCGGGCGGGAGGGGTAGAGCGCCGCGCGCACGGCCTGCACCGCGTCGTCCTCGCCCAGCTTCGCCAACGCCTCCGCGACTTGGAGCCGGAACAGACGGAGCTCCGCCTCGGTGCTCCGCGGGATCCGCGCCCGCGCGGCTTCTTTCAACATGCGGATCGCCGAGCGGTCCCCCATCTCCCCGAGCACGTACGCCGCGTGCGCGCGCACCCGTGCAGATGAAGCCGTCAACACCATGTCCGCCAGTGCCGTCGGGTTCACCGGGTCGCCGAGCATGGACATCGCCCCGATCGCCGACGCCTGCACAAATGGGTTCGCGTCGCCGACGAGCGGGCGGACGTCCTCGACAAACTCGCGCAGCCGCGTCCGCCCCACCGCCATCGCCGCGACAGCGCGAACACCCGGCGAATCATCCCGCAACGCCGAAGACGCCACCATCGACAAACGCGACGGCGAAACCGACAGCGCCTCGATCGCATTCGCTCGCAACTCCGGGTTCGAGCTCTGGGCCGCCTGAAGCAGGAGCTCGACCGCGCGTTCGTGGGTCTGTGACCGCACGATCGAAGCCGCGGAGGGCATCCCGACCGAGGGCGAGCCGTCGTGCGCGATCGCGGGGCACGCCGCCCATGCCATCAGGCCCGCCGCGAGCCCCACGCCCCACCATGCCACCGTCCGCCGCGTCCGCATCGCTCGTCCAGGTCCCATCGCCGCCTCCGTTCTCATGCATCAATTCAGTTCTGGAGCCCCGCCCCCGCGTCCGTGGACGCCGCACGCCCGCGGACCACCGCCAGCCCGACCAGGACGCCCGCCACCCCGAGCGTGAGCCACCCGAGCGCGTCGCCCAGCCTTGCCGCCATCGGCACAGGGCCCCCGGCCGCCGCAACTTCCATCACCAGCACCCCCGCCTCGCGTTCCGGGAGGCGGCCCCTGACCCGCCCCCTCGCATCGACGAACGCCGACACCCCCGTGTTCGCCGAACGCACGATCGGCGTGCCGGTTTCCACCGCCCGCCACCGCACCGCGTCCAGGTGCTGCGTCCGCCCCCCGCTCGCCGATCCGAACCACCCGTCGTTGGTCATCTGCACGATCACACCCGCCGCCCGCTCGCCCCGCTCCGCCGCCAGGCGACGCACCACGTGCGGCATCGTCGCCTCGAAGCAGATCGGCGTCGCGATCGTCACCGCCTCGCCGCCCCCCGACGGCGACACCACCAGGCGCTCCGCCCGATCCCCCGCGTCCAGGTCGAACGCCATCCCCCGTGCCCCCAGCCCGATCGTCAGCAACGCCGACTCCAGCCACGGCACCGCCCGGATATACGGCATCGTCTCTCCGAACGGCGTCAGGTGCAGCTTGTCGTACCGCCCCCCCTGCACCAAGCCGCCCTCCACCACGAACGCGCTGTTGAACCGCGACGCCCACACCGGACGCAGCGAGCCATCCGACGTCTCCACCCGGTACCCCTCAAACCCCGCCGCCCCCATCACGATCGGCACGCCCAGCTCGCGCTGCCCCGCCAGCACCACACGGCGCACCAGCCCGCTCGGCACGATCACCACGCCCGTCTCCGCGTGCGCCCGGAGCTCGATCCCGTCCAGCCAGCCGTAGTCGCGCAGCGCGCGCACGGCCTCCGCCCCGCGCATCTCCAGCGACCACCCGAGGTTTGCCGCCTCATCCGACATCGCCGCCGACGCTTCGAGCGTCTCGCCCGGGAACATCGTCTCGGGCCAGACCAGCACCTGCGCCCCAGCATCCAGCCCCTCGGCGCTCAGGTCCAGAAATCGCGACGCGTCCCGCAGACGCTCCAAGGGCGTCCACGTCATCCGCGTGCTCTGCGGCACGTTGGTCTGCACCACCCCGAACCGCACCGGATCACCCGACGGCGCCGACGCACGCTCGAGCTGCCCCCCGCCCACGAGCGAGAGCAGCACCCACACCAGCGCCCACGCACCAGCGCCAATAGCCCCGATCATGCGCGCGCCGCGTGCGATGCAGACCACGCCCGCGCTCACGCCCGCGACGAGCACCCCGGCGCCATAGACCCCCACCACCGCGCCCGCCGAGGCGAGAAACACCGACTCGATCATCGGCATCCCCGCGAGATACCACGGGTACCCGTCGAACGCGACACGACCACGGAAAAACTCGACCCCGCCCCACACGATCGGCCCCAGCACCACCAGCCCGACCGCCCGGCGCGAGCCGCACCACCGCAGCACGCGCGCGCACGCCCAGACCGCCAGCCACATGTACCCCGACAGGATCAGCAGCAGCGGCACAAACCCAGCCGCCGACACGCCCGCGATCCATCGCTGCTCGAACGCCCAGAACGGGAGCGTCCCCAGCGCCACCCACGCGGCCCCGCTCGCGAGCCCGCGCCGCCGGACGCCGTCCACGCCAACACCCGCCGCGAGACGATCGCTCGCCAGCAGCAGGCACGCCGGCGCCAACAACCCGAGCCACCACACCGCGAACGGCGGGAACGCCAGCGCCGAAAGCACGCCGAACACCAGCCCGCACGCGATCAGCCCGCCGCGCTCGCGCCAGGAACCTCTCGCGAATCGCTCCACGAGCCGCGACCGGAGGGAAGCGGCTTCCGTAGCGTGCGCAGGGGAAGCTGCCGCTCCCTTCCGGTCGCGGCTTGCCCGAGCGGGCGTTGGCTTGTCTTTGGAGCCGCGAGCCACGCTCACTTGCCGGCGTAGTCGATCAGGCGCGAGAGCTCGGTCCGCAGCTCATGCCTCGGCACGACGCGATCGACCAGCCCTTTCTCCAGCAGGAATTCCGAGCGTTGGAAGCCCTCGGGCAGGTCCTGGCGGATGGTCTGCTTGATCACGCGCGGGCCGGCGAAGCCGATCAGCGCCTTGGGCTCGGCGAGGATGACGTCGCCCAGCATCGCGAAGCTCGCGGTGACGCCCCCGGTCGTCGGGTCGGTCAGCACGCTGATGAACAGACCGCCGGCGTCGTCGTAGCGGGCCAGGGCGGCCGAGGTCTTCGCCATCTGCATCAGGCTCAGCCCGGACTCCTGCATCCGCGCCCCGCCCGAGCAACTGATCACCACCAGCGGGAGGCTTTCCTTCGTCGCGTGCTCGATCGTGCGCGTCAGCGTCTCGCCGACGACGCTCCCCATCGAACCCATCATGAACGTCAGGTCGAGGCAGCAGATCGCGGCCTGGCGGCCCTTGATGAAGCCCACGCCCGCGACGGCCGCGTCGTTTCGCCCCGTGCGGATCTGCTCGGCCCGCACGCGGCTCTCGTAGGTCTTCAAATCCCGAAACTTCAGCGGGTCGCCCGGGAGCAGGTTTTCAAACATCGCCTGGAACGAGCCCGGGTCGGTCAATTGGCGCACGCGCTCGAGCGCCCCGATCCGGTAGTGGTGCCCGCACTCGGGGCAGACGTGGAGGTTGGCCTCCATCTGGCGCCGGTAAATCATCTGGGCGCAGCTCGGGCACCGGAGCCACAACCCCTCGGGGATCGCGCTCTTCTTGCCGTCGTCTCGCTTCAGGTCCGCCCACGTCCTGGTCGCAGCCTGCGTCATGTCCGCTCCTCGGGCCCGGCTCGGAACACCCCGTTCCGCCCCCCGGTCGCCCCCCAGGTCGGGGTCCGAGCCACGCAAGCCGCGTGCCTCGCCCCCGGGTTCGTTCGCCCCGGCTCGCTCGCTCACGCGCTCGCGCCCAGGCCTTCCTTCATCTGCTTCACCCGCGCCCGCGTCACGCTCACGCGCTCCGAGCAAGGGCACGACTCGATCGTCGACCACAGCTCCGAAAGGTCCTTGCCGTGGACCCAGCTCCGCACGATCCCGAACGCCAGCGGGCGCAGCACCACCGCGACCACCTCGCCCGGCTCCAACTTCAGCTTTTCCAACGCCTTGGCGAGCCCGGTCAGCACGCGATCGGCCGCCTCGTGCAGGCTCTCGCCCTCCGGCACGTTCACGCTCGCCGGGTTCTCGCGCCACTGCCCGTAGCTGGTTGGGAATTTCTCCTCCGCGTCTTTGCGGAGCAGGCCCTCCCACAGCCCCAGGCGGACCTCCCCGATCGCCTCGACCACGCGGACCTTCGCCGCCGCAGCCTGGGCGACCACCTCGCCCGATTCCTGGCTCGCCTCGTCCGGCCCGCACAGCACCACGCCCACCGGCGCCCCCAGCGACGCGATCAGCCCCGACACCCGCTCGCGCACCGAGGCCAACCCCGCCTCGCTCGGCGGGAGGTCACAAGAGCCCCCGATCCGCCCCGCCTCGTCCCAGGCGGTCGAGCCGGCGCGGAACAGCAGCACGTCGATATCCGTCAGCTTCGCCATAGAAGTTGATTCGCGGCTCTCGTGCCGCGAGACGCTCCCTGCGACCGCGTCCACCTCACCACTCCACCGGCCACACGCCGAGGCCCCCAGGACGCGGAAGGACAAGTCTAGCATCGGACCAACCCCGAGAGCCAGCACCAGCCCCCGAATCATTTTCGATCTTTGATTGGGTCTTTCTCCCGCGCAACCCGTGCCCGTTCACCCCGGCACGCGCTCGCGGACCATGCGCATAAATCATTCAAAAACAGATCTTTACGACCGAATCGCCCGGATCGCGGCCCCCCGCTCCGCTTTGGGCTTGCCGAAAACGCTGCTCCCCGCGACCAGCACGTCGCACCCCGCCTCGCGGCATAGGCGGGCGGTCACGGCGTCGATCCCGCCGTCCATCTCGAGACGCTGCCCCGCACCCAGCTTCGACGAGATCGCCCGGACCTTCTCCAGCACCTCCGCCAGGAACGCCTGCCCCCCGAAGCCAGGCCAGACCGACATCACCAGCACCACGTCCAGCGCCTCCAACGTCTCCAGCACCGCCTCGACGCCCGTGCCCGGGTTGATCGCGAGCCCGAAGCTCGCCCCGCGGCTCCGGACACCCTCGCTCAGGGCCCGGATCTCGCCCGGGCGGAGGACCTCGGCGTGGGCCGTGATGTGGTCCGCCCCGGCCTCGATGAACCGCTCCGCGTACCGGCCCGGCTCCTCGATCATCAGGTGAACGTCGAGAAATGCGTCCGGGCAGGCCCGGCGCAGGGCTTTGCACAGGTCCGGGCCCATCGTCAGATTGGGGACGAAGTGCCCGTCCATCACGTCCAGGTGCAGGAGGTCGGCCCCGTGCTCGAGCACGTGACGACAGTCCTCGCCCATGTGCGCAAAATCGGCAGCCAGGATCGAGGGCGCGACCAAGGCGGCCGGCGGACGGGTCGTGAACAGGTTCGCCATGATGCGCACACCGTACCGCACTCCGGGCGGGTCTTCCCGAGATCGTCCACGTACGATGTCACCCCGGCGGGCCCGCACGCCGGGCTCGGGACGCACGGTTCAAGAGAAAGGCAGGCCGCCATGCCCGCGCACGACGCCCTTCAGGACATGATCGCCTCGGCCGACCAGGCCCACCTGCTCCAGCTCGCCGACCGGCTCAAGCCCGAGCACCGGGCCGCCCTGATGCAGGATCTCGAACAGGTCGACTGGGACAGGATCCCCGCCTGGGTCGAGCGTTATGTCAAGCACAAGCCCGACCTGCCCGTTCCGCCCCACGTCGACCCGGCGCCCTATTACCCCGCCGACTGCGCCAGCACCGTCCGCCCTTACGACGAGACCCACTTCCGCGCCCGCGGTGAGCAACTCATCCGCCACGGGCGCGTCGCGGCGTTCATCGTCGCCGGCGGACAGGGCTCACGCCTGGGCTTCGAAGGGCCCAAGGGGTGCTTCCCGGCCGGGGCCGTGACGGGCAAGCCGCTGTTCCACTTTTTCGCCGACAGCCTGCTCCGCTTCCGCGACCGCCTCGGCGTCAGCATCCCGCTCTACATCATGACCAGCCCGCTCAACCACGACGCGACCGTCGCCTTCTTCAAGGAGCACAAGCACTTCGGGCTCGACCCCGCCGACGTCACCTGCTTCCAGCAGGGCGGCGTGCCGAGCTTCGAGATGGGCTCCGGTCGCATGATGCTCGCCCCGGACGGTCGCCTCGCGACCAACCCCGACGGGCACGGCGGCTCGCTCACCGCCCTCGCACGCTCCGGCGCGCTGGAGGACATGGCCAATCGCGGCATCGAGCACATCAGCTACATCCAGGTCGACAACCCGATCGCGCGCGTGCTCGACCCGGTCTTCCTCGGGCTGCACGCGGACGCCGCGGATTCGTCGGCCGAGATGTCGAGCAAGATGCTCCCCAAGGCGTACGCGGAAGAAAAGCTGGGCATGTTCGTCGCCTCGGGCGGGCGCGTGAGCGTGATCGAGTACTCCGACCTCCCGATGGAGCGCCAGCGCGAGACCACGCCCGACGGGAAGCTGAAGTTCCTCGCGGGGAACATCGCGATGCACGTGCTCGGGCGCGCGTTCGTCGAGCGTGTCGCGGAGACGGTCGAGGAAGCGCTCCCCTTCCACCGCGCCGAGAAGAAGATCCCCCACCTCGATCCGGAAACCCTGGAGCCCGTCTCGCCGAGTGCGAACAACGGGATCAAGCTGGAACGGTTCGTGTTCGACGCGCTCCCGAGCGCGACGCAGTCGATCGTCTACGAGACGGTTCGGCGCGACGAGTTCGCCCCGATCAAGAACGCCGAGGGCGTGGACAGCCCCGCTTCGAGCGCCCAGATCCAGACCGAGCGGGCCGCCGCGTGGCTGGAACGCGCGGGCGTCAAGATCCCCCGCACCAGCGACGGGAAGCCGGACTGCGTGATCGAACTCAGCACCCGGACGGCGTTGTGGCCCAGCGACCTCGCCGACGCCGACCTGCCGAAGGCGATCGAGCCGGGTGCGAAGGTGGTGATCTAAAAACAGCAGCAAAGCTCAGAGCTCGGAACAGCAGATCGGATCGCGGAACGCACCCGCAACAAAGCTCAGATCTGCTGTTCCGAGTTCTGAGCTCCGAGTTCTGAGTTCCCCTCATGCCCCAGCCTTTCGACCAACTCCCCTCCTCGCTCCGCGCCGCGGCACGCACCGTCACGCTTGCCGGCGTGCCGACGCTGCTCGCCCACCCCGACTGGGCCACGCCCGCGCCCTGCTGTCTCTGGCTCCACGGGCGCACGTCCTACAAAGAGCTCGACCCGGGGCGGTATCTGCGATGGATCCGGGCCGGCCTCGGTGCGATCGCAATCGACCTGCCCGGTCACGGCCAGCGAGCCGAGCCCGGGCTCGACGGGCCCGAGCACACGCTCGAAGTCATGCGCCGCACGCTCGCGGAGATCGACCCCCTGCTCGACGCGCTCGAGCGCGAGCACCCCGGCGTGTTCGACCGCGAACGCCTCGCGATCGGCGGGATGAGCCTCGGCGGCATGATCGCGCTCCGCCGCCTCTGTGAGCCCCACGACTTCGCCGCGGCCGCGGTCGAATCCACCACCGGTTGGCTCGCGCAGCTCTACCACCCCGACCGCGCGATCGATCCCGACGCCGAGGCGTGGACCGCGCGCCACGAGCCGAGCGCCGTCGAACCGCTGGACCCCATGGCTCACCTCGCGGGCTTCCGCCCGGTTCCGCTGCTGGCGCTGCACTCTGAAGCCGACCGGATGGTCCGCCTCCCCGGCATGCGCGCGTTCCTCGATCGCCTGCGTGAACGCTACGCGCAAGAGGGCGGCGACCCGGGCTGGATCGACCTGCACACCTGGCCGGAAACCGGCGCGCCGCAGGAGCACATCGGCTTCGGCAAGGTCGCCGCCGAGGCGAAGGATCGGCAGACGGCGTTCCTCATCCGCCACCTCCGCCCCGGGGACGAGTGACCGCAACCCCGAACCCGAAACACCCACCCACCGCGCTGCGCCCGCGCCGAGTATGCTCCGCCGTCGCCCGTGCGCGTCCACACCCACCATGCCCAACCTCAACCCCTTCAAGAACCTGCCCAACCCGAAGCCCGTCTGGGCGTGGGGCATGTACGACCTGGCGAACCAGTCGTTCACGTTGCTGATCATCACGCTGCTCTTCCCGGTCTATTTCCGGGAGGTCATCGTCGGCGATCCGCAACGCGGCGACGCGATCTGGGGCGCGACGCACGCGACGTCGATGCTGATCGTCGTCGTGCTCAGCCCCGTGCTCGGCGCGCTCGCCGACGTGCGCGGGCAGCGCAAGCGGTTCCTGATCACGACCGGGCTCGCGTGCTCGGCCCTCACCGCGGGGCTCGCCTTCGCCGACCAGGGGCTGATCCTGCTCGCGATCGTGCTCTACATCCCGGCGAACGTGCTGTACCAGATCGGGGAGAACTTTCTCGCGAGCTTTCTGCCCGCCGTCTCGACGCCGAGGAACATCGGGCGCGTCTCGGCGATCGGGTGGACGATGGGGTACGTCGGCGCGCTGCTCCTGCTGATCATCACAGCCGTCATGATGAAGATCTTCGGGATCGGCGACCCGGAGCGGTGGAGCCCGTTCTTCGTGCTCGCGGGGGTCTGGTTTCTGGTGAACATGACCCCGGCGATGGCGGTGCTCGAAGAGCCCCCGGCCGTGCGCGCGCCGTCCACGACCAGCGTCGCCCGTGCGACGTACCTGCGGATGCGGGAGACGGTCGTGTCGGCCTCGCTCTACCGCCAGTTCGTGCGCTTTTTGATTGCGTTCTTTGTCTTCGGCATGGGCGTGCAAACGATGATCGCCTTCGCCTCGATCATCGCGACGGACTTCGGCTTCGAGCAGGCCGAGCTCGTGCTGTTCGTGCTCCAGCTCACGGTGACCGCGGGCATCGCGGCCGCGATCACCAGCCGCTTCCAGGACCGCATCGGCGCGAAGGCGACGGTCTTGATCTACCTCGGGGTCTGGATCGCCAGCGCCCTGGGGCTGTTCGGGATCGCCCTCGCCCACAGCGTGAACCCGGAGACGCCCAAGTGGCTCTTCTGGGTCGTGGGCAACGGGATCGGCTTCGGGCTGGGCGGGATTGGGACCGCGGCCCGCTCGCTGGTCGGGCGGTTCACGCCCATGCATAAGACGGCCGAGTTCTTCGGGCTCTCGGGCATGGTCTACCGCCTCGCAGCCGTCGTCGGTGTCGCGAGCTTCAGCCAGGTGAAGGCTTGGATCGGGACGCCCGTCTCGCTCGCGCTGCTGACGGCGTTCTTCGTCGTCGGGATGGTCCTGGTGCTGCGCGTCAACGAGTCGGCCGGGCTCCGGGCGGCCCAGCGATCCCAACGCAACGCGGCCAAAGCGGCCAGCGTCCGCCCCACGTTCTGAACCGGCACGCGCGATGCTCGCACCCGCAAACCGGCGGGGCGACACCCCTACCCTTCTATCATGAGCACCCTCGACCCCAGCGCCGACCCGACCCTGATTCCACGCCGCCTCTCCGAAGCCCCCGATGAGCAGGGGCGGTACGGGGAGTACGGCGGGGTCTACGTCCCTGAGACGCTCGTTCACGCGCTCCGGGAGCTTGAAGAGACCTACTACAAAGCCCGCGAAGACCAGAACTTTCGCGATGAGCTGAGCCGCCTGTTCCGCGAGTTTGTCGGGCGCCCCACGCCGTTCCACGAGGCCCGGCGACTGAGCGGACACGCTCGGTCGATCTCGCGCACCAACACGGCGGCTTCGATCTGGCTCAAACGCGAGGACCTGGCCCACACCGGGGCGCACAAGATCAACAACACGCTCGGGCAGGCGCTGCTCGCAAAGAAGATGGGCAAGCAGCGCATCATCGCCGAGACGGGTGCGGGGCAGCACGGCGTTGCGAGCGCGACGGCCGCCGCTCACCTTGGGCTGAAGTGCGACGTGTACATGGGCGCCGAGGACGTCCGTCGCCAGCACCTCAACGTCGTCCGGATGCGGATGCTCGGGGCGAACGTGATCAGCGTCGACGCGGGCTCGCGCACGCTCAAGGACGCGACCAACGAGGCGATGCGGGACTGGATGGGCTCGGTCGAGGACACGCACTACATCATCGGCTCGGTCGTCGGGCCGCACCCGTTCCCGATGATCGTCCGCGATTTTCAGTCCGTGATGGGCAAGGAGATCAAGGCACAGTCGATCCGGCACATGGGCAAGCTGCCGGACGCGGTCGTCGCGTGCGTGGGCGGCGGGTCCAACGCGGCGGGCGCGTTCTTCCCGTTTGTCGATGAGAAGGGCGTGCGCCTCGTCGGCGTCGAGGCCGGGGGCTTGAACAGCAGCCCGGGCAACCACGCCGCCCCGCTCACGCACGGCTCGCCGGGCGTGCTCCACGGCTCGCTCAGCTACGTCCTCCAGACCGACGACGGGCAGACGGAGAACGTCCACTCCTGCTCGGCCGGGCTCGACTACCCCGGCGTCGGGCCGGAGCACGCCTACTGGAAAGACACCGGCCGCGTGGAGTACGCCGCCGTCACCGACGACGACGCGCTGGACGCCTTCGAGCTGCTGGCGCAACTGGAAGGGATCATCCCCGCGCTGGAGACGGCCCACGCCGTGGCGCAGGCCGTCCGCCTCGCCGCGACCCTGCCGGACGACCAGAGCGTGGTGATCAATGTCTCGGGCCGCGGCGACAAGGACGTGCAGGAAGCCGCCCGCCTGATCGAACTCCGCGAGCAACGCGAAGACGAGGCGGAACGGAAAGCCGCGAGCGACCTGCGGGCCAAGGCGAAGCGGAAGAAGAAGCGCCGGCGCGGGTGAAACACCCCTCGCGCCGGGCTCGGCGGCGACAGGCCGCGCGTCGTTTTCGAGATAGTGGGTACTGACAAACGAACAAGCCCGAGCGACTACTCGGGCTTGATGCGTTCATTCAAAGACGAGTCTGCGCCGTGCTGGGGCGCGTCGCCTGCCGATCAGACCGCGTGCCGGTCCGGATCTTTATTGAGCGAGTCGGCGATGCTGAGCGCGTCCTCGCGCGTATCGCACCGGCGCATGGTGGCCCAGCCGTTGGTGCTCAGACGGCGCCAAACCCACCAATCCCCGTTCTGATCCGTATCAGCGCGGAATTGGCTTTTCACCTCGAAGAAGGCGCCGGGTTTGACGTGGGCGGTGTTCTCGATCATTGAGTGGCCTCCCTTGCTGAAGCCGTCACGGGCCCGGCCCGGTTCCACCGGGGCGGCTCGGACAGCGTCGTCCCTGACTCCTCCGTCTTCTATGACAACGAGAAGTCGATCACCGGTCAAGTCCGATCTTGAAAACAAATCAGGTCATTCGTGTCTTTTTCAGACTCCCACCCAGACCAAGGCCCATCGTACGCCCCGGACTGGGGAGAAGGTTCACGCCCCGGCTTCGTCATGCGAGGGCATGGCGATGCAGACGTGGACAAGGTGTGAACGCCGACCACGGACAACGTGTTCATCCAGACGCTCATCATCTTGCAGCCTGTCACGAATCGGATGGTTTATCGGGTCTGGCTTGACAGGCCCGGTGGGCATCCGGGAGGCTATCCCCCCTCCGCGGTGTTTGTGGGGCGTGGGAGATTCGTGTGCAAGGCCCCGCGACGGTGCCGTGCGGGGACTCTTCGGGATGGGTGGAAGGAGCCGCGAGTGCAGGAGCGGGTGTGTCGTTCGCGTCGGGGGACGCGCGGAGCGTGGAGATTCGGACGATCTCGCTGGATCAGGGTGGCCGCCGCGGCGGGCGCCGTCGCGGCACTGGTCGCGCCCGCCTGGGCCCAGCCGGCCGATGGCGCCGAGCCCCCGCGCCTCGCGCCCGGCGAAGATCGCCCCGACCTGTTCGAGTGGGCGCGCCCGTTTGACGCGGACCCGTCGATCCCGAGCCCCGCGGCGTATCTCGGGCGGGAGACGGGCACGGTCTTCACTCGTTACGAAGAGTTGGTCGCCTATTTTCGTGCGCTCGCGGAGGCCTCGCCGAAGGTAACGCTGACGCCGTACGGGCAGTCGCACCAGCGCCGGGAGCTGTTCATCCTGACGATCTCCAGCGAGGCGAACCTCGCGGATCTGGACGGGATCCTGGATCGCAACCGGGCCCTCACCCGCGGCTCGGAGCGGCCGGCGAGCGCGACGCTGGAGCGGAACCCGACGATCTCCTGGCTGAGCTTCGGCGTGCACGGGAACGAGCCGTCGGTGTACGAGACGGCGATGGAGGTCGCGTACACGCTCGCGGCGAGCCGGCACACGGACATCGCGTCGATCCTGGACAACTCGGTGGTCGTGATCGACCCGGCGCTCAACCCGGACGGGTGGATGCGTTACGTGAACTGGTACGAGAACCAGGTCGGGCAAGAAGCGGACCCGAACCCGGATTCGAACGAGCACTGGGAGCCGTGGCCGGGCGGGCGGACGAACCATTATCTGTTCGATTTGAACAGGGACTGGGTCTGGCTGACGCAGCCGGAAAGCCGCTCTCGTTTGCAGGTCTACCGCCGGTACCTGCCGCACCTGCACATCGATTATCACGAGATGGGGTACACGAGCCCGTATTTCTTCGGCGAGGGCGACCAGCCGTACAACGCGAACATCCCGGAATCGACGCGGGCGTGGATCAAGAAGGTGGGCGAGGCGAACGCCGAAGCGTTCGACCGCGAGGGGCTGATCTACGCGACGCGGGAGCGGTTTGATTACATGTACCCCGGGTACGGCAAGGTGCTGCCGGTGTACCACGGCGCGGTGGGGCTGCTGACGGAGAAGGGCGGGCACTCGCGGGCGGGGCTGGCGATCGAGTTCAACGAGCACGAGGTGCTGACGCTGCGCCGGCGGGCGTACTGGCACTACGTGACGGCGATGAGCTCGCTGGAGATGGTCGCGCGGGAGCGGCGCGGGATGCTGGAGCGGTTCCACGACTATTTCCGCTCGACGCACGAGCTGGCGCGCCAGTCGCCGCTGTCGTTCGTGATCCCGGCGGACGCCGACCCGGCACTGCTCGCGATCATCCACGACCTGTGCGTCTCGCACGGGATCCGGATCGATCGCCTGACGCGAGAGGTCGAGGTCACGGGCATCCGCTACGACGGGGAGATGACAGCGGTCCCGAGGACGATGCCGGCGGGGTCGTGGGTCGTGCGCACGGATCAGGACATGGGGCGTCTGGCGCGCGTGCTGTTCGAGCCCGATCCGGAGCTGGTCGAGAAGCAGACGTACGACATCACCTCGTGGTCGCTCCCGGCGGCGCTGGGGATCGACGCGCTGGTGACGCGCGAGGCGTTCGCGACGGGGACCGAGCCGCTGGGGGCGTGGCGAGCGCCGGAGCCGCGGGTCACGGGGGAAGGGTCGGTCGCGTTGATCGTGGATTCGGCGCAGCATCGTTTCCCGGCGGGCGTGGGCGTCGCGATCCAGCACGACGCCTTCGCCCGGCGGTCGGGCGAGGCGATCGAGCTCGACGGCATGCGCTTCGAGCGCGGGAGCCTGATCCTGCACACGCTTCGGAACCGGCACGTGGATATGGACGCGCTGGAGCGCGACCTGCTCGCGAGCGGGAACAACGTCCATCGCGCGAGCACAGGGATGCCGAGCGAGGGGCCGGCGCTGGGCAACAACGCGAGCGGGCGTCTGGGCAACCCGCGTGTGGCGCTGCTCCGCGGCTCGCCGATCAACGCGAACTCGTTCGGGCATCACTGGCACATGCTGGACGTGGCGTACCCGGTGCCGCACTCGGTGCTGGGCGTCGATCGCCTCGGGCGGTCGGATCTCTCGCGTTTCGGGGTTGTGGTGCTCCCGAGCGGCGGCGGGCTGAGCGGGGACGCGCGGTCGGCGTTGGAGACGTTCGTGCGCGAGGGCGGGGTGCTGGTCGCGACGGGTCGGAGCGGGCACTGGGCGTCGCGTGAGCTGCTGGGACTGGAGTCGAAGCGCTGGGATCGGGACGACACCCGCTCGAAGCTGTCGGATTTGTCGTATGAAGCGCGGGTCGGGCGGGCCGACGAGGACCGCGTGCCCGGCGCGGGCGTGCGGATGCTGCTGGACACCACGCACCCGATGACGGCTGGGCTCCCGGGCTCGCTGACGATGCTGAAGACCGACGCGACCCCGCTGCCGGTGAGCGACACGGGGTTTGTGATCGCGTCGTACGCGCGTGAGCCTCGGGTCGGGGGGTGGATCAGCGATCGGAACATCGCGCACATCCGCGACGAGCCTTCGGTGACGGCGCACCGTCTCGGTCGCGGGTGGGTGATCGCGTTCGCGGAGGACCCGACGATGCGCGGGTTCCAGCACGGGCCGATGCGTTTACTCCTGAACGCGATCGTGTTCGGGCCCGGGATGTAAGAGATCGGCGTGAGGGTGGTGCTTGGAGGCGTCATGCGAAGGTTGTGGATGAGTGCGGCGTTGCTGGTGTGCGCGAGCGGGGCGTCGGCGGACTGGCGGGAGGCGGGGGCGCCCGGGGTCGCGACGCGCGAACTGGCGCGCACGCCCGAGGGGCGATCGGTGGTCGTGACGCGGATCACCGCGCCGGACGCCGAGCACCCGGATCGCCAGCCGGCGGTGCTCGTGATCGCGGGGATCGACGGGCGGCACACGATCGGGCGCGAGGCCGCGGGCGAGCTCGTGCGCACGATGCCGGGGCACGCGTCGCTCGCGGGGCGGACGCTGTACGTCGTGGAGGATCTGAACCCGGACGGCGGGGCGCGTTTTGCGATGTTCGGCCGCGACGGGCTGGCGACCGCGGACACCGGACGAGCGCCGGATGAAACGCCGCGGGACGCGGACCGGGATCGGCGCTCCGCCGAGGACGGCGGGGACGACCTGAACGGCGACGGCATGATCACGATGCTGCGTCTGCGCCCGGTGATGGGCTACGACCTGCCCCCGACGCACGTCATCGATGCGTCGGACCCACGGGTGATGCGCGAGCCGGGCCCGGGCGAGTCCGCGACGCACGTGCTGATGATCGAGGGCACGGACAACGACGGGGACGGTTTGTTCAACGAGGACGGGTACGGCGGGACCGCGGGTGGCGGGATCGACCTGGACATGCACTTCCCGATCGAGTGGCCCGAGCACGCCGACGGGGCCGGGTGGGCCCCGCTGACGCGCCCGGAGGCGCGCGGGCTGGTCGATTGGATGCTGACACGAGACAACATCGTCGCGGTGGTGGTCTACGGCGAGCGGGACAACCTCTGGCAGACGCCCCCGACGAACCGGTTCGACGTGACGCGGCGCGTGCCGCTGGGGATCGAGCCGGGGGACAAGGCGGCGTACGACGCGGTCGGGGCGCGGTACCGCGAGATCACGGGCGTGCGCGGCTTTGCCGGGTGGTCGCCCGACGGCTCGTCGCGCGGGGTCGAGGGGAGCTTGATGCTCTGGACCTACGCGGACTTCGGGGCGCTGACGTTCGCGACGCCGGTGTACGTGCGCCCGGACCTGGTGCGTGCCGAGCGCGGGCAGAGCGAAGGTGGCGAAACGGACACGGTGCGTCCCTCGGGTGCTGGCGCTCCGGGGCGCGAGGCTTCGGGGCTTGGGGCGGAAGGGGCGTCGGATGAGCCGCGTGTGGTGGAGATCGGCGGGTACCGCGTGGCAATGACGCCCGAGGGCGTGCGCGCGGCGATGGCGCGTCTGGAGTCGGCGGACGCGGAAGAACAGACGCGGGTGATGGCGGCGTTCCAGGCCCTCCCGAGCGAGGTGCGCTCGCAGATGACGGCGTTGGCGCAGCAGGACGACGGCGAGGCCGCCCCGCCCGCGCCCGTCGCAGCGGCGCCCGCGGGCGAGAGCGACGCACGCGGGCGGCGAGGCGGGAGCGCGGCTGCGCCCGCCCGCGCAGGCTCCGGCGAGAGCGCGTGGGCCAAGTGGCTCGCGGTCGCCGACGAGCAGGGA